>DASYFL010000001.1:0-1630 GCA_036498445.1 Steroidobacteraceae bacterium
CTCGTTGCTCCGGCGCAGCGCGATCAGCCGCCGGTACCAGTTGAGGAGGGAGTCCGGGTCGGCGCTCTCTGCCTGCACGTTGATGCGCGGATAGTCTGGCGTCACGGGCAGCCAGGTGTGCGGGTTTGTGCTGAAGCCGGCCTGTGCGTTGGACGCATCCCACGGCATGGGCGTGCGCTCACCGTCGCGCCCCTTGTCGCGCGGCCAACCCCGCACGCCGAGCGGATCGCGTACGTCCTCGACGCGGCGGGGAGTTGCGGTCCGCTGACCGATCTCCTGCCCCTGGTACATGAGTGCGGTGGCGCGCGTGGTCAGGAGCAGTGCGGCCACGATGCGCGCGATTTGCGCATCGTGCACGCCATCACCGAAGCGGTCCCAGCTGCGGATGTTGTCATGGTTGTCGAATACCACGAGCGGCTGCGAGCCGTGCAGCTCGGTCTGCGACTCCAGCAGATGCTTGCGGAACGTGCCGGCATCGAGCCGGTTGCCGAGTCCCACCAGCGTATCCATCGGCAGCTGCAGCTCATCGTGCCGCGCCCCGCCGTACCAGGCATCGAGGTCGCTGGTCTTCTCGAGATAGGTCTCACCGATCAGCAGGCGCTCATCCGTGTACCCCTCGGTCAGGGCGCGCAGCTTGCGCATCACCTCGTGAACCTCGGGCAGGTTCTTGGTGTAGATGTCGCTCAGGTTGGGATCGCCCTGAGCGTTCACTCCGCCGAGCACTGGCGCATCCCGCAGCTCCGGATCCTCGAACAGCTCGGTGACCGCATCGAGCCGAAAGCCCGTCACGCCACGATCGAGCCAGAAGCGCATCGCGGCGAACATTTCGCGCTCCACGGAAGGATTGCGCCAGTTGAGATCGGGCTGCTGGCGGTAGAAGCGGTGGTAGTAGAACTCCCCCACCTCGGGCACGAACTGCCAGGCCGATCCGCCGAACAGGCTCACCCAGTTATTCGGCGGGCGCCTTTCGCCCGCCGCGTCCGGCTTGCCTGCGCTCCACAGGTAGAAATCATGATGCGGCGCTGCACGCGAGCGCACGGCGTCGCGGAACCATGGATGCTGGTCGGAGGTGTGATTGAGCACCATGTCGAGAATCACGCGGATGTGCCGCCGCTGTGCCTCGGCGAGGAGACGCTCGAAATCCGCGAAGGTGCCGTACCGAGGGTCGATACCCTGGTAATCGGAAATGTCGTAGCCGAAGTCCACCTGCGGCGAGGGATAGATCGGCGCAATCCAGATGGCATCGACCCCGAGCCGCTCGAGGTAGTCGAGCCGCTGGGTGATGCCGTTCAGATCGCCGGTGCCATCGCCGTTGGAGTCCTGGAAGCTGCGTGGATAGATCTCGTAGATGACCGCGTGATGCCACCAGGGCTCGTGGGCTGCAGCCGGCGCCGCAAGGCTCTCCAGGCTCAGCAGGCAACCGAGCAGCAGTCCGATGAAGCTGGCGAGGCACCCGGCCGCGCTCGTTGACCGCTTCAGGGCGCTATGCATGAATCGCTCCGCTGCGGACCCGCTACGGCGTTGACGGCCCCATGCTGACACGCACCAGATCCTCCGGCCGCAGCCACTTGCGGAACGCCTCCTGCACCGCGGCGGCATCGAGCGCGATGTAACGTTCGGCCGCGCGCGT
>DASYFL010000002.1:0-3186 GCA_036498445.1 Steroidobacteraceae bacterium
GCGGGCTTTTTCAGGTCGAGCGCGAAGCCGAGGCCCACCTCGTACGGCACGTCGGTGTTATCGATGTCATGTCCATAGTCGCGGTAGCCTTTCTCCATGCGCAGGCTGCCGAGTGCCTTGAGCCCCGCGTGCGCGAGCCCGAACTCCTCGCCCGCCGCAACGATGCGGTTGTAGACGTGCACCGCCTGCTCGGCAGGAATGTACAGCTCGTAGCCGAGCTCGCCGAGGTAGGTGATGCGGATGCACAGCACGCGTGCGAACCCGAGATCGATCTCGCGGGCCGTGCGGAACGGGAACGAGCTGTTGGAAAGATCGGTGCTCGTGAGCTTCTGCAGCAGTGCCCGTGAGCTCGGCCCCTGCACGTTGAGCTGCCCGTAGGCCGAAGTGACATCGCTCACCATGGCCTGCGCATCCTCTGGAATGTGCCGCCTGAGCCAGGTCTCCGCATGCCGCACCATGGTGTCGGTCACCACGACGAGGTATCTATCCTCCGCCAGCTTGGTGACGGTGAGATCCGCTTCCAGCGTCCCACCTTCGTTCAGCCACTGTGTGTAGGTGATGACCCCTGCGGCACCATCGACCTCATTGCCCGAGATGCGATTGAGAACCCGCCCCGCATCCCGGCCCTGTACCAGGAACTTGCCCATGAAGGACATGTCCATGACCACCGCACGCTCGCGGGCGGCGCGGTGCTCCTGCGCCCAGCGGTCGAACCAGCTCGGGCGCTGCCAGCTGAGTGGGCCCGGATCGGGAGTCGTGCCGGCCGGGCCGTACCAGTCGGGACTCTCCCAGCCACTCACCTCGCGGAAATAAGCACCGGCTGCGGCAAGCCGCTCATGAAAGGGCGAGCGGCGCACCCCGCGCGCGGTCTCGAGCGACATGAAGGGGTAATGGCACTTGTAAACCATGCCGAGCGACTCGACGGTGCGCTCGCGTCGGTACTGCGGGTTGGTCTGCGTGGGGTGCAGGCGGTCGATGTTGAACGCCGTGACATCGACATCGGGACGGCCGGTCACGATCCAGTGAGCGAGCACGCGTCCGACGCCACCGCCCGTCAGCACGCCGATGGAATTGAGTCCGGCGGCGACGAAGTAGCCGGCAAGCTCCGGCGCCTCGCCGAGGATCGGCCGCAGGTCGGGTGTGAAGCTCTCAGGTCCGCAGAAGAGCTTTTTCATCCCCACCTCGGCGGTGATCGGCACGCGCGACATGGCACGCTCGAGAAAGGGCGTCACCCGCTCCCAATCGGGCGGCAGCTCTCCGAAGGAGAAATCAGCAGGGATGCCCTCGACCCGCCACGGCGCGCACACGGGCTCGAAAAGTCCCACCATCAGCCCGCCGCCCTCCTCGCGGTAGTAACCATAGGCACCCGGATCCTCGAGCACCGGCATTTTGGGCGGCAGGTCCCGGATCGGCTCGGTGATCAGGTAGTAGTGCTCGGCCGCCTGGTTGGCGATCGTCACGCCCGAGCGGGCGCCAAGCTGCCGTGCCCACATGCCCGCGCAGTTCACCACGATGTCGGTGCGGATGTCGCCCTGCGCCGTGCGCACACCGCTCACCCGGCCGCGCTGGGTGAGAACATCGGTGACGGCAACACCCTCGATGATTTTCACTCCGCGCTGGCGTGCACCCTTGGCGAGCGCCATGGTGACATCCACCGGATTTACCCGGCCGTCTTCGCGCACGTAGAAGCCCGCTTCGATGTCATCGACGCGTGCGAGCGGAAAGAGCTCCTGCACTTCGCGCGCGGAGATCTCGTGCACATCGATTCCGCAATAGCGGTTGAAGGCTGCGACGCGCCGGTATTCCTCGAGGCGGTCCTTGTCGGCCGCGACCTCGATGAAGCCGATCTGCGCAAGTCCGGTGGACTGGCCGGTCTCTGCCTCGAGCCGCGCGTACAGATTGCGCGAGTACTTGCGCATCTCGGTCGAGGTCTCGGAGGTCGAGCCGAAGGTGACCATGAGGCCCGCCGCGTGCCAGGTCGTGCCGGAGGTCAGCCGATCGCGCTCGAGCAACACCACGTCGCCCCAGCCCATGAGCGCGAGGTGGTAGGCGACAGAGCTGCCGATGACACCGCCCCCGATCACCACCGCGCGCGCGTGGCTCGGAAGGCTCGAGGGAATCGCAATGTTGGCGCTCACACTAACCGTTCCTGGCCGCCCCCGTCGCGATTTCAGCCCGTGCGCCTCCGAAGCCTCACTCAGCCCCCACCGCGGCCTTGCCGAGGCGGTAGTTCAGCCGCAGGCCGATGACGCGCGGCTCGTTGGTGGTGAGCCGCAGGTCGTAATTGCCGGTATTGCTGTAGACGATGGCGTTCTTGTCGGCGAGGTTGGTGCAGTACAGCTCCGCCAGCCAGTGCCCCCCCGAAGGGTTGAGCCCGATGCGCAGGTTCATGAGCGTGTAGCCCGGCTGCAGCACGCGCGGCAGGCCGGTGAAGGTGCTGTGGGGACTCAAGTCGTTGTACATATCCCCCTTGTGCGACATGTCGAACTGCACGTAGCCGTGCAGCGACGCACCGAGGGCGTGTTGATAGCGTGCGTTCCAGCTCCAGCTGAAGTACGGCGAGAACGGCAGCCGCTCACCGATCTGCTCCTGGAAGGACGCGTAGGGGCTGTCGATGATCCGTCCGTCGTTGTAGCTGATCGCCGCCTGCAGCTGCCAGTTCTCGTTCACCCGGAAGTCGGCGTTGGACTCCACGCCGTAGACGCGGGCATCACCCACGTTCACGTAATAGCTGCTCGGCGGACACACGCTCGGGTCGTAAATGATGGTCTGGAACTGCTTCCAGTCCATGAGGTAGGTGGCGCCGTTCCACAGCAGCCGACCGTTCAGGCTCGTGCTCTTCCACCCGAGCTCATAGTTGTTCATCGTGTCCGGCACGTACGTCTGGGGGACGCCGTTGGCGTAGCAGCTCTGGTCGTATCCGGAATTGGATCCGCCGTCGCGGAATCCCTGCGAGAAGAGCGCGTACCCGAGCACCTTGTCGGTGAACTTGTAGTTGATCCCGAAGCGGCTGTTCCACTTGTGGGAGGTGCTCTCACTGAGGGCAGGGGTAGTCGGCGAGTACGAGAACTGGCCGTAAGGACTGTAGTACGTGGCATCGGAGTGGAAGTGCACGGTGCCGGCTTCCACGTTGAGCTTGCTGGTGATATCGAAGTTGATATTGATGAACTCGGTCGTCTGCAGGTA
>DASYFL010000003.1:0-12245 GCA_036498445.1 Steroidobacteraceae bacterium
CTATCACGCCGGCTGGGCGCAGCTGCTCGAGCGCGAATTCCCGGGCGACACCGCCTGCGGGGTGGTCGGGCAGATCATTCCGTGGAACTTTCCGCTCCTCATGGTGGCGTGGAAGGTCGCCCCCGCACTCGCCGCCGGCAACACGGTGGTGCTGAAGCCCGCGGAGTTCACGCCGCTTACGGCGCTTGCCTTCGCGGAGCTGTGCGATGAGGTCGGGCTGCCGCCGGGAGTGGTGAATGTCATCACCGGCGATGGCGCGACGGGCGCCGCACTCGTCGCGCACCCGGACGTCGACAAGATCGCCTTCACCGGTTCGACGGAGGTAGGGCGGGCGATTCGCCGCGCCACTGCCGAGTCACACAAGAAGCTATCGCTCGAGCTCGGTGGCAAGTCGCCGTTCGTGGTCTTCGAGGACGCCGATCTCGACAGCGCAGTCGAGGGGCTGGTCGATGGCATCTGGCTGAACCAGGGGCAGGTGTGCTGCGCAGGCTCACGGCTGCTGATGCAGGAGAGCATCGCAGCATCAATGACCAAGAAGCTGCAGGCGCGCATGTCGGCGCTCCGGGTCGGGGCGCCGCTCGATAAGACTACCGACATCGGCGCGATCGTCGCGCCCGTGCAGCTCGAGCGCATCACGGGCCTGGTCGCCCAGGGCGTGGCAGAGGGAGCTTCCTGCTGGCAGCCGGATCTGCCGCTCCCCGCCAAGGGCCTCTATTACCCCCCGACACTCTTCACCAACGTGCACCCGACCTCGGTCGTCGCGCAGACCGAGATCTTCGGGCCGGTGCTCGCGGCGATGACTTTCCGTGTCCCGGCGGAGGCGGTAGAGCTGGCCAACAACACCGCCTACGGACTCGCGGCCAGCGTCTGGAGCGAGAGCGTCAATGTCGCACTCCACGTGGCCGCGCAGATCAAGGCGGGTGTGGTGTGGGTCAACAGCACCAATCTCTTCGACGCGGCGTGCGGCTTCGGCGGCTACCGGGAGAGCGGATTCGGCCGCGAGGGCGGACGCGAAGGCATGCGCGAGTACCTCGAGCCCGCGTGGCTGCGCAAGACCCGGCCACTGCGGGGGACCCCGGTCCGCAAGCAACGACGGTCGCAGCGCGCGGACGCGGCGCCCCTCATCGACCGGACCGTGAAGCTCTATATCGGGGGTAAGCAGGTGCGGCCGGATTCGGGCTACAGCCTCGAATGCCACAGCCGCACCGGTGTGCTGCTCGGGCAGGCGCCGCTTGGGAACCGCAAGGACATCCGCAACGCAGTCGAGGCGGCGAGACGCGCCGGGCAGTGGAGCGTGGCCACGACGCACCAGCGCGCGCAGGTCCTCTACTATGCCGCGGAGAACCTCGCACAGCGCGGGGAGGAGGTCGCAGCCCGATTGGCCCTTGCGGTCGGCAGCAAGCAGGCCCTGGATGAAGTACGCCTCGGGATCGAGCGGCTTTTCGCCTACGCCGCGTGGGCCGACAAGTACGAGGGCGTGGTGCACTCGCCGCCGTTCAGGAACATCTCAGTGGCCATGAACGAGGCGATCGGCACCGCCGGAGTGATCTGTCCGGCGGAAGCACCGCTCCTTGGCTTTCTGTCATTGGTGCTGCCGCTGGTGGCAGCCGGCAACTCTGTCATCGCGGTGCCCTCGGCGAGTTATCCGCTGGTGGCGGGTGACCTCTATCAGCTGTTCGACACCAGTGACGTGCCGGGTGGTGTCATCAATATCGTGACCGGTCGTCCCACGGAGCTGGTGAAGGTGCTCGCCGAGCACGATGATGTCGATGCGCTCTGGTGCTATGGTGAGGAGCAACTGTGCGCGCAGGCCAAGCGCCTGTCGGCTGGCAACCTCAAGCAGGTCTGGACCAACGAAGGGCGGCGCATCAATTTCTTCAGCGCCCTCGAGGGCGAAGGGCGCTGGTACCTGGACCACGCCTTCCAGGTGAAGAACATCTGGGTGCCGTACGGGGAGTGACGGCGCGCTCAGTGCGGCGGTGTCGGTGCCTTGAGCAGCGCGAGCGCCATCTGCTCGAGCCGCGGCACGTCGGCCTCGAACACCACGTTCACGGGGCGCTCGCCCAGTCCCGGACCCTCGCCCGGTGCCCAGCTGAGCGTGTCCCCATAGCCGGCCGTGAAGCTTGTATCGACATCCACCAGGAGTGTCTTGGCGCGCTTGACGATCGAAGGGTCGAGCCACACCGCCACCGCAAGCTCATCCCACATCGGGAAAGACTGGCCGAATTTACCGAGATAGGCGGCGAAAGGCGCCTTTCCCGTGGCGACGTCACGGATGAACTCTGCCTTGAAGAAGGTGTTCGTCGTCGGGTCGATCGGCACTTCGGTGATCTTCTTCCACGGCTCGTGCAGTACGATCGTCGCGGCTTCGGGGTCAAAGCGCATGTTGAACTCGCGCCGCGTCGCGTTCACGTATTCAGCTGCGAAGGGATTATCGGCGGGGGTCGGATTGAAGCTGCCCCCCATGAAGACGAGTTCCTTCACCAATGAAGAGAACTGTGGATCAAGCCTTGAGGTCATCGCAATGTTGGTAAGCGGGCCCGCGCAGATGATGCTGACCTGACCCGGGAACTCGTGCACTTTGCGCGAAAGGAAGCTGACTGCGCTTTCGTGCGCGGGCTGGATCTTCGGCTGACCGGCGGGCGAGATTGGCACGAAGTACGGATCGGCGTGATACGGCGTACGGCGCACCGCACCTTCCTCAGGCCAGGTCTCCGTCCAGGCGCCCTTGTAGAAGAGCGGGCCGTAGAGCGTCTCCCAGCGCTTGGTGCGCTCCTGCGTGTTGACCAGCGGGAAGACCGCTCCGGGAACGACCGGTACCTCAGTACGCTGCGCGATCTCGAGGAGTCGCAGGGTGTGACTGACCTCCTCGTCACGCCAGCCATCGCCGCTCGGAATTGTGATGCCGAGGACTTCCACATCTTTCGACTGCAGCAGCAGCAGGATCGCCTGCATATTGGAGCCCGCCGGCCCGAACGCGTCCTGATCGATGACGACCTTGCGACGCGCAGTCGCGTCCGCCGCGCGGCAGTCAGCTGTGACGCCGAGCATCAGCAGCGCCGTGACGGCAAGTAGCGTCGCAACCGTCGCGGTGTACAACCAGTCGTTCGTCATGCGGGTTGATGATCGTTCCACTGCGGCCTCCGGCTGTAAACCGCTGGTCGTGGCGAGGTTGCGCGCGGGGGGCAGCGCGTTACAGGAACTGGCGATCGACCTCCACCTCGAGTGCGGTGACCAGTCGATTGGTTTCATTGGCGAGTCCGACAATCGCGAGCAGCTCGGAGTACTGAGCTTCGCTCATCCCTTTGTTGCGCGCCGCCGCGCCGTGGGAGGCGGTGCAGTAGCGGCAGCTGTTACTCGCGCTGACCGCGAGATAGAGCATTTCCTTCGTGAGCGGATCGATCGCACCGGGGCCCATCACCTGCTTGATGTTGGCCCAGATGCGACGCAGCGTCACAGGGTCGTGGGCCAGGACCTTCCAGAAGTTATTCACCCAGTCGGCCTTGCGCGTCGCCATGATGTCGTCGTACACCGCGCGGACCTCCGCCGATGCATCCGCGTACTCGATCGGCAGGCGTCTGACAGACATTCTTTAACCTCCGGCGAAGCAGCAGTGGGTCCGCGGTCGATCGCGCCGCGATGGCTCGACGCCGGCTCAAGGTTAGCACGGCGGCGGGCGCCGCCAGCATCATGCGCGACGTGCGCGCTACACGCGGGACTGCTGTCGTGCTCCCCTCAATCGGCTGTGGTGATAGCCGTAGAAGCCATAGATGAGGAGCCCGAGCACGGTCCAGAGCACGAGCCGGATCCAGGTATCCGGTGGCAGCGCCACCATCAGTCCGAAGCAGACCAGCGCGCCGCTGACGCAGGTGAAGTGAGGCGCCGGCACACGGAAGCGTCGCGGCAGCTCGGGCCGCAGGCGTCGCAGCACCAGCACGCCGATGCAGACCGTCGCAAACGCGAGCAATGTACCGATCGACACCAGCTCGCCGAGGATCCTCACCGGCAGCAGGCCTCCGATCACCGTGGCGCCGATCCAGGTGACCAGCGTGGAGTGCGCCGGTGTGCGGAACCTCGGATGCACCGCCGCGAACCAGGCGGGCAGCAGGCCATCGGAGGCCATCGCCATGAAGATCCGCGCCTGGCCAACCGTCATCACCAACATCACCGAGATCATCGCGGCAATCGCCCCGAGCTTGACCGGTAGTCCCAGCCAGCGGAGCTCGGCGTGGCGATCGATGGCGAGCGCCACTGGCGCGGCGACGTCCAGCTCCGTATAGGGCACCATGCCGGTGAGCACCAGCGCGGTGGCCACGTAGAGCACCGAGCAGATCGCGAGGCTCGCGATGATGCCGAGCGGCACATCGCGGCGCGGGTTCTTCGCCTCCTGCGAGCAGGTCGAAACCGTATCGAAGCCGATGAACGCAAAGAAAATGATGCCGGCCGCGGCGAGTACGCCGCTCCAGCCGAAGTGACCGAAGTGCCCGGTGTTCGCCGGCACGAAGGGATGCCAGTTCGCTGCCGTGACGAAGCCCGCCCCGAGCAGAACGAAGCCGAGCACGACGGAGATCTTGAGCACGACGATCGCGGAATTGAGCGCCGCGGACTCGCGGATGCCGATGTAACAGACGTACGCGACAGCACCGACGATCAGCACCGCCGGCAGATCAAGTAGGGCACCGGTGGCGATGAGGCCGACATCACCCGGACCGCGGTCGACAGGTGCCTGAATCAGCGCCTCGGGCAGGTGAACCCCGAACTGGGCAAGCAGGCTCACGACGTACGCCGACCAGCCGACCGCCACGGTAGCGACCGAAAAGGTGTACTCGAGCACGAGATTCCAGCCGATGAACCAGGCCACGAGCTCTCCGAGCGTCGCGTACGCATAGGAGTAGGCGCTGCCGGCGACGGGAATCATCGAAGCGAGCTCCGCATAGCACAGCGCCGCGAAGGCGCCGGCACAGCCGGCCAGCAGGAACGACACCACGAGCGCCGGTCCCGCATGGTTGGCGGCCGCAGTTCCCGTCAGCACGAAGATACCGGTGCCGATGATCGAGCCGATGCCGAACGCGGTAAGCGCCGGAAGCGAAAGCGTGCGGATGAGCTCCTGATCCTCTCCCTCGGCGGCGGATACCGCCTTGATCGCGAACAGGCCGGTGCTCACGGCACGAGTACGATGGCGCCGCTCGTGGCGCGCGACTCGAGTGCCGTATGTGCCTCGCCGGCGCGGGCCAGGGGCAGCTTGAGTCCCACGGTCGCACGGAGCAGACCCGAGCGCATCGCGGCGAAGGCTTGCTGAGCCATGGCTTCCAGGGCCGCACGTTCGCGGATGTAGTGAAAGAGCAGCGGCCGCACCAGTGTGTTCGAGCGCATGGCGAGTCGCGAGACCGCAAACGGAGCTACCGGACCTGAGGACTGGCCGAAGTTGACCAGCGTGCCGAGAAGCCCAAGACAATCGAGCGAGCCCGCAAAGGTATCCGCCCCCACGCCGTCGTAGGCGACATCGACCCCTGCACCGTGTGTGAGCTGCGCGACCCGGGCGACGAAGTCCTCTTCGCGATAGAGGATCACCTCATGCGCCCCACAGTCGCGCGCGATGCGCGCCTTGTCCGCCGAGCCGGCGGTGGCAATCACCGTGGCACCGAGCTCCTTGGCCCAGCGGACCAGCAGCTGTCCGACGGCGCCCGCGGCGGCATGCACGAGAAGGGTCTCGCCGGGTTGTACCGCGTGCACACGCCGCAGAAGCATGCAGGCCGTCAGACCCTTGACGGTGAGCGCCGCCGCCGCCTCGTCCGTGAGCCAGTCGGGAATCTTCAGCGCGAGCCGCGCGGGCAGGAGACGCGCCTCGGCATATCCGCCGTAACGCTCGTTGATGTAGCTGATGCGGTCGCCGGGCGCGAAGCCCGACACCCCGGGGCCCACGCGCTCCACCACACCTGCGGCTTCGACACCGGGAATCCCCGGGAGCGGCAGCGTGCGGTAGGAGCCGCTGCGCACGTAGGTATCGTGGAAGTTGACGCCGATCGCGGTGTGGCGGATGCGCAGCTCGCCTTCACCCGGCTCGCCGACCTCGACGCTCTCCCAACGGAGCTTCTCCGGACCGCCCGTCTCATGCAGCACGATCGCCTGCGTCATGCGAGCTCGCGCGTCCAGCCAAAGGGATCCGGAGCCCGGCGCTCCTGGATCGCGAGCAGTGCCGCGCGCAGGCGAGCGGCGACCTCATCGGTCCGCACCGGCCGGTAGGCGCGCTCGTCCGGCTCGGCGAGCGCGGCGATCGGCATGACGATCGCCGCGGTGCCGCAGGCGAAAAGCTCGCTGCACTGTCCACTCGCAATCTGCGCGAGGAGCTCATCGAGCTGCATCTGCCGCTCGTGCACGACATAGCCGAGTCGCGGGGCGAGTGCCAGCAGTGAATCGCGTGTGATGCCGGGGAGAATGGCGCCATCGAGCTCCGGGGTATGCAGCTCGCCATCGATCACGGCGAAGAAGTTCATCCCGGAGAGTTCCTGGATGTAACGATGTTCCACCGCATCGAGCCAGAGTGCCACCGTATGGCCGCGGGCGAGCGCGCTGCTCGAAGCGCGCAGTGAGGCCGCGTAGTTGGCGGCTGCCTTCGCGGCGCCGATCCCGCCGGCGGCGGCGCGCACCTCACGCCGCTCGATCGCGATGGTCGGTGCGCCAGTGGCGTACGCCTCAACCGGGTTCGCGATCACCATGAAGCGGAAGGTCAGCGAGTTGCGCAGCAGGTAGCCGCTCTCTGTTCCGTAGAGGAACGGTCGCAGGTACAGCGACTGGCCGCTGCGGGCCGGGATGAAAGGCGCACAGGCGGAAGTTACCGCCTCGATGCCCTGGAAGAAGAGCGCCTGCGGGACGATCGGCATCGACAGGCGCTGCGCCGAGCGCTCCATGCGCTGGCAGTTGTCCTGCGCCCGAAAGAAGTTGGGGTGCGCCTGCCCGACCTTGTAGGCCTTGAGGCCCTCGAAGACGAGCTCGGCATACTGCAGCGCCCGCGAGCCGGGCCACAGCTCGATGGGGCCGTAAGGGAGCAGCGTGCCGCGCTGCCACTCACCCTCGCGCCACTCGGCGCTGAACATGACGGGCGCGTTCACCAAGCCAAAGCCGAGCTTCTCCGGCAGTTCGAAGCGTTCGAGCGCCGCTGCGACTCCGGGCCCGATGTCGTAGGCGCTCATTCAGCGCCGCAGGTAGGCGTCGGTTCCAGCCAGCCAGTCCTGGCGCGGCGGGCAGAACACATCCACATCGAGCGTGTCCTCGAGAGCGAGCGCACGGTGCGGAAGGTGGGAAGGGATCACGATGACTTCGCCCGCGTGGACGGTGAGCTCCTGCGCGCCGTCTTCGCCGAACCAGAAATGCAGCGCACCCTCGACCACGTAGGTGATCTGCTCGTTCTCGTGCGAGTGGCGCGGCACCTCGTCGTTCTTCTTCAGATACACGTGCGCGATCATCATGCGCTCGCCGCTGATCACCCGCCGCGAGATCGTGCCCTTGAGGGGCTCGAGCCGCACGTCGTCCCAACGGTAATGAGGCACCGGAGTGGATCCTGGGTTCATCGCTCTACCTCCTGCAACCTTCGACTCAGGGCCTTCAGGGGACGATGGCGATTACGCGGGCCGGAAACCCGCTCCCCTGGGCCGGCTTGGGGAAGCTCACCATTACGAGTGCTCCATACTCGGGCACTTTGTCCAGGTCCGCCAGCATTTCGATCTGATAGTGGTTGGTGCCGAGGACATACGACTCCATCGAATAGTCGTCCTTCGTGGCGTTGATCCCGCCGTCGGTATCGGTGGTCTCGTGGCCGGACGCGGCGATGTGCCGCTGCTCGTACAGGAGCTTGAGCACCGGCATGCTCCACCCCGGGTAGTGTGCAACGCCCTTCGCGTCCCGGTTCTGCATGGCGGCATCATTCGGCCAGCGCTTCGACCAGTCGGTGCGCATCGCGACGAAGGCATGCTCCGGAATCCGTCCGTGGCGCGCCTCCCAGCCCTGCACGTCCTCGAGCGTGAGCAGGTAGTCGGCATTGCCGGCGACTTTTTCGTGGACATCGAGCACCACGAGCGGCAGCAGCATGTCCTTCGGGTCGATCTGATCGACCGTTTTCTTGCCCTCGTGAAAATGTGCGGGCGGATCGACGTGCGTGCCCCACTGGCCGACGTGACAGAACTCATCGACGTGGAAGCCGTCCTTGGCGATGGTGTAGAGCGTGCGCACCTTCATCTCACCGAAGCCTTTCCAGTGCGGCGTATCCGGGCCGAACGAGTGGGTGAGATCAACGAAGCGCCGGCTGGCGAGGCTTGCGTACTCGGCCAGCAGGTCCGGGCCCTCCCGGGCCGCGGGGCCTTTGCCGTGATGCGCAGAGTGTGCCGCGGGCGCACTGGGAGCTTGGGGCGCATCCGTCCCGTACGCGGGAGGTGCCACGGCCAGCGCGGTGGCACAAAGGCTCGCGAGCGTCGCGAGACCGGGAAAGCTCGGGCGAATCCACATATTGGACACCTCCTGCAAACGCCCCGCTCGGGTCAAGCTTCGACCCGCGCGGCAACATCGAGGGGTGTGATGCCGCGTCAGTCGCGGTGTGGTCTTTATCTTGTTGTCCGGATTATTTCGGTAGTCGGTGCCTTTGCCAACTGCTTTTTCATGGCGTGCTTGTGCAACTCTACCGGCGCGCAGTCGGCGGGCCCTGTCGCACGATGTGGCCGTTCTTCATGACGAAGTCGATGCGGCGCAGGTTCTCGGTGTCCGCCAGCGGGTCGGCCGGCATGGCTACCAGGTCCGCTGCAAGGCCGACGGCGATGCGGCCGCGTTGGGCTTGCACGCGAAGCAGCTGCGCCGCTTCACTGGTCATGGCCCTCAATAGTTCTGCGGGCGGCACACCCGCTGCGCGCCACACGGCGAGATAGTCGAACATCAGGTCAGCGCGCGAGCGGCCCGCGACATCCATTACGGTATCGCTGCCGAACACCAGGCGCACCCCCAGGCGGTGAGCGCGGCGCAGTCGATCGATGATCTTCGGTGCCAGCACCTCAGGAGGCGGAAGAATGCCGCCCGAGGTGCCGATAACATCCAGGTGGGAGCGCGGAAAGTCGGTGCTCACCAGCACGATGCCCTTGTCGTGCAGGCGCTTGAGCTGCGCGTCGGTGAGAAAGAAACCATGCTCGATCGAATCGACACCCGCCTCGATCGCATTGTCGGCCGCCTCGCCGCCATAGACGTGTACCGAGACCGGCACCCCTGCGTGATGCGCTTCCTCGACCGCGACGCGTATTTCGTCGATCGAGTAGTGGTAGGGATTGTTATCCAGCACCAGCTTGATGACGCCGGCGCCGTGATAGAGATTCGCACGCACCGCTTTGCGCATCTCATCCGGTCCGTCGGCATCGAGGTACTCGTATTTCCAGAAAGCACCCTGTTCGGCGGGAATGCCGTGCGATTGACCGCCGAACGGCGCAATGATCTTGCCGCTGGTGATGATGGTCGGGCCGGGATACCACCCCGCATCGACGACCCGCCGTACGTCGTCCATCGCATAATCGGCCGCGTTACCGACATCGCGTACCGTCGTGAACCCGGCCGCGAGCACCTCGATCGCATTGTGCAGGCCACGCAGCGCACGATAAGCCGTGCTCTCGAGGATGTAGAACGATTCGAAAGGAGCGGACCCGCCGACGACCTCCGTCAGGCTGAGGTGGGTATGCGCATCCATGAGCCCGGGCATCACCCACTCTTTCGACAGGTCGATCGAGGTCGCGCCCGCGGGAGCGGCCCGGCGCGGGCCGATCGAGGTGATACGGCCATCCGTCACCACCAATGTCTGGTCACGGTCCGCCGTGCCGCGCGCCGGGTCGATCACGGCGCCGGCATCAATCGCATAAATCTGAGCCGCGAGAGGTTCCGCGAGCCCAAGCAAGGCGAGTGCGAGCACGACTCTCATGCGACACCTTTCCGGCCACCCGGTCCGGACATTAGCGGTTTGAGCTGACACCCGCAAAGCTGCGGCACTGCCGGGCGCCGCGGCTTGTATCGCCGCGACACGTGCCGCTGCCACAGACATTCCTGGGAGTCAGGCGTCCAGATTCAGCAGGTCTGGCAACCGGTTCCCTCCGTCCGGCCGAAGCGATAAAGTGCGGGTGCACTGCCCCCGAAGCGTTCGGCCGCCAACAACCAACAACGGATCGACGGGGGTCGTGGCTGATGTGTGCCATGTGGGGAGGAGCAGATCATGCAGCCTGCAAACGTTCGAGCCTTTTGCATTCCTGTTCTCGGCGTCATAGCGATGGGATTGCTCGCCGGCGCTCGCGTCGCGGATGCCCAACAACCGACTGCTGCGACGGCCACGGGCGGTCTCGAGGAGATCGTCGTCACCGCGCAAAAGCGCGAGCAGAACCCGCAGGAGATCGGCATTTCGCTTTCTGCGATCACCGGCACCGATCTCAGCAATCTCGGCGTGACCACCGCTACCGACATCACCAAGTCCATGCCGGCCGTGGTGCTCACACAGCCGAACGGTCCGTCCTCCTTCAGCCTCGCCATCCGCGGCGTCGTGCAGAATGACTTCGCTGACCACCAGGAGAGTCCGGCGGCGATCTACGTCGATGATGTGTACGTGAGCCAGATGATCGGACTTGCCTTCTCGACTTTCGACATCGACCGGGTCGAGGTCCTGCGTGGACCGCAGGGGACGCTCTTTGGGCGCAACGCGACCGGTGGGCTCGCGCACTTCATTTCGCGCCGCCCGACCGACGAGACCAGCGGCTACACCGATGTGACGCTGGGTGAGCGCAATCTGTTCCGGGTCGAAGGCGCGTTCGGCGGCGCGATCAGCGATGGGATCGATGGGCGAATTGCCTTCCAATCCAATCACTACGATCCGCTGTTCAAGAACGTTTTCGGGCCCGCGAACGATGCCGAAAACGGTAACGACTGGGGTTTGCGCGGCCAGCTGCTCTTCAAGCTCTCACCCGGCTCGCAGCTCCTGCTGCTCGGGCGCTTGAGCCGAACCGACGTGCACGCGGGCTCATGGGAGACCATTACCACCAAGAACATCGGGCCCGGTATCGATGTGCCGGCCCTTCCCACCGATAACCCCTACGGCACCTGCCCGGGCTGCAATGCGTCGGGTCTGCCCGCCAGCGGGCCGTTCACGATCCGCGACAACATCAGCGGCTTCACCAAGCTCAAAGGCAGCGGCATCACGCTCAAGTACACCGGCGACCTGGGCGGTGGCACCGCGCTCACGGTGGTCGGCGACTACACTTCACTGCGCAAGGACTACCAGGAAGACTCCGATGCCTCCCCCGATACGCTGTTCCAGTTCTTCAACGGCAGCAAGGTGAACCAGGAGTCTTTCGAAGCGCGGCTCAACGGCGGCGATCAGAAGCTCAACTGGACCGTGGGCCTCTACGGGCTGCGCATCGACGGTGACTACTACGAAGGTTGGCTCGGACCGACCTTCTTCACGGCGCAGGAGTTCAACACTCCTGCCAATCCGAACACTGCGCTCTACTACGGCATTCCGGGTGTGTGGCCGTTCGGAACGCCGCCTTACTGGCATGACCCGGCTGGCCGGGACATCGTTCCGGATCCGGCCACTGGTGGCTACCCGGCGACCCGCTCGCCGTACACGCTCAAGACGACTTCCTACGCCGCATTCGGGCAGCTCGAGTACCGCTTCACCGACCTCATCGGGCTCACCGTCGGCGGACGCGTCACCAAGGACAAGAAGGACTTTCACTTCTCCTGGTACCCGTACGAGTACTTTCCGCACAGCACCACGGGGCAGACGCTGCAGCTGACGCGCCTCGCCGGTCTGCCGCTTGCGAGCGACTATATTAACAGCCGCTCGGATACGCTCTACACCGGCAAAGTACAGCTCGATTTTCACCTGTCACCGGACTTTCTCGCCTATGCCGGTGTCAACCGCGGTGTGAAGGGCGGCGGTTATACGGCGCCGCTTTTCCCGCTGTTCATCACCGACCTCTCGACGCTGACCTTCAAGCCCGAGACTCTCACTTCATACGAGGCCGGTTTCAAATCGGAGTATTTCGATCATCGGCTGCGTGTGAATGGGGCGGCCTATTACTACGATTACAAGGACTACCAGGCCCTGCTTTACACGATCAGCCTCGAGCAGCTGATCGTGAATGCCGATGCCCGCCATGTGGGCGGTGAGCTCGAAGTGGATTGGGCGCCGACGCCGGCCTGGCGTTTTGCCGCCGGGGTAGCGTATGTCGATG
>DASYFL010000004.1:0-17490 GCA_036498445.1 Steroidobacteraceae bacterium
CCGCAGCGTTTCAGGTCACCGCCGGCCGCGAGCTCCTCACCGAGTACGAATCGTCCCCCGGTGAGCGAAGAATTTTCTGCGCTCGGTGTGGCTCGCCGCTCTACAGCCGCCAGCGCGCGAAGCCGGACTGGGTGCGGATACGGGTGGGCACGATCAACGAGCCGCTGAATGTCCGCCCCGCCGCGAACTACCACGTCGGGTCCAAGTGCGTTTGGTGGGAGATTCGCGACCGGCTGCCGAGTTTCGAGATGGAGTAGAAGACATGGTGAGCCGCGCCTCGACAGCCATCGTTGCCTTCGCCGCCGGCATGGCGACGGTGCTGCTTGCGCTCAGTCTGATGTTTCACACCGCGCCCGGTGTGATCCTCGCAGATGATATGTTGCCCGCCTTATCGGTTGCCGCCGATCGGCCGCTGAAGCACTTTCCACCCGGCTCGCTGGTCTATGTGAAAAGCGCACTTGGCCCGATGTTTCTCCAAGCACTTCGCTCCGGACATCCATCCCTCAGGCTGCGGCCCTTCTCCGAGCGAACCGAACGAACCTGCGCCGATCGCGATCCTGCGCTTTCCAGCTGCGAGCGCGACGACTACCTCAAACTCGAAGTCCTTTCCTCGCCCACACGCGGCAGCCTGCTCATTGCCATGGGGACTTCGAAGGCCTTCGGTCAGATGCTTCTCATCAACTTCCTTGGTCACTGGTGCGTGCTCATGGAACGCACGTACCCGGTCTGAGGCGGATGCCCCTCTCCATGCTGGCGCTCCTCATCGCCACAGCCCCGGCAGCAGCAGTCGCCGCGGCGGCGGCAGCCTGGTCGCCGGATGACATCCACGTCTCCCGCTCGAGTCCCGGCCAACCGGGAAGCGCCGGTAGCCGGTTCGAGATCGCGCAAAACGGCGACGCACGCATCACGATCGAGCGGCGCGAGGGAAGCACGCACGCCACGGGCAGCATCGTTTTGATCGGCGGCCGCTGGATGCTCACCCAGGGCTTCGCAGCAGCGCCCGGCAAGGAACTGGAGTCACTGGACCTGGCCGTACTGAATTCGCAACTGGTGGTCGTGCTGCTCACCGCAGCGCTACCCGACGGGCCGCCACCTGCCGGACCGCCTCAACACGTCCGCTTCGTGGAAAAAACCAACCCGATACGGATCGCCACCGCCACGAGCGCCACCGAGTACCTCGCTCCCTGGACAGTCGTGGGCACCGTGATCGTGCCTGCCGCCGATGCCGAGGCGACCTATCAGCTCTCCTTCACTTACTCCGACCAGGGAGTCTCGCGCACGATGGACTTTGCCGGCAGTGTGGGCAACGCGCGATCGCCGCTCGACTTCCCCGACTCGATGAAGCTCGCGGGATGGAAGATCCGCAGACTTCCTCAGTCACTGGAGTCTTCACTCACTGCTGCAGACCCTGGGTCTGCGCCTCATCCAGGCGCGCCGCTGCCGGCTACGCTCGGGAAGCTGCGCCAGCTCAACTGAATCGAAGGAGACGCCGTGTCCAAACTCTGCGTGAGATGCTTTGCCCTTTCCATCGATGGCTATGGAGCGGGACCTGACCAGGACCTGCAGAATCCGCTCGGTGTGCGCGGCGCCGAGCTCATGGAGTGGTTCTTCGCGACGCGCCTGTGGCGCGACATGCACGGGCAGCCGGACGGCGAGACCGGAGTCGACAACACTCTGGCCGAGCAGAGTTTCGAGCACATCGGTGCATGGATCCTCGGCCGCAACATGTTTGGACCCGTGCGCGGGCCATGGCCCGATGAGAGCTGGCGGGGCTGGTGGGGGGATGAGCCTCCTTACCACACCCCGGTGTTCGTCCTGACCCGCTATCCGCGGCCGACGCTGAGCATGGCGGGTGGAACCGAGTTTCACTTCGTCACGACCGGCATCCGCGATGCGCTCGAGCAGGCCCGCGCCGCCGCCGGCGGCCGCAACGTGCGGCTCGGCGGTGGCGTGGCGACGATCCGGCAATATCTCACAGCGGCTCTCATCGATGAGCTGCACCTCGTGATGCGTCCGGTGCTGCTTGGCAGCGGAGAGCCCCTTCTCCAGGGCATAGATCTGCGCTCGCTCGGCTACGTGTGCACGCGCAGCATTCCAGGTGAGCGCGCAACCCACGTCTTTCTGCAGCGCACCGAGAGCTCACGCTGAATGTTGCTGCCGGCCGCTTTGCAGCTATGCTTGGTGAGGGCGCAGGCACTGTGGGCGGCTCGACGCGCGAGGCTGAGCGCATGGGCTTCAGGGCTCGGCAAGGTCTCCTCCCAGGGGCAGTGCACACGCGGCAAGGAGGCGCTTCGTGAGCTACCAGCTGACCATCGAAACAAAGCCGGGCTATCTGCACATCATCGTCACCGGGCGCAACACGCGTGAGAGCGTGACCGGTTACATGGAAGAAGTGGTGCGCGAGTGCACCCTGCGGCAGTGTTTCCGGGTGCTGCTCGAGGAGCGCCTCGAAGGTCCGCGCCTGGGCACACTCGATGTGTTCGAGATGGTGGCAACGGGAAGCACACGTTTCATGCGAACGCTGAAGGCGATGGCCTATGTCGATGTGAACGCCCACAGCGGCGAGATGATGCAGTTCGCGGAGAACGTCGCAGTGAATCGCGCCTTTCCGGTCAGGGTGTTCCCGACGGTCCTCGCCGCAGAGCGCTGGCTGGAGGCCGAGCAGCAGCGCAGCGTCTCGCCGGGCGCCGCGGCGACTGCCCCCCGCGGCAGCGGCGACAAGCACAAACCGCGTCGCTAGGGCTATTCGGCCTCGGCCTTGATCGGGCGGCGCATGAGTGCCCGTACCGCTTCTTGTGCGGGGAGCTGCTCGTAGAGCACCCGGTACACCATGGCGCACAGCGGCATTTCCACGGAGGCGCGCGCGGCGACCGCTTCGATCGCTCGCGCCGCCGCGTAGCCTTCGACGGCCTGGCCGATCTCGGCGAGTGCAGCCTCTGGCGTGCGGCCAGCGGCGAGCAGCAGTCCGAAGCGGCGGTTGCGCGACTGATCGTCCGTGCAGGTGAGCACCAGATCCCCGAGTCCGGCGAGCCCCATGAAGGTCTCGGCGCGTGCCCCGAGTGCGGCACCGAGGCGCGTCATTTCCTTCAGCCCGCGCGTAATGAGCGCCACGCGCGTGTTGGCGCCGAACCCCAGCCCGTCCGAGAGCCCGGCACCGACCGCGAGCGCGTTTTTCACCGCGCCACCAATCTCCACACCGACGATGTCGGTGGAGGTGTACGCACGGAAGTTCTCCGACGACAGCTCGCGCGCGAGCGTCTGCGCATACCCGGCATGGGGAGATGCGATGGTCATTGCGGTCGGCAGCCCCGCACCGACCTCGCGTGCAAAGCTGGGGCCGGAGAGCACCGCGATGCGCCGCTCGGTGCCGAGTACCTCGCGGGCGACCTGATTCGGGAGCTTGCCGCTGCGCTGCTCGAACCCCTTGGTCGCCCAGGCGACATGCATCGGAGCCGCGAGCAGCGGGCGCAGCTCGCTGAGAAGCTCACGGAACGCAGTGCTCGGTACGACCACGAGCACGTCATGCGCGCCGGCGAGCGCTGCGGCGAGATCGGCCTCGACCTCGAGCGAGGGGGGGAACGTCGCGCTCGGCAGGTAGCGCTCGTTGCGGCGACTCGCCGACATGACCGCGAGGCGTTCGCGGTCACGGCCCCACAGGCGCACCGCGCGTCCGCTGCGGGCGAACTGGATCGCGAGTGCGGTCCCCCAGGAGCCCGCGCCGAGCACAGCGATCGGCACGTCCGCGGACCGCGCACTCATCGGCACTTCACCGGCGACCGCCCGGGTTGCGGCGAGCGTCAGTTGGTGACGGCCGGCTGCGCCTGGTTGGCCGCGTACAGCGCCTCGAAATTGACCGGCGGCAGCAGGAACTGGGGAAAGCCGCCCTGGCTCACGAGTTGCGAGACGGCCGCCCGCGCGTACGGAAACAACACCCCCGGGCAGACGGTGCTGATGGCGCGCTTGAGATCGGAATCGGGAAGATTGCGGACGACGAAAAGCCCCGCCTGCTTCACCTCGACGAGGAAGATCGTCGCCTCGCCGTGCTTCGCGGAAACGGTAACGGTCAGCACCACTTCACGCACCTCCGGGCCGAGCGCGGTGGAGCTGGTCTGCAGGTCGAGGTTGATCTGCGGGTTCCAGTTGCCTTCGATGCGCGGCCCGTTCGGCGACTCGTACGAGCAGTCCTTCAGGTAGACATTCTGCAGTGCGAGCACCACACCGGCATCGGCCGGGGTGGGAAGCGGCATGCCGCCGGCTGTCTCATTCATGGTCTCAGGGCTCCGGTTATTTCAGCATTTCATCCAGGGTTCCGGCCGCATCGAGCGCGTGCAGCTCATCGGACCCGCCGACGTGGCGCTCGCCGATGAAGATCTGCGGTACGGTATCCCGGCCGCTGCGCGCGCGCATCTCCTCAAGTGCGCCCGGCACCGCATCCACATCGATCTCCTCGGCCGCGATCCCCTTGGCCTCGAGCAGATACCGGGCGCGCGTGCAGTAAGGGCACCAGTCCGTGACATACATGACGACCTTCCGCGCACTCATCGGTCTCGATGGGCACCCTCAGGCACGCGAGAGCGGCAGATTGTCCGCGCGCCAGGCAGCCAGGCCGCCGCGCAGCGAGAACACGCGCGTGAAGCCCTGGGCGTTGAGCTGGCGCACGGCCGCGCCACCGAGCGAGCCGCCGTCATCGTACACGACGACCGTCTTTTCCTTATGCTTCTTCAGCGTGTCACCCGCCTTGAGGATCTGCTCGCCGGTCATCTGCCGTGCGCCGTTCAGGTGACCGGCGTCATACTGCTCGGCGGGACGCAGGTCGAGCACCAACGCTCCGTGGTTCATGAGTCGGATCAGCTCCTGCGGCGATACCGAGCGCAGGCTTTCCGTGCGCATGCGCATTTCGTATACAACGACCAGGACTGCCAGCACGGCGGTTGCGGCGGCGAGCCACGGGTGATGGCTGGCGAAGTCGAGGATACGGTCCATGGGTGAGGGGGGTAAGCGGCGGGCGCAAAAGGGCGCGCATTATAGCGTCCCGGTGCCCTGCGGCACGCCATCGCTCCCTTCCGGGGTCTGGGGGCGCCGCGGTGCCCCGGCGGTCTGGATAACACTGGCTCTCGCAGTGTGGGCCCCCGCACCCATGACCGCTGCACCGGGGACGACGGCCCGTTCCGAGAGCGATGCGCGCAAGGCGGAGGAGCAACTGCAGGCGGTGAAGTCGGAGATCGAGCGGGTCACGCGTGAGGTCAGTGCCGAGCAGGTCGAGCGTGACCGCCTGACGCGCGAGCTGCGCGGCGCCGAGCTCCAGGTGGGCCGCGCCCGCGATGCACTGGCGGAGGTGCGTCATCAGCGCGCCGAGGATGCGGCGCGGCGCGCGGCACTCGCCGCCGAGAAGCGCACCCGCGAGGCGCAGCTCGATGAGAATCGCACGGCACTTGCCGGACAGATGCGTGCCGCCTACCTCATCGGGCGCCAGGAGCCCTTCAAGCTCCTTCTGAATCAGAAGGATCCCGCGCTCGCCGGACGCATGTTCGCCTACTACAGCTATTTCGGCCGCGCTCGGGCCGGGCAGATACACCTGATCGAGGATGACGTGCGGCGGCTCGCCGAGCTCGATGCGGAGCTCGAAGCCGAGGATGCGAAGCTCGCCGAGCTCGAGAGCGAACAGCGCGCGCAGCTGAACGAGCTCGAGCAGGCGCGCGAGCGGCGCAGCCACGTGCTCGTGAGCCTGGAAGCCCAGTCCCGCAGCCGCGCACAGAATCTCGAGCGCCTGCGTGCCCAGCAGTCGGGTCTCGAGAAGCTCGTGCGCGAGTTGCGCGCAGCCATGGAGCGCTTTCCGGTCGAGGGCAACGATGCCTTCACCCGCCTGCGCGGAAAGCTCGCCTGGCCGGTGAACGGACGGGTCGTCGCGCGCTTCGGCGATGCGCGTGCCGGCGGGGTGCGCTGGGACGGGGTGCTGGTCGCCACTGAACGCGGTGCGCCGGTCAAGGCGGTGTGCCAGGGCCGGGTGATTTATGCCGACTGGCTTCCGGGACTCGGACTCCTCGCCATCGTAGACCACGGTGATGGTTACCTGAGCCTCTATGGCCACAACGAGCGGCTGTACAAGGCCGCCGGTGAGCCGGTCGCGGCGGGCGACACGATTGCTGCCGCCGGGGATAGCGGCGGGAGCCCCCGCCCCGAGCTCTATTTCGAGATCCGCAAGGGCGGTAAGCCGGTCGATCCGCGGCCGTGGTTCAAGGCCCCCGAGCCCTGAAGGCATCCCAGGGAACGCAGGGGTCGGGTGGCCTCCGCCCCCTTGTGACTGGGGTCAATATTTCCAGAGTCCCGTTGCCGCGAGTGTGCGGATTCGCCAACTTGCGCAAGGATCGCGGGGCTGGGAAGCGCAATGGTGTTCGCTGCCATGAGTGCGCTCCCGGTCACCGATTACGTTCCTGGACAGCCCGGTGACCGGTTCGACCCCTATGTGCGTCTGATCCGCTCGCTCCTGCCGCGGACGAGCTGCGTCGCCCTGTTCGGGCCTGCGGCGGAGCTCATCTGGACCACCGACGCCATGACGGGTCCGGACCTGATCAACTTCGTGGACGATGCGGTTCTCTCGACGCGCGCGGATCCCGACAGTGCGGGCCAGATGCGCCTGCTGGCTGGGAACATTCCGGTGTACCTGTGGGCGTTGCGGGACGATGAGCAGCAACTCCTCGCGCTGCTCACGGTCGTGAGCCGTGCAAACGATGCGCAGGACAGGCGCGGTAACGATTTTTCCTTCGTCTGCCAGCTTCTCGCCCCGGCGGTCGAGTGCCTGCGGCGGGAGCTGATCGCCCACGCGACCATCGAGGAGCTGAATCACACGGTGGGGGGCCTCGACAAGGACCTGAACCTCCTCCTGACACAGGACAGCGCGGGACTCCCGACGGCCGAGGCGGGCGCGGGGGACCTGCAGCAACTGCTGCAGCAGACCATCGAGCACATGCGCGCCAGTACCGGCGCGCTGCTCGTGCCCGAGAAGAATGTGATGCTGGTGCGCTCGGCGGATGCGCGGCCGCCGGATACCCAGTTCTGGATGCGTGCGCACCGCCGCCTGATGCCGCTCGCCCAGGCGCAGCGCGAGCCGCTCATCTTCAACGAGACACAGTCGATCGAAGCTCCCGAGGCGTTTCCCTTCCGCGTGCTGTGCTGCTCGCTGCGCTCGCGCACCGGGCGCACCATCGGGGTACTCGCCCTGCTGCGCGAGTCGATTGCAGAGCCCTTTGGCGCGCGCGACGCGCACGTCGGGGAGATCCTGGCCCGCAAGGCCATTGGCGCCATCGAGAGCAATTACGACCCACTGAGCGGGCTCTACACCCGGCCAGCCTTCGAGCGGCGCGTGAAGGCGGTGGTCGCCGACTTGAAGACGGCCCCCTGGAGTGCGCTCTACATCGATGTCGATCAGCTGCACGCCATCAATGAGAACTCCGGCATGCACGTTGGCGATGCCATCCTTGGGCAGCTCGGGGAGCTGATCCGCCAGCGCCTGCCGCCCGGTGCGTTCGGTGCCCGCATTTCGGGCGACCGCTTTGCGCTCATGCTGCCCGCCCGTGTACAAGATGCGGAAGCGTTCGCCGAGGCGCTGCGCGAAGGCACCGAGCGGCTCGCGCTGGTGAGCGCCGAGGCGCGGCTGCCCGTCTCGATCAGTGCCGGCGTCGCCTCGGTCGATTCCCAGGTGAGCGAGCTCGCGCAGGTGCTGGCTCCCGCCGAGACTGCCTGCAAGGCGGCCAAGGACCGCGGCCGCAACCGCGTCGAGGTCTACCAGCCGAGCGATGCCAGCATCGTGCGCCGCCATGCCGACATCGGTATGGCAGGGCAGGTGCGCGAGGCCATCGAGTCTGGACGCCTGCATCTCGATGCGCAGCTCATCCTGCCTTTCGCCGCCGCGGAAAGCGCCCGCCCGCACTACGAGCTGCTGCTGCGCATGACCGATGAGAAGGGCCGCACCGTGGGACCCGACAACTTCCTTTCCGCGGCGACGCGCTACCAGCTGATGCCGGTGATCGACCGCTGGGTGATCGCGCACGTCATCGAAGCGCTGCAGCCCCGCGCCGCCATACTCGAGGGCAAGGCGCTCGGGTTTGCCATCAATTTCTCCGGCCAGTCACTGAGCGATGACTCCTTCGCCGACTATCTGGTGAAGAGCATCGGCGCGAGCGGCCTCGACCCGGAGCTCTTCTGCTTCGAGCTCACCGAGAATGCTACCGTCGCGAATCTCGCCCGCACCGAGGCGCTGATGCGCCGCCTGCGCCAGCTCGGCTGCGGCGTTGCGCTCGATGACTTCGGAACCGGGCTCTCCTCGCTTTCGTGTCTGCGTCAGCTGCCGGTCACCATGCTGAAGATCGACGGCAGCTTCGTGCGCGATGTGCTCAAGGATGCGCGTGCCGAATCCATGGTGCGTGCGATCGCGCAGCTCGCGCGCAGCATGTCGATCACTACGGTGGCGGAATACATCGAGACCGAAGCGATCAGTGCACGCATTGCGGAGCTCGGCGTGGACTACGGGCAGGGCTTTGCGATCGGTAAACCGATCCCTCTCGCGGACCTGCTCACCGAGCTCCCGTTGCCGAGCGCACCCGGCGCCGCGGATCCTGAGGCCACCGGGGAGCGCGAAGAGGTCACCTGGTACGCCGGCACGGCGCGTTGAGGCCGTGCCGGGAACCACTGCCGACATTGCCGATCCCAACCACCCTTGACGGTGCGAATCGAGGTCTCCGCGTCATGTCCACTCCCTCACGCACGCTCATTGCCCTCACCGCGGGGACGTTCCTTGGTTTCTGCGGCGCGCTCAGCAGCGGGGTCCTCGCCGACCGGCCGGGTGCCGTCGCGCATGCGGACCCGGCACCGGCTCGCGGCACGCTGCCATGGCAGGAGGCGAGCCTGTTCGCAGAGGTGTACGAGCGCATCAAGCGCGACTACGTGGACGACGTCGATGATCACGCGCTGATGGAGAAGGCGATCCGCGGCATGGTCGCCGCGCTCGATCCCCACTCCGCGTATCTCGACAGCCAGGAGTTCGATGAGATCCGCCTCTCCACCATGGGCTCCTATCCCGGGGTGGGCATCGAGGTGGTCGCCAGCGATGGGGTGGTGAAGATCCTGCATCCGATCGATGGCTCTCCCGCGCAGCAGGCAGGCCTGCGCGCCGGGGACCAGATCGTGCGCATCGACGGAACCGATGTGGGCGCAGATCTCGCCGGGGCCATTGCCCGCATGCGCGGTCTCTCCGGCAGTCTCGTCACACTCACCGTCCGGCGTGAAGGCAACCGCGAGCTGCTCGAATTCGCGTTGCGCCGCGCGCAGGTGGAAGTTCACAGCGTCCTCGAGCAGAGCCTCGAGCCGGGTTTCGGATATCTCCGGATCACGACGTTCAGCGAGACGACCTCGCAGGATGTTGCAAAGGCCATTTCCCGCCTGAAACGAGACAATCCGACGGGTATCAGGGGACTAGTGCTCGACCTGAGAAACAATCCGGGGGGTGTTCTCGAAGCGGGAGTCGCGGTCGCCGATGATTTCCTTACCTCCGGCGTGATCGTGAGCGCCGATGGCCGCACCCCCGAGGCCCGGTTCGAGATGGACGCCTCCCACGGCGACCTCATCAACGGCGCACCCCTCGTGGTGCTCGTGAACGGGGGCTCGGCATCAGCCTCGGAGATCGTCGCAGGGGCTCTCAAGGACCACGGGCGGGCACTCCTCGTTGGGCGCAAGACCTACGGCAAGGGCTCGGTGCAGACCGTCCTCCCGCTCTCGCGCGGCGGTGCCGTGAAGCTCACCACCTCGCGCTATTTCACTCCCTCCGGCGCCTCGATTCACGGCAAGGGCCTCGTGCCCGATATCCTCGAGGACGGCCCGGGCGATCCGCCGGCGGATCTGAGCCCGGGCAAGGCCGGGGACCCGCTCGCCGAGCGTGATGCCGACGTGCGCCTCGGACTCGCCGTGCTGAAGGAGACAGCCGAGGCGCCACGCATGGTCTCGCTCGTGAGCCGCGCATTCGTGCCCTGAACAGGGAGTCTCCAGCGGCCGCGGCCGGCCTCACTTAGCGCCGCCGTCCCCTTATCGATATGCTCGGTGCCATGCTGGGGTGGCTCATCGATCTCGTGCTGCATCTGGATCGGCATCTCGTCGAGCTCATCGCGCGCTATGACCTGTGGATATACCCGATCCTCTTTGCGGTGATCTTCGCGGAGACCGGGCTCGTCGTGACGCCCTTTCTTCCGGGGGACTCGCTGCTCTTTGCGGTGGGAGCGCTCGCGGCCGTCGACACGAGCGGCACGCTGCGCGCGCCGCTCGCGAGCCTCGCGCTCGGCACCGCCGCGGTGCTCGGGAATACGGTGAACTACGGAATCGGCCGGGCCATCGGGCCACCCGCTTTCTCGGGCCGCTACCGCTGGCTCAAGGTCGAATACCTGCGCCGCACCGAGGAGTTCTTCCGGCGCCACGGGGGCCTAGCGGTCATGGTGTCGCGCTTCGTGCCCATCGTGCGCACCTGCGCGCCCTTTGTCGCAGGGGTGGGCCGGATGCCGTTCGCCCGCTTTCTCGCTTACAACCTCGTGGGCGGATTCGCGTGGGTGCTGCTGTTCATATGGGGCGGCTATCTCTTCGGCAACATTCCCTTCGTCAAGCAGAACTTCGGGCTGGTGACACTCGTCATCGTCGCAGCTTCCCTCATCCCGCTTTGGCTGACGCTCCGCGGGACGCGCACACCATCGGCGTGACTCGCCGAACGCCCAAGGGCGCCGCGGGCGGGCACGGCGCTGACCCGGTTCGCCTCAGGCCGGGCCCAGGAGAATCGCGCGGACTACGCCGATGAGCGCGCCCACGAGCAACGTCACGTTCGGAATAGCCGAGAGGACGAAGCCCGCGTGCCGTGACTCCGGCGTCTGCGTGTAGCCGCGGAAATACAACGCGCGGCCGATGATGAAGAGGGCACCGAGCGCCGCCGCGGCCCAGGCATTGATGTAGTGGCCGAACAGCCAGATGGAGGGCAGGAACACCACGAGCTGCTCGAGCGTGTTCATCTGCACGCGGAAGTAGCGCTCGAATACCTCGTGCCCGGCGGTGGCGGGGGCAGGCACCTTGTAGCGGGCGCGGGCGCTGCCGACGGCAAGGCCGAACAGCATGAACTCGGCCAGCGCGAGCACGATCATCAGTTCCACGTACGCCATGACACCTCCGGCTTTTTGCCCGAGGATGGCACAATGCCGCCATGGGTGACAGGGAGCGGGGTTACGCACATCGCGTCGACATTCTCGCCGACGTGAGCCAGGTGTGGCGCGCGCTCACCGACCCGACACAACTGCCCCGCTGGTGCTCGCCCGGTGCGATGATCCGGCCGTCTCAGGGAGGGCTGTTCCGCGCAAGCGTCGACCGCGTCACCGAGTTCGAGGCGCACATCGATGTGTTCGAGCCGGAGCGGCGATTGCGCTTGCTGTACCTGCCGGCGAGCACGCTTCCCCCGACCGACAGCGTGATGGTGGATGATTTCATTCTCGATCGCGTGCCGGGCGGCACCATCGTGCGGCTGCTCGGCTCGGGTGTGTCGGCAGCGCCGGGGTGGGACACTCAGTACTGGCGGCTGCGCACGAGCTGGCAGCAGGCGATGACGCGCCTGAAGGTGTACGTCGAAAAACAGGCGAGAACGGGAGCCGCTACATGATGGGATTTGCGCTGCGCACGGTGATCACCGCCATCGGCTTGTGGCTCGCGACCCAATGGGTCACGGGCGTCAGTGTCGACAGCGTCGGCACGCTGATTTTCGCGGGACTCCTGCTCGGAGTGGTCAACGCGATCATCCGACCGATCGCCTTCATCCTCACGCTGCCGATAACTATCCTCACGCTCGGGTTGTTCCTGTTTGTGCTGAACGCCGCCATGGTGTGGCTGGTGGCCGCGATCCTGCCCGGCTTTCACGCGCCCTGGTTCATGCCGGCTTTCCTCACCTCGATCATCGTGTGGCTGACCGGGTGGGTCGGTTCCTGGCTCATCGGGCACCGCGGCTTCGAGCGCTACGCGCGGCGCTGATGTGCTGCGCTAGCCCGTCGGCACGCGGCGCTGCGCAGGTGGGGGCTCATCGGCCATGAACGCCCGCCCCACCCAGCGATAGAGCAGGTAGATCACTCCCGCGAAGACGCCGCCGCCAAGCCACACGGCGCCATTGGCGGCGAACGAGTCCCCGACCAGAGCGAGCGGAAAGTCCTGCCCCGAAAAGGCGACGAGCGCTGCGACCAGTACACCGACCAGTCCCTCGCCAACGATCATGCCGGATGCGAGCAGCACGCCGAGCTGCTTGGTCGCTTCAGCGCGCGCACGAGTGTCCGCGTGGCGCTCGAAGATCCAGCCCGCAACCGCACCGACGACGACCATCAGCGTGCTCTGGGTCGGCAGGTAGATACCGAGCCCCACCGCGAGCGGCGACAGGTGCGCGCCGGATTTCAGGCGCCGCAGCAGTGCATCCGCGCCGATCACCAACACGCCGATGAGTCCACCGGTCTCGATCAGGCTCCAGTCGACGTTATTCTGGATGACACCTTGGGCGAGGGCGGAAATGAGCCCGGCCTGGGGTGCGGGCAAGGGGTGCTCGCGATGCGGGCCGGGCGCGCCGGCGAAGCCATACGCCCGGTTGAGCAGATCGAGTATCGGCGGGATGATCACCGCGCCGGCGACCACTCCGATCACCAGCGCGACCTGTTGTTTCCACGGCGTCGCATCGACCAGCTGCCCGGTCTTCAGGTCCTGGAGGTTGTTGTTGGCGATCGCCGCCGCGGCGAACACTACCGCGGTCACGAAAAGCGCGTAGGCGACGAACGCGGTGCCGGTGGCGGGCGAGCTGCCGGCGTGCACACCGAATACCAGTATCAGGGCGAAGCCGATCACGGCGAGAATGCCGATCCCCGAGAGCGGGCTGTTCGATGAGCCGATGAGCCCCGCCATGTAGCCGACGACCGCGGACACGAGGAAGCTCATCACCGCGACATACAGCACGCCGCTCAGCACGAGGAAGACGAGGTGCTCGCCGAGCCCGCTGCCCGCGACGAACTGCGCCAGCAGCACGCCGACCGGCAGCACGCACAGGAGCGATATGAGGCCCACGATGCCAATCGGGATGTCCTGCTCGGTACGCGGAAGAGTTGCGGCGTTGCCCTGTGCGCGAGTGCGCGACGCGAGCATCGCCGAGCGCAGACCCGCCGTCACGGGTTTGACGAGCTTCGCCAGCGTCCATATGGCCGCGACGCCGATCGTCCCGGCCCCGACGAAGCGCACTTTGTGACTCCAGGTGTCGTGGGCGAGCGCATCGATGGAAGAGGCCGCGAGATTCGCTGCATCGCCCGAGAGCGCCGAGAAGTGAGGCACCCCCCACACCCACGCAATCAGCGCGCCGACTCCCATCGCAACCCCGACCCACAAGCCGACCAGGTGCCCGATGCCGAAGAGCGCGAACGACAGAAAGAAGTCGAAACCCGAGACGGCGCGCTCACCGACGCGGAAATTGCGCGCGACATCGCTCGCGAAGATGCGCGTGGCGGTAATGAGTGCAAATGCTCCCGAGATCGCCGATCCCCAAACGAGTGCGGCCAGCCCCGCACGGCTCTCTTCGACGCCGCGGCCCTGCTCCCCGCTGCCGCACTTGAGCACCTCGGCGCAGGCAACGCCCTCGGGATACGGCAGATCCGACTGGGTGACGAGCGCGCGTCGCAGCGGGATCGAATACATGACGCCGAGGATGCCGCCAAAGATACAGATCGCGCACGAGACCCAGTACGGAAACCCGGTCCACCAGCCGATCATGACCATGCCGGGCAGCACGAAGATGATCGAGGAGAGCGTGCCCGCGGCCGAAGCCACGGTCTGCACGATGTTGTTCTCCTGGATGGTTGCGCCGCGAACCGAGCGCAATGCGGCCATGGAGATCACCGCCGCCGGAATGGAGGTGGCAAAGGTGAGACCTGCCTTGAGCCCGAAATAAACGTTCGCCGCGGTGAACACGAGCGTGATCAGCACGCCCAGGATCAGCCCCCGCATGGTCAGCTCAGCCCGCAATTCCTTCATGTGGTTCTGCTCCCCCTGCCGAGCGCCATGGTTACAGACCGGACCCCCGCACCGCTACTCCCAAAGTGCCGCCCGGCGGCCGCCGCGGCGCAGGCTACGCACAATTCAGCCGCAGGCAGTGCCCCGCGGTATGCTCTCGCGCTGGAGCCGCCGCGGGGCGCAGCCAACAGGAAGAAAAACCATGGGCAAGGTACTCATCGGCATTCTCATCGCCATTGTGCTCGGGCTCACCGCGTTCACCTGGTTTACGCTGCACTGGTCGTACTCCGACGGGGAGCGCGCGGGCTTCCTGCAGAAATTCTCCCGCAAGGGGTGGATCTGCAAGACCTGGGAGGGCGAGATGGCCATGGTGACTCTGCCGGGAACCGTGGCCGAGAAATTCGCTTTCACGGTGCGCGAAGATGATCTCGCCAAGCAGCTCAGCGCCGAAATCGGCAGGCGCGTCACGGTGCACTACGAGCAGCGGAAGTGGATTCCGACCTCCTGCTTTGGCGACACCGAGTACTTCGTGACCAGCGCGCAGCTGACGCCAGCGGCCCAACCGATGACGCAACCGTAACGCCGCCCATCCTGCTCACCGCGGACCGCCGCCGGCCCGCTAGTGCACGCCGGCCATGTTGCGTCTGACGAACGGCGTGAGGAGCAGCATTGCCGTGCCGGCGATGAGGCCGTACCAGAAAATTCGCAGGAACAGTGCCGGGAGCGACTCGAGGTGAGTTGCGTCGTACTGCCCGGTGAGCTGACCGGCCAGGTTTCCACCGAGTGCGAGCGACAGGAACCAAACACCCATCACCTGCCCGACGAACCGGGAAGGCGCGAGCTTGCTCATGTAGGAGAGCCCGACCGGCGACAGGCATAGCTCGCCGCAGGTGTGCAGAAAGTACGTCAGCACGAGCCAGGTGGGCAGCACCAGCTTTCCCGCCAGCACGTGCTGCGCGGCGAAGTACATGACGAGGAAGCCAAGACCCAGCAGTACCAGCGCCAGGCCGAACTTGGCGGATGCCAGCGGATCGCGGCCGCGCTTGCCGAGCGCGATCCACAGCGCCGCGAATGCTCCTGCGAGTGTGATCACGAAGAACGGGTTCACCGCCTGCAAGACACCCGCGGGCATCTCCCAGCCGAGAATGTGGCGATCGGTGTAGCGCTCGGCAAACAGGTTGAACGAGCCGCCCTGCTGGTAATACCCCGCCCAGAACATCACCGAGGCGATGAACAGCGCCACCATGACCAGCGCCCGCCTGCGCTCGGCCGCAGCGAGGCCCGCGAAAAACAGCAGGTAGCCGAAGTAAAGGAGCGCCAGCAGCCCGTAACCCCAGGAGGCGGCGCCGGCGAGCGCGGCCGCATCGAGTCGCACGGTGCGGGTCAAGGTGAGCACCACGATCACTGCGACCACCGCCAGGAATATCACCACCGGCGTCCACGAGCCGCGCCGCTCTTGCGCGGGCTTCAGTCCTGCGGCGCCGAGGTAGGAGCGCGTCCACAGGAACTGCGCCACACCGACGGCCATGAAGAGCGCCGACAACCCGAATCCGAAGTGCCAACCGAAAGCCGCCGCGGTGAGCGGCACCAGGAACGAGCCGATGGCCGAGCCGATGTTGATGCCGATGTAGAAGATGGAGAATCCGGCATCGCGCCGCGCGCCACCCTCCGGATATAAGGACGCGACGATCGCGCTGACGTTGGGCTTCAGCAGCCCGACGCCCATGGCGTTCACCAGCAGCCCGAGGAAGAAAGTCTCCTCGTGGCCGATTGCCAGCAGCGCGCTGCCCGCGGCGATGAGTGTCCCACCGGCGATTACCGCGCGCTGCGCGCCGAGCAGTCGATCGGCGATCCAGCCGCCGAAGAGTCCCAGCAGGTAGGTGCTGCCGAGGAACAGTCCATAGATCGAGCTCGAGGTCCGGTCATCCAGTCCGAGACCACCCTTCGCTGCCGCCGCCACCATGTACAGGATCAGAATCGCCTGGATGCCGTAGTAGGTGAAGCGTTCCCACATCTCGGTGAGAAACAGCGTCGCCAGCCCGAAGGGCTGGCCCAGAATGGTTTTCGGCGCGACGGCGGGCGCTGCAGGTGAGGCGTCGGCGAGCTCGCTCATCGTCAAAAGCCTGACTACGCACGCCCCATAGGTGAGCGCCCGAGTCTGAACCAGCGGTGGTCAGGCGCGCAAATGCGCAAGCGCCGCTCAGCGCTGGTCGGCCTTGGCGTGCGCCTCGGCGGGCTGACTGCGGGAGAGGAGCCGCGCCATGAGGATGCCGCCCTCGTACAGCAGGTACATCGGGATGGCGAGAGAGCACTGCGAAATGGCATCGGGCGGGGTGAGGAGTGCGGCGAGGATGAAAATACCGATGAGCACATAACCGCGGTTCTTCCTGAGCGCCTCGATGCGCACGACGCCCATCAGCACGAGCAGCACCACGGCCACCGGCACCTCGAACGCGAGCCCGAAGCAGAAGAACATGGTGAGCACGAAATCCAGGTAATTGTTGATGTCGGTCATCATCGAGACGCCCTTCGGCGTCGTGTGGGCGAAGAACTCGAACATCACCGGGAAGACGAAGTAGTAGGCAAAGGCGATGCCGACATAGAACAGCAGAATCGAGGAGAGGAGCAGCGGTACCGCGAAGCGCCGCTCGTGACGGTACAGGCCCGGAGCCACGAAGGCCCATAGCTGGTAGATCACGTACGGCATTGCGAGCAGCAGCGCCGCGAAGAACGAGAGCTTGAAGGGCGTGGTGAAAGGCGACATCACGCCAGTGGCGATCAGGTTGCCTCCCTGAGGAAGCTTGGCGAGCAACGGCTGCGCGATGAAGCTGAACAGGTCGTTCGAGTAGTACACGCAGGGCATGAAGGCGAGCCCGACCGCGACGAGCGCGCGCAGCAGGCGATCGCGCAGCTCGAGCAGGTGCGAGATCAGGGTGCCTTCGGCGAGTTTTTCAGGTTCTTCGCTCATCGGCGCCGCCCGCGTGCGCGGGTCGGGTCACGGAAGATTCGGCACCGGTGGCGCCATCGCCGGTGGGTGCTGCGGGAGGCGCAGCGGACGCTGCCGGCTCCGGCTGCTGCGAGGAGGTGTTGAAGTCCGGCGCCGGAGTCGCCGGCGGAGCCGCACCGACCGGTGCCGGTTCGGGCGGGGGCGGTGGAGCAGCTTGGTGCGCCTTGCGCGCCTGCTCGAGCTGCACCTCCTCCTCGAGCTGCTCGCGGAACTGACGCGCCATGGCACGGGCCCGTCCTACCCAGCGGCCTAGCTCGGACACGAGACGTGGCAACTTCTCCGGTCCCAGCACGATCAGCGCCAGGACGAAGATGATCAGGATCTCCGAGAACCGGCCCTCGAACAGATCAGGCGCTCCGTTCGGTCTTGGTGTCAGTCTTCTTGGCGACCTCCGGGAATTCCGCGTCCGTGCCCTCGGAACGGATCTGCTTCGGTGG
>DASYFL010000005.1:0-13418 GCA_036498445.1 Steroidobacteraceae bacterium
TACCGCAGTCTCGATCACTTCCGGCCTTCTCTCGAACCGGCGGCTCACGCTCTGCAGCGGGTACAGCACGAGCGTGCCATCCTCGTGAAAGCTCACCCAATTATTCGGGAAAACCGCATCGGGCTTCGCCGGGTGCACCGAGTCCTCGACCGCGCACACCGTGACCCCTTCGCTCGCGAGTATCCGCGCCAGCTGCTCGAACTCCCCGCGGGCCAGGGCGGCAACATCCTCCGCCGGGCCGGCCGGCTGCTGCTGGAAGGTGTTGGTGCGCGCCGTTTCCGGGTTATAGCCGAAGGCCCGCGGCCGCACCATGAGCACTGCATCCGCGCATTGCTGAGGCGGCCGCGAATCGCGGAGTGCAGTGGTGTCTGGCTGCATGGCCCATTCTCGCACGTCCCGAAATGACTTCGGGGGCGAGACCTGCGCGGGTGCGCGGGGGGGGACGCGCCTATGCGCGCATCGCCACCGACTCGCCGCTTCCCGTCGTCTCCAGGTTCTCGAGCGTCGAGATGCGCTGGGTGAGATCGAGCGGCTGACCGTTGAGATAACGCAGGCAGTCCTGCGCCGGGGCGGGGCGGGCGAAGAGATACCCCTGCGCATAAGTGCAGCCGAGCTGACGAAGCTTCTCGAGCTGCTGCCAGCCCTCGATGCCTTCGGCGACCACCTGGATGTGCAGATGGCGCGCCATGGCGATGATGGCACTCACGATGGCGAGGTCGCTCAGGTCGGTCACCAGGTCGCGCACGAAGGAGCGGTCGATCTTGAGGGTGTCGACGCGCCAGCGCTTCAGGTAGGAGAGGCTCGAGTACCCGGTGCCGAAATCGTCGATGGCAATGTGCACGCCCAGCTCACGCAGCCTCGCGACCGCATCCTGGCTCGCCTCGGGGACGCGCGATTCGCGGCGCTCGAACACGGCGCTTTCGGTGAGCTCGACCTGCAGCATCGAGGCTTCCAGCCCGTGCTGCTTGGTGAGCCGTGCGATCTGCTCGGCGAGATTGGAGCGCTGCAACTGCACCGCCGACACGTTGATCGCCACCGGCAACAGCTGTCCCTGCGCTGCGCGCCAGCGCGCCATGTCCTCGAGCGCGCGCTGGAGCACGAAGTCGCCGATCGGCACGATCAGGCCCGCCTCCTCGGCGATGCGCACGAAGCGCTCCGGGCGCACATAGCCGTGCGATGGATGCTTCCAGCGCAGCAGCGCCTCGAGCGCGACCACCCGCTGCGACTCGATGTCGACGATGGGCTGATAGTGCACATCGAGCTGGCCGCTCTGCAGCGCCGTGCGCAGGCTCGACTCGATGGCGATGCGCTCCTTGAGTCGCTTGTCCATGCTTTGGCTGAATAGCTGGAAATTGTTGCGGCCGCGGTCCTTCGCCTGGTACATGGCGGTATCTGACTGGCGCAGCAGCTCACCCATGTCGGCGCCGTCATAGGGATAAAGCGCCACGCCGATACTGACCGTGGTCACGAGCGTGCGCCCGTCCACCACCATCGGCGCAGCGAGCGCGCGGTTGATGCGCGCAGCGGCGTCATTCACCTGGTCGGTGCTCTTGATGCCGCGCATGACCACCACGAACTCATCCCCTCCCATGCGCACCACCAGGTCGTCGGCGCGTATGGTCGAGCGCACGCGCTGCGCCACGGTCTTCAGCAGCTTGTCGCCGGTCTCATGGCCGCGCGAGTCGTTCACGTGCTTGAAGCGATCGAGGTCGAGGAACAGCACGGCGAGCACCGTACCGTTCTTCTTCGCTTCCTCGATGGCGCCGGGGAGATGCGCAGCGAGGTAGAGACGATTCGGCAGTCCGGTCAGATGGTCATGGTGGGCCAGGTGGTCGAGCTTCTGGTGCTTCTCGAGCAGCTGCGTCTCCACCTTGCGGCGGATGGTCACATCGTGCACCGCAACGGCGAGCAGTTGCCGCCCGTCCACTTCGATGCGGTGACAGGTGGCTTCGACGTTGCGCTCGGAGCCATCCGCGCAGCGCTGATGCATCTCGAGCGGCGCGCGCGTGGTGGCGTCCTGGAGCTTCTGCAGCAGGGCGTGGCCCTCGGCGCCTTCGGCACGGAACAGGTCATCGAATTTCCGCGCGCGCAGCTCATCGAGCGTAAGCCCGAGGTTACGTAGCGAAGCGGGGTTGCCCGATACCCAGCGCATGGTGGCGAGATCGAGCGCGATGGCGGTCGTCGGCCACTGCTCGAACACCGCCAGGTGCTGCGCATCGTAGGGCGATGCGGGCCGCCGGCGCAGACGCCACAGCAACGCAACGGCGACTGCTGCGCAAACGAGCCCGGCCAGCGCCCCGACCGCAAATGCCAACTGGTTCACACTTTGCCCCGCCAATGTCTCATGAAGTGTGGCGGAACCGGCCGGGGGGTGCCGTGCGCTGTGCACAGTTTGAGGCGGCGCGCGAGACCTCCAACATGGCACGTAGCGGGCGTTGCATTAAAGTGGGAATCAGGTCCCCGTATCGAACCTCACCCGGCAGGGCGCACCGCGCTCGATGTCGGCCTCCTTGCCGCTGACGATCACCGCGTTCTCGCCAAAGGTGACGCCGCGCAGCGTCTTGTCGAAGCGGAACTGTCGCAACACGGGCACAGGGTCGGTCGAGGGCTCGCCGGTGCGTTGATCGACCGAAGGGATCGTGCAGCGGGTGCAGGGCTTCACCAGGCGCAACGTCACTTCACCGACAGCGAGCTCGTCGATGCGGTCTTCCGCCCAGGGCGGCAATCCCTCGAGAACCACGTTCGGCCGGAAGCGTTCCATGGGGATACTCTCGGGCAGGCGGCTGTTGAGATCGTGGAGCGAAGCCTCGTTGCACACCAGAACCGGGAAGCCATCGGCGAAACCCATCGGCGCGGGAGTTTTCCCGGCAAAGGCCGGGTTAGCGATCCGCTCGGTGTGTATAGGCACGCGCACCAAGCGAGCGGTCTCACGCGCCACGAGACTCACCCACTCGGCCGCGGCGGATCCCTCATCCAGGCCCACACATCTGTCCTGGTGCACGCGTACCGGCATGCGCTCTCCCGTGCAGACCCGCGGCAACCGCAAGGGCGCCAGACCCGGGGCGCTGAGCAACAGTTCGCCCGCTTCGAGCTGCGGGACGATACGGGCGAGCTGCGGGTGAGTGCGCTGGCTGAGAAACACACCGTGCGCATTCACCAGCATCCATTGGCGGTCCCACTCGAAGCCGGTGGAGCTCAGGCGCGCCCGGGCGCACGGGACTGCGCGCCCGGACTTGAGCGGATACACGAAAAGACCGGCAATCGTCGCGCTCACGTCCATGGGTCGTCTGCAATGCTCCTCGCGGCCGCCAGCGTGCGGCGCCGGGCAGTCTGCCATATGCTGCAACACCCGCCACTTGCGAGGATCCGCCATGGCCGCCAAAAGACCTTCCAGGAATACCGGCGATGGCGTGAAGGGATTGGTCCGCACGGCGGTGACAGCCATGGTGAGTGCCAGTGTGATCTTTGGTGGACCCAACGCGCAGAGTCGCACGCAGAAGCCGCCGCTCTATGGCCGCCACTGGATGGCCGTCACCGGCAAGCCGATCGCCGCCACGGCGGGAGCGAAAATCTTCGACCGGGGCGGCAATGCGGTGGACGCCGCCTGCGCCATGCTGGCCGCGACCGCAACGGCCTGGACCACGCTCTCCTGGGGCGGAGAGACCCAGGCGCTGATCTATAACCCCAACAGCGGCAAGGTCATCGCGATCAACGGACTCGGGGTCGCCCCCACGGGTGCAACACCGGAGTACTTCCACAAGCTGGGCCTGCGGTATCCGCCGGAGTATGGACCGCTCGCCGCCGTGACGCCCGGCACCCCCGGCGGGCTCATGACCATGCTCGCCGAGTACGGCACGATGAGCCTCGGCCAGGTACTCGCGCCGGCGATCGAGATGGCGGATGGCTTTCCCATGGACGAAGCGCTCTCAGGCACCATCGAGCACTTCAAGGATAAGCTCAAGGAGTGGCCGGACTCGAGACGCGTGATGCTTCCGCATCCGGGCAGCGCGCACGAAGCGCCCGAGCCCGGGGAGATCTTCCGGCAACCGGATCTCGCGGCGACGTTACGCAAGCTGGTCGAGGCCGAGAAGGCGGCGCTCAAGGGCGGCAAGGACCGCAAGGCGGCGATCTACGCTGCGTACGAGCGCTTCTACCGTGGTGACATTGCGCACGAGCTCGTCGAGGCGGTGCGCACAGCCGGTGGACTCTTCACGCGCGAGGATCTCGCCAACTGGAAGGTGCACATCGAGGAACCGGTGCACAGCAGCTACAAGGGGATCGAGGTTTACAAGCTCAACGCCTGGGTGCAGGGACCGGTGATGCTGCAGGCTCTCAACATCCTCGAGAGTTTCGATCTCGGGTCCATGGGGTACGGCAGCGCGCGCTACATCCACACGCTTTACCAGGCGATGAACCTCGCCTACGCCGACCGGGATTTCTACTACGGTGACACGAGCTATTCGCCCGGGCCGCCCGTGAAGGGCCTGCTGTCGAAGGAGTATGCCCGCGAGCGTGCCAAGCTCATCCGGCCGGACCGCAACGATGCCGACGCCAGGCCCGGCGACCCCTATCCTTTCCAGGGAGGAAAGAATCCCTATCTCTCGTATCTCGACAACTGGCACAGCCGGATGCCGGCGCAGGTGCCCGTTACGCTCGCCGAGTTCGATCGCACCTTCCGCCTCGGAACCACGAGCATCGAGGCGGCGGATGAGAAGGGCTGGGCGGTGTCGGTGACACCGAGCGGGGGCTGGACTCCCGCAGTGATCGCCGGCCACACCGGTATCGGCCTCAGTCAGCGCATGCAGAGCTTCGTACTCGATCCGAGAGAAAATCCCTACAACGTCGTCGAGCCGGGGAAGCGGCCGCGCGCAACGCTGACGCCATCACTCGCACTCAAGGAGGGCAAGCCGTTTCTGATCTTCTCCGTGCAGGGCGGCGACACGCAGGACCAGAATCTCCTGCAGTTCTTTCTCAACGTGGTGGAGTTCGGCATGACTGTGCAGGAGGCGACGGAGGCGGCGAACATCACCAGCTACCAGATGCGCGACTCCTTCGGCGATCACCAGTCGTTCCCGGGCCGGCTCACGCTCAATACTGCCACGCCGAGCTGGGTACGCCGGGAGCTCACGCGCATGGGCTACTCGCTCGAGTTCGAGGAGCGCACCTCGGGTCCGCTCAACGCCATATTCGTCGATCGCGATCACGGCAGCTTCTGGGGCGGATCGAGCAACTACGGGCAGGACTACGGCATAGGCTGGTGAGAACTGCGTTCGCGCCGACTGTGACTGCTTCCACAGTTCCACACGCCAAAATCCCCCCACACAGACGCGGCGGTTAACTTAGACACAGCGTGCCGCAACTCTGCGAAGCCTTTTGCCGCTGTCTATGAGTCAGCCGAAAACCTCCGCATCCGCTGCCGGGGTCCAGCCCGGATCTTCCGCCGTGAAGTCCGGCACTGGCACCGCACCCATGACTGGCGGCGCTGCGGCTCCGCGATCTGCCGCGTCACCGGCGCGCCCTGCGGGCACTGCCTCCAGGTCCGGTGCCGCCCTGCCGGCGGCTGCACCTGCCAAGGGAGCTGCGACTCCGGGGCAGCCTGGGAGCCAAACCGGCAAAGTGGTTCATGACGAGCGCGGCAACGCGGTGTGGGACTGGCTCAAGCAGACGGGCCGCAATGCGATCGAGAGCACCACACGAATGCTGAGAAAGCTCGAGTCGCCCGAGCTCAAAGTCGAGCAGACGCACGAAGAGGAACTGCGTATCCAGCCCGATAACGACCAGTGCGCAGGCGGCGGCTACGATCCCTACAACCAGCCGATCAAATCACGCCGCACACCCCCGAAGTAGCCGGCAGGCTCAGCTATCGGAGCTTGCGCGGGCCACCACGGTGTAGTGCTGCAGCTGATCTTCGAAATCGGATTCTCTCATCGCGAGGCGGCCCTTCCGCCACATTCAGCGTGCATGGTGGCTGCGGGTGAATTACTCTTAGCGCCCCGAGCCGCGGGGCGCACAGGGATGTCGGCCCAAGGCTCTGCGATCTGAGACGGCGAAACCGGCGCCTCGGCACACCGGACCGCCGCAGCGTGGTGAACAGAGGAGTATTCATGGAAGCGAGAAAGCTCCGGCAGCCCGACTCGGAACCGTTCCAGCTCTCACTGCGAATCCGTCATCCTTCGCTCGACCCCAATGAGCTCTCGCGCGAGCTCAATATCGAGGCTGCGCATTGCTTTCGCGCCGGAGATCCGCGCGCTTCGCGCAGCGGCATCGCGTCCGTGCATCCGGAAAGCTACTGGCTGGGCGCGCTGAATACCGCAAACTGGCCCGTCGATGTGAGTGTGCCGGGGGTGCAGCCTTGGGCTGCGCCCGAGGAACGCATGGGCGTGCTGCCGATGCGCAGCCTCGGGTCGGTGCTCTCGCTCTCGACGCGGTTTTTCACAGCGCATGCGAGCACGCTGCGCCGGATCAGCTCTGAAGGAGGTCAGGTGAGCCTGCTCATCACTGCTCACTCGACCGAGTTGAGCGGCTTCAGCCTCGCTCCGGCCGTGAGCCGGGTGTTCAGCGATTTCGGCATCACGCTCGAGTTCGAATTCACCAACGAGTGACGGAGCGCGCGGTGGATGCGCGCTGGCGGGTCCGCCGCGCCTCAATCGGCGCCGAAGATGCTCCGCATGCGCTGCGTGTCGCCGTTCGGCTTGCGAATCTGCACTTCCCGCCATTCCTGGTCGGGTGATTGCGGCATCGCGAGGATCGCCTGACGCGCTTCGGTCAGACGATGCTTCAGCAGCGGTCTCAGCGGCTCCATCGGCAGGCTGACGTCCCGCTCCTCGTCGGACTCGGCGAGCTGACTGTCGCAGTAAGCGCGGAAATACTCCGCGTACCACTCTTCGTACAGCTGCATGGGCTCGTTGAACGCGGCGTCCTGCATGAGGTGCTCGCCGAGATGATGCGTGCAGAGGTAGCTCGAGCTGCACCGCACGTAATTGGCATGCTCACGCAGCACGGCATCGGTGTAGTCACGGCAGCCATAGAAGAGTGCCAGGACGCGCCGCCGCCGGGTGCCGGTGATCCCCCCCTTGCGCAGGTATTCGAACACGGCCCGCCGATGCACCAAGGCGAACACCGCAGTACGCAGCGCCGTGATCTGCTCTGCCAGATGTCCACGGTCTGAGACCGTGTGCATGAGGCGGTCGTGTTCCGACTCCCAGCGGCGATAGGTCTCCGGAGAATCGAGCATGCGCCGCGCGACGCAATCAGCCGGCGTGCGCAGGTACACGCACATCTGTACGCGCGACTCCGACTCTTCCATGAGCTCTGCATGCTTATACAAGCGGACGAGCATGCGACCCCAGCAGCTGGTTCAACCCACCTACCGATTTGTCAAGCAACCGGGATCTAAGTCTCCGCGCTTAGGCGCTGCAGCGCAATATGTTGCATGGTCGTGATTTCAATAAAGTTCGGCGGAGGGGTCTGGGTCTGGTCGCCACGATCGCACATGGCGACCGCTGGGGCAGGCCCTGGGCTTGCGCAGTGCAGCAATCCGATCGGCGCCGGCCAAGGAAGGCGGTGCTGGCCTCATCGCCTTCACGCGGCTTCAACCCTGCAGTGCCAATCGACATGGGCTGGGTCACTTAGTACGCTACACAAACAAATTTGGCGGTCTCTTTAAGGGGGCGGCACTGCCGTGCCCCGGCGAATCCCGGAGGATACTCAAATGGCCACCGTGCAACCGATCGTCGAGGACAGCGGCTCATTCGTGCAGCGCGAGTATTCGCCCGCCGCCAAGCGCGCCCTCGCGCGCAAGCCGGCGCTCTTCATAAACAACGAGTGGGTGGCATCGACCCACGGGGCGACACTCATCGTCGAGGACCCCTCCACCGGGCGCGAAGTCGGCCGCATCGTGGATGCCTCGGACGCCGACGTAGACCGCGCGGTGGCGGCAGCACGAGCAGCGTTCGACGATGGGCGCTGGTCGAATCTGCCACCGAAGGTGCGGGAGCGCACCATCAACAAGCTCGCGAACCTGCTCGAGGCGAATCTCGCCGAGCTCGCCGAGCTCGAGGCCATCGACAATGGCAAGCCGGTCGGCTTCGCGAAAATGGTCGATATTCCAGGCTCCATCGATCACCTGCGCTACATGGCAGGCTGGGCTTCGAAGCTGGGCGGGGAAGTTCTCGATCCGCAGGCTTTGCCGCGCGGGGCGGTGTTCAGCTATGTGTCGCGCCAGCCCATCGGCGTAGCCGCGCAGATCATCCCGTGGAACTTTCCGTTGCTGATGGCGACGCTCAAGATTTCGCCGGCACTCGCCGCCGGCTGTACCCTGGTCCTGAAGCCCGCCGAGCAAACTTCCGTGACCGCGCTGCGGCTGGCCGATTTCGTGGCCGAAGCCGGCTTTCCGCCGGGTGTGATCAATGTCATCACCGGCAACGGCCACACCGCGGGCGATCGCCTGGTGAAGCACCCGGACGTCGACAAGGTCGCGTTCACGGGCTCGACCGAGGTCGGGAAGATCATCAACCGCAACGCCACCGAGACGCTCAAGCGCGTCACTCTGGAGCTCGGCGGGAAATCACCGGTGGTCGTGATGCCCGATGTCAACGTCGATGAGGTCGCGCCGGCCGCTGCGGGCGGTGTGTTCTTCAATGCCGGACAGATCTGCGTCGCGGGCTCGCGGCTCTTCGCGCACCGCTCGATTTTCGACCGTATGGTCGAAGGGGTGGCCAAGGCATCTGCCTTCTGGCGCCCTCGCCCCTCGCTCGATCCGGAAGGACACATGGGCCCACTGGTCTCGAAAGAGCAGATGGACCGCGTCATGGGGTACATCGAGAAAGGTAAGCGCGAAGGCGCATCCGTGGCGGTCGGTGGCAACGCCGCCGCAGCGAACGGCTACTACGTCAACCCGACGGTGCTCGTCGATGTGAAGCCTTCGATGAGCGTCGTACGTGAGGAAATCTTCGGTCCGGTGCTGGTCGCACAGCGCTTTGACACGCTCGATGAGGTTGCCAAGGCCGCCAACGACACCACCTACGGACTCGCAGCGAGTATCTGGACCAAGGACGTCTCGGCGATGCACAAGCTCGCCGCCAAACTGAAGGCCGGGACCGTTTGGGGCAACTGCCATGCGGTCATCGATCCGGCACTACCCTTCGGTGGATTCAAGCAGTCGGGCATCGGGCGCGAGCAGGGACGCGAGGGCATCGAGGCCTATACCGAGCTGAAGACCGTCATCATCCAGCTCTGAAGAGACCGCTGCTCGTCCACGCTGACGGTCGTTGCGGCGCGGCGGTCGGCCGCAGAAACGACAAGGGCGAACCATTCGGTTCGCCCCTGTTTCGTCTCAGCCCTGAGCGCCAGGTCGTCTCAGGCTTACCAGCTCTTCTTCAGCATGACCGACCAACCGAAGGGTGCACCGGGCGAGCCCGTGATGGTCCCCGAGCCGGCTCCGGTCAGGTCGAACTTGCCGTAGTAGTAATAGTGGTTGAACAAATTCGTGGCTTCGAGCGTCGCCTGTAGATCCTTCTTGGGATTCGTCCAGATGAGTCGGGCATTGGCGACCGTGAATCCTCCGACCCGGCCATAGACGTCCGACGGCGAGCCCGCCACCGGGGTGTTATTCGTGCCGTTTTGCGGACCCTGGTAGGCGGCATCGAAGCGCGGCGTCAGCGTGCTGCCGTTGCCGAGATGGAACTCATACTGGATGCCGACGTGCCCCTGCTTCTGGATGAATCCGATCGGATTACCGGAAAGTTGATTGATCACGGCCGGATCGCTCGAGCAGCCGGTCGCGCCGGGCACCGGTGTGGGGACTACCTGCGGGTCGACGCACTGCCAGTCCCAGTGCAGATAGGATCCCGAGAGGTCGATCTGCAGCCCGCCGGCGCTGATGGCCAGGATCTCGGCTTCGACGCCCCAGACGTGAGCATTGCCGGCGTTCTGGGGCAGCGCGCACGGTCCGGGCCCGCCGAATTGCGGGCAGGAGAGCAGCACGAGCTGTGCGTCGGTGAAGTCGTTATAGAAGACCGCGGTATTGAACCGCACGTGCCGGTCAAAGAGGTCGGTCTTCAATCCCACCTCGTAGGAAGTGAGTTTCTCAGGACCGAACGGGCGCGCCTGCTCGGCGTTGAACGGTCGTGGGCCTACGCCACCTGCCTTGTAACCGGTACCGGCGGAAAAATAGGCCATCACCGCGGGGTTGAAGCGGTAGTCGACGCTGGCGTGCCAGTCCGTCCGGTTGCCCTCGAAGACAGCCTTTCGTCCGGTGAGCGCGGTGCCGTTCGGGCCGTTATAGCCAGCACCGTTAGCGGCACCGACCGGATCGACGAACGGGTTGATCGTGACGCCGTCGAGGTTGTAGCGGTAGTAGGTATAGCTCTTGTAGTCCTTCGTATAACGCACTCCACCCGTCAGCGACAGCGCGTCGGTGAGGTCCCATGTGACAGTACCGAATGCCGCCTTGGAGGTGGTCTTCACCGGGTCATTGCCGAGGAACTGCAACGGGAAAATCGGACAGGTCTCGGTTGGCAGCCCACCGATCGCCGCGCACACGGGTGCCGGCACTCCTATGGCTACGTAGCGGATGTCCTGCAGCGTGTAGTAGGTGGTCTTCTCGTCGGAGTAGTAACCGCCGACGGTAGCGCGCACGGCCTTGGAGAAGTCGATATTCAGCCGCAGCTCCTGGCTCCAGAACCAGTGATCGAGGATGTTGTTGCCGAACTGGGTCTGTGCGGGGGAGAGATCACCGTCGATGCTGAACGAGTTGGTCCAGTTGTGATAGCCGGTGATCGAGTCGAGCTTCACTGCATCGGTGATGCCGATGTTGAGGTTGAGCGCGAAGTCATAGGCATCGAAAACGTTGAGTTGCTGCCCCGAGGTCGCGGGCATGGGGAAGCCATTCAGCGGAGGGATCAGACCCGCGATGTAGGATCCGGCGGCATTGCCGAGGGTGGTGTAGTTGCACCACTTGCCGCAGAGGAAACCCGAGCTCGCGGTGAGCGGCAGACCATTCGGCGCGTTCACATTCGGATTGGCATTCTCGCCGTACAGCAGCACCTCCGCGCCGTTGTTGTGAGCATCATGGATGTAGTCGGCGCTCAGCAGGGCGTCAAACCTCTCGGAGGGGGCGAAGCGCAGCGCAGCGCGCAGTGCGCGGTAGCCGACATCACCGAGCGAGTACTGCCCGCACTTGATGCCGCCGCTGGAGGCCGGCGGGGCCGGAAAGGGTTGCGGGTGGACGCAGTCGTAGTTGAACACATCGACATAGCCGTCCTGGTTCGAAAAGGTACCCGAGATGCGCGCGAACAGGGTGTCGGTGAGCTTGAAGTCTGCCGCGCCGCGCATCTGCAGCAGATTGCGCGTGCCATAAGTAGCAGAGACGTATCCATCGCCGTCTCCCGTAGGCTTCTTGGTCACGAAGCGGATCGCACCGCCCTCGGAGTTACGACCCTCGAGCGTGCCCTGCGGTCCGCGCAGGACTTCCACACGCTCGACATCCATCAGATCGAAATTCGCGCCCGTCAGGCGCGGATAGTAGACATCGTCGATGTAGAGTCCGACGCCCGGCTCGAAGGCGGGATCGAAGTCGGCCTGACCGAAGCCGCGGATGAAGGCAGTTACCGATTCGCCGAAGGCGGCCGATTGCTGCCGGAAGGCGACGCTCGGGGCGTTGGTCAGCACATCCGACAGTTTCTGCGCGCCCTGCTGCTCGATCTGCTGCGCAGTGATCGCAGTGATCGCGATCGGAATATCCTGCAGTTTCTCCTCACGGTACTGCGCCGTGACGGTGACCTCCTGAAGCTGATTGGTTGGCTCAGCCGGCCCTGCGGTATCCGCCGCGAGGACAAGTCCGCTGCCCCAAACGCCGAGCGCTGCCAGGCTGCCTAGCGCACACCACCGTAAGTTGGAAATCCGGCCTCGAGTAGCCTCCATCTCACGTCCCCCTCTAGTTGCCGATCGTTGACGACGCGCTACTGGAACGCCCCTTGGTTTTTTGTAAGTAGAACAAACAACTTGGTTGTTTGCAAGACATACGATTCCTAATCCGTGGCGTCCATGCAACGCCGCCGGGCCGGTCGCAAAACCGCATTTTGACAGGCTCGATGATTGAATCAGCGCTTCCCGGCAAGCGCCGAGCCGAAGCGCGGATGCGCGAAGTGCAGCGGCACATCCTGCCGGTGGGGCCAGGTGCGGCGGACGTCGGTGGCGGGGAGCAGCACGTCGGGCCCAAGCGGATTTGCAGGATAAGTCTGCGTTGCAGGTTGCAGATGCGCGACGGTCCTCGACCAGCCTTTCTCGTACTCGGCTTGCCACTGCATCATGTAATCCAGGCGCCTGATCTTCCACACGCCGCGCTCGCGGACATAGTCGTTCTCATAGAGGCCCGCCTCGAAGAATTGCAGCGGCAGGCCCTCCGGCTTATACGGGCGCGTCTCGTGGCAGCCCCCGAGGAGCAGTCCGCGGAAGCGGCCTTTCGCGGTGCGCCGGTCCGGCGCCACGGTGATGATGTCCTGCATCTGGAAATGATCGAGCAGGAAGCCATCCACCGGTCCGTTCACTCCCTGCGTGAAGTAGTTCTGGAACCAGGTGCCGTAGAGCCGCCGAACGCCCGCATGGCCGTGGTATTCGCCGGAGAGGAAGACGACGACGCCGTTCTCGGCGAACAGTCCTACGATATCCTCGGCCCGGTTGAAGTCGCAGTAGTAACCATACGCCCAGTGCAGCCGGCGGATGGCATTGATGTCCTCGAGCTCACCGACCCGATGTTCCAGAGCGCTCAGCCGTGTTTCGAGCTCGGACATGAGTTACCTCCAAGGGGAAGAGCATGGATCTCAAAGGCAAGACGGCACTCATCACCGGCGGTGTGTCCGGCATCGGCTTTGGTATCGCGCGCGCGTTCGCGGCCGCGGACATCGATCTCGTGCTGACCTACCGCAACGCCGACTACCGCGCGCAGGCGGCCGACTGGTTCGTGCAGCAACATCGCCCGCCACCGCGCTTCATCGCACTCGATGTGACCGACCGCGAGCGCTGGCGCGAGGTGGCCGAGGAGATCGGCCCGGTGCACATCCTGGTGAACAATGCCGGGGTCAGCGTGTTCGGCCCCACGGACGCAGCAAGCTATGCCGACTACGACTGGATCATGGGGGTGAACTTCGGCGGGGTGGTGAACGGGCTGGTGACTTTCGTCCCGCGCATGAAGGCCCTCGGAGGCGGCGGCCACATCGTGAACGTCGCCTCGATGGCCGCGTATCTGCCGGGCCCGCAGGCCGGCATCTACACCGCGAGCAAGTCCGCCGTGCGCGGCCTCACCGAGTGCCTGCGCTTCAATCTCGCGCCCTACGGAATCGGCGTTTCGCTGGTATGTCCGGCTCTCACCCGCACCAGGGCGTGGGATTCGGCGCTCAAACGTCCGGCACGCTTCGCGG
>DASYFL010000006.1:0-14029 GCA_036498445.1 Steroidobacteraceae bacterium
TGTTGTCCCTGGCCGATCGCCCGTAGCCGTCGTAGTTGCCGCTGCCGCCGTTGAAGCGCCAGTAGCCGGGCCGCTCACTGATCGTACACCGGCGGTGCGAGCAGCGAGTTACAGGGTCGACCAGTCGAGGATGACCTTGCCCGACTTCCCGGACCCCATGATCTCGAACCCCTCCAGATAGTCCTGCACCGGGAAGTGATGGGTGATGATGGGCTCGAGCTTCAGCCCGCTCTGCAGCATGCTCGCCATCTTGTACCAGGTCTCGAACATCTCCCGCCCGTAGATCCCTTTGAGCGTGAGGCCCTTGAAGATCACCTGGTTCCAGTCGATCGCCATGTCCTCGGGCGGGATGCCGAGGATGGCGATCGAGCCGCCATGGTGCATGGTGCGCAGCATGTCGCGGAAGGCCGCCGCGTTGCCCGACATCTCGAGCCCCACATCGAACCCTTCCTGCATGCCGAGATCCTGCATCGTCTGATCCAGCGACTCGCGCTGCACGTTGATGGCGCGCGTCGCGCCCATGCGGCGCGCGAGCTCCAGGCGGTAATCATTGACGTCCGTGATGACCACGTGCCGCGCACCGGTGAAGCGTGCCACCGCGGTGGCCATGATGCCGATCGGGCCAGCGCCGGTGATCAGCACGTCTTCACCCACCATGTTGAACGCGAGCGCGGTGTGCGTCGCATTGCCGAAGGGGTCGAGGATCGCGGCGATATCGTCCGCGATCGAGTCCGGCAGCTTGAAAGTGTTGTACGCCGGGATCGCCAGGTACTGCGCGAAGGCGCCCGGCCGGTTGACCCCGACGCCGACCGTGTTGCGACACAGGTGGCGCCGGCCGGCACGGCAGTTGCGGCAATAGCCGCAGGTGATGTGCCCCTCGCCCGAGACCCGGTCGCCCTTCTTCAGGCCCTTGACCTCGGAGCCGAGCTCCACGATGCGTCCGCAGTATTCGTGGCCGATGGCCATCGGCACCGGGATGGTCTTACTAGCCCACGCATCCCACTTGTAGATGTGCATGTCCGTTCCGCAGATGGCGGTCTTTGCGATCTCGATGAGCACATCGTTCGGACCCACCTTGGGTTCGGGGATCTCCTCGAGCCAGATCCCGGGTTTCGCCTGTTGCTTGACCAGTGCTTTCATTGATTCTCAGTGAATGACGCCTGTTCTCAGTGAATGACGCCGAGCTTACGGCCGACGCGGGAAAAGGCCTCGAGCGCGCGCTCGAGCTGCGGGCGGGTCAGCGCGGCGGACATCTGTGTGCGGATCCGCGCCTGGCCCTTGGGCACTACCGGGTAAGAGAATCCGATGACATAGACGCCGAGCTCGAGGAGCGCATCGGCCGTGCGCGCGGCGAGAGCGGCATCCCCGAGCATCACCGGGATGATCGGGTGCTCACCCGCCTTGAGGTCGAAGCCCGCGGCGCTGAGTCCCTGCCGGAAGAAGCGGGTGTTGTCAAAGAGCTGGGCGCGCAGTTGCGGGCTCTCCTCGAGGAGATCCAGCACCGCGAGGGTCGCAGCCGCGACCACCGGCGGGATGCTGTTGGAGAACAGGTAGGGGCGGGAGCGCTGCCGCAGCCACTCGATCACCTCGCGCCGTGCGGCCACGAAACCGCCGCTGCCGCCGCCGAGTGCCTTGCCGAGTGTGCTGGTGATGATGTCGACGCGCTGCGCAACTCCGGCGTGCTCGGGCGTGCCGCGTCCGGTCGGTCCCATGAAGCCGGTGGCGTGCGAGTCATCGACCATCACCAGCGCGTCGTACTTCTCGGCCAGGTCACAGATCTCGCGCAGCTTTGCGATGAAACCATCCATGGAGAACACCCCGTCGGTGGCGATGAGCCGGGTGCGCGCACCCTGCGCCTCGCGCAGACACCGCTCGAGATCTGCCATGTCGCTGTTGGCGTAGCGGTAGCGCTGCGCCTTGCAGAGGCGAATGCCGTCGATGATGCTCGCATGATTGAGCGCATCGGAGATGACCGCGTCGCGCTCATCGAGGAGTGTCTCGAAGAGTCCGCCGTTGGCATCGAAGCAGGAGGAGTAGAGGATCGCGTCCTCCTTGCCGAGGTAGCGTGCCAGACGCTCTTCCAGGGTTTTGTGGATCTGCTGGGTGCCGCAGATGAAGCGCACCGAGGCCATGCCGTAACCGAGCTCCCCGAGCGCTCGCTCGGCGGCGGCCCGCACCGCGGGATGGTTGGCGAGCCCCAGGTAGTTGTTGGCGCAGAGGTTGATCACCTCGTGATCGCCCGCGTGCACGAGTGCGCCCTGGGGGCCGGCGATCACCCGCTCGCTCTTGTAGAGCCCCTGCTCGCGGAGGTCGGCGAGCTCGCTCCGCAGCCGCTCGAGAAATATCTGATTCATAAGGCGGATTATACCGAAGCCCTCTGGTTCGCCGCCCGCGCCGGGGGTCGCAGCCAGGCCGGCGCGCCGCGCGCGGAAAGGGTCGCATTTGAGCCGCCGAAGGTCGTTACAAAGCATGTGCCGGAGCGGTGCGCGTTGCAGACTCCGGCGTGCGCCCCCATTGAGTTGCGTGCGCGCGCCCTCGCGCGCTCCCGGGTGGGTCCCATGAGCTTAAGCGTCTTCGACATCTTCAAGGTGGGCATCGGTCCCTCGAGCTCCCACACCATGGGGCCGATGCGCGCGGCACGCGAGTTCGCCCTGGGCCTGAAACGCGACGGACTCCTCGCTGCGACGCAGGAGATCGCGGCAAGGCTCTATGGATCGCTCGCGCTCACCGGTGTCGGTCACGGCACCGACCGGGCGATCCTTGCCGGCCTCGAGGGCGCTGACCCCGAGACGGTCGATCCCGAGCACATCGAGGCGACGGTGCGGCGCATCCGCGCCAGCGGCCGGCTGCGGCTCCTCGGCGAGCACGAGATCGCTTTCGATGAGCCGATGCAGCTGCTCTTCATGCATCACGAGCGGCTGCCGCGGCATTCCAACGGCATGCGGTTCACCGCCCTCGGTGCAGCGAACCGTGTGCTGCGGGAGGAAGACTATTACTCGGTCGGCGGCGGCTTCATCGTGCGCGGCAATGAGGCCGAGGCGGCGGGCACGCACGAGCGTGCGCCCCCGCCGTACCCGTTCACCTCCGGCGCGGAGCTGCTCACGCTCTGCCGCGAGCATGGGCTCGAGATCTTCGAGCTGGTGATGGCGAACGAGCGCACCTGGGCGAAGGATTCCGAGGTCCGTGCGAAGCTGCTGCACATCTGGCAGGTGATGCAGGCGTGCGTGGAGCGCGGTTTCCACCAGAGCGGGGTACTGCCCGGGGTGCTGAAGGTGCGCCGGCGCGCGCCGCGCTTGTACCGCATGTTGACCGAGTGCGCGACGGTGAAGCCGCTCGATGTCATGGATTGGGTCAACGCTTATGCACTCGCGGTCAACGAGGAGAATGCCGCGGGCGGGCGCGTCGTGACGGCACCCACCAACGGCGCTGCCGGCATCGTCCCCGCGGTGCTGCACTTCTACCGCCGCTTCGAAGAGGGCGCGAACGAGGCCGGTGTCATCCGCTTCCTGCTCGTCGCCGCCGCGATCGGCATGCTCTACAAGCGCAACGCCTCCATCTCCGGTGCGGAGATGGGCTGTCAGGGCGAAGTCGGCGTCGCCTGCTCCATGGCCGCCGCGGGCCTCGTCGCCGCCCTCCAGGGTACCAACGAGCAGGTCGAGAACGCGGCCGAGATCGGCATGGAGCACAACCTGGGCCTTACCTGCGATCCGGTCGCAGGCCTGGTGCAGATTCCCTGCATCGAGCGCAACGCCATGGGTGCGGTCAAGGCGGTGAATGCAGCGCGGCTCGCCATGCGCGGCGATGGCTCGCACAAGGTGTCGCTCGATCAGGTGATCGCCACCATGCGTCAGACGGGCGCTGACATGTCGACGATTTACAAGGAAACCTCGCAGGGAGGTCTGGCGGTCAACGTTCCGGAGTGCTGAGCTGCTCCCCGCGAGGAGCTCCAGCGCCGCAGCGCGCCGCGGCCGGACTTAGCCGAAGAGTCCGAACAGGCCCCGCGGGGGCGGCGTCTCCCGCATCACATCCTTCACCGCGGCGACTCCAACTGCCGTCCAGTGTTCGCACTCGAAAGCGATCGAGCAGAGCGCGGCGGTCGCGAGCCCGCTCGCCTCCGCCTCCGGCACGAGCTGCTGCACCAGCTCGGAGACGCCCGGGTTGTGGGCGACGACGAGAAGATGCGAGACCCGCGGTCCCGTACCGTGCACGACCTTCAACAGGTCAGGGGCGCTCGCGAGGTACAGCGCCTCTTCCGAGATTACCAGGCGGGGTGCGAGGGAGAGCACCCCCGCGACGATCTCACCGGTCTGCTGCGTGCGGCGTGCGGGGCTCACAAGCAGCAGCTCCGGAACGAGTGCGAGCTCGAGCAGCCGCCGTGCCATGGCTTCGGCCGCGGCGGTGCCACGGCGGTTGAGCGGGCGCTCGAGGTCCGAGAGTCCCGCGTCCTGCCAGCGCGCATCCGCATGGCGCATCAGGGTAAGTCGCTTCAACGATGCCTCACTCCGCAGGAGTCTCGACGAGGATGCGGCCGTCCTGCTCACGGGCGCGATAGGTGCGCAGCGGCTCATAGGCAGGCGGGGTGAGGGCTTCCCCGGTGCGCAGGCAGAAGTGCGCACCGTGACGCGGGCAGATGATCTGGCAGTTTTCCACCTGTGCCTCCCCGAGCGACTCACCATCGTGAGTGCAGCGGTCTTCCACCGCGTACAACGCATCACCGCAGCGCACGACGACGAGGTGCTCGCCCGCCACTTCCACCGCCAGCGGCGCCATCTCGCTCAGGGCGTCGGCACGGGCCACATCAGTCCAGCTCATGGTACGCGGCGCCGGGTGGTTCAGAACATTCCCGTCTGCAAACGTGCCGCCTCGGACATCATGCTCTGGTTCCAGGGCGGATCGAAGGTCAGGCTGACCCGCGCTTCGCGCACCGTTGGGATGCGCCCGATCTTATCGCGCACGTCGTCCACCAGGATCTCTCCCATGCCGCAGCCGGGTGCGGTGAGCGTGATGGTGACGTCCACGGTCCGTGTGCCGTCCTCGTTCTGCGTGACGGCGCAATCGTAGACCAGGCCGAGATCGACGATGTTGATCGGAATCTCGGGATCGTAACAGCTGCGCATTTGATCCCAGGCGAGGCGCTTCACGTCCTCTTCGCTCGCATCCGGTGCGAGCTCCGGCGGCTTCACCGCCTCCTGGCCGATCGCATCCGCATCCTCGCCCGCGATACGGAGCAGGTTCCCCTCGAGATACACCGTGAAGCTGCCGCCGAGCGCCTGGGTGATGTAGCCCGCCTGTCCGGGCTTCAGCTTCACCTCCTGCCCCGCGGGAACGATCACCGCGCGCACCTCGCGGTTCACGACGAAGGGCTCGTTCTCGTGTCTGCGCATCGAGCTACTCGGTGGAGACCGTCGCCGGGCTCGAGAGGAGTGCGGCGTTCAGGGTGTGCCAGCAGAGGCTCGCGCACTTCACCCGCGCCGGGAACTCGCGCACCCCGGAAAGCGCGGCGAGCTTGCCAAGCGTGGGATCGGGCGCCCCGTCGGGCTGCGTGAGGAGCGCGTGCACCCGCTCGAAAAGCTGCCGTACGCTCGAGCGGTCCTTTCCCTTGACGGCTTCGGTCATGAGCGAGGCCGACGCCGTGGAGATCGCGCAGCCGCTCCCCTCGAAGCGGATGTCCTCGATCCGGTCACCCTTCAGCCGCAGGGTGAGCGAGAGGCGGTCGCCGCACAGCGGGTTGTTCCCCTCGGCGTGGTGGCTCGCACCCTCGAGTGGGCCGAAGTTGCGCGGGTGGCGGTTGTGATCGAGGATCACATCCCGGTAGAGCTCCTTCAGATCCATCAGCCGAACACCTCGTGCGCGCGCTTCAGTGCGCTCGTGAGCTGCGCCACGTCCTCTTCCGTGTTGTAGCAGCCGAAGGAAGCGCGCGCTGTGGCCGGGAGGCCAAAGAAGGTCATGACCGGCATGGCGCAGTGGTGTCCGGTGCGCACCGCCACGCCCTCCGCATCGAGGATCGTGCCGAGATCGTGCGCATGCACACCCTTCATGGTGAAGGAGAGCACCGCCGCCTTGTGGGCCGCGGTCCCCACGATCTCGATCTCCGGCATGCGCGCGAGCTCCGCGGTCGCGAGCTCGAGCAGCCGCTGCTCGTGGGCCGCAATCGCCTCCATGCCGAGCCCCTCGAGGTAGTCCATGGCGGCCGCGAGCCCGACGGCGCCGGAGATATTGGGCGTGCCGGCCTCGAATTTCGCCGGCAGCTCGTTGTAGGTCGTCTTCTCGAAGGACACCGTCAGGATCATGTCCCCGCCGCCCTGCCACGGGGGCATGGCGGCGAGCAGCTCCTCGCGCCCATACAGCACTCCGATGCCGGTCGGCGCATACATCTTGTGCCCGGAGAAGGTATAGAAGTCCGCACCCAGCGCACGCACGTCGACCTGCGAGTGCGGGACCGCCTGGGCGCCATCGATCAGTGCCACGGCGCCGTGGGCGTGCGCGGCCTCGATCATGCGCTTCACCGGCAGCACCGTGCCGAGCGCGTTGGAGACGTGCGCGAAGGCCACGAGGCGCGTGCGCGGCCCGAGCTGACGCTGGAACTCCTCGAAGGGCACTTCGCCGCGCCGGTTGATGCGCGCGACGCGCAAGGTGGCGCCGGTCTGCTCGCAGACCATCTGCCAGGGCACGATGTTGGCGTGATGCTCGAGGCCGGTGATCAGGATCTCATCGCCCGGGCAGAAGCGCGGGCGCGCATAGGACTGCGCGACGAGATTGATCCCCTCGGTGGTGCCGCGTACAAAAATGATCTCCTTGACGGACGCGGCGTTGATGAAGCGGCGCACCCGTTCGCGCGCGCCTTCAAACGCGGCGGTGGCCGCCTGGCTGAGCGCATGGACGCCGCGGTGCACATTGGCATGAGAATGCGTCTCGTAGTTCTCCACCGCGCGAATCACCGCAAGCGCGCGCTGCGAGGAGGCAGCACTGTCGAGATAGGTGAGGGGCCGGCCGTGCACGCGCGTCGCGAGAATCGGAAAATCGCGGCGCACGGCCTCGATATCCAGAACCGCTGGCTTTGTGCCGAGCGATGGGTTGGCAGCCATCAGAGCAACTCCCGCAACGCCTCATCGCGCAGCTGCCCGGCGAGACGCTCTTCGATCTGACGCCGCAGAGGGGCGAGGGTCACCTGCGAGATCACATCCTCGAGGAACGCCCATTTCAGCAGCCGCTGCGCCGTGGCGCGGTCGAGCCCGCGGGAGAGCAGATAGAACAGCATCGCATCGTCGAGCTTGCCCGCGGTGGCGCCGTGGCTGCAGCGCACGTCATCGTTGTAGATCTCGAGCTGCGGGCGTACGTCGATCTCCGCTTCCGGCCCCGCAAGCAGTCCGCGCAGTGACTGGCGGGAGTCCGTGCCCTGCGCACCGGGCAGCACGATGATCTTGCCGTTGAAGGCGACGCGGGCCCGGTCCGCAGCGATGCCACGGAAGGTCTGCGCGGTGCGGGCATTTGCGACGGCGTGCTCGACCACTGCATAGGTATCCTGCACCTGCTGGCGAGCGCCGAGTGCGGCGACGGCGAGTGACAGATCCGCGCGCTCGCCCGCGAGCCGCAGCGCGAGGGTGGAGCGCGCAGACTGCGCGCCGGTGCTGATGAGGTGCAGCCGGTACGCCGCATCCGCAGCGAGCCGAGCCGAGAGCGTATCGAAGAGGATGCTGCGCGCGTTGAGCTCCTGCAGGCGGTAATGCTCGAGATGAGCGCCCGCGGCGGCCTCGACCTCCACGGCGCTCGTTATAAAACTTCCCGCTGGCGTCGCGCTCAGGTGCCGCTCGATGAGGGTGAGCTGTGCACGCGGATGCAGCCGCACCTCGAGTCGCGGGTAGGAGCCACCGTCCTCTGCCACGGCACTCGCGACGAAGAGCACCTCGAGCTGCAACGGCCCGGCACGCGTCTCATCGACTTCGATGATGAGTCCGTCGGTCGCGAATGCCTGGTTGAGGAGCGCGAAGCGCTCATCTGCCATGGTGGCGCCATCGCCCGCCGGCACCCTTCGGGTTACCACTCCGGCCCGAAGTGCCGCAGAGGCCGCGGGCGCGAAGTGGCCATCGACGAACACATAGCGCGCGATGCCGGGCAGGGCGGGCGGCAGCTCCGCGGCCGCCGGCAAGGTCTCCACGGGCGGCGCAGGCACGAAACGCGCGCGCTCGAGCGGGCGCAAATTCGCGTACTTCCAGTTCTCATCCCGTGAGCTCGGGAGTCCCTTGGCTTCGAGCGCATCCAGTGCGCGGCGACGGCCGAGGGCCGCGGCCTGGCCGCCGCCCTGCAGCACGGGCGCACTGCTCGCGAAGTCCTGGGCGATGCGGTCGGTCAGCGTACTCATGGGTTCGCGACGCTCACGCCGCCTCGCCCGCGATGAAGTCATAACCCCGCCGCTCGAGCTCGAGGGCGAGCGTGCGGTCGCCGCTGCGGGCGATGCGGCCGCGGACCAGCACGTGCACATAGTCCGGCACGACGTACTCGAGCAGCCGCTGATAGTGCGTCACCAGCACGCAGGAGCGGTCCGGCGCGCGCTGCGAGTTCACACCGGCGGCGACCACCTTGAGAGCATCGATGTCGAGGCCGGAGTCGGTCTCATCGAGGATCGCGAGCCGTGGCTCGAGCACCAGCATCTGCAGGATCTCGTTGCGCTTTTTCTCGCCGCCGGAGAAGCCTTCATTGACGGCGCGCGAAAGGAAGCTGTCCTCCATGCGCATGAGCTTCATCTTCTCGCGCACCAGCCCGAGGAAATCGAACGCATCCACCTCGGGTAGCCCGTGGACCGTGCGCACCGCGTTGACGGCGGCCTTGAGGAGGTAGACGTTGTTGACGCCCGGAATCTCCACCGGGTACTGGAAGCCGAGAAAGAGCCCGAGCCGGGCGCGCTCCTCAGGAGGGAGTGCGAGCAGGTCCCGCCCGAGGTAATGCACCGTGCCTGCGGTAACCGTGTAGCCAGGGCGTCCGGCGAGCACGTAGGCGAGGGTGCTCTTGCCTGAGCCGTTCGGGCCCATGATGGCATGCACTTCCCCGGCGCCGACCTCGAGATTCAGGCCATTGATGATCGGCTTGCCATCGACCGTGACCGAGAGGTCCTTGATGCTCAGCATGGATGACTCGCGCTCGCCCATCAACCCACCGCTCCCTCGAGGCTCACGGCCAAGAGCTTGGTGGCCTCGACCGCAAACTCCATCGGCAGCTCCTTGAACACCGACTTGCAGAAGCCGCTCACGATCATGTTGACCGCATCCTCCTCACCGATGCCGCGCGCGAGGAGATAGAAAAGCTGGTCGTCGCTGATCTTCGAGGTGCTCGCCTCGTGCTCGACGGTTGCCGAGGGGTTCTTCACCTCGACGTACGGGAAGGTGTGGGCACCGCACCGGCTGCCCATCAGGAGCGAATCGCACTGAGTGAAGTTGCGCGCGCCCTGTGCGCTCGGCAGGATTTTCACCAGGCCACGGTAAGTGTTCTGGCCCTGACCGGCGGAGATACCCTTGGAGATGATGGTGCTGCGCGTATCCCGCCCGATGTGGATCATTTTGGTGCCGGTGTCCGCCTGCTGATGATGGTTGACGGTGGCCACGGAGTAGAATTCGCCGATCGACCCTGCGCCGCGCAGCACACAGCTCGGGTATTTCCAGGTGATCGCCGAGCCGGTCTCGACCTGCGTCCAGGAGATGTGTGAGTTGCGGCCGCGGCATTCACCACGCTTGGTTACGAAGTTGTAGATCCCACCGCGGCCCTCGGCATCGCCCGGATACCAGTTCTGCACGGTCGAGTATTTGATGTAGGCATCATCGAGCGCGACCAGCTCCACCACAGCGGCGTGCAGCTGGTTCTCATCGCGCTGCGGCGCCGAGCATCCCTCGAGGTAGCTCACGTAGGCGCCCTCATCGGCGATGATGAGCGTGCGCTCGAACTGCCCGGTGTTCATCGCGTTGATGCGGAAATAGGTGGAGAGCTCCATCGGGCAGCGCACCCCCTTGGGCACGTACACGAAGGAGCCGTCGGAGAACACCGCGGAATTCAGGGTCGCGAAGAAATTATCCGAGTAGGGAACGACGCTTCCCAGGTATTGCTCGATGAGCTGTGGGTGAGTGCGAACCGCCTCGGAGAAGGGGCAAAACACCACTCCCGCTGCCGCCAGGCGGTCCTTGAAGGTGGTCGCCACCGATACGCTGTCGAATACCGCGTCCACCGCGACGCCGGCGAGGCGCGCGCGCTCGTGCAGCGGCACCCCGAGCTTCTCGTAGGTCTCGAGCAGCTTCGGGTCCACCTCATCGAGGCTCTTCGGTCCGTCCTTCTTCCCTTTGGGGGCGGAGTAGTAGGAGATGGCCTGGTAATCGATCGGCGCCACTTTCAGGTGCGCCCAGTGCGGCTCCTTCATGGTGAGCCAGTGACGCAGCGCCTTCAGGCGCCATTCGGTGAGGAAAGCCGGCTCGGCTTTCTTGCGCGAAATGAGCCGCACCACGTCCTCATCGAGCCCCGGCGGTACGGTATCCGCTTCGATCTCGGTGACGAAGCCGTGCCGATAGCCGCGGCCGATGAGATCCTCGAGTTGTCGTGCACTTTCACTCATGCTGAATCGATTCCTAACGCAGTGGAGTCCGCACCGCCGCCGCCTTCATCTCGCGCTCGAGCGTCGCGAGGCGCGCCGGCGGCGCATCGAGCCCGGCGAGCTGCGCCAGGCTCACGTCGTGGAGCGCTCGGAGGATGGCGAGGTTCAGCCGCTGCCAAACGCGCCCGACGCGGCAGGTCGCCTCGATCTCGCACTGACCATGTCCTACCGAGCAGTCAGTCAGCGCGACCGGGCCCTCGAGCGCATCGAGAATCGCCGCAGCGCTGATCTGTGCGGCGGGCCGTGCCAGCTGGTAGCCGCCATGGAGCCCGCGCGTCGAAGTGACGAGCCCGGCGCGCTGCAGCTGTTTCAGCAGCTTGCTCACCGTCGGTGCGGCGATGTGGGTCTGCTCCGCGAGCGAGGCCGCGGTCTGCACGCGCTGCGGTTCGCCTGCGAGCGTCGCGAGCAGCACCGTCGCGTAGTCGGTCAGCCGGCTGATACGCAACATGCAAGGAGCCCTCTCAAAGTAGGACTATTTTAGTACTAATTACTGCGGGAACCAAGCGCACCCAACGGCTGCGCCGTAGTCACCGCCTGCCGGGCTCGCCTGAGAGCGGCAGGGGTTTGCTATCCTTCGCGTTTCCATACAGCAGGGAACGATCCCATGAACCCGAGCGAGCTTGCGCGTATTGCCGGAGCAATGGTGGCCAAGGGCCGGGGGATCCTGGCGGCGGACGAAAGCACCGGAACGATCAAGAAGCGCTTCGACAGCATCCGCCTGGACTCCACCGAGGAGCATCGGCGCACGTACCGCGAGATGTTGTTCACTGCTCCCGCCGCCGCCGAGTCGGTGAGCGCGGTCATCTTCTACGATGAGACCCTTCGCCAGAAAACCAAGGACGGCACGCCTTTTCCGCAATTCCTGACGCGGCAGGGGATCGTTCCGGGCATCAAGGTCGACACTGGCGCCAAGCCCCTCGCGGGCTTTGCGGGTGAGACCATCACCGAGGGTCTCGATGGGTTGCGTGAGCGGCTCATCGAGTACCGTGGCCTCGGTGCGCGCTTCGCCAAGTGGCGCGCCGTCATCGATATCGGCGCCGCCATCCCGACTTCATTCGCGATCGAGGCGAACGCCCACGCCCTGGCGCGCTACGCCGCGCTCTGCCAGGAAAACGACATCGTGCCGATCGTCGAGCCCGAGGTGCTGATGGATGGGGACCACTCGATCGATCGCTGTGCCGAGGTCACCGAGCGGGTGCTCGAGCGGGTATTCAATCAGCTGTTCGAGCATCGCATTCTGCTCGAAGGCATGGTGCTCAAGCCCAACATGGTGATCTCGGGCAAGAAGGCCGCGAACCGCGCGCCGCCACAGACGGTCGCGGAGGCAACCGTGCGCGTGCTGAAGCGTCACGTACCGCCCGCCGTCCCGGGGATCGCCTTCCTTTCCGGTGGGCAGTCACCGGCGGAGGCGACGCTGCATCTCTCGCTGATCAACCAGCTCGGACCGCTGCCCTGGTCGATCACCTTCAGCTACGGCCGTGCGCTCCAGGACGAAGCGCTCAAGGCTTGGGGTGGAGCGGCCGCGAACTTCGCCGCCGGGCAGAAAGAGTTCCTGCGGCGGGCGAAGCTCACCGCGCTCGCGACCACCGGGCGCTACGCGAGCGACATGGAAAGTAAAGCGGCCTGAAGTATCGGCGCCGCGCCCGCGTGACAAGCCCTGCATCTGTTCAAGCCGCGGCGGAGGCCGGGGCGGTCGTCGAGATGCGCGATGTGCACTACGCCATCGGTGGGCGGCAGATATTCACCGGGCTCGACCTGACCGTACGCCGCGGACGCATCACCGCCATCATGGGGCCGAGCGGCGGCGGCAAGACGACGCTGCTCAAGTTGATGACCGGGCAGGTCTTCGCCGATCGCGGCAGCGTACGGGTGTTCGGACAGGACGTGGCGGCACTCGGCCGCCGAGCGCTCTACGCGCTGCGCCAGCGCCTCGGCCTGCTGTTCCAGAACGGTGCGCTGCTCACCGACATGGACGTCTTCGACAACGTGGCTTTCCCGGTGCGCGAGCACAGCGATCTGCCGGAGACCTTGATCCGCAAGCTCGTGCTCACCAAGCTGCAGGCAGTCGGACTGCGCGGCGCCGCGCATCTCATGCCCGCAGAGCTCTCCGGCGGAATGGCGCGGCGCGTGGCACTCGCGCGCGCCATCGTCATGGACCCGGAAGTGCTCATGTACGATGAGCCGTTCGTCGGTCTCGATCCCATATCGCTCGGTGTCATCCTGCGCCTCATCAAGCAGATGAACTCGGCGCTCGGCATCACGAGCATCGTGGTCTCGCACGATGTGCGGGAGCTCGCCACCATCGCCGACGAGAGCCATCTGCTCCTCGATGGACGTATCGCCGCCTCCGGCACCCCGGAGCAGCTGCGCACGAGCGGGTCCCCGGCGGTGCATCAGTTCATGACCGGTGGCGCCGAGGGACCGGTCGCCTTCAATTACCCCGCCACGGACTTCACCGAGCAGCTGCTGGCCGAGAGCGATGAGTAACGGCGTCCGCGGCAACTATCTGCTCGAAGGCCTGCGGCGCTTGGGCTCGGTCGCGCTCTTCCTGCTGCAGCTGCTCGGGCAATCGCTGCTGGCACTCGGACGGCCGCGCCTGCTGATAGCGCAGATCTACAACGCCGGCGCCCGCTCGCTCATCATCATCATGCTCTCGGGCCTGTTCGTCGGCATGGTGCTGGGCCTCCAGGGCTACGACCTGCTGCAGCGCTTTGGCTCCGAGGAAGCCCTCGGCATCGCCGCAGCCCTCGGGCTGCTGCGCGAGCTCGCGCCCGTCGTCACCGCGTTGCTGTTTGCCGGTCGCGCGGGCACCGCGCTCACCTCCGAGATCGGGCTCATGCGCGCCACGGATCAGCTCACCGCCATGGAGATCATGGCGGTCGATCCGCTGCGCTATGTCGCCGCGCCGCGCTTTCTCGGCGGTGTGATCGCCATGCCGTTGCTCACCGCGATCTTCAGCCTCATCGGTCTCTACGGTGCGCAGCTGGTCGGTGTGCAGTTGATGGGAGTCGACCAGGGCACGTTCTGGTCGCAGACGCAGGGCGCGGTCCAGCTGCACGATGTCAGCGAAGGCATGGTGAAGAGCCTGGTGTTCGGTGTTGCCTGTAGTCTCATCGCGGTGCACGAGGGCTATCATGCCGAGCCGACCGCAGAGGGCGTGGGGTTGGCCACCACGCGCACCGTGGTTGCCTCCTCGGTCCTGACACTGCTTCTGGATTATGTGTTGACGGCGGCATTCCTGTAAGAGGAACTTGTCTTATGCGTGCGAATCGAACACTCGAGATCGGAACCGGATTGTTTGTGTTGCTCGGCTTCGCAGCGCTCCTGTTCCTCACCACCCAGTTGCCGGCGAGCGGCCTGAAGCTCGGCGGCGCCAAGGCGGGCTATCACGTGACCGCG
>DASYFL010000007.1:0-9843 GCA_036498445.1 Steroidobacteraceae bacterium
GACGTTCGTGCCGAACATCTTCTTTGCGAAGCCAGAGGACTATCGAAAGGCAACCGAGCGTGTCTACCACACGGCGGGCAAAGCGAGTTTCGTGGAGCTGCCCATCGTGCCGTCTCCGTGACCCTCCAGACACATCAGGCGACGGGTTCGATTATCAAGATCTCTCCGTGGGTGACCCGTCTACGGCAAACCTGCAGGCCGCGTACCGCTACCGGACCGTTTTTGATCGACGCAACGCCGCACGGGCCGAGTTCGGCCAACTTCTGCCGTCGTTGCCGTTGCTCGGGGGGGCTGCATCACGAGTACTCGATGTGCCCTGCCTGAGCTGAACGCAATATTTGCGGACTACAGGCGTCCGCCGCCTGTCCGCGATTGCAGCCGAGGCGGAAGGCACGTCATGAAACACCACGAGCTCTACAGCATCGAGGACGCCCGCTTTCCTCTGGGCGGCATCGCCAGAAAGACCATTTACGTTCTCCTGATCGATGGTGAGCTCGCAAGCGTCGTCATCGGCCGCCCGCGCTTCATTCCCGCTCCCACCATTACCGTCTTCATCGCCACCTCCACCACCCACATCGGGCGGTTCGCGGGCGACGTGCCGGAGGCCGTCAGGGCGCCGCGCAGACGCCTCTGCAGCTTGAGCCCCCAGCGCGCCCTCGCACGCGCCGCCACGCCGCGATCCTGCTCTGACGTATCAGCCGCGGCCGCACCCTACGCTGCCCTCAGCCTGATTGCTTTTCCCCGGTAAGTCATTGATGCACCTGAGCCTAGGCATCTTTAATTGTGAACACAGGTATTAAACAAATTGCCAATTTACTTTAATATTATTCCTAGGTATTAAAGCGGCGGTAAATGGATCGAACTCAATTCCTGGGAAAGGCCCCCGGGTCGTTAGTCCCGATCACAGCACCCGAGAAGGACTGGGCGTTCGTCCCGGCACCCCTCCCGGCTGACTGGGCGCTCCCCAGCGAACTGGTTTCGCTCCTGGTCGATGCGCGGCAAAGCCTCGCGCGTATCGACGGAGCCGGGCGCCATCTTCCACCTCATAGCCTATTGCTTCGCCCGTTGCAGCGACGCGAGGCGCTGCGTTCGTCCGCGCTCGAGGGCACCTTCGCCACCGCCGAAGAGCTGTTGGCCTACGGACTCGAGCCGAAAGATCCCACCTCGATCGATGACCCTGCGAATGCCTGGCGCGAAGTCTTCAACTACGACGCGGCGCTGCAACAAGGGCAGAAGCTGTTGCGGAAGTTACCGCTGTCCAGTCGCATCATGCGCGAGCTCCATAAAACGCTCCTTGAACGAGTGCGCGGCAGCGATCGGACGCCAGGGGTGTTTCGCAGTCGACATGTTCACATCGGCTCCGACCGCCGTTTCGTGCCACCACCGCCCGATCGGATCGCCGCGCTGATCGCAGACCTGGAACGATACATGAACGAGCCTGTGACGACGGACTGCCTCGTTCAGTCGTTCCTTGCTCACTATCAGTTTGAAACCATTCATCCATTCCTGGACGGCAACGGACGGGTAGGGCGCTTGTTACTATCCCTGATGGTCTACGCCAAGTGTGGCCTGCAGTCGCCATGGCTCTACTTAAGCCCCTACTTCGAGCGCTACAAGCGCGAATACATCGATCGGCTGTTTGCGGTTAGCACCCGTGGGGACTGGGCGGGTTGGGTCGCCTTCTGCCTACGTGGCACCGTTGCCGAAGCCAACGATGGACTGCGCCGTATCGATCGATTGCTGGCTCTGAAGGCGAAATACGAGAAAAAGCTCGCGAGCTCGGCGCGGGTCTCTCACCGTCTGCAGCCGATCGTCTCGCATCTGCTTGCCTCGCCGCTCATCACGATTCCGGCACTCGCGAAGCAGTTCAAGGTTACATTCCCGACCGCGCAGAAGGATGTGCATCGCCTGGTTGAGCTGGGAATTTTGAGGGAATCAACCCGCCAATCCAAGCCGCAGTACTACATCTCCCACGAGTTCTTCCAGGTCGCGTACGCCGAAGACTGAGCCGACGACTACAGCCGCGCCCAGTTCGGCATGCAGGTCCATTAGTCACCATCGACTGCATGTGGCAGCACAGTTGCCTCTCGGCGACGCTCGCGCAACGCTTTCAACCGTGCATTTAACGGTGTGAACTGTTGTGCGGCGCGCCGCCGTGCTAGGTATTGCGGAGCGGAGGTGACCGTGCCGCAACACAACCAATTTTGGAGGACAAACGATGACTATCGGCGTCTACAGAAGTGTGCTCGCATCCACCCGTGTTATAGCTTTGAGAGAAGAGCCATCTCGTCCATGGCCGTATAGGGGCATCTTAGAAAGCGCAGCGCACGTGCCGCTTTGAGTCGGAGCATGAAGTCCGAAGCACGCGTCGACCGCTACGACCGGCTCACAACGGACGGAGCTTAATCCGCGCGAGCAGTCGGAGTGTCGGCGCTCGGGTTTCCCATGGCATCGAGCAGCGCCGCGCTGTCGGTGAGCCGCGCCGCCCGCGCCGCGACGTAGGCGACATAGGCATTCTGGTACTGCGATCGCGCGCCCAACACGGCATACAGCGGCGCAGATCCGGAGGTATACCGTTCCTCGAGTTCCTCCTGCACCCCTTTCAGGGCTTCGGCTGAACGCTGTGTTTGCTCGAGCTCTCTCGCATCATCCTCGAGCGAAACCAGCGTATCGGCGACGGACTGAAACGCGGTGAGCACCGTCTGCCGGTACTGCGCGACCGCGCCGTCGTAGGCTGCCTGATATTGCCGCTCGCGCGCCCGCAGCGCGCCGCCATGAAAGATCGGCTGAGTGAGCGAGGCCCCGGCGCTCCAGATGGCTCCGGCCGGGGATGCGAACGTCGACCAGTCGAAGCCGCCGCGGCCATAGGCGGCCGATAACGTGAGTGAGGGATATTTCGCCGCGGTCGCGGCACCGGCTGCATCGGCGCTCGCCCGCACGGACGCTTCCGCAGCCAGGATGTCCGGTCGCTGATGCAGCAGCTCCGAGGGCACCGAGACCGGCAGGCGCTCGGGCAGGTGCAGCTCCTCGAACGACAGCGGTGGCGGTGCGGCGTCGGGCGTGCGGCCGAGGAGAACCGCTTCGGCATGCTGAACGGCGAGCAGCTGACGATGCAGGGGCGGCAATACGCGCTGCGCTTCGGCCGCCTCGTCCTCGGCGGTGAGCATCTCCATCCGCGAAGCGCTGCCGAGCTCGAAGCGCTCGTGCAGCTGCCGGGCGCGATGCTCCGCTGCCTCGGCGTATTTCCCGAGCGCATCGATCTGCGACTGCAGGGATGCCGCGTTGATGGCGGCGAGCACGACGTTGAAAGCGAGAGTGCGTCGCGCGGCCTCGAGCTCGTACGCCTGCGCACGCACCTGTCCGAGGAGGGAGCGGTCTGCCAGTGTCGAAGCGCCGAGGAAGTCCAGCGTCCAGCTGCCCTGCACCTCGGCCGCGAACACGTTGTACAGAAAGGTCTGCGGGCCGTAGCCGGGAATACCCAGCGCGCGCTGGCGGCTGGGGGCGAAGCCGGCATCGACATGCGGATAGAGATTATTGCCGACCTGCTCGCGCACCTGTTCGTGCGCAGCGCGCAGGTTGGCCTTCGCCGCGGCGAGCGACTGGTTCTTCTCGAGCGCCTCGCTGACGAGCGCATCGACGCTCACGCTCGCGAAGGCGTGCCACCACTCGGGAACGGGCGCCGCACCGAGCTCGAGCTGCTGTGGCGGACCGTGATCGGCCGGTAGTTGCGGACTCGATGGCGCAATCGAGTAGTGGGCGGGCGACGCCACGCGCGGCGGCGTGCGCGGCGGTCCGAAGGCCGCGCAGGCGCTCAGTATCGAGGCCGCCGCGACCGAGAACACGCGGGTTGCGAGCAGGTCTCTTGTGCTCATGGCTGACCCTCCAAAGCCGGCCGCGCCTGCAGTGCGGGCTCGCGGGTCCGTTCGTCGTGGCGGACGCGGAACCAGGCCGCGTACAGAGCCGGCAGGAAGAAGAGGGTGAGCACCGTGGCCACCGTGATGCCGCCCATGAGCGCGGTGGCCATCGGGCCGAAGAAGTTGCTACGCAGGAGCGGGATCAGTGCGAGCACGGCGGCAGCCGCCGTTACGGTGATCGGCCGGAAGCGCCGCACGGTGGCACCGACGATGGCCTCGAGGTGCGTATGCCCGTCGCGCACGTCCTGCTCGATCTGGTCGACCAGGATCACGGAGTTGCGCATGATGATGCCAAACATGGCGATCGTGCCCAACATGGCGACGAAACCAAACGGCTCATGGAAGAGGAGCAGCGCCAGCACGACGCCGATCAGACCGAGTGGCGCAGTCAGCACGACCATGAAAACGCGGCTGAAGCTCTGCAGCTGAATCATCAGGATCACGAGCACGGCGATCGCGAGCAGCGGCATCTGCTCGACGATGGAGTTCTGCGCCTTGGCGTTCTCCTCGACGGTGCCGCCGATCTCGATGTGATAGCCGGCCGGCAGCCGCGCGCGCAGCTCTGCGACACCGTGGTCGATGCGCTGTGTCACATCGAGCCCCTGCGCCGGCGGCCGCACGTCCGACTCCACGGTGATGGTCGGCTCGCGGTCGCGCTCCCAGATCACCCCGTATTCGAGGTCGTAGCGCAAGCGGCCGAGCGTGGAGAGCGGCACGGCCGCACCGCTCGAGGTAGGCAGGGCGTAGCGCTCGAGGGAGGAGGGGTCGGCGCGGTCGGATGGCGGGGATCGCAGCTCGACCGGGATCAGCAGGTCGCGCTTGCGCAGCTGCGCGAGCGTATACCCCGAGAGCGTCGTCTGCAGGAAGTTCTGCAGATCCTGCGAGCTCACGCCGAGCCGGCGCGCCTGGGCCTGATCGACCTCGAAGTGCACCGAGCGGCCGGCGGGCTCGTCCCAATCGAGTTGTACGTTGTGTGTGTCCGGATCGCGGCGCATGCGCCCCGCGAGCTCGTCGGCGATCTCCCGTACCTTGGCGATCTGCGGACCGGACACCCGAAACTGCACGGGAAAGCCCACGGGCGGCCCGTTCTCGAGCCGACTGATGCGCGTGCGCAGGCTCGAGTAGCGGGTGCGCAGCAGCTCATCGAGCGAGGCGGCCAGCGCCTCCCGCTCGCGCACGCCTTTCGCCGTGACGACGAACTGGGCGAGGTTGGGGGCCGGCAGTTGCTCATCGAGCGGCAGGAAGAAGCGCGGCGCGCCCGCGCCCACGAAGTCGATGTAGTGATCGATCTCGCGGCGCCCATCGAGATCGTGCTCCAAGCGCTGCGCCGCGCGCAGCGTCGCATCGAAGGAGGCATTCTCGGGCAACCGCAGGTCGACGAGCAGCTCCGGGCGATCCGAGCTCGGGAAGAACTGCTGCGGCACGAGGGTGAAGGCTCCGAGCGCGAACACGAAGGCAGTCACCGTGCCGGCGATAACCTGCCAGCGATGATCGACGCACCAGGCCACCCAGCCTCTGAAACGCTGATAGAAAGCGCCGCCGTAGACGTCGTGCTCGATGCCTGCCTGCGTCCCGGCACTGAGATCGCGCTGCCGCTCGGGCAGCAGCCAGTAGCCGAGGAGCGGAATCACAATGACCGCGGCGAGCCAGGAGAGCAGCAGGGCGATTGCCGAGACCTGGAAGATCGAGCGCGTGTACTCGCCGGTCGAGGAGCGTGCCAGCGCGATCGGCAGAAAGCCCGCGACGGTGACCAGCGTGCCGCTCAGCATCGGAAAGGCCGTATGACTGTAGGCGAAGGCCGCGGCCTTCATGCGATCGAAACCCTGTTCGAGCTTCACTGCCATGGATTCGACCGAAATGATGGCATCGTCGACCAGCAGGCCGAGCGCGAGGATGAGGGTGCCGAGGGAGACCTTGTGCAGGCCGATGTGGCCCAGGTTCATGAGGAGTGCGGTGCCGGCGAGCACCAGGGGAATCGAGATCACGACCACCATACCGGTGCGGAAGCCCAGGCTGATGAGACTCACGATGAGCACGATCGCGATCGCCTCCGCGACCGCTTCCACGAAGTCATCGATGGAACGCGCAACCGCCTGCGGCATGCTCGCGACCTGGGTGAGCTTGAGGCCCGCCGGCAGCGCCCGTTGGAGCCCGCGCACCTTGACATCGAGCGCCTTGCCGAGCTCGATCACATCGCCGTCCTTGGCCATCGTGACCCCGATGCCGAGCACGTTGGCATGATCGAAGCGCATGTACTCCGCGGGGGGATCGGCGTAACCGTGCGTGATGCGGGCGATGTCCCCGAGCCGCACGTCGTGGCCGTGCACGCGCAGGAGCGTGTCTGCGATCTGCTGCACGTCGCTGAACTGTCCGCTCGGCCGCACGTACACGCGATCGTCTGCGGTCGTGAAGACCCCGGAGCCTGCGACCGCGTTCTGGGTATCGAGCGCGGTTGCGATCGCCTGCGGGGTCAACGCCAGCTTGGCGAGCTCGGCGTTGGAGATCTCGACGAAGATCCGCTGCTCCTGGTCGGCGAAAAAATCGACCTTGTTGACCTGCGCGACGCGCAGCAGCTGGGCGCGCAGCCACTCGCCCCAGTCATGCAGCTGCGCAGGCGTGAAGCCATCGCCCTCGAGAGCGTAGATGTTGGTGTAGACGTCGCCGAACTCGTCGTTGAAGTACGGCCCCTGTACGCCCGGCGGCAGCGTGTAGGCGATATCGCCCACGCGTTTTCGCACCTGGTACCAGGTCTTCGGCACCTGTGCCGCGGGCGCCGAATCCTGGATCGTGAAGAAGAGCGTCGACTCGCCCGGCCGCGAGTAACTGTTGAGGAAATCGACGTGCGGCGTCGCCTGGAGCGTCCGCGCGAGACGGTCCGTGAGCTCCTCCTGCACCTGGCGCGCGGTCGCCCCCGGCCAGAAGGTGCGGATGACCATGACCTTGAAAGTGAACGGTGGGTCCTCGGACTGCGCCAGCCGGCGGTAGGAGAGGACGCCTGAAAGGCTCACCAGCAGCAGGATCAGCACCACGAGCGATCGATGCTCGAGCGCCCAGGTCGACAGGTTGAAACGGTGCGATGCATCCGTCGGGTGACTGGTGGAGTCACTCATCGCGGCATCTCCCGGGCGAGCTGCGCGCTGCGCAAGGCCGTGCCGTCGGCCGCCGCCGCGGGCTCATCCGAGTCGAACGGGCTCACAGACGCTGTGACGCGCTCGCCCACGAACACGGTATGCACGCCGGCCGCGACGATGCGTTCGCCGTCCCGCAGCCCACTGCCGAGGACCACCGAGCGGTCGCGGTAGCTCTGCACCGTGACCGCTCGCAGGGCCAACCGCGGCTTGGCGCCCTCGAGGACCCACACCGCAGGCTGTGCGCCCTGGTGAAAGAGCGCCGTCGAGGGAATAGCCATCTCGCGCGCCGGCGCATCCCCCTGCGGCGGCAGCAGCGTGGCCTCGCCAATCGTGCCAAGCCGGATGCCCGGCGCCGGATCGTTGAGAGTCAGCTTGATGCGGAAGGTGCGACTTTGCGGATCGGCCGCAGGAGCGATCTCGCGCACGTGCGCCTCGAGCGCTTGCGCGTGGACCGACGGAAGCACGACGCGCGCGGCTTGGCCGACAACCATGTGGTTCGCATCGTTCGCGGCGGCATCGAGCACGACGTCGATGTCGCCCGACCAGGCGAGCTGATACACCGCCTGACTGGCGGTGACCACCTGGCCGGTATCCGCGTTCTCGGCGGTGATGAACCCATCGTGGTCCGCCCTCAGCGTGTGGTAGCTCAGCGCGTTCTCGGCCACGGTGAGCTCGGCGGCCGCCCGGTCGCGCGCCGCGAGCGCCGCGGCGTGCGCGTCCTCGGTCTGCTCGAGCTGGTTGGCAGCGATCAGCTGGTGCGAGAACTGCGACTCGTCACGATCGAGCTGCTGCTGCGCGTAGTGCAGTCGGTGTTGGGCTGCGGCGAGCGCGGCCTTTGCACTTGCCACCTGACGTTGCTGATCGGTGGGATCGAGTTGCGCCAGCACTTCACCCGCGGTGACCCGATCGCCGAGCCGTACGCGCCGATCGAGCACTTTTCCCGCCACGCGGAACGAGAGCGGATTCGAGTAGCGGGGCGCGACCTCGGCGGGATAGGTCGGCGGGTCCTCATCGTCGGAGGTATGCGCGGTGTAGGTGACGACCGCGACGGGCGGTATCTGAGCCGCGGGGTGCGCGTGACACGCGGACAGCAGTGCCGCAAGGGCCAGGAGGGGCGCCGCTCCGCTCCGGGAAATCGTGGGTGAAGACGATGTGTCCATGGCAGTACATTCCTGGGAGAGCACTAGACGTATGTCTATTAACTAGACGTTCATAGTTACCTGGGCAAAAAAAATCACGCCGGAGAGATGCGTAACAACGTGCGGACGAGCTCGAATGCGTATTCAGTGAACACGTGCGCGGCTATGCCCTGTTGCGCAAAGTCGCCAGCTTTGGAAATCGTGATCTGCACGATCCCGTGGGTGAAGGCCCACAGGCTGGCACCGAGCAACCGGGGCTCGCGAGCCAACGCCGGAGAAATGCTGCCGTCCGCGACCCCAATTTCGATGGCCTGGATGACGAGGCCCATCACGGCCTCACCAGCCTGGTGGCAGGCCTCCTCGTTCGGCGGAGCCGCAGCGCTCACCTCGTGGCTCTGGAAGCGCGAGCAGAAGTCAAAAAAGTGCCTGAATTCCAGGGCATATCCCATATACGCCCGTCCAATCGCGTCGACTTTGTCGCGCCCGCTGCCCGGTGTCTCGAGCGCGGCAGCAAAGCGCTGGTATAGAAGCTTCATCGCGCGTTCGCCGATCGCGAACAGCAGATCGTCCTTGTCGCGGAAGTAGACGTAGAGCAGAGCGCGCGACAGCCGCGCCGTCCGTGCCACCTGGTCCATTGTGACCGCCTCCCAGCCGTGCTGGGCGTAGAGCGACTCGGCCGCATCGAGCAGCTCACCCCGGCGGCGTTCCTTCTCCTCCTCTCGGCGCTCAGCGATATAGGACATAAATGGACGATAGCCTAAATCATGACGACGTGTCAACTACTAGGCATATGAGTGATTTATGTGCTGCAAAGCCGCTTGACCCGGAGAACTCGAGTCCGCGCAAGGATCTCGCCACCTCCGCGCCCGCGCGAAGGACCTGGGCGACTGCTGCGATCGCGGATTTCACTGGGCAGACGCTGAAACTGAGCTCACCGGAGGGGCAGGCCGTCGTTTTGCCATTCGCGTCCGCGACCGCAGCAGTCGGTACCACGCCTGCCCCGGCAGAGACGAGCATTCATCCGCTACCGCAAGGACCGCGCCGCGGTCAGTGCGGGCATCAGCGTGTCAGTTCGTCGCGGCGAGGTGAGATGGCGCCCCCTTCCGCGGCCCGCAGCGGCCATCGCCAATCCGCCCAGGCCTAACAGCAGCATCGGCCACGTCGAGGGTTCCGGCGCCGACGAAGTCGCGGCGACGAAGTCGAGGCCGTGCGGCGCGCTGAGACCGCCGAGCAGCGACATCCCGACCACCCCGCCACGCCCCGCTACGTGTTCTGGAACTTCGTGTCCTCGTCGCACGACCGGATCAACCAGGCCAAGGAGGATTGGAAGTCAATGCGCATCGGGACGATCCCCGGCGACGACCGGGAGTTCATTCCGCTTCCCGAGAAGCCGATCACGGTCAGCTATCCGTGACCGAATTCCGGCCGCTTGCGCTTCGCACCGGCGCGTCTCCCGTCCTCCGGATCGACTCTGCGCGGCAATGGGTCAGCCGCTTCGTCGACTGGTACAACGGCGAGCATCGACACAGCGCCATCCGCTACGTGACACCCGACGAACGTCGCGCGGCTGATGGGAGCTCTATACAGGTACTTGTATAGTCATACAAATATCTGTATAAAAGACAGATATTGATGTAGCGAAAGCCGCTGCACTTCATC
>DASYFL010000008.1:0-3979 GCA_036498445.1 Steroidobacteraceae bacterium
TCGGTGCACCCGGCGAAGCCCGATGCGGTTTTCCCGAATAATTGGGTGAGCTTTCACGAGGATGGCACGCTCGTGCTGTACCCGCTGCAGAGCGTGAGCCGCCGGTTCGAGAGAAGGCCGGAAGTGATCGAGACTGCGGTAGGCGAGCTGGGATTCAAGGTGTCGCACCTGCTCGATCTCACCTGGTACGAGGGCGAGAACAAGTTCCTCGAGGGCACCGGCAGCCTGGTGCTGGATCACATCGCGCGCGCCGCCTACGCGTGTCTTTCCCCGCGCACTCATCCGGAGGTCGTGGCCGAGTGGGCGCAAACCCTCGGCTATGAGCCGGTGACCTTCAGCGCGGCCAACCGCGCCGGCGTTCCCCTCTATCACACGAATGTACTGTTGTGGATCGGAGCACGGGCGGTGGTGATCGGTGCGGAGGCCATCGCCGCAGCGGATCGCGCGCGCGTGCTCGATCATCTCGCGGCGAGCGGACGCGAGATCATCGAGATCGGTCACGCTGAGATCGCACAGTTCGCGGGCAATATGCTCGAGCTCGGTACCTGGGACGAGGCGCTCGGGGACTCGAGGGTCCTGGTGATGTCGGACACCGCCCGCCGCGCACTCGACCGCGATGCCTTTGCGCGGCTCTCGGGCTGCACCGATGCGGTGCTCGCCGTCCCGGTGCCCACCATCGAGCGGCTCGGTGGGGGGAGCGTGCGCTGCATGCTCGCCGAGGTGTTTCGCCCGGCATGATCGAGCTCGTCCTCAAGGCGGGGCTGTCCTACCTGCTGGGCTCGGTCATGGGAAGCTTGGTGATCGCGCGTCTCACCGGTGGCGCCGACATCCGTACTCTCGGCAGCGGCAACGCCGGCGCAACCAACGCTTTGCGCACCCAGGGCAGGAAAGTGGGGCTCGCGGTCCTCGCGATCGATCTCACCAAGGGCTGGATCGCCACCGGCGTGCTTGCGCCATGGGTGCTGCCATCGGTCATTCCATCGGCGGCTGCACCGCTTGCCCTCTGGTGCGCCCCGCTGTGCGGCATCGCGGTCATGCTCGGACATGTCTATCCGCTCTGGTACGGTTTCCGCGGAGGCAAGGGCGTGGCGACACTCCTCGGCGCGGTGCTCGGAATCAACGGGTGGCTGCTGCTGCCGATGATGCTCACCTGGCTCGCGGCAGTGATCGTGTTCGGCTACGTGGGCCTCGCCTCGATCCTCGCTGCGGCGGCGCTGGCCGTCGCGATCGCAGTGACGAGCCAGAGCGCGCCGCTCATCGCCTTCGGCACCGTGTCGGCGCTTCTCATTCTTTACACGCATCGCAGCAACATCGCGCGCATGCGCACGGGTACCGAGTCGCGGGCACGGCGGCTGTGGCTGTTCGGCACGCGGCGCGGATCGGCGTGACGATGCGCAGCGCGGCGCGAGTCTCCGCTGCGACGCGTGCGGGCCAGCCGCAAGCGCCGCTCATCGCGCAGGTCTTTGCCGAGCTGGCGGATGGCCGGTTCCACTCCGGTGAGGCGCTCGCGCGCAAGCTCGGTGTGAGCCGCAGCGCTGTCTGGAAAGCGGTCGCGGCGTTGCGGGCGCAAGGAAGCGAGCTGCATGCCGTGCGCAATCGCGGCTACCGGCTCGCCCACGGCAGCGATCCGCTCAATCCCGCCAGGATCCGCGAGCAGCTCGCGTGTGAGGCGCACCCGCATGTCGCGCGGATCGATGCCGCCTGGTCGATCGATTCGACCAATTCGGCGCTCCTCGCGCGTGCCAATCCGGAAAGTGGCAGAGCCGAGGTGCTGCTCGCCGAGTACCAGAGCGCTGGACGCGGCCGCCGCGGCCGCGCCTGGCTGGCGCCGCCGGGCGGCGCCATATGCCTGTCGATGAGCTGGACGTTCCGCGAGGCGCCGCAGGATCTCGGCGCACTCGGGCTCGTCGTCGGCGTGTGTGCGCTGCGGGCGCTGCGTACCCACGGAGTGGCTACGCTGGCACTCAAATGGCCCAACGATCTGCTGCTCGACGAACGCAAGTTAGGCGGAGTGCTCATCGATCTGCGTGCCGAGTCTGCCGGACCCGCCTGTGTGATCATCGGCATCGGCCTCAACCTGGCTGTGGGTCCCGCATTACTCGCGCGGATCGCCGCGAGCGGCACCGCGGCCACGGACCTCGCGAGTGCCCTGCAGCCGCTGCCAACGCGCAATGCCATCGCCGCATCCCTCGTGAGTGCGTGTGTCGCGGGTCTCCTCGAGTTCGAGCGGCAGGGCCTCAAACCCTTCATCGAGGACTTCCGTGCCGCGGATGCGTTGCGTGGGCGGCCGGTGAATGTGATCGCTGCCGATGGCATTGCGCGTGGCGTCGCACGCGGCATCGACCTGCGCGGCGCATTGATGTTGGAGACCCCGCAGGGTGTCCGGCGGTTCGTTTCGGGCGATGTCACGGTGAGGTTTTGAGCGGTGGCGCTGCTGCTCGTCGATATTGGCAATACCCGCATCAAGTGGGGCTATCTCGAGCGCGGTCATATTGCCCGCGGCGGGGCCGCGGTCCATTCCACCTGGAGACTCTCGACATATACCCGCCGGCTATTCGGCAGGCGGGTTCGCCCGACGCACCTTTGGGTGACGAGTGTCGCCGGCGGCCAAGTGGACCGCGCGCTGGCGGGAGCGGCTCGCCGCGCCGGCCTCAAGGCAACCTTCGTATCCGTGCCGCGCCGCGGCGGCGGAGTGAGGGTGGGTTATCAGGAGCCCTGGCGGCTCGGAGTCGATCGTTTCGTTGCCGCGGTCGGCGCGCACGCGCTCGTCCCAACAGTGCCCGTGTGCGTCGTGGGGATCGGGACCGCGCTGACCGTCGATCTCGTCGAGGCCAATGGCCGGCATCGGGGCGGTGTGATCATTCCGGGGCCAGATCTGATGGTGGAAGCTCTCTTTAGCCGCACGCACGGTATCCGCCGGCGTGCGCAGGGAGGTGCGGCCGGCGCGGCGGGCTTCTTTGCACGGTCGACCCGCGCCGCAGTGATGCAGGGCGCGCGTTATGCCGCCGCCGCTCTGATCGACCGCGCGGTGGAAGAGAGTCGGGCACGCCTCGGGCGCCGGCCCCTCGTGGTTCTCACCGGCGGCGGCGCCGGCGCGGTACGGCTGCTGCTGAGAAGTCCGAGCGTTGGCGTGCCAGATCTGGTGTTGCGGGGACTCGCGGTGCTCGCGCAGGGCGAAGCGCGCTAGGCGCCGCGGGAGACCACCCCGAAAAACCATGCTTCACGCCTTCGGCGTCAGCCGAAACCCGAGACGCGTGATTTCCCGGGGACCCCAGCTAAACCACCCCAAGAAATCACGCTTCACGCGGTCAACGACACATCGGCCGATTACCCAGACGCGCGATTTCTTGGGGACCCCGGCTAGAATGCGGCCCGTGCGCCCGACTTTCTTCGCGCTGCTCTTCATGAACGTGGTGTACTTCGCATGGGCGCACTGGATCGACGCGCCGAAGCCTGCACCCGTGAACGAGGCGATCGTGCATCTGCCGAGACTCAAGCTCATCGATGAGAGCCCGCCGGCGGAGCGGCCGCAGGCGCACGCGGCACAGAAGGGCTGACGGCTGACGGTGCCGCCGGTCTGGATTGAACAGACGACCTGCCGCTTACAAGGCGGCTGCTCTACCACTGAGCTACGGCGGCGATGGTCCCGTTATTGTAGGGCCATTTGACGCGAACCGGTGTCTGCATCGGGAAACCTCACGCGGTCGAGCCGGTCTGGTTTTGCAGTCAATCGGAAGGTCCGGCGAAAGCCGGCCGCGCGCTCAGCTTGCGCCGAGCAGCTCCGCGAGCGCACACGCCACCGTCGCAGTCGCGCCGCGCAAGTCATCTAGCCGCAGGCACTCGTCTGCCGCGTGACCGTGTGCCTCGGCAAGAGTGCGCGGTCCGGCACCGTAGAGCACGGTAGGGATGCCAGCGGCCGCGTAGTGCCGGGCGTCGGTGTAGAGCGGTACGCCGTGCTCGCCAATGGGTACGCCGAAGA
>DASYFL010000009.1:0-2421 GCA_036498445.1 Steroidobacteraceae bacterium
CTCGGCGCTGCTCGGCGGCGCCATCTTCAATCTCGCCAACCTCCTGTTGGTCGCGGCCATCGAAGTCGCAGGCATGGCGGTGGCGTTTCCGGTGGGCATCGGGCTCGCGCTCATCATCGGGGTGGTCGTCAACTACCTCGCGACCCCGGTGGGTAACGGACCGCTGCTCGCGATCGGCGTGCTGCTCGTGACACTCGCGATCATTCTCGATGCCATCGCTTACCGGCGCCTGCCGGGCGCGGCGGCCCACCTGAGCACCAAGGGGCTCGTGCTCTCGGTGGCTTGCGGGGTGTTCATGGGCATGTTCTACCGCTTCGTTGCGGCCGCGATGTATAGCGATGGCGTCCACCCGGAACCCGGCAAGATGAGCCCCTATGCGGCGGTGTTCGTGTTCGCGGTCGGCGTGTTCCTCAGTAACTTCGTGTGGAACACCATCGCGATGAAAAAGCCCTTCGTGGGTACTCCCGTGGGCTTTGCCAGCTATTTCCAGGGGGACTTTCGCACGCATCTCACCGGCATCCTGGGCGGGGTAATCTGGGGATTGGGCATGTCGCTGAGCCTTATCGCCTCGGGTCCGGCGGGCTTTGCGATTTCCTACGGACTCGGACAGGGGGCGACGATGGTGGCTGCGTTCTGGGGCGTGTTCATCTGGAAGGAGTTCGCCACGCACCCTGCCGGCACCTCGAAGCTGCTCACGGCCATGTTTGCCTGCTTCATTACCGGGCTCGCGCTCATTGTGCTGGCGCGGGTCTAGAGGAGACGAGCCCAAGGGTGCGCGCAGCCATGCCTCCCACTTCCCGACAGCACTTCGATGTGAGCGAGCGCACGGCGGATCTGCCGGTCGTGCCAGCGAGCGGCGAGCGGCAGGAGCTCGTGCGCCAGCAGGGCTCTGCGCTCGTCGCCAACAGTGGTGTTGCGCTGAATGTCGACTGGGTCGACAGCGTGCGCATCAACACCAGCGCCGTCGAGCGTCGTGCGGCGACGCTCACCGCGCGCCGCACCGTGAAGAAGGACTGGCAGGTTGCGTGGCTGCTGCGGGCCATCAGCTGCATGGACCTCACCACGCTCTCGGGTGATGACACCGACGAGCGCGTGCGACGGCTGTGCGCCAAGGCCATGCGACCGGTGTCCGAGAGCGTCAAGGCGACTCTCGGCATCGGGGAGCTGCCGATTCAGGTCGCAGCCGTGTGTGTCTACCATCGCTTCATCGAGACGGCCCGCCGGGCGCTCGAGGGCACCTCGATCCGCGTCGCGGCCGTTTCCGCGGGCTTTCCGGCGGGACTGAACCCATTCCCGGAGCGAATCGCGGAAGTGCGACGCTCGCTCGAGGCGGGCGCGGATGAGATCGACGTCGTCATCACTCGCGCGCACGTGTTCGCCGGGGAGTGGCAGCGTCTTTACGAGGAAATCGCGGCGTTCAAGGAAGCCTGTGGACAGGCGCACTGCAAGGTGATCCTCGGCACCGGGGACCTCGGAACGCTGCGCAACGTGGCGCGGGCCAGCCTCGTCGCCATGATGGCGGGAGCGGATTTCATCAAGACTTCCACGGGCAAGGAGTCCATCAACGCCACACTCCCGGTGGGCCTGGTGATGACTCGCGCGATTCGCGACTATCGCGAGCGCACCGGCATGGCGGTAGGCTTCAAACCCGCCGGCGGCCTGCGCACCGCGCGCCAGTCGCTCGACTGGCTCGCGCTCATGAAGGAGGAGCTCGGACAGAGCTGGCTTACGCCGCAGCTCTTCAGGCTCGGTGCCAGCGGCATGCTGGGTGACATCGAGCGGCAACTGGAATTCCACGGCAGCGGCCGCTACTCCGCGGGCTATCACCACCCACTCGCCTGAAGGCAAGCCGATGGCAAACACCAGCGTCGCCGAGAAGTTCCGCAGCATGGAGTACGGCGCGGCGCCCGAGGATCCTGCCAACTCGCTCAAGTGGCTCGAGGAGCACCGCCGCAGCTTCAGCCATTTCATCGGCGGCAAGTGGAAGCCGCCCGCAAAGGGCCGCTACTTCGAGACCGCAGACCCCTCGACCGGAGAGAAGATCGCCGATATCGCACAGGGGAGCGCCGCGGATGTGAACGCGGCCGTCAAGGCCGCACGCGCGGCACTGCCGCGCTGGCAGGCACTGACGCCGCACAAGCGCGCCCGTTTCCTCTATGCCCTCGCGCGGCAGGTGCAGAAGCACTCGCGCCGCCTCGCCGTGCTCGAGACGCTCGACAACGGCAAGCCGATCCGCGAAAGCCGCGACATCGACATCCCGCTCGTGGCGCGGCATTTCTACTATCACGCCGGCTGGGCGCAGCTGCTCGAGCGCGAATTCCCGGGCGACACCGCCTGCGGGGTGGTCGGGCAGATCATTCCGTGGAACTTTCCGCTCCTCATGGTGGCGTGGAAGGTCGCCCCCGCACTCGCCGCCGGCAA
>DASYFL010000010.1:0-9238 GCA_036498445.1 Steroidobacteraceae bacterium
CGCCACGGGCTCTCGGCGCGCAGTACATGGGCATCGCGCACGCGGCGCGTGTAGCCCACACGATCGAAGAACTCGAGAATCTGGATCGCGCGCTTGCGACCTAGCCCGACCGCGTCACGAAAGTGTGCGGCGCTCACCGCGCCGTGCTCGCGCGAGCAGGCCTCGACGATCTCAGCGAGCTCAGCCATGCGCTCTGCATGATAAAAGAGGTCGCGCACGACCTGGCAAACGCCACCCTGTTTGAGCTGCTTGCGCAATGCCGTGCGCACGCGCTCCTCGGGCTCGCACAGCTGCCTGGCGAGCTCCCGCACCCAGGGGGGGTCGAAGCCGCCTGCCGCGATGAGCGGCTGCAGCCGGCGCAGGAGCGCTTCGTCCTCCGTTGAGAGCTTCGGGCGGTGCTCCGGAAGGTGCAGCCAGGCTCCGTTGGCCATGAGTGCACCGTCCGTCGCAAGCTCGGTCAGCAAGAAGCGCCACAGGGCGGGTGGCATATCCGGGAAGCTCATTCGACGCAGCCTCACGGCCTCGGGGCCCGGCTCATCCGGCACCTCGGCGTGAAAACGGCGCAGGGCATCGAGGACGCCCGCGCGCAGTGCCTGCCAGCGTGCCGGGAACATTACGAACTGCTCGCTCCCCGTATCGACCGTCAGCACCGTCGCCGCCAGCGGCAGGCTCTCGCAGGAGCGGCCGCACAGTCGCACGAGATCTGTCATGCGCGCCCCGAAGCGTGCGCGCTCGATGAGCGGCGTGAGGCTATCCCCCGACAACATGCGCTCGATGGCGGCGAGAAAAGCGAATCGCTCCGGGGAGCGCCGGCGGCGCTCCGGTGCCGCTGGATCCAGTACCTGGCCACCACCGATGGTGCGCTTTCCCTGGGCGTCGCGGATGATGAATCGATCGCCTGGCACGGCGCAGAAGGGCTCGGCAAAGACGAGCTGCGCGAGTGCAGTCTGCCCGGGGGCTAGCTGCGGCGCCTCGAGCGGCACGAGGTGAGATACCCGGTGCGCGGTCCCGAGGTGCACATGCACCGGCGACCAGGTGCGCAATGCTCCGCTGCCTTCCGCCAGCAGCTCGAGCCGCACATCCACGCGCGAGGATGGGGTGAGTGCCTGCGGATCCGCGAGCCAGTCGCCCCTGGAGAGCGCACGCTTCTCCACACCGGCGAGATTCAGCGCGCAACGCTCGCCCGCACGTCCCGCACTCACTGCGCGTTGCTGAGCGTGGATGCTGCGAACGCGTACCGGCAGCTGAGCGGGCATCACGAGCACGGTGTCACCCACACTCACACTCCCTGAGAATACCGTGCCGGTCGCCACCGTACCCTGACCTGGCAGCGTGAAGACCCGATCCACCGCGAGGCGGAAGAGTGCTTCGGCCGGCCGTGCCGTCGGATGGAGAGCTGCTGCATGAAGATGCCGCTGCAGCGCGCGGGTACCGGGGTGATCCGCGGAGGTCCCATCGACAGCGAAGAGCGGAGCATCCTGCAGGGCGCTGCCCGAGACGGCCGCGCGCACCTCGGCCTCGGCCTGCCGCACGCGCTCGGCGGCGACGCGGTCGATCTTGGTGAGAGCGATGGCGCCACGCCCTATGCCGAGCAGGCCGAGGATCGCCAGATGCTCCCGGGTCTGTGGCATGACGCCATCGTCGGCCGCAACGACGAGCAGCGCGAAGTCGATGCCACAGGCGCCCGCCAGCATGGTGTGTACCAGGCGCTCGTGGCCGGGTACGTCGATGAATCCGAGCACCTCTCCGTTGGCGAGTGGCGTGTAGGCGTAACCGAGCTCGATCGAGATACCACGCACCTTCTCCTCGCGCAGCCGGTCGGTGTCGACACCCGTGAGCGCGCGTACCAGCGTCGTCTTGCCATGGTCGATGTGTCCTGCCGTGCCGATGATCATGGGCGTGGAGGCCGCGTCAGAGGTGCAACGCATCGAGCGCTGCAAGGAAGTCGGCTTCGTCGCTCGGCTCGAGGCAGCGCAGGTCGAGCCGCAGCGTCCGCTCCGCGATGCGGCCAATGATGGGGCGCGGCAATGCGCGCAGCGCTTCCTCGAGGCGCGCGAGGCTCGCGCGCTTTCCTTTGACGGCGCTCACCCCGAGCCCGTAGCTCGGTAACTGCTCGGTGGGCAGCGCGCCGCTGCCGATCTGGCTAAAGAGCGGCATCTCGGCGACCGCGTAGCCCGCGCCGAGGGCGCGCTGCAGCGCCGCTCTCAACCGCGCGGCCTGCAGCTGCAACTGAGACACGGGCCGGGTGAGAAGACGCAATGTGGTCAGCCGCTCGGCCAGATGCTCCGGTGTGCGATACAGCGTCAACACCGCTTCCAGTGCCGCGAGCGTCAGCTTTCCGACCCGCAATGCTCGCCGCAACGGATCGCGGCGCAGTCTCTCGATCAGGTCCGCGCGGCCTACCAGGAGTCCCGCCTGCGGACCGCCAAGCAGCTTATCGCCGCTGAAGGTCACCAGGTCCGCTCCAGCCTCGATGGCCTCGCGTACGGTCGGCTCGGCCGGCAGATGCCAGCGCTTCAGATCGATGAGGGAGCCGCTGCCGAGGTCCGCGACCACAGGGAGACCATGGGTGCGGCCGAGCCGCGCGAGCTCGCCGAGCGGCACACTCGTTGTGAATCCACTGATGGCGTAGTTGCTGGTGTGCACCTTCAGCAGCAGCGCAGTCCGGGCACCGAGCACCTGAGCGTAGTCCTGCGGATGCGTGCGGTTGGTGGTGCCGACCTCGATCAGCCGCACGCCGGCCCGGCGCATGATATCCGGCAGGCGGAAGGAGCCACCGATCTCGATCAACTCTCCGCGCGAGACCACCACCTCGCGCCGACGCGCGAGGACGCTCAGCAGCAGCAGCACCGCGGCCGCGTTGTTGTTGACCACCATGGCCGCCGCTGCACCCGTGAGCTCGCAGAGGTTGCGCTCGATGAGTGTGTCGCGCTCGCCGCGGCGGCCTGAGATGAGGTCAAACTCGAGGTTCACGGGCGCACTCACGACCTGCGCGATCGCGCGTGCTGCCTCGGGTGGCAGCAGCGCCCGGCCGAGGTTGGTATGCAACACGGTCCCGCTCAGATTGAATACCGGCTTGAGGGCCGGACGCGTGGCGAGCGCGAGCTGCGCACCGAGCGCTGCGGCGATCACCGCGTCAGTGAGGCTCGGCTGCTCGAGCTGCCCGGCGATGGCGGACTGACGCAGCTGTGCCAGCTGCGCGCGCAGGGCCGCGGTCACCGCGGTACGCCCGTGGCGGGCGAGCAGCTCCTGCAGCGCCGGGGCGCGCAGCAGCCGGTCGACCGAGGGAATATCGGCCGCCTGCGCGGGAAGCGCGGTTGTGAGACTCTCGCTTAGGGGCATGGACTAACGGCCGGACACGCGGCACCTGTCAGTTCAGTTTTTCTACTGCCACAGCAGCGGGTTAGCGCTTCCGCGATGATAGCCCGCTTCGCCCATCAGCAGATCGAGCGCCAGGCTGGCGAGATCGTCAGCCACCGGCTCGACGCCGACGTCCTTCTCCTGGTACAGGATCTTGCGATAGGTGTGACATTGCTCGCAAGACTCGGCACGGATAGCCTCCGGTCCGTTCTCGATCGAGTGCTGGGCTATGCCCTCTGTGCTCAGGCAATGACTGCAGGTGACCCGTACGAGGTGCCATTCGGTGGCGCATAGCGCGCAGTGCAGGTAGCGATATCCCTGTGAGCGCTTGTCCGCCCGCACGACGCTGGCTACCGGCAGGGTCCCGCAGGTTGGGCAGACGCCGGGCACTTCCAGAGCGGGGACCACCTCTTCGGTCAGCCGGCTGGCGAGCCCCACCCACCAGGTCTGCAGCGCTGCCATGACGAACGGCGCTGCGGCCAATTCGATCTCCCCGCGGCGGCCGCCGAGGATTGCATCGGCCTGGCCTTCGAGCCACTCAGCCGGCAGGCTGCGCACCTGGGATAGTTCGTCGCGGGCGCTCGCCGGGATGTCTGCGGTGTCGGCAACCCGTTCGCTGAGCTGCGCGGCGAGCGCACGCCAGGCAGGCTCGCGCGGCCAACCGCGCGTCTCGATGGGCGGCATGCGGTGGGTGCCCGAGCGCTCGAGCTCGGTTGCGGTTGGGAGCGTCGGGTCCAGTTCTGCAAGCGCCGCCCCCTGAGCCTCGGCCACCGCAGCCATGAGAAGCAGGTAATCGCCGATCGCATGGCCGATCGCGCCGTGTGCTGCGAGCTGCGTCAGACGCCGCGCACGCGCCGAGAACGGCCCGGAACGCTCCGGCAATCGAATGCGTGGAATCGCCCCCTGCCCGAGGGCTTCAATCTGACCCGGTTCGAGGATGCGACGCATGCGTGATTTGGCGGAACCAGGCCCGATGATGCGTCCATGCCCAGCCTGGTGTCACGGTGCCGCGAAGCATGGCGTGCATCGAGCCGCGCACCCAGAAGCCAGCATAGATGTGCACGAGTATCGTGCAGATGAGCACCAGGGCGCTTATGGCGTGCAGCACCGAGGCGGGGCGCACGATGGCCGCGGGCAGGCTGAAGTAGCTTCGCCACATCGTCAAGCCCGTCATGAACAGCACCAGCAGGCAGCCAACGACCACAAAGAACACGAGCTTCTGACCGGCGTTGTAGCGGCCGACATCCGGCAGGCGCTCCTCGCGGTTGCCGACCACGTCACGCCACTGCCGCAGCCATTGCCAGTCGGCCGGTGCAAAGTGATTTTCGCCCCACACCCTTGCGGATAAAGCCAGAAATAGCAGCAACATGAACAGTCCGAAGAACGGATGCAGGATGCGCGTCCACGGGCCGCCGCCGAAGAGGTTGCTGAACCAGAAAAGTGCCGGATGGAACAAGGCGAGCCCGGACAACGCCGCGAGCACGAAACAGATTGCATTCAGCCAGTGGTTGGTGCGCACATCGGCGCTGTAACGCAGCAGCGTGTCCCGGCCGCGAAGATCGCTCATGTACGCATCTCCGGTTTACGACTTCCCTCGAGACTCGCGCGTGCCGCCTCCTCATCGCGCTCATCGACTTCGTTGCGCCCGACCCAGACGAAGTGGAAGAAGCCCGCGAGCGCCGTAAACGCCATGATCGCGAGCGAAAGCGGCTTGGCGCGGCCTTTCCACAGGCGCACGAACGCACTGATGTGCGGATCAGCGACGAGCCCGGCGTACAACCCAGGCTGATCAGCGTGGTGCAGTACGTACATGACGTGCGTGCCACCGACCCCCGGTGGGTCGTACAGGCCGGCCTTCTCGAAGCCGCGCGATTTCAGGTCCTCGATGCGCTCGGCGGCGTGCTCCTTCATGTCTTCCTTGGTGCCAAAGACGAGCGCGCCAGTGGGGCAGGCCTTGATGCAGGCGGGCTCCATGCCGACCGCGACGCGATCGGAGCACAGTGTGCACTTGTAGGCCTTGTGGTCGCGCTTGGAGATGCGCGGAATGTCGAACGGGCACCCCGTTACGCAGTACCCGCATCCGATGCAGTTCTCCTCATGGAAGTCCACGATGCCATTGGCGTACTGCACGATGGCACCGGGCGAGGGACAGGCCTTGAGGCAGCCAGGGTCGGCGCAGTGCATGCAGCCGTCCTTGCGGATCAGCCATTCGAGATCCCCTTTGGGATTCTCGTACTCGGAGAAGCGCATCAGCGTCCACGAGCGGTCGGAGAGGTCGGCGGGATTCTGGTAGCTGCCGAAGTTCGTGCCGACATCATCGCGCAGATCGTTCCACTCCATGCACGCGACCTGACAGGCCTTGCAACCGATGCATTTGGTGACGTCGATGAGCTTTGCCACCGTGCCGGTGTAGGCACCGCGCACTTCGGGTTCGGGCGTCGTGGTCGCGGAACGCCGGATGATGTCGAGGGATTGCAGCGCCATCGTTAGAGCCTCTCCGCCGGACTCAGGCCTTCTCGACCTTCACGAGGAAGGACTTGAACTCGGGCGTCTGCGAATTGCCGTCGCCGACGACTGGCGTCAGGGTGTTGGTCAGGTAGCCTGGCTTGAGAAAGCCGGTATAACCGCCGTGGAGCGGGATGCCCACGGTATGCACGGGCTTCCCCTCGACGGTGAGCGTACGCAATCGTTTGGTGACGACCGCAACCGCCTTGATGAAGCCGCGGTTGGAGCTCACCTTCACCTGCTCGCCACCCGCGATACCGATCTCCTTCGCCAGAGCCTCGCCGATCTCGACGAACTGCTGCGGCTGAACGATAGCATTCAGCCGCGAATGCTGGGTCCAGAAGTGGAAGTGCTCGGTAAGGCGGTAGGTCGTCGCGACGTGCGGAAACTGCTCGACCTTGCCAAAGGCCGCGCGATCGTCCTTGAAGACCCGCGCCGCAGGGTTGTTGAGTGTCTCGGCCTTGCCCGGGCTCAGCGGATTGCTCGCGAGCGGTGTCTCGAAGGGCTCGTAGTGCTCGGGGAGGGGGCCCTCGGCCATGCCGCCGCGCGCAAAGAAGCGGCCGACGCCATCGGCGTTCATGATGAAAGGTCCCATGCCGAGCGAGGGATCCTCGTCGGCCTTGTAGTCGGGTATATCGGGGCCGCCCCACGCGGTGCCGTTCCAGGCGATGAGCTTGCGCTGGGGATTAAAGGGCTTGCCGCTCGCGTCGCAGGAAGCGCGGTTGTACATCACCCGACGGTTGGCCGGCCAGGCGAACGACCAGTTGAGGGTCTGGCCGATGCCCGTGGGATCGGAATTGTCGCGCCTCGCCATGAGGTTGCCATTCGGTCCCCAGGCGCCACAGTAAATCCAGCATCCCGACAGCGTGCTGCCATCGTCGCGCAGCTCCGCGAACCCGGCGAGCTGCTCGCCGGCCTTGCGCGTGACCTGGGACGGATTCTTGGGATCGGTGAGCTCTTTCAGCGCGCGCCCGGAATACTCCTTGGCGAGCTCATCGGGGCTCGGGCTCTCCGGCACCGCGTAGGGCCAGGAGAGATTCACGATCGGATCGGGGTAGGCGCCGCCCTCGCTCTTGTAGAGGGCGCGCAGCCGCGTGAAGAGCCCACTCATGATCTGCAGATCGCTGCGCGCCTCTCCGGGCGGCTCCGCTCCCTTCCAGTGCCACTGCAGCCACCGCGACGAATTGACGAGCGCGCCGTCCTCCTCGGCGAAACAGGTGGTCGGCAGGCGGAAGACTTCGGTGGCGATCTTCTTCGGATCGACGTCGTTGTGCTCGCCGAAATTGCGCCAGAACTCGCTCGTCTCGGTGACCAGCGGGTCCATGATCACCAGGAATTTCAGCTTGGCGAGACTGTCGTTCATCTTCGCCTTGTTCGGGGCCGCCGCGAGCGGGTTGAAGCCCTGGCAGATGTAGCCGTTTATCTTGCCCTGGCTCATGAGCTCGAACGTCTGCAGCATGTCGTAGCCCTTGTCGAGCTTCGGCAGGTAGTCGTATCCCCAGTGGTTCTCGGCGGTGGCCGCGTCGCCCCACCATGCCTTCATCAGGCTGACGTAGAACTTGTTGTAGTTCTGCCAGTAACTCAGCTGATTCGGCCGTAGCGGCTTGTAGGCCCGGGCCGCGATGTACTTGTCGTACTCCTGCTCCTTTTCGCCGGGCAGCGTGAGATAGCCCGGCAGCAGGTTCGACATCAGCCCAAGGTCGGTGAGCCCCTGGATGTTCGAGTGGCCGCGCAGCGCATTCATGCCGCCGCCGGAGACGCCGATATTGCCGAGCAGCAGCTGCATCATGGCGCCGGCACGGATCATCTGCGAGCCGACCGAGTGCTGCGTCCAGCCGAGCGCGTACATGACGGTCATGGCGCGCGTCGGGGTCGAGGTCGAGCCGATCATCTCGCACACCTGCAGGAACTTCTCCTTCGGCGTGCCGCAGACGCGCTCCACCATCTCGGGGGTGTAACGCGCGTAGTGACGCTTCATGAGCTGGTACACGCACCGGGGGTGCTTCAGCTCCGCATCGACCTTCACATAGCCGTCGGAGCCGAGCTCGTAGTCCCAGCTCGACTTGTCGTAACTGTGCTTGTCGGCGTTATAGCCGGAATAGAGCCCGTCCGCGAAGGCGAAGTCCTCGCGCACGATGAAGCTCATGTCAGTGTAGTTCTTGACGTACTCGTGCTGGATCTTGTCCTCGGTGAGGAGGTGGTTCATCACCCCGCCGAGGAAGGCGATGTCGGTGCCGGTACGGATCGGGCAGTACACGTCGGCCACCGAGGCCGAGCGCGTAAAACGCGGGTCGACGACGATCAGGCGCGCCTTATTGTGGGCTTTGGCCTCCGTGACCCACTTGAAGCCGCAGGGGTGCGCCTCGGCGGCATTGCCACCCATGATGAGTACGATGTCGGCATTCTTGATGTCGACCCAGTGATTCGTCATCGCTCCACGGCCAAACGTCGGGGCAAGACCTGCCACCGTCGGGCCGTGTCACACACGCGCCTGGTTATCGAAGCATAAGATGCCGAAGGGGCGGACGACCTTGTGGGTGAGATAGCCGACTTCGTTGCTGCTCGCGGACGCGGCGAGCATGCCCGTCGTCAGCCAGCGATTGACCGTGAGCCCTTCGGGTGTTTTCGCGACGAAGTTTGCATCACGATCCTGCTTCATGAGCTTCGCGATGCGATCGAGCGCGTCGTCCCAGGAGATCGGCTGCCACTGATCGGAGCCCGGCGCGCGGTACTGCGGATGCGTCAAGCGATTCGGGCTGTGAACGAAATCGATCAGCGCCGAACCCTTCGGACACAAGGTGCCGCGGTTGACCGGGTGATCCGGGTCGCCCTCGATGTGGAAGATGCTCGAACGAGCGTTCTTCGCGCGATCGCCCAGGCTGTACATCAGCACGCCGCAGGCAACCGAACAGTAGGGGCAGGTATTGCGTGTCTCGGTGGCACGCGCCAGCTTGAATTCGCGTACCTCGGCCAGCGCCGTGGCGGGGGAGAAGCCCAGCAGGACCAGGCTCGATCCCGCCAGGGTTGCGCCAGTTACCTTCAGGAACTCGCGCCGCGTCACATCAGCCATGGCAATCCCCTCGGGCATGTCTGCAGACGGCGGCGAGTTTACTCCTTTGAGAAGGGCGGACAAAAGCGCCCGGGTGGCGCCCGGTCGCGCGGATTGCCAGTACGCTGCGCTCCTTACGCGCGATGATCGACGCTCCCTATGGCCTTTTGTTAGGCTAGCGGCCGCCGTTAGCCCCGCCGGACGCCTGGTACGGTCGGTGATCCGAGAGCGGCAATTCTTCACCTTTGGCTAGGTGGCAGAGTGGTCATGCAGCGGCCTGCAAAGCCGTCTACGCCGGTTCGATTCCGACCCTAGCCTCCAGAA
>DASYFL010000011.1:0-24381 GCA_036498445.1 Steroidobacteraceae bacterium
GGCGAGGCCGCACGGTGCCGTCTTTACCCGCTGAGTTCTCGACCGCCTTCGGACGATGTCGCATGGATCGCGCTGTCACGCACCGGGTGGCTTCCAATTGTTGGTACCGAGCACGATGCCGTGGTTTTGCCCAGGAGCATTCAGGCTATACGTTCTCAACTTGTGCCATTCGAACTGCGCCTGCAACTCAGTCAACGATTCGCGCTCGACGGCCTCGTAGACCTGAATTACGCAAAGCAGTCGGCAGTGGGCAAACTCCCCCAGCAGGTGGCCCACGATTTCACTCACCGGCGGCTCGGTACGCCGCAGATCCAGACCGCCGATGGGATCGAGTGCCTCGCCCCACGGTGGGGCAACGAACACAACCAGCAAGCTGCCTGGCGCGGTGTGTATCCGGGACAGTCCAGCAACGTAGTCGACATTCAAGATCTCGATGGGTAGGCCCAGGATTGAAAGATTTTTCCGAGTCAGCTCGAACACGCGCGTGTCCAGCTCGAAACCTAGCCCCTGCGAGCCGGGCAAGTGGTGAAGCAGCCAGTAAAGGGTGTTCCCAGACCCAGCAAACGGATCCAGGACGAGCGGGTTCGCGCTATCGCGTGCCACCGCAGCGACTTCCCGGCCTATCGCGCTTGCGAGGTCATCGCGAGTGCATTCAACAGCCGTGCGGCCTAGCAGGCGGATCCCGCGACTGTGCCACCGCGCCGGGGGTAGTCCATAGATAGAAACGTAGTTTGCGTCACCATAGCTATCCATGCCGAAGCGGTGGATTTCCGCCAGATCGAGCACCGCGTTGCGCTTCTCGCCGTGCAGCAGCAAATCGCGGCCATACAACATGCTCGGACCTCCTGGTGCTATGGCAGGTTGCGTGCCTGGAAGCTAATGCCCCTGCGCATTGGGAGGTGCGGCCATGCCCGAAATGATTTGCCATTTGTGGCTGGCATCGCGTAGCCATGTGTGGATGACGCGAAGATTGCCAGGCTGGTCCACGCCATCCTTGTTGACCCAGGTCATGTGAACCCGATACGTGACGGTGACATGGTCGCCGCTCGCCTGCGCGGCGAGGCGTTGCAGATCATACGACTTGAGGGTTTCACCTGTGCTGGTATGTGCAGTTATCCAGTCGGTGATGCGCTCCTTGCGAACGGGCTCAGGGCTGCTCAATGGCCAGCCAAGAAAGTCCGCGTGCCAGAGAGTCCGATACCGATCGAGATCATTGGCCTGAACATATCGCCAGTAAGAGTCTTCCAGCGACCAGACCTCCTTTTCGTCGGCAGAAGGCTGGCTGGCAAAGAGCGGAACGGCGAGCAGCACAGCCCCGATAGCGGGACAGGCGATTCGGTTCATGTTGGCTCCCGGTAACGCGCATCCTCGATAGGATTCCGCGCCGCAGCGCATTATATGGGAGGCGCGTTGCGCCGATAACGCCTCGATCCGTCACGTCGAAGGATCTACAAGTGCTTGCCGCTAATGGCAGGATGCCTCGCTCGCATCGCGGGCAGCGCGCCCGCGCGGACAGCTCCGAACAGTAAACGGTGAGCGGGATCACAGTGGTCTGCGTGCATCTGCAGTACATAAGCAATCCCGAGCGATCTGCGCCCTCGGAAGTCCGCTTCTTCTCGAGTGAGCTGTCGCTTTACGACTGCGGTAGGGATTTGCGCCATGAACGGTTTCCTGAAAGCAACTCTTACCCGTGAAAAATTCCAGGGACTTTTCGTCAATACTGCTCTGGGTAATTTTGCCGGTTATGTTGCCGGCTCGATGGTGACGCTCGCATCTACCCGGCACGTCGTCGAACGACGCGGTCTCAGCAATCTCTTCGGCGTCTTACCGCGGAAGAAATTGGTCGTTCACGTGCTGCCGCACTGGCTCGAGTGGCTGCTCGCGCTCATGGTGGGCTTTCTCGTCATGGAAGCCGTGCGTTACTGGTTCAATCACCGTAAATACACCGCACTGCTGAGCGCGTTGCACCCGGAACCAGTGACTGAGAGCAGCAGTCAAGCCAGCGATCAACTCGGGGCGACGGAGCGCCGCGCCGAGGGCGCCACAGCACAACAGCTGCCGCCCACGAGCGGGTAAGCTAATCCGTTCGAACCTGCCCAAGCAAACCGTCAGCCGCGGCTCGCCGACGCATCGACAGGTACCGGAGCAGCACGGCGAGGAGGCTGCACGCGGCGAGACCCGCGCCAGCGTCGATGAGGAGACTGCCATTGACCCCGCGCCACGCGTAGCCCCAGCCGTCGACCACGACCATATAGGTGTTGGGGATGTTGAGCACCGACACGATCACGCTGAAAGTTGTCGCCGCGAGCGGATTGCGCTGACCGATCGTTTCGAACGCGATCGCGATCGAGGTGGTGATGGCTGCGGACTGGAAGACGTTCTCGCCGATCAGCGCCGTGGCGAAAGCCAGCGGTGTACGGGGCAGCAGCACGAGCCCGAGCGTGAATACGGCGCCGACCGCGCCGATTGCCACATATAGATATCGAAGGGGCAGTAGCCGGTCGATCAACGGGAAGACGAGGCAGCCCGCGATGCCGGCGAACAGCACGCCCGCGCCACCCACCGCGCCGACGAAGTGGGGGGACGCGCGGAAGTCGCTGCCGAGGCCTCCAAGCAGGTTGGTGAGCGCGAATGACGAGGCGGGCGTGACGAACATTGCGATCGCCAGCAGCACCTGCGGCCGGCGAACGACGCCCACTACCGCGGCGAAGAACTGGCGAAAGCTCTCGCTCGCGAGGCGCCGGTCCGGTCCCGGGGCCGGCATCCAGGGGAACACGGCGATCGGTAGCGCGAGTAGCACGCCTCCCAGCGTCATGACTGCCGCGACAGGCGAATAGCGCTGCATCGCCTCGCCCGCGACGATTGCCATGGCGCCACCGCCACTGATGTTGGCGATGGTGACCCAGACGCTCAGCGCGCTGCGCTCTTCCGGCGCGATGATGCTGGAGAGCCAGCCACCGAGAGCGCTCTGATAGAGATTTGCGGCGAAGAAGCCGGTCACCAGCAGAGTTCCCGCAAGCACGACGTCGTCCAGGCAGAGCAACCCGAGGGACAGCAACACAGTGGCGAATATCACGGTGACCGTCGAGTACCAGCGGCGACTGAAGCGCACATCCAGCATGGGGCTCGCCACGATGGACCAGAAGCCGGGCGAGATTGTGATCGCCGTCATCGCCGAGATCGTCGCCTCGGGCACATGGCGGGCGTTCAGAAGTTCCGGGACCGAGATCACCAGAATGCCGCCGTACATGCCGAAGGGCGCATTGGTCATGCCCATCAGCCACAGCGGCACAGCGCGTCGGCGCTCGGCGGGTACCGTGGAGTTGCTCCCACAGTCGGGGTTCACGGCGACTCCCAACGGCCGGAGATGGCGGACCGGTACAGTGCATCGATGACTCGGATGTTCGCAATAGCGTCCTCGATGGGAAACTCCTGTGCCGATTCGTTACGGAAGGCGGCGGCTGCGAGGTCGCATTGCAGCTGGTACTGGTCGACCGGTGCGAACTCCTCTACGACGGCCGAACTACCATCGAGACTCGCGCCAGAGTCGATCACGATCCGGCAGGCGTGTTCCTTTGGCGGCGTGAACGGCACCGCTATCTCGATCCGCCCGTGCGTTCCGAGCACGACGACCCGCTGGTAGAGGGCGAGTTGCAGCGCGCTCGCGAGCAGCAGCTGTTCGCCACCGGGAAAGGCCACGAGCCCGCTCGTCACCCGGTCGACTCCGAGCGCCGGATCGCGGTCGACGAGACCGATCGCACGCTCTGGTTCGGTGCCGAGGAGGTAGCGCGCCGTGACGATCGGGTAGCAACCGACATCATAGAGCGCGCCACCGCCATACTCGATTCGATTACGCACGTTGTCCGGGCTGGCGACTGGAAACGTGAACGCCGACAGCAGCGCCCGGACCTTGCCGATCCGGCCGTCGCGCACCAGGGAGCGCACCCGATGCCATTGTGGATGGAAGCGCACCATGAAGGCCTCGATGACGCGCCTGCCGCTGCGGTCGCGGGCCGCGACGATGGCCTGTGCTTCCACCGCATTGAGCGCGATCGGCTTCTCGCAGAGCACGTGCTTGCCCGCCTCGAGGGCCTTCACTGTCCACTCAACGTGCAGATGATTGGGTAAGGGGTTGTAGATCGCCTCGACCTGCGGATCATCGAGCAGCGCCTGATAGCTGCCGTAGCTGCGAGCAATGCCAAAGCGTGCGGCAACCTCGCGGCCCCGTTCCGCATCGCGCGAGGCGATCGCTGCGATGACGCCACGCTGCCCGGAGAGAATGGCCGGGATCACGCGCTTGATGCCGATGTTAGCGGTACTGAGAATTCCCCAGACGACCTTGCTCATGTGCTCACATCTACTGGTACATGTGCCGTCTCACCCGGAAAACAGGACGTGCCCGGTTATCTGGCGGCGGTCTCGCCGCGTTCCTGCTTGATCGCCGACGACTCACCGACCATATCCGCCGTGATCAGCGAGAATGGAATGATTCCGGATGCGTTCAGCTCGCGGAAAAATTCTGACAAATTGAATTTCCTGCCGGTCTGCTCCTGCTGCAGGGAATACTCGCTGATCAGACGGTCGAGTTCGAGTTTACCGGTGATGTAGCTCGTCCCATAACCGGGCTGGCGCAGATATAAGAGCTGCTCGAAAGCCACGAGATCACTTTTCGGATCGGACCATCCGTGCGGGGTCCAGACCGCGTGAAACCTGCCGGCTTCCTCCAGAGTCATTTCATTGGCCTGCACATAGAGCGAGGCGAGCCCGCGCGCGGCACGGTTCGCCAGCATCGCCCAGACGATTTCCCGCCCACGCGGGCTCTTGTCGTAGAGCCCGGCATCCATCAGCAATTCCTCCATTGCAGTTGCGAGGCCCTCCGAGCGGCTGTCATACATATCGTAGAGCGGCGTCGCGGCGCGGATCGGGCTTTTGTTCGGCTCGTGCTTGCGGCGCGCCAGCTCGATCCAATGGTACTCATGTGAGTAGAGGGCTGATGGGTCGCGCGCTGCGCCATGCGTGAAGAAGTTGCGCTCACCCGGTGGCGTGTACGCGCCGAGTTGCGCGGCCATGGCGGCGCGGAAATATGGCTGGTCATCGACGAAGCGATTATCGATGAGGAAATCGACCAGGATCTGCATTTTAGCCGCGGCCATCGCTCGCCAGGCCTGCGGATCGTTCACCGGCTCGAGCGGCGGCAAATTCCGGTTGCGGAATTCCTCGAGCACCAGAGATGCCCGCGCACGGCTGAGCTCGCTGCGCAGCAGCGTCACCTGCTCATCCCATGCATAGGACACGAGGTGGACGTTCCTGGCGTACCAGTCGTAGTTCTCCTTGCCGACGCCGGAGGGCCCGGTTTTCTTCGGCGCCTCCACTTCGATCCATGCGCGAAAAGCATCGGTCGCCGCGCGCGCCTTGCCGATCGAATCGATGAGAGTTGGATCTACCCCGGTCATATCCGCGTGTTTGGTCCCAGCGAGTGTGCGCATCTCGAGCGTGCCCGCGGCGTACGCTGCCAGCGTGCTGCTCTGCTCACGAAAGGCTCGGCCACCGTAAAGCCACAGGTCTCGGGCGTTCGAGTCCCGGAGATTGACCTTCGCCTGCTCGAGCAAGGCCGGGATCGCCCCTATGAGGCAGATGAGTTTCTTCTGGTCGGCCTTCGATAGTGGATATTGATAGCCCTGCAGGTCGATGGCGGGACTGATCGACGGTCCCTCGTGCTCGGGCACGTCGCTGTCCTCGCCATAGACATTTGCGTAAAAGGTGGGATCGCGCGCCCATGGCTTCAGGACGCGCAAATCGAAATCCATGCCGTTCATTTCCGCAGCAACGAGCGTTTTGTCGCCGAGCTGCGCGACGGACCACTGCGATGTGCCGATTGCCGCCAGCTGCTGTTGGAATGCAGCCAGGCGCAGCGCTTTTTCTGCCATCGCCGCGCCGCTGTAATCGGGGACACAGTTCTTGATCGCCGGCGGCTCGAATTGGCGCCATTGTGTCCACAGCTGGACCAAGGACGGGTAGCCCGACGCCGGCGTGGTTGACATGACGCTGTGAGGGAAAAGCCAGACGGCCACGAGGAGTAATAGCCGCGGCGATGATGAGCATAACCTCGTCATTGCAAAAATCCTTTCCATCGGTTTCGTCTCGTCCAGCGAATGCTTCTGCATCCGAGCCCGGAGCTTGGGCGCAGACTATGCACGAGCCAGCCGCTGGCTGCACTGAACCAACCTTCGACGACGGGCGGCGATCTTCTGCCGGGTCCGCGGGAGGCTCTCAGCCTGCGCGTCAGAACCTGACGATGTTCCTGCAGAGCGCGGCCGGTGGATGATGACACCTGGCTGTCTCATCTGCGGCGCGGCGACCCTTCGCGCTGGGTTTCGCGCCGCGAAGCTCCCCGGAATTTCCTGGCCCTCCGCTTCGGATATCATCGACCAGAATTCCTGCACCTGCCTCACGCAGGCCGCCCGGCCGTCGCAGCATGAAGAAACCCACTCGTGTAAATCATCCGCCCGCCGTAGAGCTGCCCCCCGACAACCACGCGGTGGTGGCGCCGATCTACCAGTCGGTCAAATTCGAGTTCGACACCGCGGAGGAGACCGAGCGCTATCTCCGTGGGGAGCGTCCCGGCTTCTATTATTCGCGCAGCTCGAACCCGACCACGCGTCAGCTCGAACTGTTGCTCGCGGAGTTGCAAGGGCGCGAGGATTGCCTGGTCGCCGCGTCCGGGGTGGGAGTGATCGCGCAGACCCTGCTCGCCCTCACCCGTCAGGGCGACCACGTCATTTGTTTCGTGGAGAGCTATAACCCCACGCGCTATCTCATCCGGCGGGTCCTCGGGCGCTTCGGGGTCACCCATACGCTGCTATCGATCGAGGATCTGGCGGGAGTGGAGCGCACGCTCGCCGAGCGGCCGACGCGGCTGGTGATATTCGAGAGTCCGACCAATCCGGTCACCAAGATCGCCGATATCGCGACTCTCACACGCCTCGCTCGCGCCGCGGGCGCCCTCAGCTTGCTGGACAACACCTTTGCCGGCTTCCACCAGCACGGGGAGTACGAGGTGGACTACTACCTCCACAGTCTCACCAAGTATGCTTCCGGCACTGGTGATGTCATGGGCGGGGCGGTCATCGCGCGTGGCGAGCTGATCCGCGCCCTGCGCAGCGACTTCGGCGCGCTCGGGGGCCTGCTCGATCCCCATGCCGCATTTCTCATCCTGCGGGGATTGAAGACCTATTTCGTGCGGTATCGCGCGCAGTGCGCAAGTGCGCTGCGCATCGCGCAGCGGCTTGGCGAGCATCCTGCGGTGGCCCGCGTGCACTATCCCGGGCTGCCGGCACATCCCCAGCATGCGCTCGCTGCCCGGCAGATGGAGGATTTCGGCACCATCGTGAGCTTCGATCTCCGCGGCGGCGCGAAAGCGGCACGGCGTTTCGCCAACGCACTGGAGCTTTTTGTGCTCGCCGCGAGTCTCGGGTCCACCGAGTCGCTGGTCGTGACCGCGCAGATGCTGGGCGGCCGGGAGCCCGATGCCGAACTGCAGCGGCTGGCCGCCATCACCGAGGGGACTATCCGGCTCTCGATCGGACTCGAGGAGCCGGGGGATCTGCTCGCGGATCTCGAGCGCGCACTCGCCGCAGCGGACGGGGCACCGAGCGCTTGAAATCAGCAAGAGAACAGCTGCGCCCGAAGAGAACGGCTCACCGATAAGTCCGAGCTCGTGTGCACGGCAACATTTCGTTGCCGGCACACCGGCCAACGGGCCCGCGCGCACTCACCGCACGTGCACGCGGACATGCGGCGTCGTCCTCTTGCGCATTGCCGGCGGGGAGCGTATTCAGTCGCTGACGAGACTCCAGCGAGACTGCACCAATGGAACCGGTGCGGCGCTCGCGGGGTCTTAATGAGTTGGGGTCGATTGATCTGCAGGAAGGACGCCGCATGAACATCGAGTCGCCCGCGATGCCTTACAACTTCGCCGATCTCGAGCCGGCGATCTCGCGGGACACCCTGGTGTTTCACTTCCTGCGCCATCAGCGCGTGTGCTGCGACCGGATGCTGGCGATGATTCGCGGCACGGAGCTCGAGGCGCTGAGCCTCGTCGATCTGATCCGGGTTACCGAGCGCAATCCGGCGCAGCACGTCCTGTATCGCTACGCCGCGGAGGTCTACAACCACGATCTGTACTGGAACTCGATGAGTCCGAACGGCGGCGGGCCGGCCACCGGCCTCGTGGGCGAGCGCCTGCGCGAGCGCTTCGGCTCGCATGAGCGCTTTCTGCGCGAATTCGCCGACGCCGCGCACGCCCACTTCGGCAGCGGCTGGCTGTGGCTGGTATCGCGGGCTGGCACCCTCGAGATCGTCACGACCAGCAACGCCGGCACCCCCCTGGTGCGCGGCGATGTGCCGCTGCTCGCGCTCGATCTGTGGGAGCACGCTTACTACCTCGACCACCAGAATCGCCGCAGCGCTTACGTCAACGCTTTTCTCGAGGAGCTGGTCAACTGGGATACCGCGAGTCGCACGCTCGCCGAGCTCCGTGCCGAAAGCGAGCAGCGGACGGCACGGCCGCGCGTGACGGCCGAGGCAACTGTGAGTACCGGGGGTCTGCGGATGCCGTGAACAGGCTGTGGGCACTGCTGATGCTGCTGCTGGGGGTAGCCGCGGCGGCAGTGAACCCCCCAGCAGCGCTGGCAGCGACGTCCTCCACACCCGCACGCTGGCGGTCGTACAACTTCCTGGTCGAGTTCCATGACCTGCCACGCACGTACTCGTGCGATGACCTGTGGTACAAAGTGCGCGACGTGCTGTTGCGGCTCGGTGCACGGCGCTCCATGGCCATCACTCCCTATGCCTGCGGCTTCCGCGGCGGCGGCGAGGCGCGGTCGCCCAGCGTGGAGGTGAGTTTCCAGATAGCAGAGCCACTTGCGGGCACCGAGATCCGCTATGCGGACACGACGGTGGGCGAGCAGCCGGTACGTTTCGCACCCGGCTCGCCGAGCTCGCTGCAGCCGGGCGATTGCGAGTTCATGCGCCAGCTGCAGGAGAAGCTACTGGCGGGGTTACCGGTGCACGTGACCGGGTCGGCTTTCAGCTGCACATCTGCCGCCAACTCCTTTGCGCTGACCGTCGAGGCGCCGATTGCACCCCGCAGCGCCGCACCGCACGGCTGATTCGCCCCGCGCGCCGTCCTGGCTCACAGGCTTCCGGCGACACGCACGCGGTGCGGATGGTAGGGCAGCACTTCCATCACCTCGCCTTCTCTCAGCCGCTGCTGCACTCCGCGCCAGAAGCCCGCGGTCAGTATCTCTCCGTGCACGCGCAGCAGGGCTGCGCGCTGCTCGTCGCTGAAGCCGAGGAAGTTCAGAAACGTTTCCGGGAAGACATCGTTCTCGGCCACGTAGAACCACGCCTCCCCAAGCATCTCGTCCTCCTCGTGGGTCGCCGCCGGTATTTCGCGGAAATTGCAGTCGGTGACCTGGCAGAGCTCGTCGTAGTCGTAGAAGATCACCCGTCCGTGGCGCGTGACGCCGAAGTTCTTCAGTAGCAGGTCCCCGGGAAAGATGTTGGTGTAGGCGAGATCGCGGATGCATTGGCCGTAATCGAGCACGGCGCGCTCGGCCTCTGCAGCGGAGCTGCTACGCAGGTAGAGGTTCAGCGGGGCCATGCGCCGCTCGATGTAAAGATGGTCGAACACCAGGTCATCACCATCTTCGTGAACGGTCCCGGTGGTCTCGCGCCGCAGCTCCTCGAGCAGCTCGGGTGCGAAGCGCGCACGCGAAAATCGCAGGCGGCGAAACTCCTGTGCGTCCACCAGCCGGCCGGCGCGGTCGTGGATGAACACCAGGCGGTACTTCTCCATGACCTGCTCGCGCAATACGGTTTTGGGATAGGCAAAGCGGTCGCGGATCACCTTGAACACCACATCGAAAGACGGCAGCGTGAAGCACACCATTACCAGGCCGCGCTCCCCGGCGGCGTGCACGAAACGATCGTCGGTGTGCTCGAGGTTACGCATCAGCTCGCGGTAGCGCTCGGTCTTGCCCTGGCGCGCACGCCCGAGCACCGTGAACAGCTCGCTGACCGGCTTGCGGGGCATGAGCGAGCGCAGAAACACCACCGCTTCCGCGACGCGCTCGAGGTCGACGTGATAGTAGGAGCGCGTGAAGCTGAACACGATGCTCACATCGGCCTCGGCCAGCATCACCGCATCCACCAACACGCCGCCGTCGGTGTTCTTCAGCGCGATGACCAGCGGTACGAGATAGCCCCGGCCGAGAATGCGTCCGACGATGAAGGCGCGCGAGATCTGGTAGAAGACCGCGCGGATCACCTCGACGCGGTCGACCGCACGCCGCTCATCGCGTGAGCGCAGGTAGCTGCGCACCTCGCTGGTGACGTGCGCGATGCTGGTATCGAGGTCGCGCCACGGAGACCGGAACCTCACATCGCCGAGCAGGTCCTCGATGAGCAGTGCCAGCGAGCCGTGATTCACATAGCTGTTGGTGCCGACCGCCGAGTGGATGTCGGCGAGCGGATCGAGATCGGTCGCCACGAACTCGATATCCGGCGCCACCCCCACGGTGCCAAACAGCCGGCGACTGATGGAGCTGAAGAAAGTCTTGGTGAACTCGGGATCGGACAGGGCGCCGATCTGCGCGGCGAATTCACTGCGAAGCTCCTGCCACAGGCTGCGGTCGATCGCCCGTGCGCCGAGCGCCAGGCGCAGCGCCGCGACGGTCTCTGTAACGTACCGGTCGTAGAGCTCGATGCGCTCGACCGCATCGCGCTGGCTGGCTTTCCAGTCGCGTGCATCGAAGCGCTGCGGCGCCCGGCGCGTGATCGCGCGAAACTCCGCGTTGTAGCGCGCAAACGCATCGACGATCTGCCGGGCGCAATCGTGCGGGGTGGGGACGGCGGGCAGGTCCATCGAGCAGCTGGGAGTCAGTCGAAGTCGGTGGGGAGCGAGGCATCGAGCCGATGCTGGTAGAGGCGCTCGATCTGCGCGGCCAGTACCCGTCCGGTGGAAAGCGGCGGCAAAGCGTACACCGGGAAGAAATCCACGGCGTCGGTCTCGTTGCTCGCCAGTGGTTCGCCGCCGAGGAGCTCGCAGACGAAAAACAGCTTGTAAATGTGATGCACGCCAGGGGGGTGCGGGTGACGGTTCTTGTCGATGAGTCCGGCGAGCTTCACCGCGCGCGCCCGGTACCCGGACTCCTCGTGGATTTCGCGCGCCACCGCCTCCGATGGCGCGTCATTCACATCCACCCATCCCCCCGGCAGTGTCCAGCAGCCATCGGCGCGCTCGCGCACGAGCAGCACCCGCTCATCGAGGAACACCCCGCCGCGCACGTCCACCTTCGGTGTGGCATAGCCGTGCTCGCCCGCCCATAGCGCCCGCACCGCGCCGAGCGGCATTCCGAGCTCGCGGGACAGGAGCAGCGCCACGAGCTCGCTGAGCTGCGTGTAGCGCTCGCGGTCGAAGGGGTCGGTCGTGAAGGCGAGCCCGTTCTGCGCGATCGCCTGCACCTTGCGTGCCCACTCGAGAAGATCGCGGGGAGTGTCCGAGCTCACGTCGGGCCGGCGCTGCAGTGCGTCTCGACGGGTCGATATCCGCAGCAGCTCCGCACGCTACAGGTTGCGGATCAGCGCATCGGCGAAGGCGCTGGTCGACACTTCCTGCGCACCCTCCATGAGACGGGCGAAGTCGTACGTGACGGTCTTCTCTCCGATGGTGCGGTCCATGGCGGTAATGATCGCATCCGCGGCCTCCACCCAACCCATGTACCGGAACATCATCTCGCCGGAGAGCACCACCGAGCCCGGATTGACCTTGTCGAGGTTCGCGTACTTGGGTGCGGTGCCGTGGGTCGCCTCGAATACTGCGTGCCCGCTCAGGTAATTGATGTTGCCGCCCGGTGCGATGCCGATGCCGCCGACCTGTGCGGCGAGCGCATCGGAAAGATAGTCACCGTTGAGGTTCGTCGTGGCGATCACATCGAACTCATCCGGCCGGGTGAGCACCTGCTGCAGCGTGATATCGGCAATCGCATCCTTGACGATGACGCGGCCGGACTTGCGCGCCGCGGCCATCTCGGCATTGGCCTGCGCCTCACCGCTTGCGGCCTTGGTGCGCTCCCACTGCTCCCAGGTGTAGGTGCTGGCGGCGAACTCGCGCTCGGCGAGCTGGTACCCCCAGTTGCGGAACGCACCCTCGGTGTATTTCTGGATGTTGCCCTTGTGGACGAGTGTCACGCTGCGGCGCTGGTTGGTGCTCGCATAGGCGAGGGCCGCGCGGATGAGCCGCTCCGAGCCCTCCTTGGACACCGGCTTGATGCCGATGCCGGAGGTCTCGGGGAAGCGGATCCGCGCATACGCCTTGGGGAAGGCCTGGCGGAACAGCTCGAGAAACTTCTGATCATCGGCGGTGCCGTATTCGAACTCGATGCCCGCGTAGATGTCCTCGGTGTTCTCGCGGAATATCACCATGTCGACCCTCTCCGGATGCCGCACGGGCGAGGGCACGCCCTTGAACCAGCGCACCGGGCGCAGACACACGTAGAGATCGAGCATCTGCCGCAGCGCGACGTTGAGCGAACGGATGCCGCCACCTACCGGCGTGGTGAGCGGTCCCTTGATCGACACCAGGTACTCACGGCACGCCGCGACGGTTTCGTCGGGCAGCCAGGTGTTGAAGAGCCTGTTGGATTTCTCGCCCGCGAACACTTCCATCCAGTGGATGCGGCGCTTGCCGCCATACGCCTTGGCGACCGCAGCGTCCATTACCCGCACGCTCGCGCGCCAGATATCGGGCCCCGTGCCGTCGCCCTCGATGAAGGGGATGATGGGGTTTTCCGGGACTCGCAGCGTGCCGTCCTGTATGGTGATCTTCGCGCCCTGCGGCGGCGGCGTGATCTTCAAGTTGGCGGCCGTGGACATGAGGGGTGCACTCCTGGAGGGGAATTCGCCGGGCGCTTCGCGGGAGCATGGCGCACCGGGCGCGAAATGCTAGCACAGCGGCTGCCAGGGCCGCCGGCACGTACCCGAGTGCAGCCGTGTATGAGAGACTGGCGCGCGGCCGACACCCCGGGGGCGAGCATGAAACGAGCAGTGGATGTCCGACGCCACCGATATTAATAAGAGTGGGGGCGTGCCCGCTGCGCAGCGCTCGGTGCTGCGCCAGCTGCTGGCAGTGCGCTCGATCGACCCCAGCCCGGAAGCAAAATCACGCCTGAAACAGGTGCTGAGCGCCCGCGCGCTCATTGCCATCGGCCTGGGCGCCACCATCGGCTCGGGCATTTTCGTGCTCACTGGCACGGTCGCCGCCAACCACTCGGGACCTGCGATCACGCTCTCGCTGCTGATCGCGGCATTCGGCGGTGGGCTCGCGGCGCTGTGTTACTCGGAGTTCGCCGCGTTCCTGCCCGTGCCCGGCAGCGCCTATAGCTACACCTACGCGACACTCGGCGAGGCGCTCGCCTGGTTCATCGGCTGGAACCTGCTGCTCGAATACGCGATCTCCGCATCTGCGGTGGCGGTCAGCTGGTCGGCGTACGTCGTGAGTCTGCTCGCCGATGTGCACATCCACCTCCCGGCGGCATTCGTCAACGCGCCGGTGGGAGTCGATGCGCATGATCATCTCATCGGCACGGGCGCGATCATCAACGTGCCGGCAGTGCTGATCATCGCGGCGATGACTGTGCTGCTCTACGTTGGGGTGCGTTGGTCCGCCGGTGCCAACACGCTGATGGTGGCGCTCAAGGTGGGCATCATCATCGTCATTGTGTTCGCCGGCCTCTCCTACCTGAACACCGCCAACTGGCACCCATACATACCCGCCAACGCGGGCACCTTCGGGCACTTCGGCTGGAGCGGCGTGCTGCAGGGCGGCGCCATCATCTTCTTTTCCTACGTCGGCTTCGATACCGCCTCGACCACCGCGCTCGAGGCGCGCAATCCGCAACGCGACCTGCCGATTGGCATTCTCGGGGCGCTGGTCATTTCCGCCGTCCTCTATGTGGCGATGGCCACGGTGCTCACCGGCATGGTGCCGTACCCGAAGCTCGACTCGGATGCGCCCGTGGCAGTCGCACTCGATGCGCACCCGCAGCTCTCATGGCTCTCCTGGCTGCTCAAGGTCGGAGTCATCGCGGGCATGACTTCCGTCATTCTCACCTCGCTGCTGGGCCAACCCCGCATTCTGCTGTCGATGGCGGACGATGGCCTGCTGCCGCCGGTGATGAGCCGCTGCCATCCGCGCTTCAAGACGCCGCACGTCGCCACGGTGGTGACGGGAATTGGCGCGGCACTCATTGCCGCGGTATTTCCGCTCGATGTGCTGGCGGATCTCATCTCGATCGGCATCCTGCTGGCGTTCGCCGTGGTCTGCGCCGGTGTACTGGTGCTGCGCAAGACTCGACCCGAGGCTTATCGGCCGTTCCGCGTGCCGTGGGCACCCTTCACCTGCACATTAGGTGCACTCGTGTGCCTTGGCCTGACACTGGCACTCTCGAACGGCACCTGGATCCGCCTGTTGGTGTGGACCATCATCGGCATGTCCATCTACGCCTTCTACGGATTCCGCCACAGCCGCCTGCGTCGATGACGCGCACCCTCGCGAGCACGCCCGCCGCGGACGGTTTTCGCATGCCTGGCGAGTTCGAGTCGCACGCCGGCTGCTGGATGCTGTGGCCCGAGCGGCCCGACAACTGGCGGGAGGCGGCGCGTCCCGCGCAGCTCGCATTCGCGCAAGTGGCGGCCGCGATCGCGCAGTTCGAGCCGGTCACCGTGGGAGTCTCCGCCGGGCATTACGAGGCGGCACGCGCGCTGCTCCCCGCAGAGGTGCGTGTGCTGGAGATGGCGCACGATGATGCATGGATGCGTGATGTCGGCCCGACCTGCGTCGTTGGCCGCCTTGGGGAGGTGCGCGGCGTCGACTGGCGCTTCAATGCCTGGGGCGGCTTGCGTGGCGGACTGTACTTCCCGTGGGACCAGGACGATCTCGTCGCGCGCAAGGTGCTCGAGAGCGAACGTCTCGATCGTTACCGCGCACCGCTGGTGAACGAAGGCGGCGCCATCCACGTCGATGGCCAGGGCAGCGCGCTCGTCACCGAGGAATGCCTTCTCAACCCGAACCGCAATCCACGTTTCGAGCGCACCGACATCGAGCGGCACTTGCGCGAGTATCTCGGGGTTACGCAAATCATCTGGCTCGGCAAGGGCGTGGTGAACGATGAGACCAGCGGTCACATCGATAATCTCGCCTGCTTCGCGCGCCCGGGAGTCGTGTGTCTCAGCTGGACGGATCGCCGCCGCGATCCACAGTACGCCATATCGCGCGATGCCTCCGAGCGGCTGCACGAGGCGCGCGATGCCCGTGGCCGGCGGCTGAAAGTGGTGCGGTTGCCCATGCCGGGACCTCTGTACATGCGCGCCAGGGAGGCTGCGGGAATCATTCCCAGGGAAGGCAGCCGCGCACGTGTCGCCGGTGAGCGACTGGCCGCGAGCTATGTCAACTTCTACATCGCCGATGGCGGCATCGTCATGCCGTTGCTCGATGCGCGTACCGATAGGCTTGCGGCTGCACGGCTCAAGCGGCTCTTTCCGGGACGGCGCGTGCTCGGGGTGCCGGCGCGCGAGATCCTGCTCGGCGGCGGCAATATCCACTGCATCACTCAGCAGATCCCCTCCGGAACGCGAAGCCGTTCACCCTCTATGCGCTGAGCGCAGGCTTCGCGCCGCTGCTTCCGGTATCGTCCTGCGAATGCACGGCTCACGAATACGGCTGCGCTTGCTGCTCGCAGTGCTGTTCGCGGTGTTTGGCGGTGCGCACGCGCTCGCTACGCCGCCAGCGGCTTCGGGCGATGCGACTGTGGAGCGCTTCATCGTCAGGCTGCGCACGCTGCCCGGCTCCCCTTCGTACGAGGCGGCGCCGCAGCGCGTGGCGGCGCTCGCTGCGCGCCATGGGCTTGCACTCGCCGATGCACGGCACATCGTCGCGGGTATGCATCTGCTGCGCGTTGCTCCGCGCGCCGATGAAGGCACTGCGCAGACACTCGCGCGGCTGCGCGCCGATCCCGAGATCGAGTACGCAGAAATCGACGAGCGCCGGCACGTGCTGCGCACCCCCGATGACTCGCTGTTCAACGATCAGTGGTATCTGCAGAGCTCGCAGCCCTCCGCGGTGAATGCCGTCGCTGCGTGGGACCTGACGACCGGATCCCCGGGTGTCGTGATCGCCGATCTCGACACGGGCGTGCGCTTCGATCATCCCGATCTGCGCAACGCCAACGCCAATCGGCTGCTGCCGGGCTACGACATGATCTCCACTGTGCCGGTCGCGAACGACGGCGGTGGACGGGATGCGGACGCTTCCGACCCTGGCGACTGGGTGACCGCCGCCGATGCGAAGACGCAGCAATTCAGCGGCTGCACCGTCGCCAACAGCAGCTGGCACGGCACACGTGTCGCGGGGATCCTCGGCGCGCTCACCGACAACACGCAGGGCGTCGCCGGCCTGAGCTGGCAGGGGTGGGTGGAGCCGGTGCGCGTGCTTGGTAAGTGCGGCGGGTACGACTCCGACATCATCGCCGCCATGGGCTGGGCGGCGGGCTTCGCGGTCACCGGCGTTCCCGCGAATCCCTACCCCGCACGCATCATCAATATGAGTCTCGGCGCGGCCGGTGGCTGCCCGCAGAGCTACCAGACGATCGTCGACCAGCTGGTCGGCGCCGGGGTGCTGGTGGTGGTTGCGGGTGGAAATGAAGGCGGTCCGGTGGATTCACCCGCGAACTGCATAGGTGTCGCGGGCATTGCGGGCCTGCGGCAGGTGGGTACCAAGGTCGGCTACAGCAGCCTCGGGCCGGAGATCGCCTTGGCGGCACCTGCGGGCAACTGTGTCAACACCGGCCCGGGCGAGCCGTGTCTCTTCTCGATCGTGACCACCACCAACACCGGCACGACCGGGCCTGCAAGCAATACCTATACGGATGAATACAACTTCAACGTCGGCACCAGCTTCTCCGCACCGATCGTCGCGGGCATCGCCGGACTGATGGTGGCGGTAAATGGCAACCTGACCCCCGACCAGCTCATCGCGCGGCTGCAGAAGTCGAGCCAGCCGTTCCCGGTGTCCACCACGCCGGGGGTGCCGATGTGTCACGTGCCGACCGGCGCGAACGATGTGCAGACCAACGAGTGCAGCTGCACGACACAAACGTGCGGTGCAGGCATGGCCAACGCCAACGGCGCGGTGCTCGAGGCACTGCGGCCGATTGCCGCCGTCAAGGTATCGGGTACCGTCCAGGCCGGCAGCCCGGTCACGCTCGATGCCAGCGCCAGTGCAGCCGCGTGCCACGCGAGCATTGCAAGCTTCGCATGGACTGTCACCCAACCAACCAGCAACCCGCCGGTCATCCAGAACGCTAACAGTGCGCGCGCCAGTATCGCCGCCCCGATGGCACCCAACACCTATACCCTGATGCTGACCGTGACCGACAACCAGGGGCGCATGGACACCGCAACGGTGGTGATCACCTCGAGCGCCGTGCAAACGACTGCACCGGTTGCCGCGGGGAGCTCCGCGTGTCCTGCTGCGGTCGCCTACAGTGTCCCCCCGCCTAACAGCGGGGCGGGTACCAGCGGCGGCGGCAGTGGCCATGGCGGCGGCGGTGGGCTCGACCTCCTCACCCTGATGTTGCTCGCCGCTGCAGCACTCGGCGCCGCCACCCCGCGGCGCGCACTGCGCCAGCCCTACAGCAGCCGCTGCGCGGCGTCCAGCCAGGTGCGCTGCGCGCGGCGATAGTGTCCGGGCGCGATACGCGCCTGCTCGAGCAGCTCCCGTACCACTTTCTGCGCCTCGGCGCGCTCGCCCTGTTTCTGCAGCAGCTGTGCGTAGCGCACCGCGGCCTCGGCGCCCGGATAAGAGTTGGCGAGCACGCGATACTCCTCGAGCGCCTTGTGCACATTGCCCTCGCTCTCCAGCGCGCGGGCGTACAGCAGATGTCCCACCGGCGAGCGGAAGTCCGGATTCAGACGGATGAGCTCATCGAGCGTGACGCGTGCGCCGGCGGCATCACCCTTGGCGAACTGCGCCTGCGCGAGCCCGAGCATGAGGTTGGGATCGTGCTCGTAGAGGCCGGTGAGCGCCTCGCGATACTGACCGATGGCGTCATCGAACCGCTCATGCCGCACCAGCTCCTCGGCGTACCGCTGTCGAGTGGCGACGTTGCCCGCAACGCGCGCCTCGCTTTCGTAGCGGCGCAGATCTGCGCCGGGGTCAATCGCCCGGCGAAAACCGCGCGCGGTGCGCTGCGCGGTGCGGCTGCGAAAGAGCTCGGGGAGGATCTCGACGACGATGTAGGCGAGGATGCCGGCCAGGGCGAGTCCGGGAATGATGAGCACCCAGATCCACAGCTGATTACGCCCCGTCTTGATGACGTGGATGATGAAGCCTGCCTGGATCAACAGCGAAACGATGAACAGCAGTGACATCCGATCTCCTCGCAGAGCCTAGCGCGCCGCCGGTGCCGGTGCTGGCAGCGCGAACGCGATCACGTAGTCACCGCGCGAGGTGCCGAGCGGACCGTGGCCGCCCGCGCTGATGACGAGATATTGCCGCTGGCTCGCCCCGGCGCGATAGGTCATCGGGGTCGCCTGACCACCGGCAGGGAGCTTGTGCTTCCAAAGCTCGGCACCCGTCTCGATATCGAAGGCGCGCAGATAGCCGTCCATCGCGGCTCCGACGAACACCAGCCCGCCGGCCGTGGCGATGGGACCACCCATGTTCGGCATGCCGAAATCGCGTACCGGGATGAACCAGGGAGTAAAGCCTTCGGTCGAGCCAAGCGGCGCTTGCCAGGCGATGCGATTGTGCCGCAAATCGACGCTCACCAGCGCCCCCCATGGCGGTGCGGTGCACGGCAGGCCCAACGGTGAGAGCAACGGCTCGCGGCGCATCGCATACGGTGTGCCCACCTGGGGGCCGAACTGGGAATGGGGGTAGTCGCCCGAGCGCACCTCGCGCTCGTACTCCGCGCGCGTCAGCAGCGTCACCACCATCGGCAGCAGGTTCACGGCGGCGATGAGCCGGCCCTGATCCTGATCGAACGCCAGGCCGCCCCAGTTCACCCCGCCGATATAGCCTGGCGTGAGAAGCGTGCCGCGCAGGTCCGGAGGCGTGAAGATCCCCTCGTTGCGCAGCGCCGCGATGAGTTTGCGGCACCTGCCGCGATCCCAGAAGGTGACGCCCCACGCATCTTCAGGACGCACGGCGTGCTGGGGCGTGAGAGGCGGAAGAGAAGAGAACGGCTGTGTCGGTGAGGCCTTCTCGCCTGGTACGCCGCTCGCTGGGACGGGCCGCTCGGTGAGCGGAAAGAGCGGCTGACCGCGCGAGCGCTCGAATACGTACACCATCCCGCTTTTGGTCGCCTGGATGACAGCGGGTACCGGCGCGCCGTGCGCCACGACATCGCCCAGCACAGGTTGGGCGGCGAGGTCGTAGTCCCACAGGTCGTGGTGAACGAGCTGCTGTTGCCATACGAGGCGGCCGCCGCGTGCATCGAGCGCGAGCAGGGAATTGGCGAAGCGGTCGGCGCCGAGCCGGTGCCCGCCGTAGTAATCCGGGCTCGCGGAGCCGGTGGGCACCAGCACCAGGCCATGCTCCTGATCGACCGTCATCACGCCCCAGGCGTTGCCGGCGCCGCTGTGCTGTGCCTGCTCGAGACTCCAGTCAGCTGCCGCAGGATGGGCCGCCGAATCGGGCAGCGGGTCGAAGGACCACAGTTGCGCGCCGCTCTCGGCGTCGTAGGCACGAATGACTCCGCGCTCGACCTCGGTGGCACGGTTGTCGCCGATGGCGGAGCCCACGATCACGACCTTGCCGAAGACCGCCGGTGGAGAGGTGACCAGGTAGTCACCGGGATCGCGAATGCGCAGGCCGCGTGTGAGGTCGACCTGGCCCGCCTCGCCGAAATCAGCGCATGGCTTGCCGGTGTCGGCATCGAGCGCGAGCAGACGCGCATCGAGCGTGCCGGTGAACAGCCTGTGGCGACACGCACCGCTGGCTGCGGAATTGCCGCCCGACCAGAGGCTCACGCCGCGGGCACTCGCCTCGGCATAGGACCGTGCACGATCGATGTGCGGATCGAAGCGCCAGCGCTCGTGGCCTGACTCGGGGTCGAGCGCGATCACGACATTGGTGCCAGTCTCGAGGTAGAGCAGACCGAAAGCGATCACCGGCGTCGCTTCGAAGGTGAGCTTTCGAGCGCTGGCGAAGCCTGCGCCGAGCTCACCGGTGCGATAAGTCCACACCGGCGCGAGGCGGGCGACATTGCCACGGTTGATCTGATCGAGACTCGAGAAGTGCTGGCCCAGTGCATCGCCGCCGTAGTACCCCCAATCGCTCGAGCCGAGCGTCTGTGCCAACGTCACATTCGACAGGAGTGCGACCGACAACAGCGTCAGGGTGCGTGGCGCCTGTGCCAGCGGGCGAGCGCGCTGTGCGGCGGGCGTGTGGCCCGCTCGATACCCGAGGCGATGTCCGGTCATGGCGGCCATTATCTGTGATGGCGTGCGCGGCCTGCGAGTCTCGAGGCGTGCCCTTGTGGGCAATGCTGGTATTCTTCGCCGCGTGAGTTCAACACGGGCGGTCGCGTCCCGTCTTCGGGCGCTGAGTCTATTTCTGGCTGCTTGTCTCGCGGCGACCGCGCCTACCGATGCCCAGCCAACTCCCGAGCCAGCGGGGTCACTCGACAGTCCCCATCGACCGCGCATCGGTCTCGTGCTTTCCGGTGGCGGCGCGCGCGGCACGGCGCACATCGGCGTATTGAAAGTGCTCGAGCAGCTGCACGTACCGATCGATGCGATCGCGGGCACCAGCATGGGGGCGGTGGTCGGCGGCCTGTATGCGAGCGGCCTCTCCGCCCGCGACATCGAGAAAATCATGACCTCCATCAACTGGCAGGACGCTTTCCGCGATCGGCCGCCGCGCGAGGATCTCGACCTGCGCCGCAAGGAGGAAGACGAGACGTTCCTCGTCAAGTACCACTTCGGGTTGCGCGAAGGGCACCTTGCGCTGCCGAAGGGGCTGATTCAGGGGCAGAAGCTCACTGAGACGCTGCGGCGGCTCACACTGCCGGTGGCGCGCATCAGCAACTTCGATGACCTGCCGACTCCGTTCCGCGCGGTGGCGACGGACCTCGAGAGTGGCGACAGTGTGGTCATCGGCTCGGGGGATCTGACGAGCGCGATGCGCGCGAGCCTCTCGGCGCCGGGAGTATTCGCGCCGGTCGAGCGCGAGGGAAAGCTGCTGGTCGATGGCGGCATCGCCGACAACCTGCCCGTGGACGTGGCCCGCACCATGGGGGTCGATATTCTGATCGTCGTGGACGTGGGTGCGGGCCTGCTGCCACGCAAGCAGCTGAACGGCGCGGCAGTGATCTCCAATCAGATGCTGGCGATCCTCATCAACCGCAACGCGCAGCCGCAGCTCGCCAGCCTCACGCCGAAAGACGTGCTCATCCGTCCGGCGCTCGGGGATGCGTCCTCCTTCGACTTCGGCAATGTCGCGCGAGTCATCGGTGTCGGCGAGAAGGCGGCCCGTGAGAGTGCCGCCGAGCTGGCAACGCTGGCGGTGAGCGAGCGGGACATCCAGAGTTATGCGTTACATCGCGAGGCGCTGCGCATCCCGCCGCCGCGCATCGATTATGTGACGGTCGAGGCGGGCTCGGAACGCTACGCGTCGACCGTCAGCAATCTGTTTGGCGACCTCGTGGCCAAGCCGCTGGACCCGGACGCAGTGGCGCGGCGCATGACCGCGATCTACGGTCGTGGGGCACTGGATACGCTCGATTACCGGGTGGTCGGCGAGCCCGGCCACTACGGGCTCGCCATCGACGCACGCCCGAGCTCGCAGGGCACGAACTACCTGCGCTTCGGGCTGAGTCTGCAGGATGATTTCCAGGGCAACTCGACCTATACGGCGGCGATCCGCTTCGTCATGGCCAACATCACCCGCAACGCCGGCGAATGGGTGACCGATCTCGCGGTCGGCAGCACCTCCGGAATCTCCTCGGAGCTCTTCCTGCCCCTCGCGCAGTACTCCGGCTGGTTCGTGATGCCGCACATCTCGGACCTGGCACGCGACCTGTATGTGTACCAGGAGCAGACGCTCATCGCGAAGTACCGCCTGCATACTTTCGGTTACGGCATGGATTTCGGCCGCCAGTTCGGCAACTGGGGTGAGATCCGTGTCGGTGCCGCGCGTGAACAGGGTCACTACGTGCTCGCGATCGGTGATCCCACCGACCCGCATCTGCCGGTGCAGAGCTTCACTCCTTACGATCTCGATGAGTACTTCCTGCGCCTCAGCTACGACCGGCTCGACGATATCAACTTCCCGCGGCGCGGCCAGCGGGCGGTGCTGCAATGGAGCGCGTATCGCAACGCGAGCGGCATCGCACAGGCTGCCGATCAGGTCACCGGCAGCTACATCGGCGCCTACTCATTCGGCCGCGACACGTTCGCCTTCTCCGCCGCCGGTGGCACGACGCGCCAGTCGGATGTCACCGACCTCAATCTGCAGTTCCCGCTCGGCGGTTTTCTCAATCTCTCGGGTTTGCGCGCTGACTCGCTGCTCGGAGCCAACTACGGGATTGCGCGCGCACTCTACTACCGGCAGATCGGCCGAGGCGGCCCGGGATACTTCGACCTGCCGACCTATCTCGGCCTGTCGCTCGAGATGGGCAATGTATGGCAAACCCGCAGCGAAGCGAGCTTCGGCAACACGCAGAAGGATGCGAGCGTGTGGCTTGGGCTCGACACCTTCATCGGCCCGGTATACATCGCCACCGGCTTCGATACGCACGGTAATCAGCAGTTCTATCTGTTCCTCGGCCGGCCGTTCTACGGCGGCCCGCACTGAGCGGGCCGAGGCTTCGGGCGAGGACTACAGGCCGCGGCTCTCCGCCAGCTTCTCGATTTTCTGGAACACGAGCGCAGGCTTGTCACCGCCGCGGGAATACTCGTGCCGGCGGCTCATTTCCGCCATCGCCGCATCGCGCTCTGCCGGAGTCGAGTACCAGTGCAACCGCTGCCAGTCGGGCCCCAGGAGCTTGCGGAACGGATCCCCGGGCGGGAGACTCACGCGGACGCCGTAAGGGCGCAGTTTCTCGATCGGCGGGATGCGCAGGTTCTGTGGCTGGCTGATTCCCATGGCGGCCGAGAGCTTAGGTGCCCCGAGCGCGAGCCGCAAGCCGCCCGAGGCCGCCCGAGGCTGCTCGTGCGCGGTACACCGCTTGAGTCGTGCAGTGCCCGTCCCCACACTCTGCATCCCACCAGGAGAATCCCGTCATGGCGCTGTTCCGCAGGAAGTCCACCATGCCAGCCCCGCAGGCGGCGCTGCCCGGGCGCAGCACACCGCTCGAGGTGCCGGAAACCCATTTCGTCAACAAGCACCGGATCGTCCCGCCTTTTCCGGCAGGGCTGCGCGAAGCCATCTTCGGGCTGGGCTGCTTCTGGGGAGCGGAAAAGCACTTCTGGCAGTTACCGGGCGTCTACTCGACCGCGGTCGGCTATGCCGGCGGATTCACACCGAATCCAAGCTACGAGGAAGTCTGCAGCGGGGACACTGGTCACGCCGAAGTCGTACGGGTCATCTACGATCCGCACAAGATCTCTTATGCGGAGCTGCTGAAGCAGTTCTGGGAGGCGCATGACCCGACCCAGGGCATGCGCCAGGGGAACGATCTCGGCACCCAGTATCGCTCGGTCATCTTCGCGCTCGATGCCGAGCAGCGCGCAGCGGCCGAGGAATCGAAGCGCATCTACCAGGCGCGCCTCACTGCAGCAGGTCGCGGCACGATCACCACCGAGATCCTTGATGCCCCGAAGTTCTACTACGCCGAGGACTACCACCAGCAGTATCTGTACAAGGTGCCCGGCGGCTACTGCCCGAACCACTCCACCGGCGTGAGCTGCCCGGTCGGCCTGAATCTGGGCTAAGGTTCGCGGTTTCTGCTACTGCAGCAGCGCAAATCGCGAACTTAAGGCGGGGCGGGCAATGACGAAGGCCACCGCAACCCGGGATGACCGGGCGGCGGTGGCCTTTCGTGCTGGAGTGCCTAGTTGACTTCCCAGGTGTCGCTGCCGGCGATCAGCTTGGCCAGGTCGCCCTTGCCAGTCTCCTGCGCCATCGCGATCTGGGCGGCCATCTGCTCGTCGTAGGACGGGCGGTCCGCGGCGCGGAAGACACCGATCGGCGTGTGCGAGAAGTCGCCGCTGTCCAGCCGGGACAGGGCGAACGCGTACGGCGGGTCCGCGGCGTGCGCGTCGTGAACGACCAGGGAATCCGGGTCGGCCCCCGCCACGTCCACGGCCTCCAGCGAC
>DASYFL010000012.1:0-31178 GCA_036498445.1 Steroidobacteraceae bacterium
GAGAGCCCCGGCACCACGAAACTGAAGAACGCGGCCGAGAGTCCGAGCACGCTCATGAGCACGCTCATCTCGCCCGCGGTGAGCTGACGCACTTTCACATAGAAGAGCGGCAGGAAGGCCCACCCCAGCACCATCCACGAGACCATGAAGATGCTCATGAGGACGCACAGGATCATGTTGCGAAACTTCAGCATGGCGAGGTGGCTGACGGAGCTCGCAGCGGCTGCCTCGTCCGCAGTCGGCGGCGCCTTGTGCGGCTCGTGCACGTAGCGCGCGATCAGCGCCGCCATGAGGAGTCCCGGGATGCCGGCGAGGAAGAACGCCATGCGCCAGCTCGAATGCCCGGCGATGGCGACCAGCACGAGCGGTGCGGCGAACGAACCGAGAAGGTTGCTGCCAAAATTCTGCATCACGCCCATGTTGTGCCCGCGCCTGCCGGGGTCGGACTCGGCTGCCAGCAGCGACTGGCACACCGGCATGAACGGTCCTTCGACCAGCCCCATGAGCAGCCGCGCGGCGAACAGCGCGAGGAACGAGCCCGCGAGACCCGAGAGAAATGAGCACAGCGAGAAAGCGATGGTGCAGGCGAGCAGTATCGGCTTGCGGCTGCCGGTACGGTCCGACAGCGCACCGCCAAGCGCCGCCGAGACCGCCCAGGTAAACGAGAGCGCCGAGGCGATGAGGCCGACCTGCTGGTTGGTGAAGCTGAGATCCCTGGCGATGAACGGCATCAGGAAGGCGGCGGCGTTGCGGTCGAAGAACAGGAAGCCGAAGGTGATACCGAGCACCCAGACGAGACGTTGTTCGTAGCGCATGTTGTTGGGCGAGTCTCCGTGCGGGTCAGTTTGGCCCTTCCCGTCTTGAGCCGCCGCACGTAGAGTGAGATGCGGGCGCCGGCAGCAGCGGATCGGAGGAGGCGATATGGGCCAGGTGGGCTTTGGTCAACCCGACAACGGCGTCATCCAGATGGCCTATGTCGTCGCAGACCTGGACGCGGCGATCCGCGAGTGGAGCACCAGGCTGCGGGTCGGCCCGTGGTTCGTGCTCGAGCATTTCTCCGGCGTCGATCCGGTGTATCGCGGGCAGCCCTCGCGCGCGGATGTGCGCCTGGCGATGAGCTTTGCCGGGCACATGAACATGGAGCTGATCCAGCCCAACAATGACGCGCCCTCGGTGTACCGCGAGGTGATCGAGCGCCGCGGCTACGGCTTTCACCACTGGGGTGTGGCGACCTGGAGCTTCGATGCCGCCGTTGCGCAGTACGAGCGCGAGGGCTACGCGCTGGCGTTTCGCGCGGCGGTGCCGAGCGGCGGCCGGGTCGGGTACATGGACACCACGGCGGTGCTGCCAGGCTTCACCGAGCTGATCGAGCTCGGCGGTGCTTTCGAAGAAGTCTTCGGCCGCTTCTACCGCGCGAGTCTCGACTGGGACGGCAAGGACCCGGTGCGCTCCTTCATCTGACACGCCGGTTCGACACGCCGCCGTCATGGTACCGGGCCCGCGCCTCGTCAGCCCTGCTCGCTGAGCTGCTGCTCGAGGTCGGCGAGCGTGCGGTAGCAGGGCAGGACCTGCGCGACGCTGGCGTTCGGCTCGCGGTGCTCGCGGATGGCGCTGAAGAACTCGCGGTCCTGCAGCTCGATGCCGTTCATCGACACATCCACGTCCGACACATCGATTTTCTGCTCCTTGCCATCGATCAGATCGTCGTAGCGTGCAATGTACGTGCCGTGGTCGCAGATGTAACGGAAGAAGGTGCCGAGGGGCCCGTCGTTGTTGAAGGACAGGGACAGCGTGCAGATCGCTCCGTTGGCGCTCTTGAGCTGAATGGACATGTCCATGGCGATGCCGAGCGCCGGGCTGACCGGACCCTGCAGCGCGTGGGCGATGCTCACCGGTGCGCCGGTCTGGTAGCTGAACAGGTCGACTGTGTGTGCGGCGTGATGCCACAACAGGTGATCGGTCCAGGAGCGCGGCTGCCCGAGTGCGTTGATGTTGGTGCGGCGGAAGAAATAGGTCTGCACGTCCATCTGCTGGACCGTGAGCTCGCCTTTGGCGATGCGCTTGTGGATCCACTGGTGCGAGGGATTGAAGCGCCGCGTGTGCCCGACCATGCACACGAGACTCGTGCGCTTCTGCAGCTCGGCGACCGTCCGCGCGTCGGTCCAGTTGTCGGCGAGCGGTATCTCGACCTGCACGTGCTTGCCGGCCTGCAGGCAGGCGATGGCCTGTGACGCGTGCAGCTGGGTAGGCGTCGCGAGAATGGCCGCCTCCACCCCGGGGCGACTCAGGGCTTCGGCCAGCTCGGTCGTCACATGTGGCACACCATACTTCTGTGCCACGGCGCGGGTCGGCTCGAGTGTGCGCCCGACGAGCGATACCACCTCGATGTTGCCGATGGTCTTGATGGCGTCCAGGTGTTTCGCGCCAAAGGCGCCGGCGCCCGCGAGGATGATCTTCACGCCAGGTTCTCCAGGATCAGGTGGCCCACCGCGGTATTCGAGGCGGGCACGTGGTAGAAGCGGTGCACGGTGCGCACCTTGTCGCTCAGTGCGCCACGCATGATGAGCCACATCACGAGCTCGATGCCTTCCGATCCCGCCTCGCGCACGTACTCGAGGTGCGGTATGCGCGCAAGGCTGTCCGGATCATCGATCAGCTGCTCGATGAAGCGCGCGTCCCACTCCTTGTTGATGAGGCCCGCGCGCTGTCCCTGCAGCTGATGACTCATGCCGCCCGTGCCCCACACCTGGACATTGAGATCGGCAGGGAATGATTCGACCGCCCGGCGCAGCGCCTTGCCGAGCTCGTAGCAGCGCCGCCCGGAGGGCGGCGGATAAAGGACGACATTGACCGGGAACGGAATTACCCGCGCCGGCCATGCCGGCACCTGCCCGAACAGCAGCGACAGCGGCACCGTGAGACCGTGATCGACATCCATGCGGTTCACGATCGTGAGATCGAAGTCCTGCTGGATCACCGATTGGGCGATGTGACAGGCGAGCTCGGCGTGGCCCTGTACCACCGGCACCGGCCGCGGACCCCAGCCCTCATCCGCCGGGGGGAACTGCTCCGCACAGCCGATGGCAAAGGTCGGCACGATGTCGAGGCTGAAGGCGCTGGCGTGATCGTTGTAGGCGAGCAGGATGACGTCCGGCTTCTGCGCCGCCATCCAGCGCTTCGAGAAGTCGTAACCGGCGAACATCGGGGCCCAGTAGGCATCCCGGGATTTGCCGTTATCGAGCGCCGCGCCGATCGCCGGCACGTGCGAGGTCGTGACACCCGCCGTGACGCGTGCCATTACGGTGCCCTCCAGTAGAGACGCAGCGGGTTATCCACCAGCAGCTGCCGCTGCAGCGCCGCGGTGGTGGCGATCCTCGGGATGAAATCCACCAGGTCGCCATCGTCCGGCATGCGCGGTTTCAGGTTCGGATGCGGCCAATCCGTGCCCCACAGCACGCGTTCCGGAAAAGTCTCGACGATACGCCGGGCGAAGGCGACGACATCCGCGTACTCCGGCGGTCCGCTCTTCGACAGCCGGTCCGGACAGCTCACTTTCGACCAGATGTTGGCATGCTCGCGCATCAGCCTCACGAAAAGCTCGAACTCCGGTCCGTCGGCGGATTTCGTCACATCCGGCCGCCCCATGTGATCGACCACCACCGTCGCCGGCAGCGAGGCGAAGAAATCGTACAGCTCCGGGAGCTCCGCGGCCTCGAAGTAGATGACCACGTGCCATCCGAGTGGCGCGACGCGCTGCGCGATCTCCAGCAGTACCTGGCGCGGCGTCGTGTCGACCAGCCGCTTCACGAAGTTGAAACGCACGCCGCGCACGCCGGCGGCATCGAGCTCGGTGAGCTCCCGATCGGTGATCCCGGCCGCGACCGTTGCCACCCCACGCGCCAGTCCTCCGCCGCTTCGCAACGCATCGACCAGGGCACCGTTGTCCACGCCGTGACAGGTGGCCTGCACGATCACGTTGCGCTCGAACCCGAGGTAGTCCCGCAGTCCGAAAAGCTTTTCTTTTGGCGCATCGCACGGGGTGTAACGACGCTCCGGGGCGTAGGGAAAGCGCGCGCCGGGCCCGAACACATGGCAGTGGGCATCGACCGCGCCGCGCGGCACAGCGAAGCGCGGCCGGCGCGGCGCGGGATGAAACGGTAGCCAATCGCGATCGGTGGTGAATCCACCGGTGGCCGCACTCGCACGCCACGCAGGATCACCGGGCCGGATGAGCGGCTCGGAACTCACAGACCGCGTGCCTCGAGCTGCGCATTCAGCCGCGGGAACACGCGGCGTGCGTTCATCGCGAAGATCCGCTCTTTGTCTGCGGCCGAGAGCGAGAGCGCGTCGATATAGCGGCGGGTGTCATCGAAGTAATGGCCAGTGAGCGGGTCGATCCCGCGCACCGCGCCGACCATTTCCGAGCCAAACAGGATGTTGCCGATGTCGATGACGCGCACCAGGAGGTCGATGCCGGCCTGGTGGTACACGCAGGTATCGAAGAACACGTTCTTCATCACGTGTTCCTCGAGCGGCGGCCGCTTGAGCATGTCCGCCAGGCCGCGGTACCGGCCCCAGTGGTAGGGCACGGCTCCTCCGCCATGGGGAATGATGAAACGCAGGCTAGGGAAATCCCGGAACAGATCGCCCTCGATGAATTGCATGAACGCCGTGGTGTCCGCGTTGATGTAGTGCGCGCCCGTCGCGTGGAAATTGGGATTGCACGAGGCGGACACGTGGATCATCGCCGGCACATCCAGCTCGACCATCTTCTCGTAGAACGGATACCAGTGCCGGTCGGTGAGTGGCGGGGAATTCCAATGTCCACCCGAAGGATCGGGGTTCAGATTGCAGCCGATGAAGTTCAGCTCGCGCACGCAGCGCTCGAGCTCGGCAATGGAGTTGACGATCGGTACGCCCGGCGACTGCGGCAGCTGGCACACGCCGACGAAGCTCTCCGGGTACAAGTCGACCACCCGCTTGATGAGATCGTTGTTGGCGCGCGTCCAGGCGCTCGAGATCGACTCGTTGCCGAGGTGGTGTCCCATGGCGGAGGCGCGCGGTGAGAACAGCGTGAGATCCGCGCCGCGCTCCGTCTGCAGCCGCAGCTGATTCTTCTCGATGCTCTCACGGATCTCATCATCCGCGATGGTGCCGGGCCTGGCCGCAGCGGCGCCGGGTGTCTTGAGGCCGGCGAGTTGAGCCTCGCGGAACTTCTGGTGAGCGGCCGGAGCGGTCGTGTAATGACCGTGGCAATCGATGATCATCTGCAGGCCTCCTGCGGCGACCGCTGCGGCGCGGCTGAGCGCGCCAGCATGTCATCGAGCATGTCTGCCAGTGCCTCATGGATCAACGCCTGGGCGTGGGCGGCCCCCCAATGCTGCCGTTCGACGCAGGCGCGGCTCATCCAGGGCTCGAACCCTGCTTCCGCCACGGTCTTGGCCGCTTCCTCCATCTCCTCTGCCCGCCGGTGGCCGTGCTGCAGAGAGCGCGAAATCATGTAACGGGCGAGCTTGCGCCAGTCTCCGACGGGGAAGAGGTCCCTGAGTGAAGTGAGCACGGCATCCTCGACACCGTGGCGTCGCGCGGTGAGCAGTGACTCGGCGAGCAGCGCCTCCATGCCCTTGACGATCACGCTGCGGCACATCTTGGCGGCCGAGGCTGCACCGATCGTGCCGGAATACACCGCTGCGCCCGTGAAACCGAGCGACTGCGCGAGCGGTAAAAACTCCTGCGCATGAGGACCCCCGAGCCACAGCGGCGATGCGCTGCGTTGCGGGGCGATCGGGGACATCACCGCCGCCTCGATGTAGCGCCCGCCGACCGCTTCAATCATGCGGGCGGCCTCCGTCCTGGTTCCCGGCGAGACGGAGTTGAGGTCGAGATAGTACGTGCCCGGCGTAAGCGCCTGCGCCGCCTCGAGCGCGGCGGCCCGACACTCGCCCGCGGTGACCGCCGAGATGACGAGCGCGCGGTCGCGGACCGCTTGCGCCATGGAGCTTGCCGCTGCCAGCAACGGCAGCGCCGCGGCGGCGCGCTGCGGCTCACTCTTCTCGAGAGGGAAGAGCCGGTCCCATGCGCACAGTTTCACGCCTTGCTTGAGGAGGAGGTCGCTCGCCACCGCCTGGCCGACTTCCCCGAGTCCGATGAGACCGAGCTGGAGCTCGCGCGTCATGAGTCGCTCCAGGCACTTCCCGGGACGAAAACCTCTCCGTCCATCAGCTTGCGCGCGGTGCGCAACAGCGCGGAGCGGTTCACCGTCACGCCAGCACCCTCGACTGTCACGTCCATCTCCACGGTGAAGAAGCCCGTGGGATGCTCGATCTCGAGCCGTTGCAGGCCTGAGTGTGGACTCAGGTTCGCCACCTGTGCGGCCACCGAGCCGGGGGTCACGCATGCGGTAGCGACGCTCACCGCCCCCAGAACCCCGATGGCTTCGTGCACGCGGTGCGGTATGAAGGTTCGCGTGTGGAGGGTCCCCCCGTGACGCGCGGGCGAGACGAGACACATCTTGGGCACGGTCTTCTTCCCCACATCGCCGAGATTCATTCGCGGTCCCGCCACAAGCCGCAGGCGCTCGATGCGGGCCTTGAGCCCGGAGTCACCTTCGAGCTCCTCGGGCGACTCATCGCCACGCTTGCCGAGATCGGCGGCGCGCATCAGCACAACGGGCATGCCGTTATCGATGCAGGTGACTTCGATGCCTTCGATGCGCTCGATGTTGGATCCTGTCGGAAACAGTTTGCCGCAGGAGGATCCGGCGACGTCGAGGAAGTCGATGGGAATCGCTGCGGCGCTCCCCGGCACGCCATCGATCCGGGCATCGCCCTCGTATTCCACTGCGCCGTGAGGCGTCGGCACGTGCGCCACGGCGACGCTTCCGGTGTTCACCATGTGGATGCGCACCGGTGTCTCTGCCCCCGTGATGCGCATGAGGCCACGCTCGATCGCCCAGGGGCCCACGCCGGCGAGGATGTTGCCGCAGTTCTGCGAGTCGCTCACCTCCGCCTTCTCGACCACGACCTGAAGGAAAAGATAATCCACATCGGCGTCTGCGCGCGTCGCAGGGCCGATGATCGCGACCTTACTGGTGAGCGGGTGCGCGCCCCCCACGCCATCGATCTGGCGCGCATCGGGTGAGCCCATGGCGGCGAGCAGTACGCGGTCCCGGGCGCGTACCGACTGCGGCAGGTCGGCGGCGTGAAAATACAGCGCTTTGGAAGTGCCGCCGCGCATGAGCGTGCTCGGAATGGCGCGCAACATGTCGCTCACTCCGGTGAGGATAGCGGACGGTACACCAGGCCGCGCTTGGCGAGCTTGTCCCGCATGTCGTAGATATCGAGGCCCAGCTCGCCGTTCTGCAGACGCTGGCGCGTCGTGGCTTCCTTGGCTTCACGCGCCTCACTCGCGGTAAGCACGGCCCGTGCCTCGAGGCGTGGCACGATGCACACCCCATCGTCGTCCGCGATCACCACGTCACCGGCATTGACCAGCCCGCCGGCGCAGACGACCGGAACATTCACCGAGCCGAGCGTTTCCTTCACGGTCCCCTGTGCGTATATCGCCTTTGACCACACTGGAAAGCCCATGCTGGTCAGCTCATGCACGTCGCGGACTCCCGCATCGATCACCAGTCCGCGCACACCGCGCGCCGCAAGTGAGGTCGCCAGCAGCTCGCCGAAGTAGCCGGCATCCGAGTAGGAGGTCGGCGCGACGATGAGCACATCCCCGGCCTGACACTGCTCGACTGCCACGTGGATCATCCAGTTGTCCGCAGGCGGGAGGCTTACCGTGACCGCGGCACCTGCGATGTGGGCACCGGGATAGATGGGCCGCAGTGTTGGACCGAGGAGGCCGGTCCGGCCCTGTGCTTCGTGAATCGTGGCCACGCCGAAGCGGGCCAGTCCTTTCACCACCTCGGCATCGGCGCGGCGGATATCGGTGTACACGACATTCATGGCGGCGCCTTTCGGTGGCCCGGAGGCACTGATTGTCCTGCCACAGGAGGTTGCCAGGGTAATTGCAATTCGGGTCCGGGTATAAGAAATTGTGGACATGGCCATGACTGCACCCCGGCGCGGCGGCACGACGCCGAACCTGCGACACCTCGTACTCTTCGATCAGGTCGTCCGGCGCGGCAGCGTGAGCGCTGCGGCGCGTGCGGCGCACCTGAGTCAGCCGGCTGTGACCCAGGCGGTCGCGCACATCGAGGATGCCCTCGGAGCACGCCTGCTGCAGCGCAGTTATTCGGGCCTCGCACTCACGGGCGCGGGGCGCGCGGCTGCCGAACGGGTCGACCGGGCCCTCCAAATGCTTCGGGAAGCTCTCGCCGCGGCGCGCAGCCGTTCGGCCAACCCGGCTTCCGGCGAAGTCCTGAGCGGCATAACTTCCACGCAACTCAGTGCACTCATTGCGGTGGTGGAGGAGGGTGCTTTTGCGCGTGCCGCCCGGCGCGCCGGCCGTGCCCGAGCCGCGGTGCACCGCGCGGCACGACAACTGGAGCGCTCTCTCGGCACCGATCTGTTCGAAGTCACGAGCTTCGGCGTGCGCCCGACCCGGGAGGCCGAGAAGCTGGCCTTGCGCACCCGGCTGGCATTCGCAGAGATCGCCCAGGCCCAGGCAGAGGTCGCGGCTGCACACGGCTCCGGAAGCGGCTCGACGACGATCGGGGCGATGCCGCTCGCGCGCAGCGTGCTGGTCGCGCGAGCAGTGCTCGAGTTCGCGAGCGTGCGACCCGAGCACGGCATCAGCATCCTGGATGGTCCCTATCAAAGCATGCTGGCTGCCCTGCGCCGGGGACTGGCTGATGTGTTGGTGGGTGCCTTGCGTGACCCCGTACCCTATGAGGACATCGTGCAGGAGCACCTCTTCGATGACCCGCTCGCTATCGTCGTGGGCGCGCAGCATGCACTCGCCGGCCGCGGCGCGCCCACACTGGCGACACTCTCATGCTATCCCTGGATCGCGCCGCGGCGGGATTCGCCGCTGCGGCGGCATTTCGAGACGCTCATCGGCCGGCTCGAGGTACAGCACAGCGTCGCGCCGATCGAATGCAACTCGCTGGTCGCGGCACGGTCACTGCTGCTCGCCAGCGACCGCGTGATGCTCCTCTCGGAACACCAGATACACCACGAGCTCGCCAGCGGGCAGTTGGTCGCGCTGGCGCATCCTCTTGGACGGGTAACGCGGTCGATTGGACTCACGGTCCGTCGCGATTGGCGGCCGACAGAGGTGCAGTCGCAGCTCATCGAGGGACTGCGCCGGCACGCCCGGGCCGCTAGCGGCGCGCCACCAGTGCGGAATGCGGTCCAACGATGACTCGGCGCGGGGTCAGCATGCGCGCAACTCAGGTGGCGATCATCGGTGCCGGGCCCTCCGGCCTCCTGCTCTCGCAGCTGTTGTCCTGCGAGGGGATTGACTCGGTGGTGCTGGAGAGAGAATCCAGGGAGCACGTTGAGGCGCGCATCCGCGCGGGACTTCTGGAGTGGACCACGGTGGAGTTGCTCCAGCAGGCCGGAGTTGGCGAGCGGATGATGCACGCGGGGCTCGTCCACGAAGGCTTCGACGTCGCGTTCGCGAATGGTTGTCACCGCATAGACCTCAAAACCCTGACCGGAAAGAACATGCTGGTTTACGGGCAGAACGAGCTGCAAAAGGATCTCGCGGAGGCGCGCGCGCGCGAGCCCGGCGCGGTGCTTTGGCAGGTGGGCGATGTGGCACTTCATGACTGTGAAAGCCAAGCGCCGCGGGTGAGCTATATGCACGCCGGAGCTCGCCAGGAGCTGCGCTGCGATTTCCTCGCCGGCTGCGACGGCTCCCATGGCGTCAGCCGCGGCGTCATCCCCCGGGCGAGACTTGCGCAGTACGAGCGCGTGTATCCATTCGGTTGGTTCGGGCTGCTCGCGGATGTACCACCGCTGCACGAGGAGCTGGTGTACGCCAACCACGAACGGGGCTTCGCACTCTGCAGCATGCGGTCACGTGACCGCAGCCGCTACTATCTGCAGTGCTCGCTCGAGGACAAGGTCGAGGAATGGCCGGACAGTCGCTTCTGGGATGAGCTGCGCGCCCGGCTGCCCGAACGCCACGCATCCCGCCTGGTGACCGGACCCTCGCTCGAGAAGATCATCGTGCCACTGCGCAGCCTCGTCACCGAACCGATGCAGTTCGGACGGTTGTTCCTGGTGGGAGACGCGGCGCATATCGTGCCGCCCACCGGGGCGAAGGGCTTGAATCTCGCGGCCGCCGACGTGCGCGTGCTTTCGCGCGGCCTCATCGAGTTCTACCGCAATCGCAGCACGACGCTGCTGGAAGAGTATTCCACCCGCGCTATCTCGCGCGTTTGGAAAGCCACGCGCTTTTCCTGGTGGTTCACACGGTTGTTACATCGGTTCTCCACGGATCGCTTCGCACAGCGCATGCAGTCTGCGGAACTGGAGTACCTGGCGAGCTCCGTCGCCGCCTCGCGGTCGCTCGCCGAGAACTACGTGGGGTTGAGCTTCGACTGAGGAGCCTTACGGGGAAAGTGCGTATGAAAGACCTGAAGGAAAAAGTGGCCTTCATTACAGGTGGAGCGAGCGGAATCGGACTGGGCATCGCCGGCGCCTTCCTCGATGCGGGGATGAGCGCGGTGCTCGCCGACTTGCGGCAGGACCACATCGATGAAGCTATGGCTGAATTCACGCGGCGAGGTCACTCGGAGCACGTCCACGCGATCCGCCTCGACGTGACCGATCGCGACGCCATGGCGGCGGCGGCTGAGGAGACCGAACGGGTGTTCCGCAAGGTGCACGTGCTGGTCAACAACGCGGGGGTCGGGATCACGGGACCGTTCGCAGGCATCACGTACGCGGACTGGGACTTTGCTCTTGCTGTGAATCTCGGCGGTGTCATCAACGGGCTGCAGACTTTTCTGCCCCGCATCCGCGCCCATGGCGAAGGCGGACATGTGGTCAACACCGCCTCGCTGGCCGCGCTCGTCCCCATGCCGGCGGCGTTCGTCACTTACGTCGCAGCCAAGGCAGCCGTCGTAGCCATCTCAGAGACGATTCGCAGCGAGTTGGCAGGTGAGGGTATCGGAGTGTCGGTACTGTGCCCCGGGCCGGTGAAGACCAACATTCGTGAGGTCGCGAAGAACCGTCCCGCCGGGTTCGGCGTGGGTGATGCCTTCCGGCAGGCCGAGGAGGCTGGTATGGGAGTGGTGTTCCCGAGCATGATGCAACCGAAGGAAGTCGGCTCGCTCGTAGTGAAAGCCATCATGAACGATGAGCTTTACATCATCACGCACGGCGAGTGGCGACCCATGGCTGCAGCACGCCACGCGGCTTTGATGGCAGCGATGCCCGAAAAACTCGACCCGGCCCTTGTCGCAATGTTGCAGCCTGTGCGTCTAGGATCTGAGGGGGATCTGTGAGCCAGCACAACCCGGATTGCGGTGACACCGACACCTGGTTCTCGCACCACCAGCTCGAAGACCTCGAGCGAGCCGAAGCATCGGATCCACTGCGCACCGCCGTGCCGACACGCAACGTCTCGAACGGCGAGTACGTGCCGTTCTCCCAGACGCGGGCACAGCGCGAGGTCGAGGCACGCGTTGCCGCAGTCGCGGCTGAGACCGCGAAGCGCCTGGGCGTCTCGCGCCGCGGCTTCCTGTGCGGCGCCGGTGGCATGGCGGCCTCGTTCATTGCGATGAACGAGGTCTTCGGCCCCTTCTTCGATACGAGTCACTTCGAACTGTTCGAGCCCGCTGCGGCAGCCGAAAAGGGACCGCCAGCCGATCTCTTCGTGCTCGATGATCAGCTGCACATGGTTCGCGACAGCCAGGGGGCGGCCGGGTTGCCGCTGCGGGCTACCTCGCAGGGCGCCGGTGCGGCGAGTACCGCGGCAGGCTTCAAGGCGAACCCCTTCAATCCCGAAGGCTTTCCCGATGAGCTCGGCAATCCGTGGTCGGCATGGACCGGCTCACTGCAGCAGACCCCCAACGTGGGCGCGGATTTCACTCTCAGTTCGCTGGTGAAGGACGTGTATCTCGATAGCAGCGTGACCATTGGAGTCCTGAGCAACGCACCGCTCGGACTCTTCCTGCCGCCGGGAGCCAAGGAACCGATTCCGCCGCGGACGATTGCGGAATCGCTGTCATCGGAGATCCTCACCGGCTATCAGACCGCTGCAGTACGCGACTTCGTGAACCGGATTGCCGGCTCGACGCGCATGCTCGCCCACGGCCAGTTCTACCCGGGAAAGCACAACCTCGAGTTCATGCAGCGACAGATCGAGGAGTGCCACCCGGACTCCTGGAAAGGCTACACCATCGCCTTCTCCGCCAAGGACGACGGCGACCCGACACGTGGCATGGACCGCTGGAGCCTCGATGATGAGGCCATCGCCTATCCGACCTACGAGTTGATCCGGCGCAACCGCACACAACTCAAGGACCGGCCGGGTTTCTTCAACATCTGCATCCACAAGGGGCTGACGACGCTCGGTGACCCCTCCGACCCGGGAAGCGACCTGCCGTCCATGGGTAACCCCAACGACATCCCCAAAGCGGCACGCGACTGGCCCGAGTTCAACTTCATCATCTACCACGCCGCGTGGGCGCCGCTCTTCTATGCCCACCACTCGCTGCGCGCCGTGCGCGACGGCCGCTTGCTGGAAGGTGTACCGGACGTGCAATGGATCACGCGCATGGCGCAACAATGCGCGCACCTGCCCAATGTCTACGCCGAGCTCGGCACGACCTTCGCCGCGACCGTGACCACCTTCCCGACGGTGTGCGCCCATATCCTCGGGCAGCTTTTGAAGTACTGGGGTCCTGACCGCATCGTATTCGGTTCCGACTCGCTCTGGTACGGCGCACCACAGTGGCAGATCGAGGCACTGTGGCGCTTTCAGATCCCCGAGGCGATGGCGAGGAGGTACGGTTACCCGCGCCTCGATGAGCAAGCCCGGCGCAAGATTCTGGGCCTCAACTCCGCACGGCTTTACAAGCTCGACGGCCGCCCGCCGGTGTCGGCGGCTGGCCGCTACAAGCCCGTGCCGTCAGACTTTGCAACTCGTGTCCCGGCGGAGCTGCGCGGCACGCTTGCCGATGCGCCGGGCTCGCGGCAAGGCTCGCAGGCCCTGCAGCCCTCGCCGAGTCCGGATCGGCTCGCGCAGCTGCAGAAGGACTACCGCGCCGCCGGCGGCCGGCGCGACAACCTGCGCCACGGCTGGGTCCCGCGGGGCTAGATCCGCGCGGCGGGCCCTCCGGCGCTGGTTTTCGCCCTCGAGTCGCAGCCTGGGCCTCGCTTGACCGGCGACCGGTCCAATGGTATGCAACACTTACAAAGGGGGATCGCAGCGGATGCACAGCGTCACCTTGTATCACTGGGAGCCGAACGCCAATTCCGGCAAGCCCATGCTGGCGCTGATGGAGAAGGGCGTGGCATTCAACAGCCACTATCTCGACCTGCTCAGATTCGATCAGCACCGGCCAGAGTACCTTGCCGTCAATCCCCAGGGCACGATCCCGGCGATGGTGCATGGTGATCGCGTGCTCACCGAGTCGACCGCCATGATGGAATACGTCGATGAGGCGTTTCCGGGTCCGAAACTGATGCCCGCGGATCCGCGTGACCGCTGGCGGGTGCGCTGGTGGATGAAGCTCATGGACCAGTGGCTCGGCCCGAGCTTTTCCATGATCGGCTGGAGCGTATTCGTCGGTCCCGCAGTCCGCTCCCGCGACCCGGCGGAGCTCAAGGCAGCCGTCGAGCGCATTCCGCTGCCGGAGCGGCGCGTTGCCTGGACCAAGGCGATCTCCGGCAATTTCGGCGCCGAGGAGATGGCCGAGTCGCGGCGCCGCGTGGCGCTCGGCATCCGCCTGCTCGAGGACGCGCTGGCCGAACGCCCGTGGCTCGCCAGCAATGAGTTCAGCCTCGCCGACATCAACGGCTTCAATCTCGCCTACGCACTGCCGCTGGCACAGCCGGCGCTGTCCAATGACGACCTGACACCTAACATCCTGCGCTGGCTGCGCACCATCTATGCACGTCCGGCGACCCGGGCCTGCTGGGCGATGGGCCGCACCAGTATGGTCGAGCGCGTCAAGATCCTCGAGCAGCCGCACATCGCGGCGGGACAGATCGCATGAGCCTGACGCTCTACCACGGTGAGCCGAACGGCCCCTCTCTGACGGTGCTCGCGGCGCTCTTCGCCAAGCAGGTACCGGCGGATCTGAGGTACGTCGATCTCGCCCGAGGCGAGCGCCACGCCCTTCCCTGTGCGCAGCAGCCGCTGGTGGCAATGAGCATCGAGGGCGAGGGACCGGTGCTCGTGGCCGATGGCGAAGCCATGAGCGACTCGGTGTTCATCGCCTGTTATCTCGATGAGGTGGGGCAGGGCGCGGCGCTTCGTCCCCCCGACGCTTACGATCGGTGGGAGACGATGAAGTGGTGCCGGCAGATGATCGAGCGCACCGCACCTGCGGCGGCATACCTCGGTTGCCATGCGCATCCGCCGCACGCCGACGGCGCGATGCTGGAGCGTATCGGCAGCGTGGACCTGCGCGCGCGCTGGGAGGAGATTGCCGCCAGGCAGTTCTCCGCGGAGAAGCTCGAGGACAGCCGCAGCAAGATCCGGCAGGCGGCGGAGTGCATCGAGGCGCGGCTCGCCGACCGTGAATGGCTGATGGGCGACTATTCGATCGCCGATCTCGAAAGCTTCGCATGGCTTGCCGGCATGGTGCCGCTGGTGCCGGAGGCGTTCGCCGATCGCCCACGCATGAGGGACTGGCTCGCGCGTGTCAAGGCTTCGCGGGCAGTCGCGCAAGCGTTGTCGCTGGCGCGGACGCCCGAGCCTGCGGCGAGCTGGAGCGTCGGACCGGAAATCAACCGCTGGGGCTGAGAAAGAAACCGATGGCCATCAAACTCTACACCGCTGCGACGCCGAACGGCTGGAAGATCTCGATCGCGCTCGAGGAAATGGCACTGCCCTACGAAGTCCGGGTGATCGATTTTGCGAGCAACGAGCAGAAGGCCGACTGGTACCTGCGCCTGAATCCGAACGGCCGCATTCCCACACTCGATGACGAGGGGTTCGTAGTGTTCGAGTCCGGCGCGATCCTGCTCTATCTCGCCGAGAAAACGGGCAAATTCCTGCCGCGCGACGTGCAGGGCCGCAGCCGCGTGATGCAGTGGCTCATGTTCCAGATGTCCGGCATCGGTCCCATGATGGGGCAGGCGAACGTGTTCCTGCGCTATTTCCCGGAGAAGATTCAGCCGGCGATCGATCGCTATCAGCGCGAGGTCACGCGGCTCTTCGGCGTGCTCGACCGGCAGCTCGCCAGTCACGAGTTCATCGCCGGGGACTATTCCATTGCCGACATGGCGCTGTGGCCCTGGGTGTCGGGACACGACTGGTCGGGCGTGAGCGTCGATGAGTTCGAGAGCCTGCAGCGCTGGCTGGCGCTGATGGGCTCGCGCCCCGCCGTGCAGGCGGGTCGCGACGTACCGATCAAGCGCGATCGGGCGGCGGAGATCGAGCAGGCGAAGCAAACCGGCCCGAAGATGCTGGCCTGAAGGGCGGCGGCATGATCGATCTCACCAAGGTGCGCGCGATCGACGTGCACGTTCATGCGGATGTCTCGTGCCACGATCCCGAGGATCCGGTCATGGGCCGCTTCTACGATGCGGCCTCGGCGTACTTCAAGGTGCCGCGCGAGCGGCCGAAGATCCCCGAGATCATCGCCCTCTATCGGAAGCAGCAGATCGCGTTCTGCCTGTTCACGGTCGACTGCGAGAGCAGTATCGGCGCGAAACGCGTCAGCAATTACGAGATCGCCGACTTCGCGGTGCAGAACGCCGACATCGTCATACCGTTCGCCTCGATCGATCCGCGCAAAGGGCGCATGGGTGCGCGCGAGGCGCACGACCTCATCGAGAATCATGGCGTGCGCGGATTCAAGTTCCATCCCATCATGCAGAACATCCACCCGGCCGACCGAGTCGCCTACCCGATCTACGAGGTGATCGCCGCGCACAAGCTGCCAGCGATCTTTCACACCGGTCATTCGGGTATGGGCACGGGACTCCCCGGCGGTGGCGGCGTGCGGCTCAAGTGGGGGCAGCCCATGCTGATCGACGATGTCGCCGTGGACTTCCCCGCTATGAAGATCGTGCTCGCTCACCCGAGCTGGCCGTGGGTGGACGAGAGCCTTTCGATGGCGCTGCACAAGGACAACGTTTTCATCGATCTCTCCGGCTGGAGCCCGAAGTACTTCCAGCCACAGATCATCCAATACGCCAACGGTCCGCTGAAGGCGAAGATGATGTTCGGCTCGGATTTCCCGCTCATTCACCCCGACAAGTGGCTGGAGACGGCGCAGCAGGTCGGCTTCAAGCCGGAGGTGCTGCCGGGGATCATGAAGGACAACGCCGCGAGGCTGCTGGGTCTCAAATGAGCGAGTTCGCCAACCGCCACGTGCTCATCACCGGTGCCTCGAGCGGCATCGGGCTCGCGACGGCGCGGCTGTTGGCGCGCCGCGGTGCGCGCGTGTTCCTCATCGCGCGCAGTGGCGCCAAGCTCGCCGCGGCCGCGGCGGCAATCGCGCGCGATGGCGGCACCGCCGACTGGGCGGTCGCCGACGTCTCTGAGCGGCCGGCGTTACTCGCAGCGATCGACAAGGCCGAGGGTGCCTTCGGCGCAGTGTCGGGACTCTTCGCCAACGCCGGCGCCGGCGGTCGCTTCGCACCGCTCGCAGAGTACGACGATACGCAGTTCGACACCCTGCTGCGCACCAACCTGACCAGCGTCTACTGGGCCATGAAGCGGGTACTGCCAGCGATGCTTGCCGCCGGCAGCGGCAGCATCGTCGTCACCGGCAGCCTCGCGAGCGCACGCGGCATGCCAAACAACGTCGGCTACGTCGCCTCCAAGCATGCGGTGATGGGGCTCGCGCACGCGGCGGCGGCCGAGGCCGCGCCGCGCAACGTGCGCGTCAACTGCGTGCTGCCCGGTCTCATCGAGACGCCGATGCTCATGCAGCTCGACCCCAGCGCGCCCGTCGAGGCGATCCGCGCGCGCCTCGGCACCAACGTGCCTCAGGGCCGTATCGGAACCGCGGACGAGCTGGCGGAGCTGGTTTGTTTCCTCCTGTCCGATCGTGCCAGCCACATCACCGCGCAGACCATAGCGGTCGATGGCGGCATTCTGGGCACTCTCACACCACGTTAGGCGTCCATGACACTCAAGTACTATCACGCGGAGCCGCTGGCGAACTCGCTGAAGTCGATGGTTCCGCTCATCGAGAAGGGTCTGCCCTGGCAGAGCATCTACGTCGACCTGCACAAATTCGAGCAGCACGAGCCGTGGTTCACGGCCGTCAACCCGGAAGGGCAGGTGCCGGTGCTCGACCACGACGGCGTCATCATCACTCACACGACCGTCATCAACGAGTACCTGGAGGACGTCTTCCCTGACGTGCCGCTGCGGCCGCGCGACCCGGTGGGCGCGGCGCGCATGCGCTACTGGAACAAATTCTGCGATGAGCAGGTGATGAACTATGTCTCCATGCACGGCTGGCACCGCATGGTGGGCATCATCGCGCGCAGCGTCGAGAGCGGGGAGTTCGAGCGGCTGATGGAACGCATCCCGCTGCCGGACCAGCGCATCAAGTGGCGCACCGCGCGCTCCGGCTTCAGCGAAAAGGATCTGGCCTACGCGACCGACAAGATCCTCTACGCAGTGGACAAGGCCGAGAAGCAGCTTGGCGCGACCGCCTGGCTCGCCGGCAACGACTACACCCTCGCCGACATCAATTTCTTCTCCATGTGCGGTGTGTCGGTGGAGCGCATGTTTCCGGAGATGGAGATCGAGAAGCGCTGCCCGCGCGTCGTCGCATGGATTGAAAGGATGCGGACGCGCCCCGCGGTGAAGCGTGCTCTCGCCGGTGAGGATCGTACAACTCCAGGGCTACGCACCTGGTCGGGGGCACGATGAGCACGACGACGAAAATGCGCGCCTGGCTATTACCGGCGGGGTGCACTTCGATCGATCAGGCCGAACTCATCGAGCTGCCGCGCCCGGATCCGGCCGCAGGCGAAGTGCTGGTGCGCGTGCGCGCGACCTCCCTCAACTTCCGTGATCAGGCTATCGCCCGCGGCAAGTACTTCGGTTCAGCCATCAAAGTGGCTGGAGTTCCGCTCTCCGACGGTGCCGGAGTGGTCGAGGCAGTCGGCGCCGGGGTGAAATCACTGGCTGCGGGCGACCGGGTGGCCGGTACCTTCTTCCAGCGCTGGCCGGATGGGCCGCCGCCGGCGGTCAAGGGCGACGCGCTCGGTTGTCCACCTGCGAAGGGCATGCTCGCGGATTACCTGACGCTGCCCGAGACGGGCGTGGTCAAGCTCGCCGGCTCGTTGAGCTTCGAGGAGGCGGCGACACTGCCGTGCGCCGGAGTGACCGCCTGGAATGCGCTGATGAAGGGGTGGCGTCCGCTCGAGCGCGGGCAAAGTGTGCTGCTCATCGGCACGGGCGGCGTGTCGTTGCTGGCGCTACGCATCGCCAAGGCCGCCGGAGCGCGGGTGATCGCGACTTCATCGAGCGATGCGAAGCTCGCTCGTGTGAAAGAGCTCGGGGCCGACGCCACGCTCAACTACAAGTCCGAGCCTCAGTGGGGCGCCAAAGCTGCCGCGCTCGCGGGCGGCGGCATCGATCATGTGGTCGAGGTGGGGGGCCTCGGTACGCTCGCGCAATCCATGCAGGCTGTCGGTTTCGGCGGCGAGATCGCGCTCATCGGCGTGCTGTCGATGCAGGGCGACACCAACCCGATGCCCCTCATGGTGAAGGGCGCAAGCCTGCGGGGCATCTTCGTCGGCTCCGCTGCCATGGCGCGCGAGCTGAACGACTTCGTCGACCGGCATCAGCTCAAGCCGGTCGTCGACCGGGTGTTCGATATCACCGAGGCCAGGGCCGCCTACGCCTATCAGTCCTCGGCGGAGCTGTTCGGCAAAGTGGTGATCGCCAGCCCGGGGTAATGCCGGCCAGCGGAGGCCGGCGCCGCCATTTGTTTGTGTCACATACAAATTACGATATCATCGAGGTGAGGCAAGGGGGATCAGTCATGGCCGCGCGGAGTCTCGAAGAAATCCTGGCGGGAGCGGACAACATCGTACGGCTGCTGCGCAACTCGCAGCTCGGAGCCTACGTTTACCCGGTCGTGCCGGCGGAGTTCAGCAATTGGCGAAGCGAGCAGTGGGCCTGGCAGCACAGCGCCGTGCTCTTCGACCAGACGCACCACATGGTGAACCTGTACGTCCGCGGCAAGGATGCGCTCAAGCTCTTCAGCGACACCGCCATCAACTCGATGCAGGGCTTCACCGTCAACAAGGCGAAGCAGTACGTTCCGACCACGCCCTACGGTCACGTGATCGGCGATGGCATCCTGTTCTATCTCGCCGACCAGGAGTTCCTGTACGTCGGCCGGGCGCCGGCCTCCGACTGGTTGCGCTTTCATGCCGCGACCGGTGGTTACGACGTCGAGGTCGAGCTCGATGACCGCTCGCCGATGCGGCCCATGGGTAAACCGGTGACCCGCTCGGTCTGGCGCTTCCAGATCCAGGGACCGAAGGCCTGGGCGGTCATCGAGAAGCTGAACGGCGGCCCGCTCGAGCAGCTGAAGTTCTTCAACATGTCCACGATGAGAATTGCCGGCAGGAACGTGCGCACGTTGCGCCACGGCATGTCGGGCGCGCCAGGGCTGGAGATCTGGGGCCCCTACGCGCAGCAGGACGAGATCCGCGCCGCCATTCTCGAGGCGGGCAAGGAGTTCGGCATCGTGGCGTGCGGGAGCCGTGCATATCCTGCGAATACCCTGGAATCGGGCTGGATCCCCTCGCCGCTGCCTGCGATCTATACGGGCGACGAACTCAGGGGGTACCGGCAGTGGCTGGGCCCGGACAGTTACGAGGCCACCGGCTCGATCGGCGGCAGCTTCGTGTCCGAGAACATCGAGGACTACTACCTCAATCCATTCGAGCTCGGCTACGGCTCGTTCATCCGCTTCGACCATGATTTCCACGGGCGCGAGGCGCTGCAGCGGCTCAAGCCCGAGACGCAGCGCAAGAAGGTGACACTCGCCTGGAGCGCGGAGGACATGACGAGGATCATGGCCTCGCTCTTCAACCCGGAAGGGGAGCAGTACAAGTTCTTCGACGTACCGCTCGCCAACTACGCCTCCTCCAACTACGACCGAGTGATCGACGCCGATGGCAGGACAGTTGGCCTGTCGATGTTTACCGGCTACAGCTACAACGAGAAGCAGGCGTTGAGCCTTGCAACGGTACATCCGGATATCCCGGTCGGCACGGAGCTGCGGGTCGTGTGGGGAGAGGAGAACGGCGGCACTCGCAAGACCACGGTCGAGCCGCACCGGCAGACCGAAGTTCGCGTGATCGTGAGTCCGGTGCCATATAGCCGCGTGGCGCGTGAAACCTACAAGAGCGGCTGGCGCACGCGCGCAGGCGCCTGAAGCGAACCTGCCCTGTCAGGAGTGGCAGCCGCCCGCCGCGCCCGGCTGAGCCGTGGCTGCGGCCGGCGAACTCTTCATCTCCCCCGAGGAGAGCGGGCGCTCGGCGGATCAGGCGATGCCTCGCCAATGATGCGCGCGCAATCCTCGATGCTCAGGCAACGGCAGTGAAAGCCTGATTCCAACAACAGCTTCATCCGGTGCAGCTGCGCCAGCTGAGCTTCGATCTCCGTCATCTTGCGCCTGGCCAGTGTCCGCCACCGAATCGCGGGCGGTGTGGCCGCCGAGAACCCCGCCACGAACGTGCGGGTTTCGGCAATGCTGAAGCCGGCCTCGCGCGCAACCTGGAGGAGGCGCAGGCGCCCGATGATCTCGTTCCCGTAGCGCCTCTGCCGGCTGACCCGGATCGGCTTTGGCAGCAAGCCGGCCCGCTCGTAATAGCGGATCGCCGAAGGTGCGAGTCCACAGATGCGGGCGACCTGCCCGATGGACATGCTCGGCACGCGCATCACCTCCCGCCGTGGCTCCAGGCTTGACTTAAAGCGCACTTTAACTCGTAGGCTCGGGCCCGGAAAGCTGTGCGGACGCACGGCGATGAGGAGGACACGAAGATGGGAACGCTGTCATTCGGGCAACTGCCGATGATTGCCAAAGTGGCGGTCGGCATTGCGTTCTACGATGCCTGGTGGTCGATCGAAGAGTTCGTCATCGATCGCTACGGTCTGTGGCGCTACATGCCTTACTACCGCGTGAGCGATCCGTGTGTATGGGATCTTGCGGTCGCTCTGCTCATTTCCCTCGGACTATGGCGCCTGGCACGGCAGCGCGGGAAAACGGCCTCCGCCACGCAGGACGTCTGAATCGCGCAGGCGAGCCGGGAGCACGCTAGACTCAACGGCGGCTCGACCAACAAGGGGAGCTTCCGTGGTTGACCCAAAGCGTCTCTCGGTCCTGTTCGACCTGTGGGTGGTGTGGATCCTGCGAGCCACCATGGCGCTCGGCATCGGGACGGCGTTGTTGATCCTCGTGCTGCTGGTGTTTCGCGAGATCGGACGCTCGTGGGGACAGATCGACAGCATCGCGGAATTGCAGCAAGCGGTTCAGGCGCTGTTCGCCGGCGTGCTGCTGGTGGTGCTCGGACTCGAGTTGCTCGACACACTCCGGAACTACTTCATCGAGCATCGCTTCCGGATGGAATTTCTCATCAGCGTGGCGCTCATCGCCGTCGCGCGTCACATCATTCAGCTCGACTATGAGCACACCTCGCCCTGGCTCGTAATGGCGATCGCGCTGCTCATCTTCAGCCTCGCCGCGAGCTACGTGGGTCTGCGAGCCTTCGGCCGCGACCGCGGGTAGATAGAGGCAGAACAGGCGCGCTCGGGCGCGGCCCGATGAGCGCGGATGTCCTGCGCTCAGCAGATATCTGTGAACCGTGTCAACGCGGCCCAGGATGGGCGCGGCACACTTCGTGTCATGGGCATCATCGCAATGATCGGCCTCATGGTCCTGACGCTAGGCGTAACGTACGCGCTGTGGTCGCTGCTGCTGCGTGCCGAGCGGGTGTTCACCCAGCTCGAAGGCCATGGGCAGACGGCGGCAGATGTTGCCGGGGTAACCTTCTTTGCACTCGCCGCCGTGATCGTGCTCAGCGCATCGGTGGCCCTGCTCTTCGAGGCCCGCCGGCTGGTCAGCGCGATTCTCGCGACCTGATAGTCACGGTCAGCGGCAGCTGGACGGCATTGGCTGCCGGCTCCGGACTGCGCCTAAGTCCCTGCGCGCTCGAGCACGGGATGTGCGCTCACGCGCCGAAGAAATTCAGCTCGAGCAGCACCTGGTTCGGGTCGAGCACGAAGATCTGCCGCAGACCGATTGCGGACACCAGATTGATCCGATGGTCGAGGCCACGCGCAATGAGTGCGGCACGCAGCTCCTCGTAGCCCGAGCACCTGAGCGCCACGTGATGCAGAGCCCCGGTCGGCGCTGCGCGGACCTCACGGTCGTAGGCACGTGGGCACTCGAGGCTGTTGATGTGGATGACGGCGCGGCCGGCGGCATCGTACATCCAGCGCGCATTCGCGTGTGTCAGCGGCGGGGGCCCATCGCGCGGCTCGAGGCCAAAGAGCTCCGCGTAGAACCGCGCAGTGCCCTCGAGGTCCGCGGTGATGATGTTGACGTGATCGAGCGCCTCGACACGCATGCTCACTGGCCCTTCAGGCCCCGGCGCTGCTTGCGGTAGCTCTCGCGGCGCGTCTTCTCGAAATCGGTGCGCTGCTGAAAGCCGGGATCGACCGGATAGTCGCGGAAGTCCTGCAGTATCTCGCCGAACACCTCGCTCAATTCGTCCTTGAACTCCGGGTGGCTGAAGACATGGAAGCGATCCTCGCGCATCGCCTCGAGCACGCGCGCCGCGATCACATCCGGTTCCATGCCGAACTGGTGCACTTCCGCCAGGCGCTTCACGTTCTGCGCATTCACCGGCTTGGCGCCGCCCTTGAGAGCCTCTGGCCGTATCTCGTCGCTCGCGTAGATATAGGACTTCACCAGCCCCGGACACAGCACCGACACCCCGATGCCGTGCGCCGCGAGGCTCGCCCGCAGCGACTCGGAAAGGCCGCGCACGGCGAATTTCGTGGTGTTGTAGATGCCGCAGACGCCGGCTGCGAGGAAGCCGGCCATCGAGGCGGTATTGACAATGTAGCCGCCCTGCTTCGCACGGATCATGCGCGGGACGAAAGTCATGACGCCATTGATCGGACCGTGGAGATTGACACCCATGATCCAGTCCCAGTCGTCGTAGCTCGACTCCTCGACGCTCTGGAAGAGATTGACGCCCGCATTGTTGAACAGCAGGCTCACGACGCCGAACCTGGCCTCGACCGACTCCGCGGCGCGTGCCAGATCCGCTCGAGAGGACACGTCCACCTGCACACCCATGGCGCGCGGATTGTCGAGCGCCTTCAGCGCAGCGTCGATATGCGCCGGGCGGATGTCGGCGATGGCGACGTTACACCCCTGCGCGAGCAGCGCACGCACCAGACCGATACCGACACCGTTCGCCCCACCTGTGACAAAGGCCGTACGCCCTGCAAAGTCCTTCATGACCTGCCTCGTTTCTTCTGGCGCGCCGCTTCGGCTGCGTGGACGGGATTGCGGAACAGGAAGCTGAAGGTGCGCTTGTACTCCTCGTTCTCAGGGAGCTCGGGTACAGCGGCACACATCGCCTGCGCACGCTCCTCGACCCCCTGGCGGAATTCGCTGTGGGTCATGATGTAGAGCTCATCGTTCAGTATTCCCTGTAGCACCCGCTCGCCGACCTCTTCCTTGGTGCGGAACAGATGGAAGAAGCTGGTGTTCTGCTGGCGGGGTTTGTCGGCCTCGGCATAGCCGGAATCGGCGAGTGCGCTGGGCCGCGTCTTGCCGGCCTCGGCGATATTCGATTGCACGGCTCCCGGGCAGAAGGCTGAGCAGATGATCCCGCGCGGCTCGAGCTCGGGGCGCATGCACTCCATCATGCTGAGGACCGCACCCTTCGAGGTGACATAGATGGTGGCGCCTCCATGGGGCACGAGCCCCGACATGGAGGAAGTATTGACGATGTGGCCCCCCTCGCCGTGCTTCAGCATGCGCGGCAGGAGGGTGACGATGCCGTTCACCACGCCGCCGAGGTTCACTCCCAGCACCCAGTCCCAGTCGGCGAAGGTCGCCAGCTCCGTGGGCCCTACGACCGCAACGCCTGCGTTGTTGCAGAGGATATGGATATGCCGGAATCGTGCTTCCGCGGCGTCTGCGGCGCGCGCGTAGGCGCCGCGGTCGGTGACGTCGAGCTTCAGCGCCAGCACGCGTCCAGGCGTGCCGAGCGCGGCCGTCGCTTCGGCGAGATGGTCATCGCGTATATCCGCGATGACGACGTTCATGCCGGCGCCGAGCAGGGCCTTGGCAATGCCGAGCCCGATACCGCTGGCGCCCCCGGTCACGAAGGCGGTTTTTCCTGGCAGGTTCTGCATGCCGCGCTTACCCCAATGGTGCTCTCAGCGGCTGTGCCCGGCGCCGCACATAAAAGCGCTGGACAAACCGCCACGAGTCATATTGTATCTAACACATACAGTCTGGCGCTGGCAAAGCGCAGCGCGCGAGGGGGAGAGCAATGGTCGCTGAGGCACCGGGGGCGATCGCTCCGGCGGCGGATGCCGGTCCACAGGCGCAGGGATGGCCCGCCGGCAGCGCCGCCTATTACGGCCTGTTCGTGATCATCCTGGCCACGGCGCTGAATTTCCTCGACGCGCAGATCTTCAGCATGATGGCCCCGCACATCAAGGCCGATTTTCACTTGAGCGACGAGCAGCTCGGGTTCCTCCTGGGACCCGCCAACATCGTCTTCTACGTGCTGGTCGGCATTCCACTCGCGCGCCTGGTGGACATCTATCCGCGCAAGTACGTCCTTGCCGGCGGCGTCTCCCTCATCGGCGGTATCACTGCGCTCGGCGGGCTCGCGCAGAATTTCGTGCAGCTGTTCATGAGCCGCATGCTGGTCGGTGCCGGCGGCTCGGCGCACGCCCCGGGCTCCTACTCGATGCTCGCCGACTATTTTCCCCCGGCGCGACTGCCGCGCGCCATCGGCTTCCTGCAGCTCGGCTTCATCAGTGGCAACGTACTCGGCTTTTACCTGGGTGGCCTGCTGCTCACCATGGTGGCGACGTGGCCGGTCACGCACTGGATGGGTCTTACCATCCATGGCTGGCAGTGGGTGCTCATGATGGTCGGAGCACCCGGCTTCCTTGTCGCGGCCCTTCTGCTCTGCGCCCAGGAGCCGCCGCGGCGGGGTCTGGCGGGAGAGGCGCAGGACGTCCCGTTCAGCGCCGTCCTGCATGAGATCTGGACGCGGCGGGACGTGTACTTGCCGCTCTTCATCGGCCTCGCCTTCAGCGCCACCGAGTTTCTCGGTCTCCAGGTCTGGCGTCCGACCTTCCTCGCCCGCACCTACGGTTGGAGTCCGCAACGTATCGGTAACTGGATGAGCGTCGTCACGCTGGTCTCGTGGCTGCTGGGCGCCTTCGTCGGCACGGTGTTCACCGAATGGCTGGCCAAGCGCTACAAGGACGCCAACGTACGTGCCTCCGCGATACTCTTCGCCCTCATCGTACCGTTCGAGATCGCAGCTCCCCTCATGCCAACAGGGGAGCTCTCGCTCCTGTGCGTGGCGCTGGGCGGGGTGTGTGGGCTCGCCTCGGCCGTCCCGCAGAACGCCGCCATCCAGCGCATCACGCCGAATGCGATGCGCGGCCGTATGACCGCGATCTATCTCTTCATGTTTATCTTTTTCGGCGCATTCGGCGGGCAGCTGATCGGCAGCATCACGCAAAGGCTCTTCGGCGCAGATAGCGCGCTCTGGAAGAGTATCCTGCTGACGGCTTCGATCCTTGTGCCGCTTGCGGCGTTCACGATCTCGCGGGCCATCCGACCCTACGGCCGCGAGGTCGTGCGGCTCGAGCAGCTCGAGGCGCAGAGGGCATGAGCCCGTGAGCGGAACTCCCGGCTACCCCGAGCTCCACATGATTATCGACGGGGAGAAGATCCCCGTCGGTCGCCGGCGCACACATACCGTCGTCAACCCCGCGACCGGCGGTGCGCTCGGCGCGCTGCCGCTCGCGGACGCGGCGGATCTCGACCGCGCCCTCGATGCGGCGCAGCGGGGGTTCCGGCTCTGGCGGGACGCTCCCGCCCAGCAGCGGGCGGCCGTGCTCTTGGGCGCCGCGCGGCTGTTGCGCGAGCGGCAGGAGGACATCGCGCGCATCGCGACGCTCGAGGAGGGCAAGACACTCACCGAGTCGCGCATCGAAGTGATGATGAACGTCACGCTGTTCGAGTTCTACGCCGGGGAGTGTCACCGTCTCTACGGCCGGCAGCTGGTACGTCCCGCCGGCATGCGATCGACCGTCACCTGCGAGCCGGTCGGGCCGGTCGCGGCGTTCGCGCCCTGGAACTTCCCCATCGGCAATCCCGGGCGCAAGCTCGGCGCACCGATCGCCGCCGGCTGCTCGGTGATCATGAAGGCCGCGGAGGAAGCACCTGCCTCGGCGCTCGCGGTGCTGCAGTGTCTGTTGGACGCGGGGCTCCCGAAGGAAGTCGGTCAGGCGGTGTTCGGGGTCCCCGATGAAGTGTCGCGGCATCTGCTCGCCTCGCCCATCATTCGCAAGCTGAGCTTTACCGGCTCGACCGTGGTCGGTAAGCATCTGATGAAGCTCGCGGCCGAGGACTGCAAGCGCACCACCATGGAGCTCGGCGGCCATGGCGCGGTACTGGTGTTCGACGATGCCGACCTCGAGCCGGTGTTGAAAGCCATGGTGGCATCCAAGCATCGCAATGCCGGCCAGGTGTGTGTCTCGCCGACTCGCTTCATCGTGCAGGAAGGCGTGTATGAGCGATTCCTCAAGGGGTTCACCGAGCGCGCCGCGCAGCTACGCGTCGGCAACGGGTTGGAGGAGGGCGTGCAGATGGGCCCGATGGCCAATCCGCGCCGCCCCGACGCCATGGAGCGCCTCATCGGCGCTGCGGTGAGCGCTGGCGCCAAACTGCACACCGGCGGCCGGCGCCTCGACAGCCAGGGCTTCTTCTACGCACCTACGGTGTTGTCCGAGATCCCGACCAGCGCTGCCATCATGAACGAGGAGCCGTTCGGCCCGGTTGCACTCGTCAATCCCTTCCGCACCGAGGCGGACATGATCGCGGAGGCCAACCGTCTGCCCTACGGACTCGCCGCCTTCAGCTGGACCAACGATGCCGCGCGGCAGAGGCGGCTCGCACGCGAGGTGGAGACCGGCATGCTGTGCATCAACACCACGACGCTCAGCACTGGCGACGCACCCTTTGGCGGCGTCAAGTGGTCCGGGCACGGCTCGGAGAACGGGCCCGAGGGGGTCATGTCGTGCATGGTGGTGAAGGCAGTGCACGAAGGGTGATACGTGAGCCACGAACTCAAGACCGGCGGTGACCGCGGCTATCTGCGCATCGCTACCGAGGAAGCCTTCGCTACGCGCGAGCAGATCGACTGCTACCTGCGCATGGTGAAGGACGGCAGCGCCGACAAGGGCATGGTGTCGCTGTGGGGGTTCTACGCCCGCAGTCCCTCCGAGCGGGCCACGCAGATCGTCGAACGGCTGCTCGACCTCGGTGAGCAACGTATTCGCCACATGGACGAGACGGGAATTGATCGAGCGATTCTCGCCCTCACTTCACCGGGCGCGCAGCCGCTCACCGACCTCGCCGAGGCGCGCGGTCTTGCCGAGCGCGCCAACGACCACCTTGCCGGGCATGTAGCCGCGCACCGCGACCGGTATGTCGGCATGACCACCGTTGCCCCGCAGGATCCGGAGTGGTCGGCGCGCGAGATCGTGCGTGGCGCTCGCGAGCTCGGCTTCAAGGGCGTGCAGATCAACAGCCACACGCAGGGGCAGTATCTCGATCACGCGAAGTTCGATCCGATCTTCCGTGCGCTCGCCGACACCGGCCAGCCGCTTTACATCCACCCGGCGACGCCGCCCGATGCGATGATCGGCCCGATGCTCGAGGCCGGACTCGACGGCGCCATCTTCGGCTTCGGTGTCGAGACCGGGCTCCACCTGCTGCGCCTCATCGTCAGCGGCATTTTCGACCGCTACCCCGATCTGCAGATCATGGTCGGCCACATGGGCGAGGCGCTTCCCTTCTGGCTGTACCGTCTCGACTACATGCACCAGGCGAGCGTGCGCTCGCAGCGGTACGCGTTCATGAAGCCGCTGCAGAAGACCATCCGCGAGTACCTGCGCAGCAACGTGCTGATTACCACCAGCGGCATGGCGTGGGCGCCGGCGATCCGGTTCACGCAGGAGGTCGTGGGCGAGGACCGCGTCATGTATGCCATGGACTACCCGTATCAGTTTCACGCGGACGAAGTGCGTACCCACGACAACCTCGACATCCCGCTCGCGCGCAAGAAGAAGCTCATGCAGACCAACGCCGAGCGCTGGTTCCGGCTGTGAGCCGCGCGCGTCTCACCTCCACCGCCGGCTACGCGCTGGCGCTGGTGGCGCTGACGAACACCATGAGCCTGCTCGATCGCAACATCCTTGCGATCCTCAACCCGCGCATCAAGCACGACATCGGCATCGGTGATGCGGAGATGGGGCTGCTCTACGGCACGGTGTTCGCGCTCTTCTATGCCCTGTTCTCCCTCCCCATCGGGCGGCTCGCCGACGGCTGGGTGCGCACGCGGCTGCTCGGAATCACGCTCGCGTTCTGGTCGGTGGCGACCGCCCTGGCAGCGGCCGCCCACGGCTTCGCGCTGCTCGCAATATCGCGTCTCGGCGTCGGCATCGGGGAGGGGGCTGCGCAACCGGCCGGCATCTCGCTGGTGATGGATCATTACGCCAAGCCGCGCCGGGGCTTCGCCATGGCGGTGATCGCGGCCGCGATCGCGCTCGGCCTCGGGGGCTCGTCCGTACTCGGCGGCGTCGCCGCCGACTGGTGGGACCGCCTGCATGGAGGCGGCGCCGCACCGCTCGGGCTCAAGGGTTGGCAGTTCGCGTTTCTCGTCGCCGCCGCGCCCGGGCTCATCCTGGCAGTGCTGCTCTGGCGCATGCCCGAGCCGCAGCGCGGGCGGCTCGATGGCATCGCGTCACCACCCGATCCACACCCCTTTCGCGCGAGCCTCGCGCTGCTCGGCGCGGTGACACCGGGTCCCAACTGGCTGGCGCTCGCCGGCCGCCGCGCCAGCGCGCGCTATTGGGGCGTCAATCTCAGCGCGACGCTGCTGGTCATTGCCGCGGCGATGGTGCTGACGCGCATCACCTCTGCGCTGTCACCGCGGCCCCCGCTGCACCTCGGCTCACTTGCCGTGAGCCCGCACGTGCTGCAATGGTCGGTAGTGGGCTTCGGTGCGCTCGTCATCGTGAACCTGCTGCAGCGACTGAGCCTTGCCGATCGTCCGGCCTTCGAGGTTATCCGGCGCTCTCCCACTCTGCTGCTGTGCCTCGGGATCGCGGCGCTGCAGATGATGATCAACTACGGCACCATGGGCTTCACGCCATCCTTCCTGATGAAGCATTACGGCTTGTCGCCCGCGGCCACGGGGCTGCAGTTCGGTGTGCTGGCGGGCGCTCTCGGGATGGTGGGCCCGATGATCGCCGGGCCGCTCTCCGACCACATCAACGTGCGCTTCCCGGGGGCGGGGCGCGCCTGCGTAACGCTCGTCTCACTCGGCGTCTCGCCGCTCATCGCCATCTGGGTCTACCACGCCCCCGATCCGGCGTCCTTCTACCTGCGCTTCGTGCTCTACAGTCTGGTACTGACGGCATGGTACCCGCCGCTCTACGCGATCATGTTCGAGCAGGTGCTGCCGCGTATGCGCGGCATCACGGCGAGCCTTTACATCATCGTCTATACGCTCTTCGGCATCGGCATCGGCCCGTTCCTGGTGGGCATGATCGCCGATGCCAACGGCGGTGACCTCGCGACCGCAATCCTGGCCATCAACTGGGTGGCCCCGGCGATCGTCGTCATGCTGATCGCGCTCGCCCTGCGGGTGCGGCGGGACGAGGCCGGACTCATCGAGCGTGCGCGGCGCGGCGGCGAGGTCCTCTCTGCGCCACAGCCCGCAGCGGGCACTTGAGCCTTGTTCGGCCAGCGCCCGGAAAGCGCGCGCGCCTTGCACGGTGTGCCAACTCACTGCGGCCATCGCGCGTCGCTCGTCGGTTGGTCTTTGTAAGTTATACTAACAATAATATCCGGGGTAGGCCGATGCCAAAGCCTCTCAGAGACACGGTGGCCATCACCACACCGCACGTTGCGGGGGATGAGGACATCGGCGAGATCCGCAATATCGTGGGCTTTCACATCCGCCTGGCCCACGGTGCCGTCTATCGGCATTTCACCGAGACCTTCGCGGACCTCGACCTGACGCAGAAGCAGGTCTCGGTGCTGTGGCTGATCGATGACCATCCGGACATCGCGCAGACCGGGCTCGCGCAGCGCATGCGCATGGACCGCGCGACGACCATGGCCATCGTGAACCGGCTCGAGGCGAAGAGCTACCTGGTGCGCCGGAAATCGCGCAGCGACGGACGCAAGCAGGCACTGAACCTGACCGATCGCGGGCGCAAGGCGTTGTCGATGGCCAAGCGCGCCATCCACCAGCATGAGCAGTGGCTCAAGTCGCGCTTCACCGAAAAAGAAGTGACCAAGCTGATCGAGCTCCTCGCTCGCATCCACCAATAACGAGCACGAGCAGCACGCCCGGTCCCCGGGCGCCAGGGGGAACATGAGCGGCGGCAATCCGAAATCCATCATCGACGATGGCGCCATGGGGGTCGCGCAATGGGTGGCGGTGCTCGTCACCGTAGGCCTGAACGCGCTCGATGGCTTCGATGTGCTGTCGATCAGCTTCGCCTCACCGGGGATTGCGAGGGAGTGGGGTATCGACAAGGCGATCCTCGGCTGGGTGCTGTCCATGGAATTGCTCGGCATGGCAGCAGGCTCGCTGCTGCTGGGCGGCGTCGCCGACAAAATCGGCCGGCGGCCGACCATTCTCGGCTGTCTGGTGGCCATGGCCGCGGGCATGTTTGGGGCCGCTTACGCGCACAGCGTCTCAGGTCTTCTGCCCTGGCGGCTGCTCACCGGGGTCGGTATCGGCGGCACGCTCGCCGCG
>DASYFL010000013.1:0-69152 GCA_036498445.1 Steroidobacteraceae bacterium
CCGCGTTTCACGCCGCTCTTCAGCCGCCGGTTGTGCTACCAGCCTCCTTGCCCATTTTCCCACCACGGTGGTACTGATGCGTCCCTATGTTAGTGAACTCCCAATAGAGGAGCGCGCCGGCATTCTCGCTCACGAGACTTACCATGCCGAGCTGTATCGACGCGCGCAAAACGGTAATCCTCACCAGGCGCCGCCCAAGAATGCCTATTCTGGGGAGCGCACGGAGACCTTGTGCGTCACGTATGAATGCGACGTACTGAGACGACTCGGACTCGATGAGTGGGACGTCCATCGGCAGGTGCGCATGCTCGAATCTCAAATGGTGGGACCCACCGGGCGACAGGTGGTTACTAAGTTAACTATGCGCCCCCCGAGTGCCCATCGGCCAGGCGGGCAGTGACACTTTCGGTTAACTCGGGACACATTACGTCGGGTCTGGGCCACGCGCGCCCGTTCTTGGCGCACAGTAGCGACTAGAGGTGACTGTCACATGGGGATGGACAGTGAAAGCCTGGAGCTGCTGACGCTGTGGCGCGAGCTGGCGCCGCAAGCGAAAACCCGCATGCTCGAAAAGGCTCGTGACGTGGCTCTCGCAGCTGGGCTGGAAAAGACACCCGAGTTCGAGGCGCTCTTTGACCCGCCCGCGGCCGACTCTGATAGCTACAAATAGCCGCGTACTCACTGTCCTCGATAGCCGTAGTGTTTCCGGTGCTGTCCGACAGGTGCCGGAGAAGGGGAGCACGATCATGGCCACATTGCCGCCGCACTTCTTCGTATGGCTTTTGTACATGCACATGAGCGGACAAGCGACGCCCATCGCGGGTTTCAAGACCGAAGCGATGTGCGTACAGATTCGCGACGGCATGAGTGCCAAGGCGAGCAGCACTGTGAAGTTCAAATGCGACAAATTCGCGATCGAGCGGTGAGCCATGGTTTGCACCCCTCGCGATTAAGTTCAATCTTGCGCGATAGCCATCGAGCTTCCGCTACGCTCTCTGCGGGTCGAGCGCCACAGCGAGCAAGGGAAGTCTCGCCAGGCGTAAATCAAAAGAACTGGTACTTGAAAGCATTCCTGCCGCTGTTGGTTCTATTGCTGTCCGGTTGCGGAGTGGTGGGCGTTGCGTCTAATCCCTACGCTCCGCCGAGTGTGGATCAAGGACACAACCCGCCACCGCCACCGCCACCACCTCCGCCACCACCGCCGCCACCGCCACCGCCACCGCCCATAAACCCCACTGGCATCTGGGATGTCAGCGGCACTGTCAATGGCAACCCGGTAAGCGAGGTCGCTCTCGTCGCCAATGGGATGTACCTGTCACTTGCGGCCATGGATGAATTCGGCTGCGCACACATTGCGGGAGGCAATTACACGGTGGATGGCAGCACGTTCACAGGTAACGGTGTCACCTCCCTGCTCGGCAACTGCGCGGGTCCGGGTTACTTCACCTGGACACTCAGCGGGACGACCCTGCCTGGCGGTAAGCTGAATCTGACCTTTAGCGACGCGGGGACCTTGCTGCCGCCGCTCGCTGCCACCCCCGACCCCTTGTACGATTTATATGGATCGAGCCTCGCCACGCTCGTTGGCAATTGGGACGACGGCGGGAACGTGCTTACCGTGAATCCCGATGGGACGTTCTTCGAGCAGCAAGGGAACGGCTGCACGGTCACGGGGAGCTACACGATCATTGATCCTGCGCACAATCTGTACGGCGTTTCGTTCGTATTCGATCCTGTGACGTGCACCAACAGCATCGCGGGGATTCAGTTCACGGGGCTTGCATACCTCACACCCAAAACTTCATCGGACTGGTATCACCTGTTGGAAGACGCCTCGGGTGTCGATGCGAATGGCGCGCTGGTGGTGGTGTTCGACAGTCTGACGCCATACTTCACGCCGCCAACCGGGTAACTTTGCGCCAGCGACTCCATCCACAGACTCATTGACCCGGCGACTTCAGCCAGTAGCCCTCGGGCGGGCGGCCCGCCTGGCGGGCCTCGAGGATCTCCCTGCGCAGCCTGCGAACCTCAGCACGCAGCGCGTCGATCTCGTCGATTGCCTCGTGCATCATGTGCGCGTCGGCCTGGAGGCGGTCCGCCATCAGCTCAAACACCCGCATCGTCTTGGACCGCCGTGGACCCAAGCCGGCACGAGCGTTCGCCAGGACGGAATCGACAATCGCACTCAACTCGTCGGCTATCTCGCGCTTTGCGAGCAGCTCAGCCAGCTCATGCCGCGGCTCTCGTATAGTTCCCATGCCCGTGACTCCCACGGACGGGGCGCCCGCCCCGGTCCTTCGGTGCGCCGTTCAATGACCCCCGGTAACGACGGGCAATAGCCTTAGCAACTTCCCGCCCCGCGCCAAGGTGACCCTCACCGAACCCCACCGCACCAGTCAATACTCCCTTCGTCGCACGCGCGCTGAAGCTTCGACTCAACGGTGTCCGCGCTCCCGGAGCGGAGGGTCGACTAATCGGAATTGAAAATGTGGACCTTGGTCAGCCATTTGCCGTCCGGTTGTTTTTCGAAAATGCGCACCGCGTTGCCCGCCACCTTAGACGTGGCGCCTTGGCTGTCGACCATGTCGACCGTGTACCGCGCGACCTGATAGGCGTAGCGACCCTCTGCCCAAACGCTGACGATTTGAAGTGTGGGATTTGTTCTTTTGCCATCCTTGACGCTGTCAGCCCAGAAGGTTCCGATCGCATCCGCCCCGACGAGTGGCTGGCTGCTCGGCGCCAAGAGCATAGCGTCTGGCGTGTAGATACCCTTGAAAGCCGTGCGGCTCTGGCTGTTGTAGGCGTTAAGAAAACTAGCGTTCACCGCCTCCATCTGAGCCCGGAGGTCAGAGCCGTGGGGCTGTGGCGCCGCCGCTGACGCGACCGTAACAGCTGGCGCCGCCGCAGCGTGTGGCATCGGCGTGGGGGTGGCGGACACCGCAGGCACCGAGCCGGTTGCGCCGTGCGGCGCCATGCTCACCGTGTAGCCGCTCGTGACCAGAATTCCCCTCTGCTCCGCATCGGAACAACTCACAGGAGAGATCGCCGGGGCCTTGAGCCCGGTCATCCCATCATGTCGGGTGAACGGCTGGCCAGCTACGCCGTTGGGCTCGCGCTTTCCTGTCTTTGGGTCCACCAGGCAGTAGAAACGATGGGTTTCGGGCGCCGAGCCGACATCGAAGTGTGCCCACACGACTTCTCGATCGACGTTCTCGCCGAAGGCCTGCTTGAGTGAGGACAGAAAGCCTCCGTGACTCTGCGAGGAGGAGCTGGCCGTGCCACCAGCGGTGCCCTCCGGTGGATCAGCCAGCGCAGTGCTTCCCGCCCAACCGAGCAGGACCAGGCACAAGACCAGGGCCGGAGAATGGCGCGGAGGTGTCATCTGATCGCTGTGAATTAACATCATGGCCCCCAATACGCTGCAGCAGCGGCGGCCGCCGATTACCGCAGCTCGATGACGCTGACAGTGTCGTTCCCCTCCCGCCGCAGCACGACCTCGGTGGGACCGCCCTGGTTCTTCTCGATATATAGCCGCTGCGGTACCAGGATGAAGCGATTGTGATAGCTCGTTCCCCCTCGGGTCGTACCCGACACCACAAGATAACTCCCACGAACGTCCGTTCTCCGTCCTGCGACGAACGATGGGGTGATTTCGATGTAGTAAGGGTCGTGTCCACCATCGAGCGTGTCGTATCGCACCACCAGCTCCGCGTCATTCGATGAGCGCAGCGTCCGCGCGCCTTTCTCGAGCACATAGGCGAGGTGCGTGCCGTTGTCCTCGAGAAAATTGCCGCATCCGAGGAGTAGGAGCAGCAGTGCCGCTCCTGGACTCAAGGTGATTTTCGTTAGCGCTCTGGTACCAGCCGGCTGTCGAGCCATGTGCCGCCAAGGCCGTTCGCAACGGACGATATTCAGCCTAACGAAAAGGTACCGGCCATTCAAACCACGCAGATCAGAAGGCGAAGGCGTAGACGTGCTGGTCTGCCGCGACGTACAGGCGACGCCCCACCGCGATGAGGGTCTGGAACCTGCGCACCTCGCTCATCGATTCCCCGGGTCCGCCGCCGGCGAAGACGACAGCGCCGGTGTCGGCCCTGAAGCCACGTAGCCGATTGCTGTCCTCGGCGCCGATTATCCAGACGATTGGATTCGCGTGGCCGTCGGTTGTGGTGATGATCGGCGACCCGCGTCCTCTGGCGGCAGCGCACCAGAGGACCCTGAGCGCGGGAGGCGAGCCGGAGGTGACCTTGAGCGCCACGAGGTCACCACTTGTCTTTCCGGGGCAATCGATACCTGTTCCCTGAAACGCGACGATGGCGTCATTGCCCTCCTGGACGTACGCCGGCGATGTCCGGATCGCCACCGACGATACTTTCCGGCTCAAAACACCACCGCCAATTCCGCCAAGATTGTGACGGTCGAGTAGATACGCCTTGCCGTCCTTCCCGAGCGCGAGCAGCAGCTCCATCGGCGTTGCACCGGGCGCGTCCAGCAGCAGCGGGTTCGTGCCCCCAAGATCGGCGTCGCCGGAATCCAGGTTCAGCCAGTCGGACGCCGCAAAGAACTCCGGCGGCCGGGCGGAAAAGGTCAGGTCCAGGCCGAGGCGAATCACCGCCTCGCCATCACTCCAGCTCCGCGCTCCGAAGGTGTTACCCGTGGCGACGTAGAGTGACCTTCCGTCCGAACTGACGCCTCCGGTAGCCCATATTCCGCCGCCACGCGCGCGCGTGAACCAACTGTGTACGGTGTGCTGTCCCTGCAGGGATACACCGACCACCCATCCGTGATAGTCGCCGCAATCACCGAAGTGTCCGCCGTATGGCACATATACGGCATCGCCCGCCATGGTCAGCGCGCCCCGCTGGTTCTGCGTCGCGGAATCGAACGCCCGGCCGCTGGCCTTCAGGGCCGCTGCGACATCGACCGGCCACCCGGGCAGCACCGAGCCATCCTTGAGCGACAGTGCGAAGATCATGTGTGCGGGTAGCCCGGAGACTTTCGCCCTGGTCATCGCATCCAGGTAAACGGCCTGGGTGCGTTCATCGATCACCGGCGTACCAGTGACGCCGATGGGATCGATGTTGCCGCACGGTAGGGAGGAACGAGGCACCGCTTCTCCCAGCGAGCTTTTCCACACCGTGGTGCCGGTGCGCCCGTCGAGGGCGTAGACGAGATTCTGTTCGGTCGCGACCACGAGCAGTGCGCGATGGTCTTGCGCGGACCGCCAGTAGAGCGGCTGGCTATAGATCGGCCCGGCGACATCGGCGCCAAACTGCGGATCGTGCTGCAGGTGACTCGCGGCCTGCCAGGTGAGGCCGGGCAACACATAGAGCCCGGAACGCGCCGCATTCGCGTGATGCTCGAGGACTTGTTCGGTGGGGGCTGCCGGGACATCCGCGGCCAGTCCTCGAGCTGCAACCGCGCAGGCGCCGACCAGCAGCAGGGTGGGAAGGCAGCTCACGGCTGCAGTATGAGCAGGTCGGTGGTCACCGCATCGACTGCCGCTTTGGAAAACTTCAGTGGGAAGTACTTACCGGAGCTCCAGAGTGGCAAAAGATCGTCGTAGTGTGGGCTGCCGGGCTGGCCGCTTTGCCCCGGCGCGTTGATGGCGACCGACTTGTCCCAGTCGGCGAGGTCGAAGATCTCGCGGTAACTCGCGCCGGAAGTCTGCTCGAAGGATCCATTGTCATAGTCCGTCGCCTGAACCACGTCACCATCTCCGGGACGCTCGACTGGTCCGCGGTCGAGCACGCTCGCCGAGCCCGTTGCGCCATCGAGGGCGTGGCGGAAATAGGCCTCGTGGAGCGCGCCCCAGGACCAGCGCTGCGGATCGCTGCCCTGTCGCGTCGTCAGCTCTGCGTATCCAGTCTGCAGGGTCTCGAGCATCAGCGCGTTCCGGGCGGCGACCGCGGAAGGACCAAACCACTCGCTCCGCGGCGCCGACAATTCGAGCACCACCTGGTACAGCTCCCAGGCCGGCACGAGACCCGGAGCATCCGCGGGAAGTGCACGTTGAGTGACCGCGCGGCGAAGTTGCATCGTCCACACCTCATAGAGCGCAGCGCTGGCTGAGTCCGCTCGCAGGGCTCCGTCCCAGTCGAGCAGCAGCCGGGCTGCGGGCGAGGACTTATCCCGGTTTGACTCCAGTGCCCCGCGCAACAGCGCCTGCAGGCGCCGCGCGAGGAGCGATACCACATCGAGCTGCAATGCCTGCATGTCTGACATGGTGAGCTTGTGGCCTTCCTTCCGGGCAGCAGCGAGCACCTCCTGGATGCGCTCGAAGCGTGTCGGGGACGCCCACTCGTAGCCCACGGCATACGCATAGTGCGCGGGAATGGTTTTCTGATTCGCGGTCGCTATGAAGCCTTCGGCGGGGTTGTAGCTGTGGGGCAGCTCGCCGTTCGGAACGAAGCCGGCCCATTCATACTGGCCAGTGGCGGGCACGGGGAGAAGACCGTTGAAGGTCGTGCGCCGCGGCGCGAGGCCCGTTGAATGCTCGCCGATGTTGCCGGCACGGTCGGCATAGACAATGTTCTCCGGCGGGACCTTCCAGCGTGGCATGGCGCGCTCGAACTCCTGCCAGTTGCGCGCACGATCGACGCTGAGGGAAGCAAGGTAGCCGGCAGTGCCAGGCTCGGCGCCGACCCACCGCAAGGCGAGGGCGCGCCGGCCATCTTGCCACACCACCGGACCGTGTTTGGTGAAATGCAGTGTGACTTCCACATCGGCCGCACCGCGGACCCGGATAGTTTCGCGCTCCTCGCGCATCGCCGACCACCCAGCCGCGGTCCGGTACAGCTTCGGATCGCTCGGATTCAGGGTCTCGATGTAGAGATCCTGCTGGTCGATTCCGAAAATGGTGAAGCCCCAGGCGATCTGTTCGTTGTGGCCCGCGGCGACGCCCGGCAATGCAGGCTCGACGGCACCAATGACATTCCAACCCGGCGCGCTGAGGTGCACGATATAGCGCAGCGATGGTTGGGCGATCACGCGATGAGGATCGTTGGCAAGCATTGGCTTGCCGCTCGCGGTGAGAGCGCCGGACACCGTCCAATTGTTGCTTTCCTTGAGCGTGCCCGCCGGGAAGGGAATGCGTTTGTCGGCGCCGACGATGTTCGCGAGCAGCGCCGGTGACAGTCCGGTAAGGTCAACCCCGGGCGCAGGATCGAGCTGCGCATCCGGGTCGAAGTGAAACAGCTCGGTTGCCCTCCCGGCACCGAGCGCTGCCGCGAGTTGCGCATGCAGCAGCTCGTCGGAGGCGTTGGCCATCATGGCGTAAGCCGCCAGGCGGTTGAGGCAATCTTCGGGCTTCCACGGCTCCGGTTTGAACCCCGCGAGCTGAAATTCGAGCGGCAGGCCGGGTTGGCCGGGTTGCTCGAGGGTGGCGAGGTAAGCGTTGATGCCGGCGGTGAATGCCTGCAGGATACGCTGCGCGTCGGAGGCATAGCTGCCATATTCCTGCTGCGGGTCGCCGCGATACCTCAGGCGCCGCGCATTGATATCGCGCTGTACCGCAGATGCACCGAGAATCTCGGCGAGGCGTCCCTGGCCGGCGCGTTTCCACAGTTCCATCTGGAAGAGCCGATCCTGTGCAGCCACGAAACCCTGCGCGAAGAACAAATCGTGCTGATCACGAGCGTAGATGTGGGCCACCCCCCAGCGGTCGCGCTGCACGCGCACGCTCTCGTGCAGGCCTGCCACTTTCTCGGTGCCACGTATCACGGCGAGTGTATGGGCGGCATGCTCGTGCCAGCTCGTGTCAGCTGCCCGCGCCAGCGTTGCGCCCAGGAACGCGATGATCGTCATCATCAGGCGCAACGCGCCGCAACTGCGTCTCATTGCGCGAGAGTATCGGAAAATTCGCCGCTGTGCCTTGACCGGCCGGCGCCGGCAGCGGACATCTGCCAGTCTTCTCGTGGCCACAGTGCTCGCTGGCTGTGCGTCACTCCCGCCGCTGGATACGCGCGCTGTAAGCCATGCCATCGAGGCGCCCACGGGGAGCGCACTGCGCGCGGCGGTCGAGCCGCTCGCCGCGCGCCACGCCGACCAGAGCGGCATTTATCCGCTGAAGGATGGTCCCGGTGCATTCGCTGCGCGGGTCGCGCTGGTGAACGCCGCCGTCAGCTCGATCGACGTGCAGTACTACATCTGGCACGACGACACCACCGGGAGTTTGATGTTCGATGCGCTGCGGCGCGCCGCCGATCGGGGCGTTCGCGTGCGCTTGCTGCTCGATGACCTGACAACGCGCGGGGGTCTCGATGGCACTCTCGCCGCACTCGGCGCGCACGCGAACGTGCAGGTGCGGCTCTTCAATCCGTTCCGGCATCGCAGCTTCCGCTCACTCGACTACCTCACCGACTTCTCGCGGTTGAACCGCCGGATGCATAACAAGTCTCTGACCGTCGATGGAGTCGCGACCATCATCGGCGGCCGCAACATCGCCGATGAATACTTCCAGGCGGGCGAGGGGCTCGGCTACATCGACCTCGATGTGCTCGCTATCGGCGCCGTGGTGAGGGACGTATCGCGCTCCTTCGATGAGTTCTGGAGCAGCGCCTCGAGCTATCCGGCGCCCTTGCTGATCGACCCGGCGAAAGCTGCTGATCTGAAGCAGCTCGATTCGCTCGCGGAGCGTGCGCGAAGCGCACCCGGCAGCGAGCGATACACACGCGCGATCCGCGAGAGTCAGCTCGCGCAGGACGTGACCGCGGGCAAGTTATCCTTCATCTGGGCCAGCACGCACCTGGTGGTCGATGACCCAGCGAAGGGTCTCGGAGAGGCGGCGCAAGGCGCAGACCTTACCCGGCGACTGGAAGCCACCCTCCAACACAAGGTCAGTGAGGAGTTCCTGATCGTTTCGCCCTTCTTCGTTCCGCGCAAGATCGGACGTGACATGCTGACGGGCCTCTCCGGGAGCGGCGTCAGGGTCCGGGTACTCACCAATGGTGCGGAGTCGGCCGACGTGGACGCTGCCTGTGCGGCGTATCGGACCTATCGCAAGGATCTGTTGCGGGCAGGGGTGGAGCTCTTCGAGCTGAAGCGCGCAACCGCTGGTGCCGAGCCCGAGGGCGCTAAGACGAGTCTCCATGCCAAGACATTCGCCATCGATCGTGCGCAGATCTACGTGGGCTCATTCAACTTCGACCCGCGGTCCGCGAATCTGAATACGGAGATTGGTCTGGTGATCGATTCGCCCGAGCTGGCTGGCGCGCTGTCGCGGGCCTTCGAGGAAGACGTGCCGCTCCATGCCTACGGGCTCGAGCTCGAAAAAGGAGATATCGTGTGGCTCGAACGTGGCGCGAAAGGCGAGAAACCGCAACGGCTGACGCACGAGCCCGGCGCCGGCTTCTGGCGGCGTACCTGGCTCGGCTTCCTCGCGCTTCTCCCCATCGAAGGAGAGCTGTGAAATGCCGGCACGAGTGGACCTCGTGCCGGAGCAGCACTTCGCGCTACCAGAGATTGATCAGGCGGTGCAGAGGCGCTCCCGGTTCGCAACGTTCGCCGTGCCGCGACACGCGGCAGTCCGGCGGCAGACCACCGCGCTGTGCACTCTTGCGCTTCGGTCTGGGGGCAGCGCCTGCCCGCAGCGGAGGATGCGGACCGAAAGCAACCACCGGAGCGCTGCGGCCCGCGAGGGCCTCCAGCGTCCGGTAGCTGAAAAGCGCGGCTAACGCCAGCGCGAGATCTAACAGGAAGAACTGCATAGAGCCACCTGTCAAGAAGGTCTGTCAGCCCGGGAAGACTCTAGCGCCGGCCCCGTCTCGAGAGCGCCCATCGGCCGAGGGGGATGGCGCGGGGGATTCAGGGGAATGAGCACTCATCATTTAGGGGGAGGGATGCCCCGCCGGGGAGGGGAGTCCGGCACGGGTAAGCCCGCGAGGCTTGACCCGCAGCGGAACAAGACCGACATTTGTCGCGGGTCATTGCAGGGGAGGGGCCTGTGGGGGCAGTGCGCGTTGCGGTCTTGATCTCGATGGCGGTTGCGCTCCTCTGCGGCTATGGCGCGCGAGCCGCCCCGCAGCCGGCCAGTGCCGAGGGCGACTGGACGATGCCCTCGAAGGACTATGCCGCGACGCGCTACAGCACGCTCGCCGGCATCAACGCGCAGAACGCCGGGTCTCTGCACCCGGTATGGACCTTCTCTACTGGCGTTCTCGGGGGGCACGAGGGCCAGCCACTGGTGGTCGGCGACACCATGTACGTGGTGACTCCGTGGCCCAATGTGCTCTATGCATTCGATCTGACCCGCGAAGGCTATCCGCTCAGATGGAAATATCGGCCCGAGGTCAGCGCCAACGCGCTCGGTGTTGCCTGCTGCGACTCGGTGAACCGGGGGGCGTTCTTTGCGGACGGCAAGATCATCTACAACCTGCTCGACGGGCACACCGTGGCGGTCGATGCGCGGACCGGACGGGAGGTCTGGAAGACCCAGATCGCGGACGTTGGCAACGGTGAGACAGCGACCATGGCGCCGCTCGTGGTCCACGATCGGGTCATCGTGGGTGCGGCCGGCGGAGAATTCGGCATCTACGGTTGGGTGAAGGGCCTCGAGCTGAGCACCGGGCGGATCGCCTGGAGCGCGCGCAACATGGGTCCCGATGGGGAGATGAGCGTTCGCGCCGAGACCTTCAAGCCGCCCTACGAGCACGGTGCGGATCTCGGCAAGGAGAGCTGGGGCAACGACAGCTGGCGCACCGGCGGAGCGCCGGTCTGGGGATGGATGTCCTACGATCCGCAGCTGGATCTGGTCTATTACGGGACCGGCAATCCTTCTCCCTACAACGCCGAGCAAAGGGCCGGGGATAATAAGTGGAGTAGCAGCGTGCTCGCGCGCCATCCCGGCGATGGCACTCTCGTGTGGGCGTATCAATTCACACCGCACGACAACTGGGACTACGACGCGACGGGGGCGATGGTCCTGGCGGATCTCACCATCGGCGGACAATCGGTAAAGGCGCTGGTGCACTTCGACAAGAACGGTTTCGCTTATACGCTCGACCGGGCTACCGGCCGGCTGCTCGTCGCACAGCCTTTCGCGCCGGTCAATTGGGCCGAATCGGTGGACCTGAGCAACGGGCGTCCGGTGCTGAATCCCGCCAAGCAGACAGGCGCTTCCCGCGGCAACGTCAAGGACATCTGCCCGAGCCTGGAAGGAGGCGTCAGCCCGGCCTCGCCGCCCGCTTATTCACCGCGCACACATCTTTTCTATACGTCGACCAGCAACATGTGCATGGACTACGCCGCACGACCGGCGAAACACCTGAAGGGCGTCCCATTCGTCGGTGTCAACGCTCCCTACAGCGCAGGACCCGGCGGTTACCTCGGCAGCTTCATGGCCTGGGACGCTGCGACCGGCAAAAAAGTGTGGGAGAACAAGGAGCCGTTTCCCAACTGGAGCGGCGCACTCGTTACGGCAGGCGATGTCGTGTTCTACGGCACGCTCGATGGCTGGTTCCACTCCGCCGATGCGCACACGGGACGCGTGCTGTCGAAGTTCAAAGTTGGTTCCGGGGTAATCGGCAACCCGATGACCTATCGCGGTCCCGATGGCCGGCAGTATGTCGCGGTGTACGCGGGCTTCGGTGGCGACTGGGCGTTGATCGCAGGTGATACGCGCTCGGATGATCCTGCCGATATCCGCGCGCCGGCCGATCCCGTGAAGGACATCGCGCGCTATACCAGTCAGGGTGGCATGGTGTGGATTTTCGGCCTGTGAGCGCGCCACTCTCAGCATCGGGATGTCGAGAGCGCTTCTGGCGCCTCCTTTGGACGGGACCGCTCCTCGCCGGGATATTGCTGTCCTGCGGACAACCGCGTTCGTCCGATAGCGAGGCCGCTTCCGCCGCACCGCCCGCGGTCGCCTACGAAGCGCACGTGGTTGCCGGCGATACACCTCCGCCGGGTGGCTCGCTGCGCAATCCCCACAATGGTGACGCCGGGGTGGCACGCGGTGGGGCGATGCTGTTCAACGCCATGAACTGCGATGGTTGCCACGGACCCGACGGGACCGGGTGGGTTGGACCGAATCTCGGCGACGGACGCTGGCGTTACGGCGGCTCCGATGCCGAAGTATTCAATTCCATCTATTACGGGCGTCCCCATGGCATGCCTGCATTCGGCGGCACGCTCGGTATCGAGGGAGTCTGGACGCTCGTCACCTATCTGCGCTCACTGACGCCGCCATCCAATTTACCAACTGAGTCTTGGTAAAACTGACAGCTTGAGCGCTGCGGTGAGGGTGACCGGATGCGCCAGGAGGGCGCATAGTTGCGGTGCACGGGTGAGGAGGACCTCATGAAGCCGCACGTCCCATTTGAGCTCGCAGTTCCCGTCGGCGCCGTCGATCACGTGATCGGCGCGCCGCACGCCCTGGCAACGGTGGTCGAGTACGGCGATTTCGAGTGCCCCAACTGCAAACAGGCGCAGCCGGCGGTGAAGATGCTGCTGGAGCGTTTTGCCGGCCGTGTGCGGTTCGTGTTCCGGCATTTTCCGCTCGAAGAGGTGCATCCGCATGCGCTCGGCGCGGCACAAGCGGCGGAGTGCGCAGGGGGCCAGGGAAAGTTCTGGGAGATGCACGACCTGCTGTTCACCAACCAGGAGCATCTGAAGGCAGGGGACCTGCGGCGCTATGCCGAGCGGCTCGAACTCGACATGCCGCGGTATGTCGCGGAGATGGACGATCAGATTTATCTGCAGCGCGTTCGTGAGCAGCTGCAGAGCGGGCTCGACAGCGGCGTGCGCGCGACGCCGGCATTTTTCGTGAACGGGCGGATCGAGGACGTCTCGTTCGGTTTGCGAGCGCTGTTTGACGTGGTGGGTACCGTGCTGCAGCGAAGCGGCAGCCGCTAAGCGGGTGTTCGTCATGCCTGCCAGGGAGGAGCGCGCTGTGCGATACGCGCGCGTGGCGCCACGGTTGTTAATGGTTGTATTTGGCCTGATGGGCGGTGCAATGGCCATGGAAGCGGTTGCTGCGACGACACGGACTCATGATGCCCTGGAGGGGACCGACCCGTATCTCTGGCTCGAGGACGTTCATGGCGAAAAATCCATGCAGTGGGTGCGAACGCAGAATGCCCACTCGATGGCGGTCTTGCGCGTCGACCCGGATTACCAGAAGGATTACGCGGCGATCCTGAAGGTCATGGACGCGGCCGACCGTATTCCTTACGGCGATCTCGATCACCAGTGGGTGTTCAACTTCTGGCAGGACGCGCAGCATCCCAAGGGCATCTGGCGCCGCACGAGCATTGCGGACTACGCCAAAGCAGCGCCGGCGTGGGAGGTTTTGCTGGACCTCGACCGTCTGGCCGCGGATGAGCACGAGAATTGGGTATGGAAGGGCGCCGAATGCAGTCCCTCGCTCAAGCGCTGCCTGCTGCACCTGTCACGTGGTGGCGGCGATGCCGTGGTGGTGCGGGAGTTCGATCTGGCAGCGCGGGCGTTCGACACCCAAGGCTTCAGCCTGCAGGAGGCGAAGTCCTCGATCACCTGGCTCGATGAGGACAGCGTGCTCTTCGGCACCGACTTCGGTCCGGGGTCGATGACCAACTCGGGCTATCCGCGCATCGTCAAGCTGTGGAAACGCGGCGAGCCCATGGGCGCGGCACGCACGATCTACGAGGCGGGCGCGAGCGATGTCGGCGCAAGCGGCGTCGTGTTCCACGAGCCGACGGGGACGATTGCGCTGGTGCAACGCGATGTGAGCTTTTTCACCGCGGAGTACCACTGGCTAGCGTCCTCCGGAAAGCTGCAGCAGCTGCCGCTTCCGCCCGGCGCGGATCTAAAGGGTGCACAGGCCGCGCATCTCATTTTCACGCTGCGCGATGAGTGGACGCCCGCGGGGCAGGCCGCGATCGCCAAAGGATCGTTGATCGCCTACCGGGTGCCAGAGGATGAGCCGGTGCACGCAAAGAGCGTTTCCGTGCTCTACACGCCCGACGCACGCAGCTCCGTCGATGAGGTTGCGGCGGGGCGCGATGCGGTGTACGCGTCCATCTACCAGGATGTGACGGGCCGCATTCATGCGTTCCGCTCGCCGGCACCCGGCGCCTGGAGCGATAGCGTGCTACCGCTTCCGGCCGGCGGCTCGACGCACATCGTATCGACCAACGGCTGGGGACCGGAGGCCCATTTTCGCTTCGAATCCTATACGACCCCGACGACGCTCTATGCAGATGCCGGGGAGGGGAAACCCGTCGCCATCAAGTCGCTGCCGGCGCGCTTCGATGCCTCGAACCTCATCACCGAGCAGTTCTTTGCGGTCTCGAGCGATGGCACGCGCATCCCGTACTTCGTCACCCGTCCGCGCAATCTCAGCGGCGCCGCACCGACCGTGCTCTACGGCTACGGTGGTTTCGAGATCTCGGAGACACCGAACTATTCGGCCAATTTCGGCATGTTGTGGCTGACGCGGGGCGGGGTGTTCGCGGTCGCCAACATCCGTGGAGGCGGGGAGTATGGGCCGGGCTGGCATCAGGCGGCCCTCGGGCGCAACCGCCAGAAGTCCTTCGATGACTTCCAGGCGGTGGCGCAGGATCTGGTACGGCGCGGTCTCACGACGCCTGCGCAGCTCGGCATCATGGGTGGTTCGAACGGCGGACTACTGGTGAGCGCAAGCATGGTGGAGCGGCCGGAGCTCTTTGGCGCGGTGGTGTGCCAGGTGCCGCTGATCGATATGATCCGCTACACACAGATCGGCGCCGGGGCATCGTGGGAGGCGGAATATGGCGATCCCGCACGCCCGGCCGACCGCGCGTGGATCCTGAGCTACTCGCCCTACCAGAACGTGAGTCCTGGCAGGAAGTATCCGCCCGTGTTGTTCGTCACCGCGACCAGCGATGACCGCGTAACTCCCGTGCACGCGCGCAAAATGGCGGCGCGCATGGAGGCGCAGGGTCACGAGGTGCTGTTCTACGAGAACACCGATGGCGGGCATGCAGCGGCCGCCGACCACAAGCAAGCCGCGGAGATGTGGGCCCTGAGCTTCGTCTATCTGAAGCAAAAGCTCATGAAGCCGCCGGAAGTCCGGGCACATGAGCGATAAAACCCCGGCCAGCGCCGGTGGCTGTCTGTGCGGCGCAGTGCGCTACGAGGTGCACGGCGCCCTGCGGCCGGTCGTGATGTGCCACTGCACGCAGTGCCGCCGGATGACTGGCCATCACATGGCTGCGACGGCGGCTCGGCTTGGCGATTTCCGGCTGCTGTCGCAGGCCGGGCTCGGCTGGTATGCCTCATCGGCCGAGGCGCGGCGCGGCTTCTGCACGCGGTGCGGATCGACGCTTTTCTGGCAGGGCGCTGGGCGCGACTACATCAGTATCGCTGCCGGCACACTCGATGATTCGAGCGGACTCGCGACGGCCGGTCACATCTTCACCGCTGATAAAGGCGCCTACTACGAGATCGCCGATTCGGCGCCGCAGCGGCGCGACGGTCACTTCTCGCTCCCCTGGCCGTGATCCTGCGGGCCGCCGACCGCGTCGCAGTCCCCTGGAAGAATGGGGGTGGGCTCACCCGCGAGGTGGCGGTGCACCCGCCGGGAAGCACCCTCGGAAACTTTGCCTGGCGCGTGAGCCTCGCCGAGGTGCGCACGGGTGGCCCATTTTCCACCTTCACCGGAATCGACCGGCAGATGGCGGTGCTCTCAGGCCGGCTGCAACTCGCGATCGCCGGCCGTAAGACACTGACCCTGTGCGCCGACAGCGACCCAGTCGCATTTGCGGGCGAGCTGCCGGTCTCCTCCGAGCCGCTGCAATCACCGGTGGTCGACCTCAACGTCATGACGCGGCGCGCGGCGTTCGGGGCGCGTATGCGGCGCTGCCGCGCAAGGAGCACAGCGACAGTGGCTGTGGAAGCAGACAGCACGCTGCTTCTCGCCCTCGCGCCGTTGACTTTGCGCGCGCCGTGCATGCCAGGGACGCTGGCGTCGCTCGATGCCGTGCATCTCTCCCTCGATCGGCACACGCGCGGTGAGGTGTCGATCGAGGGTAGCGCGCTCGATTTCTGGCTGATCGAGATCAGTGCCGCCGCTGCCTGACGCGAACGCGTCAGCCACCGTCCCATTTGGACCAGACCCGCTCGATGCGCGCTGTCACGCTGGCCCGCATCCTCAACAGGGGGTGCACGCGTGTCATTTGCCACCGATCGTCCCTACGTGCTCACCGCGAGCTGTCCGAGCCGCATGGGCACCACCGCCGCCATCACCGGATTTCTCGCAGCGCGGCGCTTCTATCTCATGGAGATGCATCAGTTCGATGACACGATCTCGCAGCGCTTTTTCGTACGCATCACCTTCTGCGGTGTGCAGGGCGAGCCAGTCGACCTCGCGCGCCTGCGGCGCGAGTTCGAGCAGATCGCGGCGGCCGAGGAGCTCGAGTGGCGCATCCACGACTGCCGCGAGCGCGCGCGCGTCCTCATCATGGTGTCGAACTTCGATCACTGCCTCGAGGATCTGCTTTACCGTCACCGCACCGGCGAACTGCAGATGGACATCACGGCGGTGGTCTCCAACCATCCGACCCTCCAGCCGACCGCGAGTCGGCACAACCTGCCGTTCTTCCACCTGCCGGTGACTCCCGCCAACAAACTGGCTCAGGAACGGCAGCTCATGCAGCTCATCGACTCCACGCGGACCGAGCTCGTGGTGCTCGCGCGCTACATGCAGATCCTCTCCGATGAGCTGTGCACGCAGCTGCGCGGGCGCGCCATCAACATTCACCATTCCTTCCTGCCGGGTTTTAAGGGCGCCAAGCCCTACCACCAGGCGTATGACCGGGGAGTCAAGGTGATCGGCGCCACCGCACACTACGTGACGCATGATCTCGATGAGGGCCCGATCATCGAGCAGATCGTCGAACGGGTGGATCACGGCTACACCCCGGAGATGCTGATTGCCGCGGGGCGCGACTCCGAGCGGCGCGCGCTCTCAGCCGCCGTGCGCTTTTGCGTCGAGCACCGTGTGTTTCTCAACGGCGGGCGTACCGTAGTTTTCAAGTAGCCACCCTCGAGACGCCTCATCCGTTGCCCGTCCCTTCACCCGTACTTCGGTTCACGAGAGCTTCGATGCGCGTGTCGGGCACGAGCCAGCTGAGCGCCACGGTCACATAGAGCACGATGGCGATCCATGGCCGTGCAAACGCGAGTGGAATGGCGGCGAGATACAGCGCGAGGGACAGCTTGCCCTTGAAATCGCTGCCGAGCGCGACGGCAAGGCGCGAGTCGTGCCCGTTAACGGCGATGATCTGACGCTGCAGAATGATGTAACTCACCGCGGCGCAGGCGAGCACGACGCCGTAGGCCGCGGTCGGCAGCGCGGTGAATCCCGCCTCATCGATCCAGCGGATGACGAACGGCACCAAGGACAGCCAGAACAGCAGCCCGAGATTCGCCCACAGCACCTTGCCGTCGATGCGCTCGGTGACGTGCAGCATGTGGTGATGGTTGTTCCAGAAGATGCCGACGTTGACGTAGCTCAGCAGGTACGCGAGCAGCACCGGCACATCCGCCTGGAGCGCTGTCAGATCGGCACCGTGGGGCACCCGGATCTCCAGCACCATGATGGTGATGATGATGGCGACCACGCCGTCGGTGAACGCTTCGAGGCGCGCAGGCTCCATGCAGCGGCATCCTACGTGCCTTTGACACCGCAAGCCATTGTGAGAAGCTCGCCGGCGGGCGCCGGTACGAGGGGGATCTCATGACCAACAGCGACCGGTTCATTGCGCTGCGGGACGGGTTGCTGCACACGCGCGAAGACTTGCAGCGCGCTTGTCGCGAGTTCCGTTGGCCGCAGTTCGAGCGGTTCAACTGGGTGGCCGATTATTTCGAGGTCATTGCGGCCGGCAACGACGCCACAGCGCTACGCATGGTCGATGATGCCGGTGCGGATCGCTCGATATCCTTCGCGACGATGGCTGCACGCGCGGCGCAGGTCGCAGCGTTTCTGGCAGCGCAGGGAGTCGAGCGTGGCGATCGCCTGCTCGTCATGTTGCCGAACTGCCTCGAGCTGTGGGAAGCCATGCTCGCCGCGATCCGCCTCGGTGCGGTGATCATTCCGGCGACGACGTTGCTCGAGCGCGCAGATCTCAGCGACCGTCTCGAGCGCGGCCACGTGAGCGCGGTCATTACCGCGGCGGGGCTCACCGCACGCTTCGACGGGCTCGCTGGGGCACCGGTGCGCATCGCTACGGGGGAGCCTGTCCGCGGCTGGACACCCTTCAGGCAATCGCGCGATGCCCGCGGCGCCATGGTGGCGCCCGCGGCGACCCGGGCCGAGGACCTGTTGCTGCTCTATTTCACTTCGGGGACCACGGCACTTCCGAAACTCGTCGCACACACACATGTCAGTTATCCGGTCGGACACCTCTCGACGATGTATTGGCTCGGACTCAAGCCCGGTGACGTGCACCTCAACCTGAGCTCGCCGGGCTGGGCAAAGCACGCCTGGTCGTCGCTGTTTGCGCCCTGGAACGCGCAAGCGACGATTCTGGCCTATCAGTACGAGCGCTTCGATGCCCGCGCCCTGCTGAGGAAGCTGGTGGAGTGTGGCGTCACCAGCTTCTGTGCGCCGCCGACCGTGTGGCGCATGCTCATCCAGGATGATCTGACGAAATGGCGCGTGACGCTGCGCGAGGTGATAAGTGCCGGGGAGCCTCTCAACCCCGAGGTGATCGCCCAGGTGCGTGATGCGTGGGGAGTCACCATCCGCGATGGCTTCGGCCAGACGGAAACCACCGCACAGGTCGGCAACTCTCCGGCGCAGCCGGTGAAGCCCGGATCGATGGGGCGGCCACTTCCCGGCTATCCGGTGGTGCTGCTCGATACCGATGGGCGTCCAGCGGAGGAGGGAGAGATCTGTCTCGATCTCGCGCAGCGGCCGCTCGGGCTCATGCAGGCATACCTCGACGATGCCGAGCGCACGGCGAGCGCCATGCGCGATGGCTACTATCACAGCGGCGATGTCGCCAGGCGCGATGCCGAGGGCTTCCTCACCTACGTCGGCCGCATGGACGATGTGTTCAAGTCCTCGGACTATCGCATCAGTCCGTTCGAGCTCGAAAGCGTTCTGATCGAGCACCCGTCGGTGGCCGAGGCGGCGGTGGTGCCGAGTCCCGATTCTGTGCGGCTCTGCGTTCCGAAAGCTTTCATAGTGCTGAGCCCGGGCGCTGTCGCAGATGCGGCGATGGCAGCGTCGATCTTCCATCACGTGCGCGAGCGTGTCTCCCCGTTCAAGCGCATCCGCAGGCTCGAGTTCGCGCCTTTGCCGAAGACGATCTCCGGAAAAATCCGCCGAGTCGAGCTGCGGCAGCTCGAGGAGCAGCGCGCAGCAACGGAGCCCCGGCGTCCGCAGGAGTTCTGGGAAGAGGATCTGCGCGGCGAGAGCCGCTAAGGTCCGGCGGCGAGCACCTCCTGCGCCGCGGCAAGCACCTCCGGCACTATCTCAGCCATATCTGCTGCAGTCGTACGATGGTTGACGAAGCAGGCACGCAGCGCGAAGCGGCCGCCGATAGTCGCGTTAGAGAGGTACACGCGCCCGCGCTCGATGACACGCCTGAGGATCGCTGCGTTGATCCGATCAGCATTCACGGCGGCAGCTTGCGGCCGATAACGGAAGCACACGGCACTTAGGCTCACGGGCGCGAGAAGCTCGAGAGGCTCGGTTGCGGTGACCTGCTGCGCGAGGCGCTCGGCGTGCAGCAGGTCCGCGCGAATCGCGCGGCGGAAGGCGCCCAAACCGTGATAGCGCATCGACAGCCATAACTTCAGCGCGCGAAAGCGCCGCGAGAGCTCGAGCGACTCCTCGAAGAATGCAAAGCCCTCCAGCGGGTCCTCTGTAAGTGATTTGGCATAGTCGCCAGTGTAGGAGAATGCCTGGCGCGCGCTGGCGGCATCCCTGAAGAGCAGGACTCCACAATCGAGTGGCTGGTAAAGCCACTTGTGAGGATCGAGAGACAGAGAATCGGCGGCATTCAGCCCCGCAAAGCGCTCCGGTACCGCGAGCGCGGCGAGTGCACCGTAGGCGCCATCGATGTGCATCCAGAGCCCCTGCTCGCGGCAGAGCGCGGCGATGTCCGCGAGCGGGTCGATGCTGCCGGTGTTGACCGTGCCGCTCGTCGCCACGACGGCAAGAGGCGTGAGTCCCCTCGCGCGGTCGGCGGCAATGGCCGTGCGCAGATCAGCGAGACTCATCCGCAAGCGCTCGTCCGTCGGAATGAGCCGCAGGTTGTCGCGGCCGAGTCCGAGCACCGCCATCGCTTTGGGGATCGACATGTGCACCTCGCTCGATGCGTACACCACCCCAGGGCGGACACCGGAGACGTTGGCGGGCGAGCGCGCCTCGCGCGCCATGGCGAGTGCCATGAGGTTCGCCATCGAACCGCCGCCGCAGAAGCTGCCGCGATACCCCGGGCAGCCAAGGGCCGCGGCCAGTGCGCCGATCAACTGCCGCTCGAGCGCTACCGCTGCCGGCGCGGAGCGCCAGGCAGTGACGTTCTGGTTGAGGACGCTGGCGAGGAAATCCGCGAGCGCCGCCACCGGCTCACCCGAGCCCAGCACGTAGCCGAAGAAACGCGGTGAAGGCGGTCGACTCGAGTCGAGCACTGCCTGCAGGCCCTCGAGGGCCGCGGCGCCGAGGCCTTCTTCGGGAAGCGCGTCGCCGAAGGGCTCGAGGGACTTTTCCCCCGACACATGGGGAAAAGCAGGGCGCTGCTCGAGGCCCTCGAGGTAGTCGGCGGCCAGTGCAGTCACGCGCGCCGCGAGTGTTCGGAACTCGCTCGGGGAGAGTGGCAGGACGGTCATACAGGATGTCCGCAGCAGAGGGCGTGCGGCGATGGTACCTCGCCGGTTGGTTTATGATGGTGCCCCCATGATCGACCCGGCCATTGGCGCACTGCTCGCGGGCGTTTTCGCGCTGCTGTTCGCGAGCGCTGCGCTTCACAAGCTCCTCGACCCTCAGCACTTCGCCGATGCCTTCCGAGCCTACGAAGTTGTGCCGGCGGGCCTTGGCTGGGCCGCGCGGCTGGTGCCCGTGCTCGAGCTCACCATCGCCGCGGCACTCCTTCTCGCGGGCTCGCGCAAGGGAGCCGCAACTGCCGGTGCAGCACTGCTGCTCGTCTACGCGGCGGCGATTGCCGTGAACCTCGGCCGCGGGCGCCGCAACCTCGACTGCGGCTGCGGAGGGCCGAGCGAGCGGCGGCCGATCGGGGCGTGGATGGTGTGGCGAAACGTAGTCCTCGCGGCGCTCCTCGCCGCGCTGCTGCTGCCATGGGCGCCACGACCGCTCACCAGCGCAGATGCGCTCACCATAGGCGCGGGCACCGCGGTGACGGCATTCCTCTACATGAGCCTGGAGCTGCTGTTGGGTCGTGCGGTACGGCCCGCTGCGCCGTTGCGGGCGGAGAGTGACGCTTGAGCGCGCTGGCAATCTCCAATCTGGTGCTGTGGGTGCTGGTCCTCGCGCTCTCGGCCGTAGTGCTCGCTCTCGCGCGGCAGGTCGGTGTGCTGCACGAGCGCATCGCACCCGCGGGGGCACTGATGCTGAATCGCGGCCTCACCGTGGGCGAGCCGGCCCCGGTGCTGGAGGTCGCCGACCTCGAAGGCCGTGCGCATCGGGTGGGCAGCCCGCGTTCCGATGGCCGCAGCACGCTGCTGCTATTCGTGTCACCAACATGCCCGGTATGCAAATCGCTGCTCGCGGCCGTGAAATCGAGCTCGAGCGATGAGCGCTCCTGGATGGATGTGATCCTGGCGAGCGACGGCGACCATGCCGAGCAGCGCAAGTTCGTAGCAGCACAGCAGCTGGACGGCATCCCCTACGTCGTCTCGGCCGCCCTCGGACTTGCGTACCAGGTGAGCCGCCTGCCGTTCGCCGCGCTGCTCGATGAGCAGGGAATTCTGCGCGCGCGGGGCCTGGTCAACTCGCGCGAGCATCTCGAGAGCCTGTTCGAGGCGAAACGTCTGGGCGTCGCCTCGCTGCAGCAGTATTTTTCCACCACCGCCTGAGGGGCACCGCAACATGTCCGACAAAGCCGCGATCGATCCTGCCGTATGGAGGGTGATCGAGGACTTCGAGGTGCGCGCGCGACGCGATGATGAGCTGTGGCGCAGCCTTTCAGAGGAGCAGCTGAGGGCGCGGCTCGATGAGTTCCTGCTGCCGGTCGGGCGAGCCGCCGCGACGCTCATGAATCTCATCATCAAGGAAGCCGAGGCGTCGCGGATCCTCGAGGTGGGGAGCTCCTACGGTTACTCCACGATCTGGCTCGCGGAAGCCGCCAGGGCTATCGGCGGCAAAGTGATCTCGCTCGAGCTTCGGGCCGCCAAGGTGGAGTACGCACGAGCGCAGCTCGCACGGGCGCAGCTGGAGAATTTCGTCGAGTTTCGGATCGGTGACGCTCTCGACTCGATCGGCCAGCTTCCCGGACCGTTCGACTTCGTGCTGCTCGACATATGGAAGGACATGTATGTGCCGGCGTTCGAGCGGCTCTACCCGAAGCTCGCGTCCGGGGCGGTCGTCGTCGCCGACAACATGCTGCAGCCCGAGAGCGCCCGCGCGCACGCCCGCGCCTACCGTGAGCGGGTGAAGCAGGCGGCGGACATGAGCTCGGTACTGCTCGCGGTCGGCAATGGGCTCGAGGTCAGCCGCTACCGCTGAGGGCGATCTCCACGCGCTTGTTGCGCTTGCCCTCGCTGCGGATCTTGAGCACCCGGATCCCTTCGATCTCCGCGATGTTTGCCACGTGGGTGCCGCCGCAGGGCTGGAGATCGATGCCCGGGATTTTCAGCAGCCGCACCCGTCCGGCACCGCGCGGGGGCTGCACGCTCATGGTCTTCACCAGGTCCGGCTGGGCGTCGAGCTCGGCGTCGGTGATCCACACGGTTTCGGTGGCCGCTCCCGCGGCGATGAGCGCATTGGTCTCGCGCTCGATGCGCTCGGCATTCAGTTGACTGAAGTCGATATCGAAATCGAGGCGCGCCTTCTCCGCCGTAATGTTGCCCCCGGTGACCGGCGCGCGGATGACACACGAGAGCAGGTGGAGTGCGGTGTGCAGGCGCATCAGCCGATAGCGGCGCGGCCAGTCGATCTCGAGCGTCACGGTCTCGCCGGGCTGCGGCAGGGGAGCGCCGGGAGCCGGCAGGTGCAGCACCCGGTCTGGCGTCTCGCCCTTGCGGGTATCGGTGATGGCGAGCGCATCGCCGGGCGCTCGCAGCAGCCTCCCGGTGTCGCCTGCCTGGCCCCCGCCGAGCGGATAGAACACCGTGCGGTCAAGCTCGATGCCGCGCTCGCTCACTGCGAGCACCCGGGCTGTCGCGGTGCGCAAGTAGGCATCTTCCCTGAACAGCAATTCGGTCATCATGCTGTGATCATTCCCATGTGCGGCTAGAATCGCGAGGTGGCAGCGTACGCTTATCGTATCGTCAACGTCTTTACCCAGCCGCGCGCCCCGCTCAGCGGCAATCCTCTCTGCGTATTCGAACGCGCACAGACGCTCGATGCGCTCAGAATGCAGGCGCTCGCGCTGCAGTTCAATCTCTCGGAGACGACCTTCATCCTGCCCTCGGAACGTGCCAGCGCACGCGTGCGGATCTTTACGCCAGCTTACGAGCTGCCTTTTGCCGGGCACCCGACGCTCGGCACCGCGCATGTCTGCCGGGCGCTCGGCCTGGGGGGCGACCGCCTCACGCTGGAGATGGCTGCAGGAGTCATTCCGGTGCGCGCGGTGGGAGACCGCTGGACACTGCACTCGAACGCCCCTAGCTGGCGCGAGGTGGCGGAGCCGCGGCTGACCCTCGCTGCGATGCTCGGGCTCGAGGAAGCCGATATCGGCGATCGGCCGCTGTGGGTCAATGCAGGAACCGAACAGCTGATCGTGCCGCTGCAGAGCGAGGCGGCGGTACGGCGCGTACGGGTGCGTACGGATCTGCTCGAGCAACTCAAAAATGTCGATGGCCGCGCCATGGTGTATGTGTTCGCAGAGGCGGGTGCCGAGCTCCTGGCGCGCTTTTTCTTTCCCAAAGGAAGTGCGGTGCTCGAAGACCCGGCCACGGGATCCGCAACGGCGAACCTCGGCGGATGGTGCCTCGCGACTGGCCGGACGCTTCCATGCGAGTTCGAGATCTCGCAGGGCGAGTACACGGGCAGACCCTCGTCACTGCGGCTGCGCGTCGATGCGGAAGGACAGGTGCTCGTGAGCGGAGATGTGATCGAGCTCGGACGAGGCACCATCAACCTCTACTAGAGGCGGCGCGGGCCAGGCGGACAACGGACCGCGACGCGCAGCGGGGTCAGAGTCCGGGCATCAGCCGGCCGGGATTGAAAATCCCGCCGGGATCGAAGCGCTCCTTCAAGCGCCGATGGAGACGCGCGACATTCTCCGCCAACGGATGGAAGCGCCCGTCCGATCCTGCTCCCCGCCAATGGAGCGCGGTTCCCTGCGCCGCCCGCGCCTGCACACGCACCGCGACCTCCGGAGGAACATTCGCATACCAGCGCAGCGCCCCGCCCCAGTCGATGAGCGGCTCGCCAGGAATGTCGGGCGGCGCCGCCGCCGGCGCCATCGACAGCCGCCACAGATTTTCGGCGGTAAAGAACGGCAACTGACAATGACGCAGCTCGCTCCAGAACTGTTCCGCAATGGATGCCGGTACGCGATCGCCTGCGATCTGCTCGCGTGCGGCCCGCACCGCTGCCGGTGCACCCGACAACCTTACCCAGGCGCTGCCCTGTGACCAGGCCGCACCGGACAGGGGCAGAGGAAGCGCCGCCCAGCGGTTGAAGGCCGCGACCCCGTCCACGGCAGACAGCTCGAGCCGGAGCGTCTCTTCCACTCGCGGCCGCGGCAGCACCTTCAGCGAGATCTCGGTGAGGATGCCGAGAATGCCCAACGAGCCGCACAGCAGCCGCGAGACATCGAACCCGGCGACGTTTTTCATGACCTGACCACCGAAGCGCAGCAGCTCACCCCGTGCGGTGAGCAGTCGCGCGCCGAGCACGAAATCGCGCGCAGCGCCGGCGAATATGCGGCGCGGCCCCGAGAGGCCGGCCGCGATAACGCCGCCGATGGTCGGGTCGCCGCCAAAGGCGGGCGGTTCGAAGGCGAGGAACTGATCGCGCGCGGCGAGGGCTGCCTCCACTTCCGAGAGTGGGGTGCCGCAGCGGACCGTGATGACGAGCTCGGAGGGCTCGTAGTCGACGATTCCCCGAAAGCCAGAGAGGTCCATCACCTCACCCGCGAGGCACTCGCCGTAGAAGTCCTTGGTCCCCGCGCCACGCAGGCGCAGCGCGACACCGCGGCGGGCGGCGGCGGCGATCTGCTCCCGCCAACCCTCCAGCACCGATCCGTCCGCGTCGGTCATTCGACTAAAAGCGCGGCAGGTCGGGGTGAGGCAGTGCGCCGCCGTGGACATGCATGCGCCCGTATTCCGCGCAGCGGACGAGCGTCGGAATGAGCTTGCCGGGGTTCAGCAGTCCTTCCGGGTCGAACGCCTCTTTGACCGCGAAGAACGCCGCACGCTCGGCGGGTGAGAATTGCACACACATGGAATTGAGCTTCTCGAGTCCGACGCCGTGCTCCCCGGTGATGGTGCCGCCGAGGGACACGCACAGCTCGAGTATCTCCGCGCCGAAGCGATCGGCGCGCTGCCACGATCCAGGCTCGTTGGCATCGAACAGGATCACCGGGTGCAGGTTGCCATCACCGGCGTGAAAGACGTTCATGCAGCGCAGCCCGTAGCGGGTCTCCATCTGCTCGATCGCCTCGAGCGCACGACCGACGTGCTTGCGCGGAATGGTGCCATCCATGCAGTAATAATCGGGCGACAACCGCCCGGCTGCCGGAAAGGCATTCTTGCGGCCCGACCACAGGAGCAGCCGCTCGGCTTCGGAGCCCGATACCCGCAGCGCAGTGGCGCCCGCCGCACGCAGCACGCGCTCGATATCCTGCACCTGCTCGCGCACCTCCTCTGGCGTCCCATCCGACTCCACGAGCAGTATCGCCGCCGCCTCGAGGTCGTACCCTGCCTGCACGAACGGCTCGACCGCAGCGGTCGCCTTGCGGTCCATCATCTCGAGCGCGGCGGGAATGATGCCGCCCGCGATGACGGCGGCGACGGCGCTGGCGGCGCTGTGCACATCTGCAAAGGAAGCCATGACGAGCTGCGCGCAGGGCGGCCGCGGGATGAGCCTCACGATCACCTCGGTCACGATCAGCAAAAGTCCTTCCGAGCCGATCGCGAGCGCGAGCAGGTCGAGACCCGGGCTGTCAGCAGCCGCGCCGCCGAGCTCGATGCGCTCGCCATTTACCGTGTAGCCGCGCACTCCCAACACGTTGTGCACCGTGAGCCCATATTTCAGACAGTGCACGCCGCCGGAGTTCTCGGCGACGTTGCCGCCGATCGAGCACGCCACCTGTGAGGAGGGATCCGGGGCGTAATAGAGTCCGTGCCGCGCCGCGGCCTCCGAGACCTTGAGATTGGGGACACCAGGCTCGAGGCGCGCGCTGCGATTTACCGGATCGACTTCCAACACGCGGCTCATGCGTGCGCAGGAGAGAAGCACGCCCGCCGGGTGCGGGGTCGCGCCGCCGGAGAGCCCCGTGCCCGAGCCGCGCGCGACGATCGGCACCTTCAGGCGATGGCAGGTGAGCAGCGTCTGCCGCACTTGCTCTTCCGTGCGCGGCAGCACGACCACGGCCGGCAGCTCACGGAATGCAGGGAGTGCATCGCACTCATACGGGCGACGCTCCTCGGCCCGCTCCAGTACGCAATCCGCGGGCAGGACCGCGCGCAGCGCCGCCGTAATGCCATTCACCTCATCACGGGCCATGAAGCCATCCTAAGCCACCACGGACAGCCTCGCATGTGGCGCTGCCGGAGAAGTGCATGCCGCAAACCGATCAGTTCCGGCGGGCGGCCGCAGACGATAATGGCCCCCCGGCCCGGCAGGATACATCCATGGATCAGCAGCCATCGAGCCAACCGGTGCGCACGCGCCGTCCCAGCGGGCGGGAGGCCAAGATCGCCGCGCGTACCGCGCGCAGCCACGCTTTCGTTCCCTACATCACACGCAACATTCCCTACTACGAGGTGCTGGGCGCCGAGGGGCTCGAGCTCCTCGAGCACAACGCCGACACCATCCTCGAGGAGATCGGTATCGACTTCCGCGACGATGCGGAGGCGCTGCAGCTGTGGAGGGAGGCAGGCGCAGACGTCAAGGGCGAGCGCGTCCACTTCCCGCGCGGCATGTGCCGCACCATCGTGCGCCGCTCGGCACCGAAGGAGTTCACGCAGTACGCGCGCAACCCCGCCCACAATGTGGTGATCGGCGGCAACCGCACGGTATTTGCACCCGCCTACGGCTCGCCGTTCGTGCGCAATCTCGATGAAGGTCGCCGCTACGCACGCATCGAGGATTTCCGCAACTTCGTCAAGCTCGCCTACATGGCGACCTCGCTGCATCACTCGGGCGGCACCATCTGCGAGCCGGTCGATCTACCGGTCAACAAGCGGCACTTCGACATGGTGTACAGCCACATGAAATACAGTGACAAGCCCTACATGGGCTCGGTCACCCATCCCGAGCGTGCCCGCGACACGGTCGAGATGACCCGGATCCTCTTCGGGGACAACTTCGAGGACCCTGCGACCGGCAAGCCACGCACCTGCATCATCAGCCTGATCAATGCCAACTCGCCGCTCACCTGGGACGCCACCATGCTCGGCGCGCTCAAGACCTATGCGCGGGCGAACCAGGCGCTCATCGTGACGCCGTTCATCCTCGCCGGAGCGATGTCGCCGGTGACGGTCGCCGGCACAGCCGCACAGACTCTCGCCGAGGCGCTGGCCGGCATGGCACTCGCGCAGCTGGTGAATCCGGGTGCGCCCGTGGTGCTCGGCAGCTTCGCCTCATCGCTCTCGATGCAGTCGGGCGCGCCGACCTTCGGTACTCCGGAGCCGGCGCTGGTGCTCTATGTCATGGCGGCGCTTGCGCGGCGGCTCGGAGTTCCGTTTCGTTCGGGCGGCGCGCTGTGCGCTGCCAAGATCCCCGATGCGCAGGCGGCGTACGAATCGGCCAACACGCTCGTGCCCACCTGCCTCGGCGGAGTTAACTTCGTGCTACACACCGCCGGCTGGCTGGAGGGCGGCCTTGCCATGGGATACGAGAAGTTCGTCATGGATACGGATCAGGCGGGCATGATGCACACGCTCCTCGCCGGTGTGGATCTGAGTGAGAACGGGCAGGCACTCGATGCCATCCGTGAAGTCGGACCCGGTAAACACTTTCTCGGCTGCGCACACACGCAGGCGAACTTCCAGACCGCTTTCTATCGCTCACCGCTCGCGGACAACAACAGCGTCGAGCAGTGGGAGGCCGAGGGCGCCAAGGACATGACACAGCGCGCCAACGCCATGTGGAAGAAGCAGCTCGCCGAGTACGAGCCGCCGCCGCTCGATCCTGCCATCGATGAGGCGTTGCTCGATTACATGAACCGCCGCAAGGCGTCCTTTGCGGATTCGAACGTCTGATCAGCTCCCGAATCGCATCCCCTCAGTTGGCGAAACAGAGGTAGGAATAGCCGAGCCCTACGAAGCTGGCTGGAGCTGCCTTTGTCAGGCCAAAGCCCGCATGCAGATCAAGCTGATGATGTGGCGAGGGCTTATAGGTGGTCCCCAAATGCAGCAGTTGTCTCGAGCCGCCACGCCGGGGGACATCGGCAGCATATTCGATGAAGGTGTCCCATCCTGCATCCAACTGACGGTCGAACAGCAAACTCAGCTCGCGCGTGTAGTTGCGGGTGCCATCCACGGTCGGCCAGTAGGCGGCGAGCTGGCCCGCAACCGTCCAGGTGTCGGACAGTGCCCGGGACCAGGGCAGTTCCAGACTTGGGTCATGACCACCGCTGGAAATGGCGCGCGCCCCACTTGGCAAGCTGAGCGCGGGGATCAGCGCCAGATCGAAACCGCCGATCGGTCCGAGCTGCTCCTCGATCGCTACGGCCACATCGCCGAAGCCCTGCGGGTTCGATCCCTGGGCCGGCAGGGTCAGGAGGTAGTTCGGCAGCACCAAACGCAGCTCGGTCTTCCGCAGCAGTCCGTAACGTAGCAACAGTTCGGGTGCGTCGAGCGTCCATTGCCCGCCGTTATCCGTCGCCTGAAGACCGCTCTCGATCTGCAGGCCGCCCGGCGGCACGGTGGTGCTGGATGCAGTGACCGAGGGCCGATCCGTGGCTATCGTGACGGCATCGTCCGCCTGCGTCTGACCGAGGAAGCAAACACAAAGCAGCGGAGCCATGCGGCGCATGGCCGCACACGATAACCGAGTTGCGTGTCAGCTGCCCGCGCGCCGCCGGCCGCGCGGGCCGGCACCGCTGCGCACCGCAGGCGGCTTCGCCGCCGGCAGTGTGACAACCTTGCGCAGCTGGGTGTAGGGCTCGGTCGAGTGAGGAATAGCCATGGCGGCGACGAAATGCGCCTGGAACTTCGGCTCGATGGCGGTCTCGATTTTCTCTACCTGCCGCACCAGCTGCTCGATGGTCTTGCGCGAGTCGCTGTCGAGCAGCGCAATGCGCGCGCCCGTGCCAGCCGCATTGCCGGCCGAGGACACATTGAAAAGATCGCAGTCCGGAATCATGCCGAGGACCATCGCGTACTTGACATCGATGTGGCTGCCGAAGGCCCCTGCGAGGCGGATGCGGTCGACGTGATCCGTGCGCATGTGCTCCATGAGCAGCGCAACCCCGGCGCGCAGTGCCGCCTTGCCGAGCTGGATCGCGCGCACATCGTTCTGGGTGACGGTCAGCGCCGGTGCGCCGCGGCGCACGATGTAGGCATAGGTTCGCCCGTCCGGCACGATACGGTCGCTCCTCGAGGCGAGCTCGCCGTCGATCACGCCGTCCTGCGTGATGATCCCGGCGAGATACATCTCGGCGATCACCTCGATGATCCCCGAGCCACAGATGCCGGTCACGCCCGTGGCGGCCACCGCCTCATCGAATCCCGCCTGGTCGGACCACAGGTTGCAGCCGATTACCTTGAATTTCGCTTCGAGCGTATCCCGATCGATGCGCACCCGCTCGATGGCCCCGGGGGCCGCGCGCTGGCCGCTGCTGATCTGTGCGCCTTCGAAGGCAGGCCCCGTGGGGCTCGAGCATGCGAGCAGGCGCTTGCTGTTGCCGAGCACGATTTCGGCATTGGTCCCGACATCGACGAGCAGGGTCATCTTCTCGGAAAGATCGGGACGCTCCGAGAGCAGCATGCCGGCCGTGTCCGCGCCCACATGGCCGGCGATGCACGGCAGCGTGTACACACGGGCACCCGGGTGCACGGCGAGCTCGAGCTCGCTCGCGTGCAGGCCGAGCGCCGAGTCGGTCGCGAGCGCAAAGGGCGCGCCGCCGAGCTCGGTCGGATCGATGCCGAGCAGCAGATGATGCATGATGGGATTGCCCACCACCGTCAGCTCGAGTATGTCCGATACCTCGATGTTGGCCTCACGCGCCACATCGGCGGCGAGCGCGTTGAGTGCGCCGCGCACGGCCTGTGTCATCTGTTGCGCGCCCCCCGGGTGCATCATGGCGTACGACACCCGGCTCATCAGGTCCTCGCCGAAGCGGATCTGGGGGTTCATCGCGCCGCTCGAGGCCACCACCTCGCCGCTTTCGATATTGCAGAGGTGGGCCGCGATGGTGGTCGAGCCGACATCGACGGCGAGGCCGAACGCGCGGTCATGGAATCCCGGCCACACCCCAATCAGCTGTTTGCCCGCGTGCACCGCCACGGTGACACGCCATTCGCCCTTGCGCAGCGCCGCCTGCAGCTGCTGCAGCACGTTCAGATCCGCGCGCAGCGGTGCGAAACTCCATTCCTTGTTCAGCGCCTCGAGAAGCCGCTGCAGATCTCCGGCCGGATCGTGCATGTCCGGCTCGCGCACCTCGACGTAGTGCAGGTGCACGAGCGGGTTGAGGGTAATGGGGTGCGCGTTGGCCGCCTTGCGCACCACCTGGCGATGCACCTGGCTGCTCGCCGGCACATCGATCACCAGGTCCCCCTCGATCTGCGTCGAGCAGGAGAGGCGGTGGCCTGCAGGTAGCGGGCGGCGCTGCGTGTAGCTCTGCTCCACCTCGCTCAGCGGGGAAAGATGGCCGGCCTGCGAGCTCACCCCGTGCTTGGGGAAGTCGCCCTCCATGACGAGCACCTGGCAGCGGCCACAGAGCGCGCGGCCGCCGCATACCGAGTCGACATCGACGCCAAGGGCGCGGGCTGCCTGCAGTAATTGCGTGCCGCGCGGGAAACGTCCGCGTTTGCCAGAAGGCGTGAAGACGACCAGCGCGTCGGGCTCACTCATGCGGGGCTCTGACTGCGCCTCCGGTGCCCACCCTCACGGCGGCCGCGCGTTGCGCCTGGCGGTGCCTCGCCGGCGGCTCCGGAAGCCTGCAGCGGGGGTGCTTCGCGGAAACGCCTGATCCAGCGCTCGCAGTGCGGATCGTGGCCCATCATCACATCCGCCGCCATGCAGGCTCGCATGATCTCGAGATGCAGCGGATTCATGATTGCCGAGGTGAGGCCCGCGCCGATCCCCATGGTGAGGAAGGTTGCATTGACGGCTTCGCGAGCCGGCAGCCCAAAACTGATGTTGGAGGCGCCGCAGGTGGTGTTCACCTTCAGCTCATTCTTCAGACGCTGCAGCAGATGCATGACCTGGCGCCCCGCCTGGTTGATGGCTCCGATCGGCATGACGAGCGGGTCGACCACCACATCGCTGTAGTGGATGCCGTGGTCGGCGGCGCGATGCACGATCTTCTTCGCCACCTCGAAACGCACGTCGGGATCTTCCGAGATGCCGGTCTCGTCGTTGGAGATCGCCACCACCGCCGCACCGTACTTCTTCACCAGCGGCAGCACCGATTCGAGGCGCTCCTCTTCGCCGGTCACCGAGTTGACGAGGGGTTTACCTTTGTACACGGCAAGGCCCGCTTCCAGTGCCTTGACGATCGAGGAGTCGATCGAGAGCGGCACGTCGGTGATCGACTGCACGAGTTGCACCGCGCGGGCGAGAATCGCCGGCTCGTCCGCGAGCGGAATGCCGGCGTTCACATCGAGCATGTGCGCACCGGCGGCTACCTGCGCGAGGGCATCCGACTCCACGCGGCTGTAGTTCCCCGCAGCCATCTCTGCGGCGAGAACCTTGCGCCCGGTGGGGTTGATGCGCTCGCCGATCATGACGAAGGGGCGCTCGAGGCCGATCACGACCTCGCGGGTTTGGGAACTGATCACGGTGTCGGTCATGAGGCCATCCTGTCGGTACTCGTTTGTGGGTCGCGCCCGGGATGCCACGGTCTGCGGCCGTTGAGCACGCCCGAGCGATCGATGATTTCGGCGACGGTATGTTCTTGGCGGAAAGCCATCACGTGCACGCCGTGCACGCCCTTGATGGTGCGGATTTCCTGAATGAGATCGATGCACAGCCGGCGGCCCTCGGCGGCCGGATCGGCTGCGCCCGCGAGCCGTTTGATGACCTCATCGGGGATGTGCACGCCCGGCACGTGAGTCCGGATCCACTCGGCCGACTTTGCCGAGCGCAGCGGGCCGACGCCTACCAGGATGAACACCTTGTCGAGCAGTCCCAGCTCTTCCACGTGCTGCATGAAGGTGCGCAGCATCGGGACGTCGTAGCACCATTGCGTCTGGATGAACTGCGCGCCGGCGGCGACCTTCTTCGCCAGGCGTTGGGCACGCCACGCGATCGGCTGCGCAAAGGGATTCTCGGCCGCGCCCAGAAAGACCCGCGGAGCGTAGGTGATCTTTCGGCCGGAGAGGAAATGGTGCTCGTCGCGTAGCGTGCGGGCGGTCTCGAGCAGAGTCATTGCATCGAGATCGAACACCGGCAGCGCCTGCGGATGGTCCCCGGCCTGCACGCCATCGCCGGTGAGGCAGAGCAGATTGCACACGCCCATGGCCGCCGCACCCAGGATGTCGCCCTGAATGGCGATACGGTTCTTGTCGCGGCAGGAGATCTGCATCACCGGGGCGTACCCGACGCGGGTGAGAAGTGCGCAGACAGCCATGCTCGACATGTGGCAGTTGGCGCCGCTGCCGTCGGTGGCGTTGATGGCATCGACATAGCCATCGAAGACTCTCGCACGGCGGTAAACGTCCTCTGGATCCGCAGAGTCGGGCGGATCGAGCTCGGTCGTCACGACGAATTGCCCGGCCCGCAGTACGCGCTCGAAGCGGCCGGGCGAGGTGTGCCCGGGACGGATAGGCAAGGGGTAGCCTGGAACCGGCTCGTCCTCGAAGATCACGGCGTCTCCCCGATCCGCTGGCGTACCGCGCGCAGCCAGGAGGATTTTCCCTGCAGCCGCCGGTCGACGGCGACCTGTACGCCCTGCATGGCCTGCATTCCGCCCGGAATCCGCGTGGCTCCCGCGACCGCCTGCACCCACACGCACTTCATCTCCGGTCGCACTTCGCAGTGGCCGTTAGCGCGCACGCCACCGCATGGGCCGTTGCGCAAATTCTTTGGACAATTCATCGGGCACGACATGCCGGTGGAGCTGAGGATGCACTGCCCGCACATGCGGCAATCGAACAGCAAGCCCTTCACCGAACGCTCGACGGCGGCTGTGGGGCGCTCGAGCCGCTCGTAGCCGATCCAGCGAAAGAGCGGATGCAGCTTGAGGAGTACCGCTTCGAATCCCTTATAGAAAGCGTTGAGCCCCTTCGAGTGACGGACCGACCATTGCCTCACCGCATACATCTATGAGCCCGCCGCAAGTCCCTTCGATCGGATGAGTGCCTCGAGCGCATCGTCGGTGTACGCGGCCTCGATGCGCGCCGCCTCCGCAGCCGCCTCACTCTGAAGATCTTCACCACACGGTCGCGGATCGCTGCGCTTCCAGTCGGCGAGATAGGCATCGGAAGTCCCGCGCCCCGCCCGCATCGCCGCGCGGTCGACGGCTTCCTGGAACCGTGCCGATAACTGCACCTTGGCGGTCTGCCGTCCCTGCCGGACCACCACCTGCGCGGGAATGTCGCGCCAGTAGATGACGCTCAGGCTGGCCATGCCAGGGTGTCCTGGCTCTCGACCAGGGCGGCGAGGCGCGTGCCCAGCTCTCCGTATCCGGTGAAGCGATGTTCGAACTCGAAGCCGAAGCGCGCGGCGATGCGCCGTGCCTGCTCGATGGCTTCCGGCCGCGGGGCCGCCTGCGAGAGATAAACCAGCTTGCGGTAGTTACGGAAATATTCCTGGGTGAGCTCGGGATGGCGGTCGAGCCCGAGCGGTCGCACCACCAGCCGCTCGAAGTGCCGCAGCAGGAAGTCGGTCAGATAGAAGGTGCCGGGCTCATGATCCGCGAGCTGGGCAAACACGCGTGCGGTGGCGAAGAACTCGTAGCAATGCGCGCCGGGCAACCGCTCGACACCTTCCTCGCGCAGCACCCGATCGAGCTCACCGCGCGTGCCGCAATCGCCGTACGCCACGAACATCTGCGTGTACTGCCCGCGAGTCTCCGCTATGACCGCACGCACCGCCGGTGCGATGCGCTCCGGGCGGTTATGCAGCTCCGCCGGCAGGCAGCGAACCTCGAGCGCGCTCCAGCCATTCGCCTGCCGCAGCGCCGCGATCTCGCGCGCGAGCGCGCCGCAGGCGATGACCAGTGTGCGCGGGTTCATTCTCGAGGGTTGATCCATTCGCAGGCTCAGGCCGCAACAAAGTTCTCAAGCCGCGCTCGCCGCTCGTGCAGCGCCCTGCGCCGCGCGCCGCGCCGCGAGCAGGCTCTTCGCGGTCTCCACCGCGATGGCGGCATCGCGGCAGTACGCATCGGCTCCGACCGCCTTGCCGAATTCCTCATTCAGCGGGGCCCCACCGACCAACACGATGTAATCGTCGCGGATGCCCATCTCCTTCATCTTGTCGATCACGACCTTCATGTAAGGCATCGTGGTGGTGAGCAGCGCCGACATGCCGAGAATGTCGGGCTTGTGTTCCTCCAACGCGGCAAGGTACTTCTCCACCGGGTTGTTGATGCCGAGATTGATCACCTCAAAGCCCGCGCCCTCGAGCATCATCGATACGAGGTTCTTGCCGATGTCGTGGATGTCGCCCTTGACCGTGCCGATCACGATCTTGCCGATCGGCGGGACGCCGGTCTCGGCGAGCAGCGGCCGCAGAATCTCCATGCCGCCTTTCATCGCATTCGCCGCGAGCAGCACCTCCGGCACGAACAGAATACCGTCACGAAAATCGATGCCGACGATGCGCATACCTTCGACCAGCGCATCGTTCAGCGTCTTCTCGGCGTTCCAGCCCCGCTCGAGGAATATGTGGGTTGCTTCCTCAACCTCTGCCTTGAGCCCGTTATAGAGGTCATCGTGCACCTGCTCGGTGAGCTCCTGGTCGTTGAGATCGCGTAAATTGAATTCGGCGTCGGCGTCTGCCATTGTCGAAAACTCCATGCGCGACCTGGGTTTAGCGGCTCGCGCAGCCGCTGCTAGACGGATGTTAAGGTCAAAGATACCGCCCGGCCTGATTGCTTAGCGACAGTCTCATGTCCGCTTGCGACACCCCCGGGAAGGCCGCCGCGCTCACGCGACCCGCGTCACGGTTTGCCCAACCGCCGCGGCGGCCTTGCCCTGGTGGGACTGACGCTCGGCGCTCGGGGGGCAGCCAAACTGCGCTCGGTAGCAGCGCGAGAAATGTGGCGGCGATTGAAAGCCGCAAGCCGTGGTGATGTCGATGATGGGCATCGATGTCTGCAACAGGAGCTCGCGGGCCCGGCGCAGCCGCAACTGCAGGTAATAGCGCTTCGGCACGCAATTCAGGTGGCGCTTGAAAAGCCGCTCGATCTGCCGCCGCGAAAGCCCGGAGGAGGTCGCGATCTCATCGAGCGAAAGCGGTTTCTCGATGTTTTCCTCCATGAGTTGCGCCACCTTGATCAGGCTTTCATGGCTCACCCCGATCTGCGCCCGCAGCGGCACGTACTGCCGGTCCCGGCCGCTGCGCACGCGCTCGACGATGAACTGCTCGGAGATGAGCTGCGAGACACGCGCGCCGAGCTTGGACTCCACCAGGTTCAGCATCAGGTCGAGCGGGGCCACGCCACCGGAGCAGGTGAAGCGGTCCCGGTCGATGCTGAAGAGCTGATCGCTCAGCTGAATGCGCGGGAACTCCTCGCGCAGTGCCGAGAGGTTCTCCCAGTGAATCGTCGCGCGGTACTTGTCCAGGAGGCCCGCCTTGGCCAGTGCGTAGCCTCCCGTGCACAGCGCTCCAAGCGGAACCCGCCTTTCCGCGAGGCGGCGCAGCGCGGCCACCACCTTCGGTGAGACCGCCTCCTGCACGTTGACGCCGCCACACACGAAAAGAATGTCCACGGCGCCAAGCTGCTCCAGTCCGAGCGTGGGCGAGAGCTGTAGCCCGTTGCTCGCGGGTGTCGGCTGCCCCTCCAGGCTCACGATCGACCACTGGTACACGCTTTCACCGGTGATGATGTTCGCCATGCGCAGCGGCTCGACCGCATTCGACAGCGCGATCATCGAGTAGCGCGGCAGCGTGAGGAATCCGTATTTGCTTCGGGGAAGGGGCACATGCCAGATTTTACGCCTTTCTTGCCTGATTGCGACACCGTCCAATTCGGCTGCCGCGGCGCGGATATCGGGGGCCCGGCGGCGGGTAGGTGTTTCCACTCCGGTGTGGTCGGGGAATCCGGGGAGGATAATTAAGTTAATGCACCCATCGAACGCGGTGCACTCAACAACTCAGGAGGGATACTTCCATGCGCGAACCAACGCGATTGCGAAGAGCGGGTCTTTCATTTTTGGTGGGGATCGTGAGTCTGGCAGGCGCATCTTTGGCCTTTGGTCAAACACGCGCCTCGATCCACCATCAGCTCGTCCAGTGCGGCGAGGCCGAGGGAATCTTCTGCGCCGAGCAGGGCGATATTCCAAGCTATGAGTATGTGGGGCACGACGAGCCGTCGCTGCTCTTTTATTCGAACACTCCGGGATCGGGCAATTACAACGTCTGGCGAGTGCGCCTGCCGAAGGAGCCGCCGACACTGCCCCAGCAGGATGGCTCCGGGGGCACCTGGAACTTCCAGCTGCACCCGGCATTCTGGTTCGGGATGGCGATGTGCGATTCCCAGTCGTATCCCGAGTACACCACGGTATGCAACGCGAGCACCGACACCAACATCTTCGACAGCGCCGACCCACACAACTCGCACTACATCGGTAAGCATCCCGGCACGGCCTTCATGGAGATGCAGTTTTATCCCCCGGGCTGGATCAACGGCAACAGCGCCACCCAGTGGACCGCCGCGCTGAACATCGACAGTCTGTCGGAAGACGGCAACAGCGGGCAACCGAACAACGCTGCCTGCGGTGGCGCGGTCGAGTACGTGAACTTTGCGTACATACAGGTCGACGGCGTGCCGGCTGGACCACCGAACCCGCTGCTGCAGAACGGCAGCACGTTTACGGTCAACGGCAAGTCGCTGTACATGAACCCCGGCGATGAGCTGCTCGTCACCGAGCAGGACACCGAGCACGGACTGAAGATCACGGTGAAGGATCTGACCACCAAGCAGAGCGGCTTCATGGTCGCGAGCGCCGCAAATGGCTTTGGGCAGATTCTCTTTGATCCCAACGGTACGGACTGCAACCCCGCAACGCATAACATCCCGTACGATTTTCATCCGATGTACGCCACCTCGAGTGAGCACACCCGCGTACCGTGGGCCGCGCACTCCTATAACATCGCGTTCTCCGATGAGATCGGGCACTTCGAGTACTGCAGCACCGTCGATGCGGAAGGCGGCAACTGCACCTCGACTGATGCCTCCGATCCGCCCGGCCTCGATGATGCCTTCTGCTTCGATGCCGCGTTCTCCGCCTCGTTCGGGCTCCTTCCGATCGGCGGATGTGTCGACGGGGATGCGGACTTCGACGGCGTGCCGTACCGCGCCCACACCTGGCCGGGAACGCTGGCGGATCACGGGCTCGATCGAGTGCTTCACGCGCGGCCGATCATCTTCTCCAGTCCGCTGTTCCGCGACCGGGAAGGCGAGAAGCGCAACTACCAGCGGGTCGCCTTCGAGGCCGATCTGCCGCGCATCGAGAGCAACACCGTGCCGCCTTGTCAGCGCCACCTGAGCAACCCGGCCGATCCCAACCCGGGCGCGGGGTGCGTGAATCCGCCAGTCGGCGCGGACTTCTATCCGATCTACACGACGCGTGTGAGTGAGAGCGGCTGTCAGTGGCAGCTCGGTGGGGCAGACCTGCCGGGCACGAAACTGACCTTCGGCGGCACCTCGGCCGCTGAGTATGGACCGTTGCTGCTCCTCGCCTATGCCCCGGCGAATGGCAGCGGTCAGCCGAGCCTGCGCTACAACAACTTCCGGCGCGTGCTGTCGAATAACCCTTGCCCAACCTCGGGTGAGGACGACTGATCCTCGCGAGAGCGGCTTCGAGCGAGGGTGAACCGGTCCGGACGCGGCGTTGCCGCCGCGTCCGGACCCGGTCGTCGTCCTTCAGGCGCGCAGCTGGAGATTTTCCGGATCGTAGGGGGACTCGGGCAGGACGGTCGCGGGCTTGCGCTCACCGAGGATCTCGATCGAGAGCTCCGTGCCTGGGGTGGCGAATTCGGTGCGGGCGTAGCCGATGGCGAGACTCTTCTGCAGACAGTGCCCGTAATAGCCCGAGGTCGCGCGGCCGATCATGCGGCCACCCTTATCGAACAGCGGCTCGTTGCCAAGCGGATCCGCATCGCTCACCTCGTGCACTTCGAGGGTGACGAAACGATTGGGGACGCCGGCGGCGAGTTGTCGTTCGAGCGCCTCGCGGCCAATGAACGCGCCTTTCTTCAGACGCACGAAGCGGTCGAGACTCGCCTCGAACGGGGTGTAGTCCGGAGTGATGTCGCTGCCCCACATCCGATAGGACTTCTCGAGGCGCAGCGATTCCATGGCGCGCATGCCCACCATGCCGATGCCGTGCGGGCCGCCTGCCTCGAAGAGCGCATCGAAGAGGTGATGCGCATATTCGATCGGAAAGTGCAGCTCCCAGCCGAGCGCACCCACGAAGTTCACGCGCAGGGCATAGACATCCACCGCGAGTCCGGCCTCGATGACCTGCGCGGTGAGCCAGGGGAAAGCCGCATTGTCGAGCGGGGTGTCGGTGAGCTGCGCGAGCACATCACGGGATTTGGGTCCCGCGAGCACCAGGCAGCCGCGGGTGTTGGTGATGTTGCGCAGGCCGACGGAGCCGTCCGCCGGAAGTGACTTGACGAGGTAGTCGCTGTCGTAGCGCTCCGCGGCACCGGCACTGACGACGTAATAATGCTGCTCGGCGATCTTGGTGATGGTGAATTCGGAGCGAATACCCCCGCGTGTGGTCAGAGCATGCGATAGCGCCATCCGTCCGATCTTCGCGGGCACCTTGTTAGCCACCAGCCGGTCGAGCCAGCCCTCGGCGCCGGGACCTGTGACCTCGTGCTTGGTAAAGGGGGTCAGATCGATCACTCCGACCCGCTCGCGCATCAGGCGCGCCTCGTTTCCGACCTGCTCGAAGTAGTTGGTTCGGCGGAAGCTCCACTCGTCCCGGCGCGCCATCCCGGATGGCGCGAACCAGTTGGCACGCTCCCAACCATAGCGCTGCCCCCACACCGCGCCGCGCGCGCTCAGCTTGTCGAATAGCGGGGTGGTCTTCGCCGGCCGTGCAGCCGGGCGCTCTTCGTCCGGGAAATGAATGGTGAAGACGTTTCGGTAGGTTTCCTCGTTTTTCTTCACCACGTAGCGCTTGCTCGTGTAGGGGCCGAAGCGCCGCGGATCGACCGCCAGCATGTCGATGCCCGGCTCGCCTTCGACGATCCACTCGGCGAGCTGCCACCCGGCTCCGCCGGCTGCGGTGATACCGAAGCTGTGCCCCTCGTTGAGCCAGACATTACGCATACCCCACGCCGGGCCGATGAGGGGAGTGCCGTCGGGTGTGTAGGAGATGGGGCCGTTGACGATGTCCTTGATGCCGCAGTGCTCGAGCGCAGGTACGCGCCGCGTAGCCGCTTCGACGTGCGGGACGAGCCGATCGAGGTCCCCGGGAAAGAGGCTCCGGCCGAACCACTCCGGCACGCCATCGGCGAAGCGTGCCGGCGCGCCATTTTCATAGGGTCCGAGGATCCAGCCCATGCGCTCCTCGCGCAGGTAATAGGACTTGTCCGACTCGCGCAGCACGGCGAGCTCCCGGCCGCCGCGCTGCCGATAGGCTTTGAGCTCGGGGGACTCGTCGTAGACGATGTACTGATGCTCGACCGGAATTGCCGGAACATTCAGTCCGAGCAGCCGCCCCATCTGGCGCGCGTAATTTCCCGTCGCCAGCACCAGATGCTCGGCAATGATGTCGCTTCCCTTGGAGGTACGGACCCGCCATTCCCCGGACTCGGTACGCTCGGCACCGAGCGCCTCGGTGTGCTCGTAAATCTCAGCTCCAGCGCTGCGCGCGCCTTTGCGCAACGCCATGGTGAGGTCGGCCGGCGCGATGTGGCCGTCATCCGGGTGATAGAGCGCGCCGATGATCGCCGGAGTGTCGGCGCTGCCTCCGAGCTCGAGCAGCGGCCACAGCTCCTTCACCCGCTGCGGCGTGATCACCTCGAAGGGGACGCCGATCGTATTCGCGGTGCCGCAGTACTTGTGGTACTCGTCCATGCGCTCGCGGCAGGTTGCCAGGCGCAGATTTCCGCTGACATGAAAGCTCACATCCTGACCGGTCTCCGCCGGCAGCCTCTTGTAGAGGTCGACCGAGTACTTATGCAGCTGCCCGACCGTGTAACTCATGTTGAAGAGAGGCAGCAGCCCCGCGGCATGCCAGGTGGAGCCCGCGGTGAGCTCGGTGCGCTCGATGAGCGCCACATCCGTCCAGCCTTTCTTCGTCAGGTGATAGAGCGTGCTCACCCCCACCGCGCCGCCACCGATCACCAGGACCCGAACATGCGTCTTCACCAGAGTCTCTCCAGTTGCAATCGTGTCTCGTGGTGTCAATCCAGCGTGCTCGCCCGCGCGGCTTCGGCAAGAAACCGCGACACGTAGGCCACGAACGAGCGCGCGACCTCGAGATGAAAGGTCTGCTGGGCCCTGCGCCACAGCACGACCTCCGCCTTCGCGAGCACGGTACGCGTACACATGCCGATGGGGAAGGCGCTCTCATCGAGATCGAGCGGACAGCCCGCCGCCAATAAGGTCGTGGCTTGCGGACTCTGTAGCTGGTACGCGCTCTGACGATGGCTGACATCGACGAGAGAGTGGGGGAGATGCGCCAAAGCGGCCTGCAGCGAGCTTGCGAGTGCCGCACCCTCGGCTTCTGGCGCGATCAGCAGCCACTCGTCGGGTCCGAGCCATAGCGCGGCTCGCTCGCCTTCCGTCACCGCGCGGCAGGCCTGCATTGACAAGCCTACGCCGGCTGCCGCCTGGGCGCACTGCCGCACCGCGTCGCCGCCGCGCAGGATATAGCGCGCGGCGGGCGGCAGGGCCTCGAGGCCTGGCAGGGCGAGGAATTGCGGTGGACGCCGCGCAGCGGTGAGCTCACGCATTGAGACGAGCTCCCTTTGGATCGTAAAAAACGGCCGAGGCGACCTGCACGGGAATCGCCGCGCCGTCCTCGAGTGGTACGTAGAGCGTCTCGCCTATGCGGGCGCGGCCGCCCGCAACGACTGCCAGTGCGATCGAGCGCCCGAGTGCGGCACTGTGATAGGAGGAGGTCACGTGCCCGAGGGGCTGCACCGGCACCTCCTCGCGCGCCGCGCCGAGTACCTGGGCGCCTTCCTCGAGGACCCGTTGCGGGTCGGCGGTGAGGAGACCCACGAGTTGGCGCCGGTCGGGGGATTGCATCGCCGGCCGCTGCAGCGAGCGCTTGCCGACGAAATCCGGTTTGTTGCGGCCGATCGCCCAGGTGAGCCCAGCATCATCGGGCGTCGCCGTCCCGTCAGTGTCCTGCCCGACGATGATGTAGCCTTTTTCCGCGCGCAGCACGTGCATGGCCTCGGTACCGTAAGCGGTCATGCCGTGCTCCCGACCGGCGGCCCACACCGCTTCCCATACCGCGGCGCCAAAGTCTGCCGGCACGTTGATCTCGAAGCCGAGCTCGCCGGTGAAGCTCACTCGAAAGAGCCGCATCGGCACGCCGCAGATGTGACCACTGGCGACCCCCATGTGCGGGAGCGCTGTGGCACCGATGTCGATGTCCACGAGATTGCTGAGCACCCGGCGCGAGTTGGGTCCCTGCACTGCGATCACGGCCCATTGCTCGGTGGTCGAGGTGAGCCAGACGGCGAGCTCCGACCACTCGGTCTGCAGGTAGTCCTCCATCATCGCGAGCACCCGCCCCGCACCGCCGGTGGTCGTGGTGACGTGGAAGCGATCTGCCGCGAGACGTGCGACCACACCATCGTCATAGACAAAGCCATCATCGCGCAGCAGCACGCCATAGCGCGCGCGGCCGACTCCGAGAGCGTCCCACGCGTTGACATACAGGCGGTTCATGAAAGTGACCGCATCGGCGCCCACCACCTCGATCTTGCCAAGTGTGGAGCCATCGAAGATGCCGCAGGTGGCGCGTACCGCCCGGCACTCCCGCGCGACCGCCGCGTGCATATCCTCGCCGCCGCGCGGAAAGTAGCGCGCGCGCTTCCACAGCCCCACATCCTCGAACACCGCGCCCTGCGCGCACGCCCAGCCGTGCATCGGAGTCGTGCGCACGGGATCGAATAGCTCACCGCGCGCGGGGCCTGCGAAGCTGCCAAAGCTCACCGGTGTATAGGGCATGCGGAAAGTGGTGAGCCCGACCTGCGGAAGGGGCTTGCCGAGGCACTGGGAGACGATGCCGAGCGCGTTGAGGTTGGAGGTCTTGCCCTGATCGGTGGCCATGCCGGTTGTGGTGTAGCGCTTCACGTGCTCGATCGATTGAAATCCCTCGCGCGTAGCGAGTGCCAGATCGCGCGTGGTCACATCGTTCTGCCAGTCGACGAACGACCGGCCGCGCGCGCCGCTCGGCCGGGGCAGGGCAGTGGTGGCGCCGACGGTGCCGGCGGCTCGGGCGAGGGCCACCGCTGCGCTAACGGAGGGGGCCGGGACCTCGGCCGGGCGTACTCCGCGGCGCGCGGGATCGGTGGCGGCGCGCGCGGCCGCGGAGCCCGCAGCGGCTCCATCGGCAACGGCAGCCGCGAGATCGAATACGCCACGGCAGCCGCCCGCACTTCGCACCCGCTCAGCGGGAGCGCCGGGCAAAAAGGCCTGCATCCCCTCGTCCCACTCAAGTTTGCCGCGCGACTGAGAGAAAAGATGCACGCTCGGGGTGTAGCCGCCTGACATCAGCACGAGGTCGCACGGCTGCAGCTGAATCGTGCCGGGCTCGCCGCCATCGAGCTGCGCGAGACGAATGGAGCTCACGCGTCGACGACCGCCCGTGCCGAGCACGGTCGTGCCTGCGAGCACCGGGATGCCGGCCGCGCGCGCAGCGCTCGCGGCGGCCCGCTCCCCGGTGCGCACATCCGCGATCGTGGCGACGAATACGTCTGCCTGCTGCAATTCGAGAGCCACGCGGTACGCCTCATCCGTCGCCGTCACCAGCACGGCTCGCGTGCCGGCACGCACCCCGTAGCGGTTGAGAAAAGTCTGGGCGGCGCCCGCGAGCATGATTCCCGGCCTGTCATTTCCCGGAAAGATCAGCGGACGCTCGATCGCGCCGGTCGCGAGCACGACCTCGCGGGCGCGCACCAGCCACTGGCGCTCGCGCGGCCATCCGGCAGGCGGTACGGGGAGGTGATCCGTGAGGCGCTCGTTGAGACTCACCAGGTTGTGGGGAAAGTAGCCGAAGGCGGTCGTGCGCGGCAGCAACGTCACTCTCGTGTTGCTAGCCAGCCGCGCGACGGTGGCGGTGAGCCACTCGGGCGCAGCCGCGCCATCGACCCGCAGCTTCGCTCCGGGGTGCTGAGATAGAAGGCTGCCGCCGAACTCCGACTGCTCATCGCAAAGAATCACCCGCGCACCCGTTGCAGCCGCGGCCGCGGCGGCGGCGAGCCCGGCGGGACCCGCGCCAACCACCAGCAGGTCGCAATGCGCGTAGCGTGCGGCGTATTGATCGGGGTCGGCCAATCGCGGCGCGCGACCCAAGCCCGCGGCCGCGCGGATGCGCGGCTCATAGAGCGATTTCCATGCCCGCCGGGGCCACATGAACGTCTTGTAGTAGAAGCCGGCCGGGATGAACGGTGAGAAGAGGTCGTTGATCGCGCCGACATCGAACGCGAGACTCGGCCAGCGGTTCTGGCTTTCCGCCTCGAGCCCTTCGTACAGCTCGAGCTGTGTCGCGCGCACGTTCGGTGTGTAGCGCGCCGCATCGCGGCTCACTCCGACGAGCGCATTGGGCTCTTCCGCGCCTGCGGCGAGCACGCCCCGCGGCCGGTGGTACTTGAAGGAGCGCCCCATGAGATGCACGCCATTGGCAAGGAGCGCCGAGGCGAGCGTGTCACCCGCAAAGCCGTCATAGCCCACGCCATCGAACCTGAAGGACAACGGGCGGGCGCGGTCGATCCGCCCGCCGCGTGCCGTGCGCAGTCCCTCGTTCACGGACGGTCCTTCGATGGCTGTGGGGGCGACTCACCGACCTTATAAGTGGCGAGGAAATGATCGCTCGTGGTATCGCGCAGCGCGTTGAAGAAGCGGCCGCAGCCGTGTGTGTGGCGCCAGCGCTCGGCGTGTATGCCGCGTTTGTTTTCGCGCAGGTAGAGATAGCCGGTCCATTCTCGCGCGCTCACCCCGGTCGGATCGCGCGGGCGGGCGATGTGCGCCTGGCCTCCATACACGAACTCCGGCTCGGGGCGCTCGCCGCAGTAGGGGCACTCGATGAGCAGCATAGTGTCGCTCCTTCAGTGCGCCACCGCTGCGGCCGCCGCCTCGTCAATGAGGCTGCCGTCGCGGAAGCGCTCGAGCGTGAAGGGTGCGTTGAGCGGATGTGGCTCATCGCGCGCGATGGTCCAGGCGAAGACGTGTGCGGAGCCCGGTGTCGCCTTGAACCCTCCTGTCCCCCAGCCGCAATTCACGTACAGGCCGGGGACCCCGGTCTTACCGATGATCGGCGACCGGTCCGGCGTCACATCCACGATGCCGCCCCAGCAGCGCAGCATGCGCATGCGGCGGAACATGGGGAACAGCTCGCAGATCGCCTCCAGCGCATGACTGGTGATGTGCGGGCCGCCGCGCTGCGTGTAGGAGGTATAGGCATCCGTGCCGGCGCCGATCACGAGCTCGCCCTTGTCCGACTGGCTGATGTAGGCGTGGATGGTGTTGGACATGACGACACACGGGAACACCGGCTTCACGGGCTCCGAGACGAGGGCCTGCAGCGGATAGCTCTCGAGCGGCAGCTCCACATCCGCCATCTTCAGGATCACGCTCGTGTGCCCGGCCGCTGCAACAGCGATACGCGGCGCGCGAATCGTACCGCGGGTGGTCTCCACGCCCTCGACCGCACCGGTGGCGTCGCGCCGGATATCAGTGACCTCGCAGTTCTCGATGATGTCGACGCCGAGTGCATCGGCGGCGCGCGCATAGCCCCAGGCCACGGCATCGTGGCGGGCGGTGCCGCCGCGGCGTTGCAGCGCGGCACCGAGTACCGGGTAGCGGATGTCGCCGATATTCAGCAGCGGACAAAAGGTCTTGGCCTCGCGCGGTGTGAGCCATTCGTTGTCGACTCCGGCGGCGCGATTGGCGTGCACGTGACGCTTCGCCACCTGCATGTCGTGCACCGTGTGGGCCAGCATCAGCACACCACGCTGCGAGAACATGACGTTGTAGTTGAGTCTCTGTGAGAGGCCCTCCCACAGCTTCACGGCATGGTCGTAAAGCGCGACACTTTCAGGAAAGAGATAGTTGGACCGGATGATCGTGGTGTTGCGGCCGGTGTTGCCGCTGCCGATCCAGCCCTTCTCGAGCACGGCGATGTTCCTGAGCCGGTGCTCGCTTGCGAGGTAGTAAGCGGTGCCGAGTCCGTGACCGCCGCCGCCGACGATGAGTGCGTCGTAGGCAGGTTTGGGCGCGGCATGCCGCCACTGCGGCTGCCAACCACGCTGGCCCGATAATCCCCGGCGCAGCAACGAGAAGCCGGAAAAGCGCTGCATGACCCGATCCTGCAGTTTCCCGCCGGAGGTGACGTGCACCCTCGCGCCCGGCACTTTGAATGAAAGCGACATGGGCAGCGACATTCCCGCTGCAGTGCAGCTTGACACTTCCGGCTGGGCGAAACGAGCATTCGCCGCCTTTGCAGCGAGGGAAAGAGCATGGAACGACGTGGCTTGCTTTCGCGCCTGGCCTTCCTGCCCGTGTTTGCCGGCGCTGCCGACGCTGCCGGTGCCGAAGAGCCGAAGAAGCCTCTGAGAATTATGTTCAAGAGCGCCTGGGGCTCGGACGACCCGACCAAGGCGGCGTTTGCATTTCTACACGGTAATGCGCTCGCCGAGGCCGGGCACAGCGTGCAGATTTTCCTGCTCGGTGAGGCGGTGTCGCTGATGCGCTCATCGGTCGCTCACGCGGTCGTGCCGGTAGGCTGGCCGCCACTCGCCGAAGCGCTCACCAAAGCCTCCGCAAACAAGATCCAGATCTACGCCTGCGGTGCCTGCTCGCGCGCGCGCGGGATCACGGAGGCCGATCTCAGCCAGTGGGGCGCGAAGTTCGGTAATCCGACGATCTTCGTGTCATTGATCGAGTGGGCCGACCGGGTCATCACCGAATAGCCGGCGCACCTCTGATGCGCGGCCGGCGCGCCCGCCGGCACCGTTTGCCGGCCGGCGGGACGCGCACCGAGGCTCACGCGGCCATTATTGCTTGCTGCTCGTCTTCTCCGGACCCCATATCAACGGCAGGTTGGACGAGATCTGCAGATCGATGAGGTTGAGGAGCTGACTCTCCACCTGCACGAAACGGGCAGCGAGCGGTGCACCCAGCGCGGCGCGGACCTTGTCATAGGTGCCGGCCAACAGATCGATGCGCTTTTTATGGTAGGCGATGGCGCCGTTCACCAGCTCGTCCGCCTTGTTGTCAGTCATGTTGTTGTAGTTCTGGGCGTACGCGGTGATATTGCCCAGGCGCACGTCGTTGAGCTTGGCGAGTTGCTTGTCGTAGTCCTTGTATATCGGCCAGAACTTCTTCGACTGGTCGGCGTCGAGGCCCAGGGCGGCGCCCATGATCTTGGATTTCTCCGCGCGCACGTCCTTGCGCAGCATTTTGATTTCATCCGCCAGGTTCTGTTTGGACGCGCTGCTGGAGCCTGAGCTGGACCCCTCGGCCGATTGCGCGATCGCTGCCGAGCTGCAGATCAACAGTACGCTTGCGGCGAGGCCGACGCCGATCGATGGACACTTCATTGCGATGCTCCCCTGTGATTTCCGTTCGAAAAGAATGCTGCGACGGCGCAGCAACCCTCATGTGCGTAATCGCGGCGCAAATCGCGCCGCGATGCTAACTCCAAAGCAGGCGTGGCCGCCATCGGTCCAGGGTCGTACCTGCCCGAGCCCGAGACGCCCGTAAGCACCAGGATCTCGCGGCACCATGGGATAGCGCGTCAGAGTTCCGGTTGCAGCGAATCAACATCCGCGGCGAGCGTGTGGGACGCGAGCGTACCGATATGACGCCAGCCTTTCAGGGCGTACCAGCAGAGACCCGCTCCCAGGATCACGGCGATGTACACGAACGCACCCCAGGTGTTGTACCAGGGTGCGCCGTAGACCGCTTCGCGCGGCCAGGCCAGGTTGAGCGCCATCCCCGCGCCCCACAGCACCGCGACGATATTGACGGACATTCCCCACCTGCCCATGGTGAAGTAGCCCCCTGCGGCCAGATCGGCGGGAGGCCACTGCCCATCCAGGCGCTTCCTCAGCAGCGGCCCCGTCACCATCAGGTACGCCAGATAGATCATGATGACCGCAATCGAGGTCAGCACCGTGAAAATCTTGGGCTGGCCAATGTTGAGCACCAGGATCAGCTCGGCGATCACGCCGATCACGACGGCAGGAACGATAGGCGTCTGCGTCCTGGAGTTCACCCGCGCAAGCTTCTCCCCGAACGGCAGCGCGTTGTCGCGCGCCATGGCGAAGGTCAAGCGGATAGCCGCGGTATGCACGGCGAGCGAGCACACGGTCACCGCGACCACGATGCACACCAGGAAGATCTTGCCGAGCGGGCCCCACATCACCTGCTCGACGATGTAGTGCAAGCCGCCGCTGCTGCTGCCGATCTTCGCATCGCCGAGATTGGGTGCCGCCATGACCGCGAATACCAGAATGGCACCCCCGATGACGAACGAGGCCAGGATGGCGCGCAAAATGGCCCGCGGCGCAGTGCGCCGAGGCTGCAACGTCTCCTCACCCAGGGAACTCGCGGTGTCGAAGCCGTACATGACATAGCCGGAGGCCAGCGAGGCCACCAGGAAACTGCCCAGAAAGCCCGAGCCGTTGCCGCCGCCGTAGCCGTTGGTGGAGAAGAAGACGGCTGGCCCTCGCCTGATGTTGAGCGCCAGGAAGATGGCGATGAGGCAGGCTGCGATCAGCTCGACAAACACGCCGGCGCTGTTGATCAGCGCTATCCACCGCACGCCGAGCGCATTGACGATGGTGGTGAACAGGATGAGGACCGTGCCGAGGATCACCGCGTTCGTGGCGAAATCGTAGGGGCCGGTGCCGTCGCCGAAGACCTGGAAGCCGCTCCACAGCCGCGGCAGGTTCAGTTGCAGCGCCAGCACCACGGCAGACAGGGTAACGATGGACGCAGTGAGCATCAGCCAGCCGGACGACCAACCCACGATGCGGCTGCCGAGCAGCTTCGACCAGTTGTAGACCGATCCGGCGACAGGATATTTGGCGGCGAGCTCCATGAAGCACAGCGCGACCGCCAGCTGACCGACGAGCACCATGGGCCAGGACCAGAGATAAGCCGGCCCGGCGGTACCGAAGCCGAAGTAAAACAGCTGGAAGGTACCGGTGAGTATTGAGATGTAACTGACGCCGGCAGCGAAGCTGCCGAACGCACCGATGCTGCGAGCGAGCGATTCCTTGTAGCCGAAATGCTCCATGCCGCTGTCGGTCCGTGCGGTAGCCTTGTTCTTGAGCACGCCGTTGTCCTCTGCGAAAGGTTGTGCTTCTCGCCGTCAGATCGGGAACACACCGATGTCGCGCTTCTTCATTGACGCGCAGCTGACCGCCGCCGACAGTACGGTAATCTCGGTGTGGTATCCGAGGTGGCGTGGGAGAGGTGTGCGCTTGACCTGGCGAGTCACGCAATTCATGATCCGGCCGGTGCATTGAATAGCCGTTTAATAAACGTTTGTCGCCTCTAAAAAGCTGGCAACCCCTTGAGAACCAAAGAATAGATCATCGAACGTAACTAAGCCAGGGGACGCGGAGATTGACGCCCCGAACGGGTCCGGAGGACGCCGTTGAACACGCACTCAACCATCAGACATTCTGCGCACCGTAATGGCACTCCCCGCGACGAGGCGGAGGATGCGCGCCGCGTGCAGCTGATCGAGGTCACCATCGACAGTCTCGCCGAAGTGGGCTTCGTCGGCACGACTCTTGGGGAGATCGCGGGCCGCGCCGGGGTCTCGCCGGGGCTCGTCGCGCATTACTTCGGCGATAAGGATGGGCTCCTGGAGGCCGCCTTCCGCAAACTCGCGCGCGAGGTCGCGACATGGGCTCGGCAGCGGCTTGCGCTCGGGCGCACGCCGCGTGCCCGTGTCCAGGCGGTGATTGATGCCAACCTGGGGCCGGAAAATTTCGATAAGCGCACCGGTACCGCCTGGCTCGCCTTCTGGGGCCAGGTGCTGCACAACGAGGGCCTGCGGCGCGTGCAGACGGCATACCAGCGGCGCATGTTGTCCAACCTGCGCAGCGACCTGCGCCGGATGATTCCGGGAGAGGCGGCGCGCAGTCTCGCCGCAATGATCGCCGCCATGATCGATGGAGTGTGGCTGCGCGCGGCACTGTCGGAGTGGCAGGAAGCCGACAGCGAGAGCGCGCGGGCGCTGCTGACCGCGTTCGTCGATGGCCATCTGCGCGAGCTCACGCGCGCGGAGACAGCGGACCATGCGCTGGCCGCGGGCGCTGTCGCGGACCGCGCGGCGCGCGCTCATGAATCGATCAGGGTGATCAACCCGGCGACCGGCGAGGAGCTCGCTGTGCTCTCCGTGGACGGTCCGGCGCAAGTAGACGCCGCGGTCGCGAAGGCGCACGCAGCGCAGAAAGCCTGGGCCGCCCGGACGGCCGCCGAGCGCGGCCGCGTGCTGCAGCGCGCGGCGCGGCTGCTGCGCGAGCGTAACGATGAGCTCGCCGAGCTCGAAACGCGCAACACCGGCAAACCCATACAGGAGACACGCGCGGTCGATGTCATCTCGGGAGCGGAGTGCCTCGAGTACTACGCCGGGGTTGCCGCCGGACTCGCCGGCGAGCACCTCGATCTCGGGCCGAAGGCCTTCGGCTACACGCGCCGCGAGCCGCTCGGCGTCGTTGCGGGAATCGGCGCCTGGAACTATCCGCTGCAGATCGCATGTTGGAAGTCTGCCCCTGCGCTTGCCTGCGGCAATGCCATGATCTTCAAGCCCGCCGAGCTCACACCGCTCACCGCGGTGAAGCTCAGCGAGATCTATCGCGAAGCCGGCCTGCCGGAAGGGGTCTTCCAGGTCGTGCAGGGATATGCGGCGACCGGACGGCTGCTGACGCGGCACTCCGCCATCCGCAAGATCTCGCTGACCGGCGAGGTGTCGACGGGAAAGGCCGTGATGGCGGATGCGGCCTCCACGCTCAAGCAGGTGACCCTCGAGCTTGGAGGCAAGTCCCCGCTCATCGTGTTCGGCGATGCTCATCTCGACAACGCGGTGTCCGGGGCGATGCTCGGGAACTTCTACTCCGCCGGAGAAGTGTGCTCGAACGGTACGCGCGTCTTCGTGCACCGGAGCGTGCGGGCCGAATTCATCGAGCGTCTGCGTGCACGCACCGCGGCGATGAAAGTCGGGGATCCGCTCGACCCCGAGACGCAGGTCGGTGCGCTCATCTCCGCGGAGCACATGCAGAAGGTGCTTGGCCTGATTGCACGCGGACGCGCGCAGGGGGCGCGTCTGATCAGCGGTGGGGCGCGGATCACCCATGGGGCGCTCGGGCGCGGCTGCTTCGTCGCCCCGACCATCTTCGATGCCTGTCATGACGATATGGACATCGTGCGACAGGAGATCTTCGGCCCGGTGATGTCGGTGCTGGAGTTCGAGAGCGAAGCGGAAGTCCTCGCCCGTGCCAACGCGACCGAGTTCGGCCTGGCTGCGGGGGTTTTCACCAACGATCTCACCCGCGCCCATCGCGTGATCGCGCAGCTCGAGGCAGGGACCTGCTGGATCAATCACTACAACGTGACGCCGAGCGAGCTGCCCTTCGGCGGTGTGAAGCTCTCAGGCCTCGGCCGCGAGAACGGTCGTGCGGCGCTCGAGCACTACACGCAGCTGAAGAGCGTGTACGTCGCGATGGCCGATGTCGAGGCGCCGTATTAACGGCGGCGCACCTCGATCGTTCAACGGCACCGTACCTGCCCCATGACAGCGGAGACCTTCGACTACGTGATCGTCGGTGCGGGCTCCGCGGGTTGCGTGCTTGCGGACCGCCTCAGCGAGAGCGGACAGGACAGCGTGCTGCTCCTCGAGTATGGCGGCTCGGATCGCTCGATCTGGATCCAGATGCCGAGCGCGCTGAACATTCCGCTCAACATGGCGCGCTTCGACTGGCGCTACTACACCGAGCCCGAGCCGAATCTGAACAATCGCCGGCTGCATACTCCCCGTGGCAAGGTGCTCGGCGGCTCTTCCTCCATCAATGGCCTCGTGTACGTGCGCGGCAACGCTCTCGACTTCGAGCGCTGGGAATCGCAAGGTGCGGCCGGCTGGGGCTACCGGGACGTGCTGCCGTACTTTCGCCGCGCGGAGGCGTACGCGGGCGAGGCCGATGAATATCGTGGCGTTGAGGGCAAGCTCTGCACGCGCAAGGGCCTGCTGACCAATCCTCTCCATGAGGCATGGCTCGCGGCGGGCCGCGAGGCCGGCTACCCCTTCAGCGCCGACATGAACGGCTTCCAGCAGGAAGGCTTCGCGCGCATGGACATGACGGTCGGGCACGGCAGGCGCTGCAGCACTGCCAACGGCTACCTGCGTCCGGCTATGCGTCGGCCCAATCTCGCGGTGCGCACGCGTGCGCTCGCGACCGCGGTGCAGTTCGCCGGACGGCGCGCGGTCGGAGTGCGTTACCAGCGCGATGGCAGCGCGCAGGAGGTGCGGGTGCGGCGCGAGGTGATTGTGTGCGCCGGCGCGATCAACTCACCGCAGCTGCTGAAGCTTTCGGGGATCGGCCCAGGCGCCGAGTTAACTGCCCTCGGGATACCCGTGGTGCATGATCTGCCCGGGGTCGGCGAGAACCTCCAGGACCACGTCGAGTTCTACTTCCAGATCGCGAGCCGCGAGCCGATCACACTCTACAAGCACATGTCGCTCTGGCGGCGGGGACTCATCGGGGTGCGGTGGCTCCTGACGCGGGGCGGACTCGGCGCGAGCAACCATTTCGAGACTGGAGGCTTCATCCGCAGCCGCGCCGGTGTGGCTTATCCCGATATCCAGTTCCACTTCCTGCCGCTTGCGGTGAATTACGACGGGTCCTCACTCGCACAGGAGCACGGCTTTCAGGCACACGTCGGGCCCATGCGCTCGGGCAGCCTTGGGTGGGTACGGCTGAGATCGGCAGCGCCGACCGACAAGCCGATCATCTTCTTCAATTACATGTCGCGTGACGAGGACTGGACCGAGATGCGCGCCTGCGTGCGCCTCACGCGCGAGATCTTTGCCCAGCCGGCTTTCGATCGATACCGCGCCCGTGAGATTCAGCCCGGCGAGCAGGTACGCACCGACGAGGAGATCGATGCCTTCATCCGCGTCAAGGCGGAGAGCGCCTTTCATCCGAGCTGCACCTGCAAGATGGGCAGCGTCTCCGACCCGATGGCGGTGGTCGACAGCCACACAAGGGTGATCGGTCTCGAGGCGCTGCGGGTCGTGGATTCTTCCATCATGCCGTCCATCACGACCGGCAATCTCAACGCCCCCACCATCATGCTGGCCGAGAAGGCCGCCGATCACATTCGCGGCACACCGCTCCTGCCCCGCGCAGAGGTGCCTTATTACACTGCCGCCAACTGGCAGAGCCGGCAGCGCTGAATTTGATTGCCTGGCTCAAACCTGCGGCGTTTGCTCCTGCGCTGCCGCCCGATCGGGTGGATCCCGCCTATCGGCGCCTGCGCCGGCAGGTCTTCGTCGGCATTTTCGCGGGTTATGCCGCGTATTACCTGGTGCGCAACAACCTCGCACTCGCGATCCCTGACATCCTCCGCGAGTACCCGCAGTACAGCAAGGCTGCACTCGGCAGCGCACTGACGGGATTGTCGATCGCTTACGGCGTGTCGAAGTTCCTCATGGGCTCGGTCTCGGACCGCAGCAACCCGAGATACTTCCTGCCGCTCGGACTGCTGCTGTCGAGCGCCACCATCGCGGCGTTCGGACTGCTGCCGGTGCTCTCCGCATCGCTCACGGCGATCGCCGCCGTGCAGGTCCTCAATGGCTGGGTGCAGGGCATGGGCTGGCCGCCCTGCGGCAAGACCATGGTGCACTGGTTCAGCACGCGCGAGCGTGGCCTCACGGTCTCGGTGTGGAACACCGCGCACAATGTCGGCGGTGCGCTGGTGGCGACGTTCGCGCTCGCCGGGGTCACGCTGTTCCACGACTGGCACGCCAAGTTCTACTTCAACGCGCTGATCGCCGCGGTGGTTGCGATTGGGGTGCATTTTCTGCTCGAGGACACGCCGCAGTCCAAGGGACTGCCGCCCGTGGAGCAGTACCGCGACGACTACCCGCCCGATTACAGCGAAGCGGACGAACGCACGCTGGGATTCGCCGAGATTCTCTTCGGTGCCGTGCTGCGCAACCGCTACCTGTGGGCGATCGCCGTGGCCAATGCCTTCTGCTACTTCGTGCGCTACGGGGTGGAGAACTGGATTCCCGCGTACCTGGAGACCGCCAAAGGGTTCTCGTTCAAGCAGTCGAGCCTCGGCTGGTCGCTCTACGAGTGGGCGGCGATTCCCGGCACCATCGCCTGCGGCTGGATCTCAGACCGGTGGTTCGCGGGCCGGCGCGCTCCGGCGACACTGCTCTTCATGGCTCTCACAGTGGTTGCGGTCGTCGTGTACTGGCTCAACGGTAGAGGACCCCTGTGGATCGACTATGCGGCGCTCATCGCAATCGGCTTCCTCATCTACGGGCCGATCATGATCATCGGTCTGCAATCGCTCGACCTGGTGCCGAAGAAGGCGGCCGGCACCGCCGCGGGCTTCACCGGCTTGTTTGGTTATGTGTTCGGCTCGGCGATTGCGGGCACCGGGGTCGGATGGATCGCAGACCGCTGGGGGTGGGGTGGGGTGTTCGGCACGATGGTGGCCTGCTGCCTGCTCACGATGCTCTGCAGCGCGCTTACCCTCGGCCATCGCGCGCAGAGCGCGCGCCGGCTCAGCGGCGCCACGGCTAGTCCCGGTAGCGCGTAAGCGCGTCCCCGAGCGCCTCGCGCAGCGGGCCTAGCCACGGCTCGTAATGGCGCCACTGCTCGAGTGCCTCACGATAGATCGGCTGCCGCACCTGCTCGGAGCTCGCCGTGCGCACACTGCGGTCGGTCTTGTAGAACTCGACGCAAGAGGGCTCGAACTCGAGCCCGCAGTAATCGAGCAGCCGCCGCACGTTCCCTTCGAGATCGGCCACTACCTCTTCATACTGCACGCGCAGCACCCTTCCGGGCAGCACCGCATCCCAATGGCGCATGAGTTCCAGGTAAGTCCGGTAATAGCGGGCCATGTCCTCGATGGCGTAGGTAAACTCCTGGCCGTGCGCAAAGAGCTGCTTCAAGTTGCCAAAGCAACAGGCCATCGGCTCGCGCCGCGCATCGACGATTTTCGCGTTCGGCAGTATCAGGTGGATCAGCCCGATGTGCCGGAAGTTGTTCGGCATCTTGTCGATGAAGTGCGCTTTGCCGCTGCGGTAGCTGCGCGTGTCCTGCAGGTATTTCTCGCCGAGTCGGCGCAAGTCGGCGGCGCTCATCTGCGCGAGCACACCGGGGTAGCGCGGATTCTCCAGCCGCCAGTCGCGGCCCTGCAGCTCCACCACCATACGGGTGATGTCGACGAGCTCGTGGGTGCCCTCGACGCTGCTGTGTGAAGCGAGGATCTGCTCGATCAGTGTCGAGCCGGAACGGGGCAGGCCCACGATGAATATTGGATCCGGCGCCTGCGCGCCGGAGCCCCGGTGGCGCTTGAGAAGCTCGGGAGTGCAGATCTCGCTCTGCAGGCGGGTGTTGAGCTCGATGACTTCCGGGCGATAGCGGCTCGCGGCGTGCTTGAGTGCATTGCCGCGAGCGTAGTAGTCGAATGATGGAGCATATAGCTCGCGATCCTCGAGCGCCTTGCCGAGCGCGAAGCACAGGTGAAAGCGGTCGACCGTGCCAGTGGTCGCCGCCGCTTCGGCGGTGCGCATCTGCTCGAGCTCCGCATCGGTGAATCGATAGGTCTTGAGGTTGGCGAGACTCCACCAGGCATCGCCGAAACCCTCGCGCGCCGCAGCGGCAGCGTGGTATTCGGCAATTGCGGGCGTCTGCCGGCCGAGAGTCTTCAGGGAATGTGCGATGGAGAGATGCAGCTCGGCGGGGTTCACGGCACCAGGCAGCAGCGCGCGATAGAGCTCCATGGCACGCTCGTGCTGCCCGAGCCCGACATAGGTCATGGCCTGTAGTGTGCGGTAGTCCCGGTTGGAAGCATCGACCGCGAGGAGCTTCTCGACCTGCGCCTGGGCTTCGAGGTAAAGATGCCGCCGGGCGAGGGTCTGCGCATACTCGAAACGCGCCGCGTGGTACTCGGGCTCGAGATCGAGCACCGCCTCGAGCAGCAGTTGCGCATCATCCAGCACGTCGTGCTCCAGGCCGATGCGGGCGAGCAGGCGCATGGCCTCGACGTGGTGACCGTGCTGCAGCAGGAAATCGCGCACCATCTGCTCGGACTCGGCGAGCTCGCCGTCGTGGAACAGCGCCGTTGCCGTCACCACCGCCACCGGCAGCTTTTTGAGAGTGGCGGCGTGCCCAGCCGCCTGCGCTGCCTCCGTGGCTTGGCCGCTCATACGGTAGAGACCCTCGAGCATGTGCCAACTGGCGGGGAGTGCGGGATTGAGATTGACTCCGCGCCGGAAGGCCTCGATCGCTTCCGGCGCGCGTTTCAGTGCGACATAACAGTAACCGCGCTCCTGGTAGAGGCGGCTGAAGCGGGGATGCAGCCGCTCGAGGCTGGCAAGCGTGGCAAGTGCCGCTGTGATGTCCCCGCGCATGCGTTGCGAGACGGCCCGCAGGTACAGGAGCTCGCAATGGTCGGCGTGAGCGGGTGCGAGCGCATCCAGGGCCCGCAATGCCTCTGCGAACCGGTGCTGCTTCACCAGCTCGCGAATCGGTGCAATGTCTGCTTCCAGCGCTGCGGCCATGACGTCAGGTAATCCCAGGCACGCCAAGATAGCGCGCCCGTGCAGCGGCGCCTACGTCCCGAATGCGGTGACCGCGCTCGGCTTCAGAAGCTATAGCCGAACGTACCGCTGATGACCCTTGGGCGCAGCGGCGTCTGCGCGGTGATGAACTGCTGCGAGCTGATGAAGGTGCTGGCGTTCGAATTGGTAAGGTTCTCGCAGGATACGGTGAACCGCCACGCATCCTTCGACACGCCGATCGCCGCATCGTAAGTGGTGTACGCCGGGTTCTCGAAGCGGCCTCTGGAGGTACTCACCGTCCCACCGAGGTGGTAGGTCGGATTCGCACCGGCCTGCGTGAAGTAATGAGCGGTGTGAAACACGCCCGCCTGAATGAAAGGAACGTAGCCGGCGATGTGCCACTCGTAGCGCGCATGTATGTTGAATTGCACTGGCGGCGCATCGGCGCTCGGTGAGCCGACGGTGCCGAACGGGTTCTGCACGGGCTGGCAGGTGATCAGGAAGAGATTGCAGGCATTCGTGATCGGCTTGCCGTAACCGGGCGCGGCGGGGTTGTTGACGAGCAGTGCCGGCGAGTTGGTCTGCTCGCTGCTGTTCCAGGCGGCGGCTCCCTGCAGCGTGAACCCATCGAAGAGCTGGGCCACCAGCTGCGTCTCGACACCCTTGATCTCGAAGTCCTGACCGTTGGTGTCGTAGAAGAGATTGCCGACTACACCTGGGTTGAAGAACTCGATCTGCACGTTGTTCCAGTTCTCCTTGTACACGGCGCCGTTCCACAGCAGCCGGTGGTTGAAGAACTCGGTCTTCCACCCAATCTCGTTGTTCCGCAGATTGTCCGAGGTGTATGAGCGCGGGATGAGGTATTGCGCCGCGTTGGGCGGCGCCCCGGTGCCGGGCGTGAGTGAGGTGTATGCCTTGGGCGCACCGCCGTTCTGGTTGAACCCGCCCGGACGGAAGCCCTGCGAGAACGTGTAATACAGCATGACATCCGGCATCATGTGCCAGGTGAGATTCGCGCGGCTCCGGGTTCCGGTCTCCGTGTCACTGAGATTGTCGTAGTTGAGGTTGTAGCTGTAGTACGTTGAGCCAAAAGCCGGCGATGGATAGGGATTAGGAGAGTTCGCGATGTAGCAGCCATTGGTTGCGCCAGTGGCAATGAACCCGTTCAAGCCCTGCTGGAAGCAACCGAAACTGGAGAGGACACTGCCTGCCATGGAGTTGTCAAAGCGAAAATAACGCGTCCCGGCGGTGACCGTCAGCTTCTTTGGAATGATGTCGAAGTCGACCGAAGCGAAGAAGGCGAGCTGCTTCACCTCGCGCACCTGGTCCTGATAGAAGGAGGTGTGATCGCTCTGCACACCGGGATTCGTCACGGTCGTGCCGGGGATCGTGCCGACGTTCGAGAGACACCCGGTATTGCCCGGGTCGCTGCCGCCGGTACCGCTCGAGGTGCACGGCGGCAGTTCCTTGTACATCCAAGCCGTCTGGTCATAGAGCGTGTTCTTCTCCCAGAACGCGCCGAGTATCCCGCGCAGCCGCCATGTGTCAGGCGTGCTGAAGCGCAGCTCGTGCTGGAAATGCTGGTTTTGCTCGACGGCGTGCCAGGCGGCGCTCGGCGAGAAGCACTTGGAGGTCGTTAGCGGCACGGTGCTATAGGAGCTCGGGCCGTAGCACTGATAGTAGTCGGCATAAACGCCGCGCGCGTAGTTGGTGTAGTCCCCGGTCTGATCGACATGCCGCACCAGGTAGCCGCCGGTATATACGGCGCGGATATCGCCGAACTTGCCGTTCACGGTCCACGCAGTGCTCTCGAACTTGTCCTTGTTAGAGAGGTTGTTGAAGAGCGTGACCTGGAGCTGCTGCAGCGGCGCACCATCGGAGGCAAAGGGCTGCTGGTAGAACACGCCCTGCGAATGCATGTCCTGGTAGGACTGAGTGATGAGCAGATCCCAGTCGTCGCTGAACTTGTAGAGCAGCTCGGCGCGCACGCCCTGGTAGGTGACAGGGTTGATGTTGCTGTGCGCGATCAGATAGTTGTTGAGCTGCGGGCTGCCGGGTGGCACGCAGTAGCCATTGTTAGGCTTGGCGTCCGGACAGACGCCTCCCACCGCAGGGTAGTACGCGAAAACCATGCCCAGGTCGGTGTTCTTGCGCGTGAAGGTGGCCGGGACGTTGTCGATATAGCCTCCGCGGCGGTCGCTGTAGATCACCGCGCGCGCGGCCATCTTGCCCTCGATCAGCGGCAGATTGAGAACTGCGTTCACTGCGGTGTTGGGATCACCACCGGCCGTGACGCCGTAGCTGGCCGTGACGTTCCCCTCCGTGCGATCGAGCTTTGGCGCGTTGGTGATGTAGCGGATCACGCCGGCTTCGGCGCCGGCGCCGAACAACGTACCCTGTGGACCGGCCAGCACCTCGATACGGTCGATGTCGGCCGCGTAGATATCGAGGTTGCGGTTCGGCAGTTGACCGGACTGGTTATCCAGATAGATGGCGACGTTCGGCCAGAGACCTGTCGAGCCGCTTCCCTGGCTTGCCTGGGAGCCCGCACTCAGGCCCCGCATGAACACCTCGTTCTGCCCTGGCCCGTTGTTGGCGGAGGTGATATTCGGCAGATACTTCAGATAGTCGTCGAAGGTCTGGATGTTGAGTTGCTGCAGGGCCTGACCGGTGAGCGCCTGCATGGAAATAGGCACGTCCTGCATGTTCTCGCTGCGGCGCTGCGCCGTGACGATCACCTCGGTGATGCCCTCGCTGGTGGTCGTTTCAGTGCTGGTCGTCTGCTCTTGCGCTGGGGCCGCAACCGAAGCTCCGCCGAGGATGGCCGCGACCGCGTATGAGATCTTCGATTTCATCGTCTGTCCCCTCTGACACCGCATCGCGACCGTGCTGAGATGCCCGCCCCCGAGCGATTGGATATGACGCCCCGACGTTGCGATTGAATATACACGTCAGGTAGCTGGAATGCGCGCGTCCCCGCGGCATGTGTTGTTTTTATGCGACCGCAGGTTACCCTCGGGGTGCTGCGGGTGCACGGTGCTTTTGGCGGCTACTCGAAGACCCGGGCGCGTGCATGATCGCCGTTGGCCGCGCGCTGCGGCTGCAGCCGACGGCTGGTCGGAGAGAGTCCATAGGCGTCCTTGAACTGCCGCGAGAAGTGCGCGCAGTCGGCGAAGCCTGCCTCGTTCGCAATGTCGGTGACCGAACGGTCGGTGTTCTCGATGAGCCAATTCGCGTAGCGCATACGCAAACGGCGATAGAGCGAAGCGGGGCCCATACCGACATGTTGGCGACACAGCCGCTCGAGCTGCCGCGCCGAGAGTCCGAGTTCGGAAGCCACCGCCGCGACCGCAATGGGACGCGCAAGATTCTGCTCCATGAGCAGCAGCGCGCGGCGTACCCGGGGTTCCGCGACGCTCTCGGAGAGCGGCGGATGCGGCTGGGCTTCGTCACCTTCGCGCGTGCGATCGAACAGCAGCACCTGGCTTGCCTTCTGTGCGACCGCGCGGCCGAGATGCTGCTCGATGAGATAGGTCGCGAGCGGTGCGGCGCCCGCACCACCTGCGCAGGTGATGCGCGGACCGTCGGCGAGAAACAGACGGTCGGCGATGACTTCCTGATTTGGGAAGGCTTCAAGAAAGTCCTGATAGTGGTACCAGCTCACACAGGAGCGGCGCCCCTTCATGAGACCGGCGCGGCAAAGAATGAAGCTGCCGGTGCAGATGCCGATCAGTGGGACATGCGTCGCACCGACCTCCCGGAGGTAACGCGTCGTCGCTTCATCGATCTGCGGACCAGCGTGCAGAATGCCGCCGATCACGACGACGTAGTCGAGTGTCTCCGGGGCAAGCAGCCCATGGGTAGGCTGCAGCATGACTCCGCAGCTCGCCGGCACCGGTTCTGCGCGGCTCGCCATGATCGACCACTGCACGTGAAGAGGCCGGCTGCGGTCACCTTCGTCGGCCGCGAGGCGCAGATGGTCGACAAACACGGCGAAGGCTGAGAGCGTGAAATGGTGGGCGAGGACGATGCCGACGCGCAGCGGCGGCCGCGACGCGCGGTCCATTGCCGAAATTCGTTGCATGGCGCTTGAGTGTGGCATTGAACGCGCACTCAATATTCGGGCTCCCCCTCCGCGCGGGTATATTCCACAAAGCGGGCACCCGGTGCAAGAAAACGTTCCGGTCTCGAGGAAAATCCCGGAATAACAAAGATCTATCTAGGAAATGTGTGCGAACATCGAACGCAGCGGGTGATTTGAACGCGCATTCAGACGAGCAGGCTCGCGCAGTCCATGCAGTACGCCGCGCAAGGGGTTGCTCCCGCGACGATTATCCGCGCGCCCCCTCAGACTGAGCGCAGCACGCTCCGAGCTCAGCGCAGAACGGCGAGGCGTGCGAGGTTCGCCTGCACGATGGGATCGTGGCATGCGCTGCGGGCATACCAACGCTTCGCGGCCTCGATGAGCGCGGTCGCGATATCGAACACCTCGTTTTCGCGGGCCGGCAGGTCCGCGGACCGGCGCGCGTGAAAGCCCCGAGGCAAGCTACGTGCGTGGCGACGCAACTGTAGCCGCCGCAGTGACCGCATCGGCACTCCGTTTCCCTCGGGCCCGGGTGTCAGACGCTCAATGATGCTGCGCGAGAGCCGCTCGTAGTCGAGGCCGTGTGCATCGCGGTCCGCTCCAGGCGGCCGGATCCACTCCTCGCACCAACGTCTCACACCCTCCTGTGTGGACTTCAGCTGCGGGTCCGCCAGAGCCACCGCCAGACGGGGCAGATCCAGTGCCTCACGCAACGCCGGTTCGCGGTGCTGCGTATCGAGCAGCTGCTCGATATCGCCGAAATATGCGGCAAGCATCCGCGAGCTCGAGGGCGGGGACGCGCTGCGGTGACTGCCGAGAGTGCCCGGTGCGTTCGGAACAGGCGGCGCGCGCTGGCCAGCCTCTTCGGTTCGTTCGTCCTGCATGAATCGAATCCCCTTATCTTCTTGGCCGCATCCGCAGCGGTGGCGCCGCGCGCCGCATCAGTCGGCGCGCTGCACGATGAAATCAGGGCGCCGGATCCGGTGGCGTCGCTGTGACCGTAGAACTCTCGACCCCTTTAACCACGAGGGGTTCCGCAGCAGAGACCACCGGCGGTTGAGCTCCGGCTGGCATCAGCGGCGCCTTTGCAGCGGATCGAGGTCTCCGCGGTGGTGAGCGTCGACGCGGGACTGCCCGTCGGGGCATGGTTGCCCGTCGGGGCGTGGCTGACGCTGTGGCGGCGATCCGGAGCTTGATCCGTGCCCTGCGTCGCCGAAGCCGCCTCTGTGCTCCGCCTGAAGCCCGGCGGGCGACTGGCCTCGCGGCGGTCCTTCGGTTGCGCCTCTGTGCAACTCGACGCGCGGCGGTTGAACTCCCGCGACGTGCAGTTTTGCGCCGTGAGCCGAGCGAGGCCTGGCGTGACACGCGACGTGACACCCTGATTCGGGAAGACACGCCCAGTTTCCGAACGGAGGCTTTCTTCGAGCCGCCCTTCTGTGCACGTCGGGCACGTTTCCAAGCCTTGCGGGCTACCGCCGCGAGCTTGCGAGCGCGTCTGGCTTCACGTTTGGCTTCTTTCAGGCGTTTACGCGCCCGTTTCAGCTCGTCTTTTGCGATGCGCACCCGCTGCTTGGCGACGTCGGCCTGCAGCCGGACCCGCTCGAGCGGCTCAGCGGCGGAACCCTGTGCGCTGCCTGTCTTCTTCATGCGGCGCCCGTGAAGCGAAAGATGCGCAGTCTCACACAAGCATGCGCTTGTTTCCAGCCGCCTCAGTTATCCACAGAAATTGTGCATAACCATGTGGACAGCGGCGCTGCCCCATCGCAAAGCATGATGTGCCCCAAAGGTTTGCGTTACGGTGAGTGTCTTTTCGCCAGTGATGTCGCGAAGTACGCCGGCACGTCGCGCGCGCGTCGCGCGCGCCGTCAATCGCTGCCGCCGTTGAACATGGTCGCCGTCACGCGGTTGCGACCGGAGTGCTTGCTGCGATAGAGCGCGGCGTCGGCAATTTTCAACACGCGCTCTGCGAGACGGCGCTCGCCCGCTGGCACGCGGTCGAGTCCGCACAGTCCAAAGCTCGCGGTCACGACGATGCTCTTCTTCTCGCCCATGAAACGCGCCTGTGCAATCGCCGCGCGCAACTTGCGGGCGACTTCGAGGGCTGCGTCGTAACCGGTTTCCGGTAAAATCACCGCGAATTCTTCCCCGCCGATGCGCGCGACCCAGTCGATCCCGCGCCGCAGCTGCTTCTGCAGCCGTGCGCCGAACTGTCTGAGGATCTCATCGCCCGCCGCATGCCCCAGCGAGTCGTTGATGCTCTTAAACAGGTCGATGTCGCACAGGATCAAGGAGAGGCCACGCCCATAGCGCGCCGCACGCTCGATCTCACGAGGAAAATGCTTGCTGAAGAAGCGGCGGCTGGCAACCCGTGTGAGATCGTCCGTCGCCGATAGCTTGCGATTTTCAGCGAGCGTGACCCGCAGGACGGTCTCCAGTTCGGCGATGCGCCGCGCCGAGGCAAGGCGCGCATCGAGCTCCCGCTCGCTCACACCACGTGCCACGCACTCATCGGCTCCCGCAGCGAGCCCGGCGGCGCGATCCGCAGCCTGATCGAGCTCCGCTACGTAGAGCACGAAAGGCGCCCGGTGCGTGGTGCGCGCTCGCAGACGCCGCACCAGTTGCAGACTATCGGTGACCACCACCGCTGGATACTCGCCGGTGCAGCGGTGCAGCGCCTCGTGCTCATCGGCGACAGATTCGCAATCGAGCATAGCTGCGGCAATGCGCCGTTCGAGCAGACCACGCAGCGCGGCGCGCTCGCACATGAGCATGGCTTTCGGCGGCGGAACTACCCGCAGCATCACTCCGAGGCTGGCGGTGGTCTCCTCGTGGGTCAGCGGCAGGCGCTGGGCGCGGCGCTCGAGAATGCGCTGGATGACGGTGGTTTGCCCGCCCTGCGGCACTGATCCCCCTGATGCTCCCGGATCCGACTTCGTGCAGATTACCGAGCCGCGCAAAAAAAAGCGCGGGCGCAGGGCATGCTGCGCGGCAGCACAGTGCTCTCGGTGAGGGGCGCGCGACGTTATCATTGCCGCATGGAGCCGCCTGGCATCACGCGTCATCGCCGACCCTTTCTCGCGCCGTTGTATCTGAGCGTGCTGGTCGCCGCAGTGCTGTTCGCCCTCGGCTGGGTGTTCTACAGCCAGGCAAACACGACCGTGTTGTTCCTGGTGCGTCCGGTCGAGAAGGCCCCCGGCTCCATCGATGACCCACCCGTCTCGCCGGAAGGCGAGGCGCGCGCAGAGCGGCTCGCTCACATGTTTGGGGCTGACATGCCCGGGGCGGCGCGGCTCGATGGCATCTACGAGAGTGATGACCGGCGCGCTCAACAGACCGCTGCGCCGCTCATCGAGCGACTGCACCGGGCCCCGGTGGTGTTTCCTGTTGCGGAGGCGCGCGCAACCGCCGCGCGCGCGCTGCGCGAGCACCGGGGTGGCACCGTGTTGGTCATCGTGAGCGGTGCCGGTTTGGCGGAGATGGTGCAGGAGCTCAGCGGTAGCGCCATTCCTCCCACGGCCGACGATGCGGATTCGGTGTATGTAGTCAGTGTTCCGAGCATCGGCCAAGCTCACCTGGCGCGCTTTCGCCTGTGAGCAGTGGCCCAGTCAAGTCACGGTGCGCTCGCGATAGGTGTTGCCACCGGCACTCAACGCAACTGCGCGGCGCACGAAAGCCTCGTGCTCACTGATGCGAAAATTCGCCAGCACGGCCGCGCGGATGTAACGCGCCTGGTCAATCAGGTAGGTGGCACGACGCACACCGATCCGCAGCGGCCCACGCACGTCGTACATGGAGATAACGGTCTTGTCGACGTCGGACAGCAGCTTGAAGGGGAGCTGGTACTTCTCGCGGAAGCGGCGGTGAGTCGCCGACGGCTGCGGGCTGACGCCCGCCAGGCTCAACCCGGCCTGCTCGATCTCGGCATGCAGATCCCGCATCGCACAGGCCTCACGCGTACACCCGGGCGTGAAATCCGCCGGATAGAAATACAATATCAACGGACCGCGCCGCAGCAGGTTACTGAGCGATACGCTCTGCTCGTCCTGGTCCAGTAAGGTGAATTCCGGCGCTCGGCCGCCGAGCGGCAGCATGCTGATTCTCCCGCCACCAAGAGTGCGTCATTCCCTCGCAGGCTGATGATAGCCGCATCGGGCGGCGCGGTTAAAATCGGATTGGACCCCGGTGACCGCGATGCTAGAATCGCGCGCCGTTCGCGGGGGTGCTGCTCACCGCGATCAGGATGGGGCGGTAGCTCAGCTGGGAGAGCGTCGCGTTCGCAATGCGAAGGTCGAGGGTTCGATCCCCTTCCGCTCCACCAATTACCTTTCCCAACAAGTCGCGCTCAGGCTCTGGAGGCTAACAGCCAAGCTCAGGCATGGTTATGTCGACGCGTCTGAAGTTAACAATGTCTGGCTTCCCGCGCCCACCGCGCGCGGTGCTCCATAGAATAAGGAGAGACGCCCGCCGCTGTGATCCAACGATGGTCCTGGATCACGATCGCCTGCACGGCACCCAATGCCCGCAGCGTGAGCTGGCATTACGGTAGTTTTACGTTCTGTCCTACGACTTTCATCGGCTTGCCGGTCACGGCACCCTTCGCCGCGGCGAAGAGGTGCGCGGTTCTGCCCGGACTCAGCCAATACTCTGCGCGTTCGACCCGTACTTTCAACAAGGCGAGCCGCGCATCGCCGGGTCCGTTGGGAAAGTATGCGCGTTGCTCGGTGGTCCACAGCTGCGCGGCTTTCTTGCGGTCAGTCAGCAGGACGCCGGTGCCGCTGATCGCGAGGTAACTGCCCGTGCGTGGCTGCGCGTATCCCAGGCTCAGGCGGAAGTCCTGCTGTAACTCGAACGCCTTCTCGCTGCGCGCATCGGTGAAGAACCAGAGCGTCAGGTGTCCTTCGACTCCCAGCGTCTGCACCGGCCGTGTGTGAAAGTTGCCATCGCGATCTACGGTGGTGAGGAGCGCAATCTCAATGCGCTGAATCAGTCCGGCGATCTTGCTGAATTGTCCTATCTGTGGATCTACCACCATCACTTTGCTCCTATGCGATGCGCAGCGGCGCGGCGCGATCGCCAGCGTGCGCGCACTCAGGATTTTTCAGGGTAGGATAGTCAGCGGTACTTTCGGGAGAAAGCATGAGCGCACGCGTTGCACTGGTTACCGGAGGAGGGCGGGGCATCGGCCGCGAGGCGGCATTGCTGCTCGCCGCGGGCGGGGCCCGCGTCATGATCGTCTCCCGTACCGCAACAGAGCTTGCTGCGGTGGGCCTGGAGTATGTAGTGGCCGATCTCGGCACGGAGGAAGGCTGCGCCCTGGCCGTTGCCGAGACCGAGCGACGGCTCGGGCCGATTGATCTTCTGATCCTGAATCACGGCATCGGCTCGGCTCACGAGCGGCTGGTATGGGAGCAGGATCCCGCGGTCTGGCGCGCAACGATGCGTATCAACCTCGACGGTCCTTTCGAGCTCACTCGGCTCACCGTGGGAGCCATGTGCAAACGTGGCTTCGGTCGAGTGGTATTCACGAGCTCGACGGCCGGTGAGAAAGCGGAACGCTCCGGCAGCGCCTACACGGCCTCAAAGCACGGCCTCATCGGGCTCGCACGTGCGGTCGCGCAGGATGCCGGCCCCTTCGGGGTGACCTCCAATGCGGTGCTGCCCGGGTGGGTGCGGACGGCCATGGCCGAGCGCTCGGCGGTGACGGAGGCCGAGCGGCGCGGCATGAACGTGGAGCAGATCTGGCGGGAGCGAGCTGCGATCTACCCGCAAAACCGCGTGCTCGAGCCGCGCGAAGTTGCGCAAGTCATCGTGTTCCTGTGTAGCGACGCCGCGGGGGCTGTGAATGGAGAGGCGATTACGGTGGCGCTCGGAGGAATCTGGTGACGTAGAAGGGATCGGTCTCATCCGTTCTTTCGGCGCGCCGTCTTGCGGCACGCTTTTACCTGGCGAAGCGCCTGTGCCGGACCTTTCACGGTCAAAACGCGAAAGCTCTTTCCGACGAACTCGTGGTAATTCACGAAGAAGCGCTCGAGCTCCTTCTCGAACGCCTTGCCCAGATCGTCGACGTGCCGGATGTGCGTGTAGCTGTGCGTGCCCTGCTCGACGCACACGATGCGGTCGTTTCGTCCGCCTTTCTTCTTATCTCCCTGCACACCTTCGATGATGCCGATCGGGCGGCACGCGAGCCGGCAACCGGGGAAAGCGGGCTCGTCCATGAGCACCAGGGCATCGAGGGGGTCGCCGTCATCCGCTTCAGTCGAGGGAATGAACCCGAAGTCGTAGGGGAATTCCATGCCAGCCGGCAATACCTTCGTGAGCGAGAAAATGCGCTCATCGGGGTCGTAGGCGTATTTGTTGCGGCTGCCCTTGGGGGTCTCGATGACTACCACCAGCAGGTCGGCATCTTCCGGGTCGAAAGAAGAAAGATTCAGCGGACTCGCCAGTCCAGGTTTGCGCTGCTTGGGTTGGGCCACTGCAAGACTCGCTTGCGCTGATGTTGAGGCGATTGTGTTGTAGGAGCGCCAGGTATGCAGTCATCTGGCATGACGGCCAAACGTAGGCACACACCGACCTGCGCAGCTCCCATTGGCGGGCTGTGAGATCGGCGATGTCCAGATCAGCGGCCGGCAAGGGCGCACAATGAGAAGCGCACCGGCGCGCCTGTGGCCAAGCTCGCAGCACTTGACGCAAGTTAGTTTCAAACAAGAATGTTCGTGTCAAGGGCGAATTCCTTGAGGATAAGACCATGCCGACCCGGAAGCTCGCGACCTATCGCTCGAAGAGGGACTTCACCAAGACCAGCGAGCCGAGTGGCCAGCTTGCGGTCGCGCCGTCCGACCGTATGCGGTTCGTGATCCAGAAGCACGCAGCCCGGCGTCTGCATTACGACCTGCGGCTCGAGCTCGATGGAGTCTTCAAGTCCTGGGCTGTGACCAAGGCACCCTCGCTCGATCCCAAGGTGAGAAGGCTCGCGGTCGAGGTCGAGGATCACCCGCTCGACTATGGCGACTTCGAAGGCACGATCCCCAAAGGGCAATACGGTGGTGGCACCGTGCAACTCTGGGACCGAGGCTACTGGCAGCCCGAGGGCGCGCGGTCCGCAGAAGAAATGCTCCGCAGTGGCAGCCTCAGGTTCAAGCTCGAGGGCGAGCGGCTGCGCGGTGGATGGGTGTTGGTGCGCATGCGCACCGACCGTTCCGGCGGGACACGCCAGAACTGGCTGCTCATCAAGCACCATGATGCGTTCGAGCGTGCAGGCGACGGAAATGGCGATGCATCAGACGAGCGCTCAGTAGCATCCGGACGCCCTATGGCAGATATCGCCGCCGGCAAGGGGCGCAGGCCGCGTCCTTTCATGCTCGCGGGGGCTCAATTTCGACCGGATGCAGTGTGGAACTCCAGCCAAGTTCAGGAGACCGCTCCCGCAAAGGCGACGGCTTCCGTTGCGAATTTGCAGGAGCGACCACGCACTCGCGGGCCGCGCGCTGCGAAACGACGCAGCAAGGTCGAGAGATCCGACTCGCCCGTCGTCATGGGAGTGAAGATCTCCAACCCGGAGAAAGCGCTATGGCCGGCGAGCCGGGATCAGGCAGCCATCAGCAAGCTCGACCTCGCTCGCTACTACGAGGCTGTGGCACCCTGGATGATCGAGCATATCCGCGGCCGCCCATGCTCCATCATCCGCGCTCCGGATGGGATCGTTGGTCAGGCCTTCTTTCAGCGGCATGCGATGCCTGGCACCTCGAGCCTCATCGAGCTCGTGAAGGTCTCTGGCGACCCCAAGCCCTATCTGCAGATCGATCATGTCGAAGGTCTGGCGGCCGTCGCGCAGGTCGCGGCCGTGGAACTTCATCCGTGGAACTGCGCCCCGGGGAAACCGGAAACTCCGGGCCGCTTCGTGTTCGATCTCGATCCGGCACCCGATGTCGCCTTCGACCGGGTGGTCGAGGCCGCGATCGAGCTGCGCCAGCGGTTGGAGAGGCTCGGCCTCGTTGCGTTTTGCAAGACGACAGGCGGCAAAGGACTGCACTTGGTGACGCCTTTCGCGCTCTCGGGACGCGCGAGGGGCGGGTGGGCGGAGGCCAAGGCTCTGGCGCGGGAGATCTGTGTGCGGATGGCTGCGGACAGCCCGAGGACGTATGTGCTCACGATGGCAAAGAAAGAGCGCACCGGGAGGATCTTTCTCGACTACCTGCGCAATGACCGCATGGCTACGGCGGTAGCGCCGCTCTCGCCACGCGCTCGTGCAGGAGCACCGGTCTCCATGCCAGTTACCTGGGCACAGGTGAGGAAGGGACTCGACCCGATGCGTTACACCTTGCGCAGTGTCCCCACGCTGCTGACACGCTCCAAGGCCTGGAAGGACTACTGCGCCGGCGAGCGGCCCCTCAGGGATGCTCTCAAGCGCATCGCCAGGGGCCAGGCCGGCTGACACCCGGCGTCAGAACGAGCGCAAACGACACGAGTC
>DASYFL010000014.1:0-89442 GCA_036498445.1 Steroidobacteraceae bacterium
TTCGACAGGTTCTGTCTTAATTTGGAGGAGAGTGCGATCACGTCATGGTCCGCAGCCTGCCTCGCTTGGGACAGAGTGGGCGCCTGGGAAGACGACCATGCCTTTGCTCTCGACTACGACACCGTTGGCAACATCCCAGGACTATCAGTTAAATGCTCAAGATACCAACTATGCGGGGCTGGCTGACTGTTCACTTCGGGGGCTGCCTCTCCGCAGCCGCGAGCGTCTCATGCCGCCATCCTGAGCGACCGCCGATGAAGACATCGCGCGGAGGTAACTTGCCGTCACGTTCCCAACGCCAGCGCGTTGGCGCGCTGATCCCATAACGCTCCTGCACGCCAGCGGGCCAAATTACCGCCGTGCCGCTCTTGAGCGCGATTGGCCTCCCTCGTCGGGTCGAGCTCTTTTTCTGGGTCTTCCGGACTTTGTGTGGGTAAGAGTTGATCATTTTTCGATCAAAGCTTGGGCAGCATGCAGGTGAGTATCTTCAAGCGAAGGTACTCCTGGTCGCGCAGACCGTTAGGCGCGGCGCTGCAGGACGCGGATCTTGTTGTTCAGTCCTTCGACGAAGCCGAGTGAGACTTTGTTTTCCGGTCGGCAGTAGGCGGCGAGCCCATCCCAATGACGCTCGATCATCTCGGCAAATTGCTCGTACGGCTTCAGGCGCTGCCACTTGAGCTGGGCGCGCCAGTTGTCGAAGAACTTCCGTGCCCAGGCCTCGCGCGAGTAATCCCACAGCTGACCGAAGGACTCCTTCAGGACGTAGGCGGTGTTCAGGCGCTTGTTGGCCGCGAGCAGCAGCTTCAGGTTCTTGCGGGCCGAACCCTCGAGGTTCTGCGGATGCGAGAGCAGTGCGTACTTCTGGCCCTTGATGAACCGGCGCGACTTGCCATCGAGGCGCGCGTACTCGTGCTTCCTCACCTTGTCGAGCGCCTCCCCGAGATGGCGCATGACGTGAAACTTGTCGAACAGGATTGCGGCCTGCGGTGCATGCCGCGTGGTCGAGTTGCGGAACGCCTTCCACATATCCATGACCGCCAGACGGATCTTGTGAGCCTTCTTTTCCCCGAGAAACCGATAAAACTCGTCCAGGCTCGCCTCGGAGCGATCCAACCCGCCGAACCAGATCGGCCGACGCCGCTCGAGATCGCTCACCACGATCCGATACGTATGCCCCTTGCGGATCGAGACCTCGTCGATCCCAATGACCTCCGGCCCCGGGGTGCCGGCGCGCTTGAGCTGCGCGCGCATGTACTGCTTGTCGAGTTCTTTGACGGCATCCCAGTCCAGGTGCAGTTCGTCGGCGATGTCCTTGATGGTCGCCGAGTGGCAGCGCCGGCCGACATAGTAGGCAAAGCGCTGCGTGTAGAACGGATTGTCGGCGAGGAACGAAAGCCGCTCGCGCTTCACCGCAGCACATTGGCGGCACTCGACCCGGCGCACTTCCAGATCGAGGTAGATGCGGAACTGACCGCTCGGCAGATCGCGTACCCGCCGTCGGGTGCGGTCGTAGAAGCTGCGATACATCGTCCCGCACATGCCACAGTACGTTTTTTTGTCCGCCGCATGAGCGTGACGATCCGCGCTTGCGGATCACCAAAGCACCCGTGCACGGTGGCGCTGGGCCGAAAGCCTGGAAAAGCGTATGCGTCGGCCAACCGTCGCGGCTTGCGTGTCTTGGGCATCGGCAAATCATGCCAGATTTCTCCGCCCTCTCTGCACGCACCAAACCCTATGAAACTAGGCTCGCCGGCGTGACCACGTGGCCATTTTTACCCACACTCAAACCGGAAGACCCCTTTTTCTTTTCTGCCATTGGAACTGTTTCAGATACGGGCAAGCTCGTTTCTGACGGTTTGGAGTTCGCGGTACGCGAGTTCCAAAGCCGGGATTTCCTCGGCCGAGAGCGACCGCTCGTAGAGCTGGATGACGTGCAAGACCCCGTCGATACGACCAATTAGAGCGGTCAAGTCTGGTGCAGCAACAGTGCGGCCCAACTCGATCGCGCAGGTGCCACCCTGCTCCTCAATCTTTCCAATCAGTGTTTCCGCTTTAGCGCTGGACCCGACCTTGACGAGCGCGGGCAGGCTCTCGACCAGATCCTTTGCTTCCTTCAGACCAAGGCCGCTGGCCTCTCTGATGAGCTTGATCCCCGTGACCTTCTTGTCGGCAGGGAGGGCGGTGACCCGCACGTAGAAATCGCGGGCGAATTCGCTGTCGGCCCGAATGGGTAAAACATTGTCGATAGCCATGTTGACCTCTTGAGTGGCGCTGTGATGATTCCGCCTGGTCGCGGGGGGGGACGCGACGAGGCGGCGATTCAAGGGGCGGCGAAGCTACTTTTCTTTCGCAGTCCGTGCAACAACTCACGGTATGCACACAGGTAATCCACAATCGAGGCAGAAATTTGGCTCCGACCTCCCCCGACCGAGGGCGCACGGCGAGAGAACTTACTGCACTTCCTGAGCACTTCCAGACTGATATCGGAAGCGACTGGTGCAGTTAATGTGCTGAAAGTATGGTGGAAAGGGAGGGACTCGAACCCTCGACCCCGGCATTATGAGTGCCGTGCTCTAACCAGCTGAGCTACCTTTCCACGCGGGGCGCGAATTGTCCTCAGTGGCGCCGGGGGTGTCAAACCGACGGGGCCGCGCACGTCCCTGTGCGCGCGTAGCCCACTGGAGCAGGCTCTACTGCTTGTCGAACACCAGCGTCTGATCACCCTTCATGCCGCTGAGCATCATGCCCGTGTTGTGAACCGTGAGCGTCTTGCCGTCGGCCGATACGACTCGATGGACATGTCCAACGACCTTGTCACCTTTCTTGAGATCGAAGTCCCAGGTATTCGCATCGATCTTCTTGGCGTGGGTCGTGTCAATGGGACCACCTGCCTCCTGCTTCACGTCCTTGCCGTCGCTGTATTCCACACGGTAGGAAATCTCCTTCCCGTCTGCGCCCGTTAGCTTCTGGTCTAACGTGTACACGCCGTTAGCTTCAGTGTAGGTACGGCTCGAGGACTTCGCCTCCTGACCGGCAGTGAACTTCGACTTGGCGACATTGAGCTTCCAGCTGCCCACGATCGGGTCCGCAGCGAAGGCTGTTCCGGCGAACAACACCGCTGCCAGCATCAACAAAGAGACTCTCGTTTTCATGTTTACCCCCCGCAATTGGTTACTGTTTGCTGCACCGCGCTCGCGCACCGGGCCGAGCAGGGCCCCGGAGGATGCGCGCGGGCACCGGGCCGGTCAACAGCAGCGTGGAGTTCGCGCACCCGGGGGCGGCGCGGCACGAGTCAGCGAGGCTCCGGCCCGCACGCGGCTGGCGTTGCACTTCAAACGTTGAATCGGAAGTGCATGACATCGCCCTCCTGGACGATGTACTCCTTGCCTTCGAGACGCAGCTTGCCTGCATCCCGCGCACCTGACTCGCCGTCGCCGGCGATGTAGTCAGCGAAAGCGATCACCTCGGCGCGGATGAAGCCGCGCTCGAAATCCGTGTGGATGACTCCGGCCGCTTGCGGCGCCGTGGAACCGATGCGCACCGTCCACGCACGCACCTCCTTGGGACCCGCGGTAAAGAAGGTCTCGAGTCCGAGCAGGCGGTAAGCCGCGCGGATCACGCGGTCGAGTCCGGGCTCGGCGAGCCCGAGCTCGGCGAGGAACTCAGCACGCTCGCTCTCATCCAGCTGCGCAATCTCCGCCTCGATTGCGGCGCACACGGGTACGACCAGTGCGCCTTCGGCGGCGGCCCGCTGCTCGAGCGACTCGAGCAACGGATTGGCGACGAAGCCGTTTTCGGCCACGTTCGCCACGTATATCGCGGGCTTCGCGGTGAGCAGCTGCAGCTCGCGCAGATCGCGCCTCTCCTCCTCCGTGAGTGAGAGCGAACGCACCGGTTTGGCGGCATCGAGCTGTACTTTGACGCGCTCGAACAGGCTGCGCTTGCGGATGGCATCCTTGTCACCGCTCTTGGCCGCCCGGGTCGCACGCTCGAGTCCCTTCTCGAGCGTCGCAAGATCCGCGAGCGCCAGCTCGGTATCGACGATGTCGACGTCCGCGATCGGATTCACCCGCCCGGCGACGTGGACGATGTCACCGCTCTCGAAGCAGCGCACCACATGCGCGATCGCATCCACCTCGCGGATGTGTGCGAGGAACTGATTCCCGAGGCCCTCGCCCTGGGAGGCCCCAGCGACGAGACCTGCGATGTCGACGAACTCCACCGTCGTCGGCAGCACTTTCTCCGGATGCGCGATCGCGGCGAGCTGCGCCAGGCGCGGATCGGGGACCGGCACGACTCCGACGTTGGGATCGATCGTGCAGAAGGGATAGTTCTCCGCGGCGATCCGTGCCCGCGTGAGCGCGTTGAACAATGTCGACTTGCCGACATTCGGCAGGCCCACGATCCCGCAACGGATAGGCATGGGGCAGAGCTCTCCAGAGGTCAGGAATTGGCGGCGGGAGCGGCGGGCGCAGCCGGGACGGGATCCCGGCTGTGGAGACGATTCATGGCGATCTGCGCCCCTTCGGCGAGCAGCACCGGGAGCGCATCGGCCGCGGCGGCGATCGCATCACTGATGAGTTGTGCTTCCCCCGCCTGAGGCCGTCCGAGCACGTAGTCGAGCACCTGCGACCGATCGCCCGGATGTCCGATGCCGATGCGCAGCCGCCAGAAGCCATCGCCCATCTGTGCGATCACATCGCGCATGCCGTTGTGACCCGCGGCGCCGCCACCCTGCCGCAGTCGAACCACTCCCGCCGGAAAGTCGAGCTCGTCGTAAGCGACGAGGATCGACCCGATCCCGACCTTATAAAAGGAAGCGACGCTGCGCACCGGGTCGCCGCTGCGGTTCATGTAGTTCATGGGCTTGAGCAGCCACAGCTCGCTCTCGCCAACACTCGCTCGCGCAAGCTCCGCCCGATGCCGCGGCTCGCTGCGGAACTGTGCCCCGTGGCGCCGTGCCAGCTCGTCGAGGAACTGGAAACCAGCGTTATGCCGCGTGCGTGCGTACTCGGTGCCCGGATTGCCGAGTCCGACGATCAACTTGAGCGCCTCACCTGCCATACAGATTCACGTTCCGCGGAAACGGCGCCGGCCGCATTCGGTAGCTCCCGAAGCGGCCGGCGACGACCCGTACTTGGATTTTACGGCTACTTCTTGCCGCTCTCCTTCTTGGGGGCTGCGCCCTCCTTCTTCTCCTCGCCCTTCTTGGCGTCCGCAGCGGGTGGAGCTGCGCCCGCCGCAGGCGCGGCCGGGGCGGCACCTGGCGCGCCGGGTGCAGCCGGAGCTGCACCTTCGACCGGCACCGCCGCCGCAGCTTCGGCAGCCACGGGCTCCGGCTCCTCGGCACGCGGCGCGTGGATCGAGACAACGGGAGCGTTGCGCTGCGTGAGCTCCGGTATCGAGACTCCGGCCGGCAGCGGAATGTCAGCCAGGAACTTGGTCTCGTTCAGGCTCATTCCCGAGAGATCGAGCTCGAGGAACTCCGGCAGATTGGTCGGCAGGCAGCTCACTTCGACGTCGGCGCGCATGTGCGACACGACGCCGCCCTGGGTCTTCACCCCGGGGGAGATGCTCTCGCCCCGGAAATGAATCGGCAGGCGGATGCGGATGCTCTCGTTCTCGATGACCCGCTGCAGGTCGACGTGCACCACCAGGTTCTTGGCCGGATGCATCTGCACATCCTTGATGATGGCTTCCTGCGTCGCCTCGCCGATCTTCAGGCGCACGATGGAGGAATAGAAACGCTCATCGCCGATCATCGTCAGCAGATTCTGCTGATCGAGCACCAGAGCCTGGGCGTCCTTGTGCGCGCCGTAGAGGATGGCGGGGACTTTGCCGGCGTGACGCAGGCGGCGGCTCGCACCCTTGCCTTGCGTCGAGCGGATGTCCGCGCCGAAGGTGAATGAAATACGCATGAGTCAAACTCTCCGTTGGTTACCTAACTCAGCGCGGATTTCGCGACCAAACCCGCACCTCCTGGAAAATCCTTGGCCCTGCGGCGCCTGAGCTGCGCGCGGGTATCGTTCAGTCGACATAGAGCGAGCTCACCGAGCCCTCATCGAGAATGCGGCGGATGGTCTCCGCCAGCAGCTCCCCCACCGAGAGCTGACGGATGCGCCCTGCCTCACGCGCCGCCGGGCTCAACGGGATGGTGTCGGTCACCACCAGCTCATCGAGCGCCGAGTGTGAGATGCGCTCCACGGCGCCGCCCGAGAGCACCGGGTGGGTAATGTACGCCACGACCTTCAGCGCACCTGCATCCTTCAGCGCCTCCGCCGCCTGACACAGGGTTCCTGCGGTGTCGACCATGTCATCGACCAGCATGCAGGTCTTGCCCTCGACCGCGCCGATGATGTTCATGACCTTCGACTCGTTCGGCCGTGGCCGGCGCTTGTCGATAATCGCCAGGTCCGCATCGTCGAGCCGCTTGGCGAAGGCGCGTGCGCGCGCCACACCGCCGACATCGGGCGACACCACGATCAGGTTGTCATAGGCCTGCTTCCACGCATCGCCGAGCAGCACCGGTGAGGCATACACGTTATCCACCGGTATGTCGAAGAAGCCCTGGATCTGGTCAGAGTGCAGATCGATAGTCAGCAGCCGGTTCACGCCTGCACTCGAGAGCATGTTGGCGACCAGCTTGGCGGTGATCGCCGAGCGCGTTGCCCGCGGCCGTCGATCCTGACGCGAGTAGCCGAAGTACGGCACCACCGCCGTGATGCGCGCTGCGGATGCCCGCCGTGCCGCATCCACCATCACCAGTAGCTCCATCAGGCTGTCGTTGGCCGGCGGGCAGGTCGATTGCACGATGAAGACATCGCGCCCCCGTACGTTCTCCATCAGCTCGATATTGATTTCGCCGTCGCTGAAGCGTCCGACATACGCACGCCCGAGCGGTATCTGCAGGCTGCGCGCAATGTCCTGTGACAACGCCGGAGTGGCATTGCCGGCAAACAGCGCCAGTGTGTCGCTCGTGCTCATAAGACTGTGCGCTGCGCGCCCGTTACCTCCCGCCTCCACCTGCGAGTTGGCTGGGGTGGAAGGATTCGAACCTCCGAATGGCGGGATCAAAACCCGCTGCCTTACCACTTGGCGACACCCCAGCGCTTCCGCCCAGGCGGAACAGAGTGCGGGCGCGCATCTTACTGCTGCTTCAGCCGCGCCGTCCGCACTGCTTAAGCTCCTCGTGCACCGGCGAGGTGTTCAGGCCACGCGCGACAAAGCTCATCCAGCGCTCCGGCACGCGGGCCGCCAACCGTTCAGCTTCGGCTGCGCTGCCGCGGGCGGTAAACACACACGACCCGGTGCCGGTGAGCTGGGCGCGCCCTTCGGGAGCGAGCCAATCGATCGCCGCCGCCACCTCGGGCGAACGCGCGCGCACCACCGGCTCGCAGTCGTTGTGCCCGCCCGACTGAAAAAAGGCGCGTATTGTGATGAGCGGGGAATTTCGTGTCAATTCAGGGCTCTGGAACACCTCTTGGGTGCTGACGCCCACACCCGGATAGATGATGACGTACCAGGCTTCCGGGAGGCTGACCGGTGTCAGCCGTTCCCCGACCCCTTCGGCCCAGGCGGAGGAACCTCTAATGAAAACAGGCACATCCGCGCCAAGCGGCAGCGCCAGAGTGGCGAGATCATCGAGGCTCAGGCCGCAGTCCCACAGCTCATTCAGTGCGAGGAGCGTGGTCGCGGCGTCAGAGCTGCCACCACCCAGCCCCCCACCCTGAGGGATGCGCTTGTGCACCCGCAGGTCGGCGCCCTGCCCCGTGCCGCTCGCCCGCTGCAGGGCCAGAGCCGCCCGCAGCGTAAGGTCGGCGTCCGGCGCTACGCCGGGGGGACCCACTGGCCGTTCGATCAGCCCATCCGCCCGCAGTGAGATCGTGATCGTGTCGCATAGATCGATGAGCTGAAACAAGGTCTGCAGCTCGTGATAGCCGTCGGTCCGCCGGCCAGTGACGTGCAGGAAGAGATTGAGCTTGGCGGGCGCTCGCCAGTGGCTGACGCCGGAAGCGGCGATCGGATCCGCGGAGGCCGGTGCGCCAGGGCTCACTGCTGCCAGTCATCCACGAGGAGCCGGACGCGTACGGTGTCGCGTTGCAGGGTCATGCGCGCCGGTAGCGCTTCGCCGCCGCCCGCGGACTCGTAGCTCTGATACTCCACCCGCCAACCGCCCTGCGTAAGTGCCGACAGCCGCTGCTGAGCCGGATCGAGCGACTCGTTGGCAGGCTGTGCCGGGTCGGGCACGCCGAGCACCCAGTAGCGGAGCGACGAGAGCGGCGGATCAAAACCGAGCCGGGCTGCGAGTTCCGCGTGTGCCGCTCCGCTCTCGATGCGCTCTCCGCGGGCGGTGATGACCGTCAGATCATCGCCGCTGGCGGTCAGCTGCGCTCCACCGACACCGAGCGGTCCCCCGAGTGTGACCTGTGTGCGGTCCCCCTCCTGCGTCCAGCGCAGACTCGCATTGAAGCCCTCACCGCCGGCGGCGACCGCAACGCGGCCGCGCAGGACGAAGTGCTGGAGAGACTGCAGCTGCGGGCGGCGAGCTTCCCAGCTCTGCCCCGGAGCCGGCGCGGGCGGCAGCGTGCGGCAACCGGCCAGCACGGCGACGAGCGCCGCGCCGAGCCAGAGCACGCTACTGCGCATCGGGGATGAGGCGCTTGAGGGTGGCCTTGAGTGGTTTGGATTCAGGATCGCGCGCCAGCGCAGCTGCCCATACACGGCGGGCCTCGGCCTGCTGGCCGCTCACCCACAACGCTTCGCCCCAGTGTGCAGCGATCTCGGCATCGTGGCCGAGAGCGTAGGCATGCGCGAGAGTGAGCGTCGCCCCCTTGGCATCTCCCTGACGGAACTGCACCCAACCGAGGCTGTCGAGCGCCGCCGGATTGTCGGGCATGAGGGTCAGTGCCCGGCGGATCAGTGTCTCGGCATGCGGCAGCTCGAGGGTATGGTCGGCGAGTGTGTAACCGAGTGCGTTCAACAAGGTCGGATCATCGGGGCGCTCGCGCAGCATCCGCTCGAGCGCGTCGACCGACTCGTGCACGTGACCCGCCTGCTCGAGGATGACGGCACGGTCGTATTGGATGGAGGGATGCTGTGGGTGGCGGTCGAGGGCCGAAGAGAGCAGCGCCAGTCCGGCGTCCGCCTCGCCATGGTCCGCGAGCAGCCGGGCCTTGGCGAGTGTCAAGTCGAGCTCGTCTTCGGGATGATCCGTCGCGTAGTCATCGAGCAGCGCCAACGCCTCGGTTCTGGCGCTGCGGTCGAGCAACAGCGCCGCGGCGCGCGAGCGCGCCGGCACCGCCACCGAGGAGTCATACAAGCGCCGATAGGCGGCGATGGCCCCTTCCGGATCGCCATCGCGCGCCGTGATGTCCGCGAGATAGAGCTGCGCAGCATCGTTCCCTTGGCCGGTCGAGAGCAGCTCGGTGAAGCGCTGACGCGCCTCCTTCATGTCGCCGGAATTGAAGGCGAGCAACGCGAGGCGCCTATCGACCTCTGCCTGTGGTGCGCCTTGCGCACGTAGCTGCTCGAGCTGTTGATGCGCCTCCTCGCTGCGATCGAGCGAGGCGAGGACCTCCGCGAGCTCGAAGCCCCCGCGCGTCGGGTCGCTCGCCTGCGCGCGACGTGCCGTGGCGACCGCCTGCGGTGCATCGCCGCGCATGACATAACCACGTGCGAGTACGCGCAGCGCGGCCAGGTCCTTGGGCTCGAGTTGCAGCGCGCGCTGCGCGTAACCCTGTGCCCGCTGGCCGTCGTAGGCAGCGAGCGCCAACTCACCGAGCAGGATGAAAGTGTCGGAGCTGTTCGCGCCCGGCTCGAGCGCGCCACTCATGGCGGTGAGCACCGCCGGCGCATCCGATTCCTCGAGCAGCAGCGCGGTGAGCTCGCCCATGCTCTTCGCGGCGCGCTGTTGGCTGCGGGTACGCCCCGCCGCCGGCACCGCGGCGCGCGGGGCCTCCGGAACGGGGGACGATTTTCCGCTGCCCGGGACGGCGGCAGCGCTGTCCAGCTGTTCCTCGGCACGCCAGAAGTCGTTGATCGCCGCGCGCGCGTCCGCCGTGCGGTAGAGCTTAAGGGCCACCGCCGCATAGAGTGCGTTAGCCTCGCGGTCGGCAGGTGCGAGCGTGCGCCAGCGCGTCGCCGACTGCCACGCCGCCGGCAGATGCTCACAGGCCATGGCGACCTGGGTCGCGCGCCGCGCGAGCTGCGCATCGCCGAGCGCTGCAGCCTGCGCGTAGTTCTCCGAGGCCCCGCGGCAGTCGCCGCGTTTCAGATCCGCCTCGGCAACGACCGTGAGCGCGGTTGGGTCGCGGTGCTGCGCACTCGATGGCGCGGGCTTGGTGCCCGGTACACTCGCGCAACCGGCGAGCATCCCCGCGGCGAGCGCCGCTGCGCACAAGTGGCTCGAAATACGGGAAATCCTGTCCATCCGTGACACCTTAGCACTATAGAGGGTCCGCGGTGCCTGAGCATTGTGCAACTTGTCACAAAGCGCAAACATCCCCGAGAATGCCGCGCCCGCGATTGACAAACCGTGAGCGGCGCCGGGCCGCCGCAGGACCGCGGGGGCTGCGGCGGGGCCGCGTCGGCCGCATTCCAATGCCATGAAGGACTCCATTCGACAGCGTCTGCAGAAGCTATCCGATCGCTTCGAAGAGGTCGGCAGGCTGCTCGCGAGCGAAGAGGTCGCCGGCGGGTCGCGGCAGTTCCGCGACCTGTCGATGGAGTACTCGAGGCTCCAGCCCCTCGCCGAGCGGTTGCAGCGCTACCACGACACCGAGCGCGAGCTCCAGGCGGCACGCGAGCTGCAGCAAGACGCCGATGCCGCCATGCGCGAGCTCGGGAGCGAAGAGGTGGCGCGCCTCACACGCGAGCTCGAGTCGGACGAGCTCGAGCTGCGCCGGTTGTTGCTGCCGAAGGATCCTCGCGATGAGCGCAGTATTTTCCTCGAGGTGCGTGCCGGGACGGGCGGGGATGAGGCGGCGATCTTCGCCGGCGATCTCTACCGCATGTACGCTCGTTACGCCGAAGCGCATGGCTTCAGCAGCGAGGTGCTGAGCGAGAATCCCGGCGAGCATGGCGGTTACCGCGAGATCATCAGCCGCATCGCCGGCAAGGGCGCGTTCTCGCGTCTGAAGTTCGAGTCGGGTACACACCGCGTGCAGCGCGTTCCGGACACCGAGGCGCAGGGACGTATCCACACCTCGGCGTGCACCGTCGCGATACTTCCCGAGCTCGATGAGGTCGATGAGGTCGAGATCAACCCCGCGGATCTGCGCATCGATACCTACCGCTCCTCGGGCGCCGGCGGGCAGCACGTCAACAAGACCGATTCCGCGGTGCGCATCACGCATCTGCCGAGTGGCATCGTGGTGGAATGTCAGGATGAGCGTTCTCAGCACAAGAACCGCTCGCGCGCCATGGCGTTGCTGCGGGCGCGCCTGCTCGCCGCCGAGCAGGAGAAACAGCAGAGCGCACAGGCTCAGTCGCGGCGCCTGCAGGTCGGGAGCGGCGACCGCTCCGAGCGCATTCGCACTTACAACTTCCCGCAGGGACGCGTGACCGATCATCGCATCAACGTGACTCTTTATCGCTTGCCGCAGATCATGGACGGCGACCTCGATGAGCTGATCGATGCCCTGCAGCAGGAGTACCAGGCCGAGCTGCTGGCGGAGGAGGCGTGAGCAGCGCGCCTCCTGCTCTTACCATCGACAGTGCGACCGGCATCGATGTCTCGCTGCCGCTGGCGGGCGCCGGGGCGCGCGCCTTCGCGTTCCTGATCGACTGGGTCATCCGGCTGCTGCTCGCCCTCGCCTGGTACTGCGCGGGCGCGCTCATCTATAACGGGGAACTGAGCCTCGCTCCTCCACCGGAAACCGATGCGCGCTGGTCTGGCGGTGTGGTCGCGCCCGCGCTGGCAATCTATTTCCTCTATCACTATGCGCTCGAGCCCATCATGCACGGCCGCACGCCCGGCAAACGCATGGCCGGGGTCGCCATCATCAGCCGCGATGGCAGCACACCGGGTGTCGGCGCACTGCTGATCCGCAACGTATTCCGCCTGATCGACAGCCTGCCGGTGCTTTACGGATTAGGGCTCATCGCAGTGATAGCGACCCACGAGCACCGGCGTATCGGCGATCTGGCCGCCGGCACGGTGCTCGCTTACGACAGTCCGGCCGTACCCGTCACGGATGCGACCGGGGTATCGGCCGCATACGCGCAGCATGACGCGCTCACCGCCGAGCTCATCGCAGAGCTCCTCGCGCGCTGGCCGCAGTTGACCCCCGAAGCGCGCCGCGAGCTCGCGCTGCGTTTGCTGGCAAAGCAGGGAATGCCGGCCGAGAGGCTCGCTGCAGCCGACGAGGCCGCCTTGCACGGATATCTGCAGCGGCTCGGGGCGAGCTCCGCGCGGCGTGCCATGTGAGCACCTCGGCTCCTCGGCAGGCGCTCACGGCCAATCTCCTCGGCCGCATGTCGCTGTGGCGGGAGGCGGAGGCGCGCGCTCGCCGGCTGAACCGCGCGCACATCGACGACGCGGCAGATGCCGTGCGCCTGACACAGGACTATCGTCTGTTGGCGCACGATCTGGCCCGGGTGCGCACCCTGCTGCCGAACAGCCGCACTCGCGAATACCTCGAAGGGGCCTATGCGCGCGCGCACCTGGCCCTGCATCACGGTGCCTGGCGCGCAGACCGCGCATTGCTGACACTGTTTCGCGACGAGCTGCCCGAGGTGGTGCGCTGGCTGCTGCCGTACATCCTCTGGTGCACGGCGATCATGGCGCTGGCCGTATTCGCCGGATACGCCCTGGTGCGCACCTATCCGGAGCTCATTGCGCTATTCGCATCGCCCGATCTGATCGCCACGGTCGAGCGCGGCCAGCTGTGGACCGAAGGGCTGCTCAATGTAGTCCCTTCATCGCTACTGTCGGCGCAGATCCTCACCAACAACATCGTGGTGACGCTGTTCGCCTTCTGTGCCGGCATATTCTTCGGTCTCGGCACTCTTTACATCCTCGGACTCAATGGCTTGATGCTTGGCGCCATATTCGCCTTCGTCGCACAGCACTCGCTCGCGAAAGAGCTGTTCACCTTCATCGTTGCGCACGGCTGCGTCGAGATCTCGGTGATGTGTCTCTCGGGCGCGGCAGGCGCTGCGGTCGGCGAGGCGCTGGTTCGGCCCGGACCGGGCGGCCGCAGCGAGTCGTTCCGCATCGCGGCGCTGCGCGCGAGCAAGCTGTTGGGCGCCTGTGCCCTGCTGCTGGTGGGTGCGGGTCTGCTCGAGGGCTACGTCTCACCCAACCACCGGTTTTCGCTGGCAACCAAGATGGCTATCGGCATCGGCTACTGGGTGTTCATGGTCGCGCTGCTCTCCGGACGGTTGTTCCCACGCGCCGCCTCAGCTCGAGTCATACCCGCCGCGCGCGCCGCAGCGCCTCATACTCGGTAAATACGGCCTGCTCGAGCCGCTCCGGGGTCGCGGCGACCACCGGCGTCCCGAGCCGCTTCAGCAACAGCCGCTGCGCCGCGGCCTGCGCCTCGTGCTCGCTCGCGGCAAGAGCGATCCAGGGATCGGGCCAATCGGTGGCTTCGCGCCGCGCGAGCGCGCCGATCTCGCCGCTCTGCACGCCGGCGACCAGTACCAGATGAGGCGGCGCGAGGATCCTGATGGCGCGCGCGAGCTCTGCCGCGACGTCGGCGTCATCAAGGTCGGTGAGCAATACGATGAGGCTACGGTGCTTGAGCAGACGGCGCACGCTCACGGCGGCGGCGGTTGGATCGGACTCGGCGGGCTGCACGGCAAGCTGCTCGAGAGCACGGCGCACGCCGACGATTGCCGGGAGCCCGCGGGCCGGGGCACGGCTCGCGAGCACGCGATCGGCGTACACCACGAGTCCCACCCGATCATCGAGCAGGACTGCGATCTCAGCCAGGCGGGCGGCGAGGTTCGCATACAGGCCCAGGCGATCCAGCCGCCCGGCGCGAATGCGGCTCAGCCGGCCGGCATCGATGGCGATGAGGACATCAAGATGCTGATCCTCGCTGAACTCGCGTGCCACCAGCGAGCCGGCTCGCGCCGTGGCCTTCCAGTCGACACTCGCGAGCGGATCCCCGCGAACATATTCGCGCAGCTGATGCAGTTCGGCTCCCGCGCCGGCAACGGCTCGCGGGCGCGCGCCACCGCCGAGCCCACGCAGGCGCACGGGCGTGCCGAGCGCATCGGGCGCGATGAGCGTGTGCTGCTGCGCTGGCAGTGTCACTGGCCACCAGGCAAGCCGCAGCGGCCCGAGCACTCGTGCGGGTAACGGTGGCCAGCTCTGCGGACCCAGACGCACCGGCAACAGGCTCAACGAGTCTTCCGCGGTGCCATGCGCAGGCGCTTGCGCACTGCGCGCTGTCCCTATCCCCTCGAAGCCGGCGGGCGTCGCGGGGAGGTACTGCAGGCTCAATGCCCGTGCGGAGCGGTTGCTGAAAGCGAAGATGGCCCGCTGTTCCCTGCCGAGGAACGTCCTTGGCGGCAGGATCACCTGCGCCGCAAGTGGCCGGCCGCGCATGAACAGCCCCTCGCACGTGAGTCCCAGCAGCAACATCAGCGCCGGCAGGCGCCACCAACCCGACAGTGCGGGCTCGCTCGACCAGAGACCCGCAATGGCGAGCACCGCCGCCAGGGCCACGAGGATGAACGCACGCGCGGAAAGATGCACCCTGCGTCCTCAGCGTGGCACCGGAGTTTCCGCGAGCAGGCTCTGTACGATTGCAACATCGCTCAGGCCCTCGAGCGCGGCCTCCGGCGTCAGCAGCAGCCGATGGGCGAGCACCCAGGCGGCGGTTTCCTTGACGTCATCCGGAGACACGAAGTCGCGGCCCTGCAAGCCGGCCGCGATGCGTGCCGCCTTGAGCAGCGCGAGGGCCCCGCGCGTCGAGATACCCAATGTGAGGCGGGGATGCTGCCGCGAGGCCTGGGCCAGATCGAGCACGTAGGCCGCGAGCGCTGGGGCGATGTGAATATGCTCCACTTCCGTGCGCGCCGCGGGAAGCAGCGATCGTTCCAACACACCGACTCCGCCGAGCAGCTCGTGCATCTGCAGGCTGACTCCGCCGTAGCGCGCGAGGATGTCGGCCTCCACCTCGCGCGCTGGATAGTCCATGTCGATCCGCAGCATGAACCGATCGAGCTGCGACTCGGGCAGTGGGTAGGTCCCCTCGAACTCGCGTGGGTTCTGCGTCGCGATCACCAGGAAGTCGGCCGGCAACCGAAACACGGAGCGCTCGACACTCACCTGCCGCTCCTCCATCGCCTCGAGCAACGCGGATTGTGTCTTCGGCCCTGCGCGATTGACCTCATCGACCAGCAAGACATCGGCAAACAGGGGTCCGGGACGGAACACGAAGGCACGCTCCTGTTCCTCGAACACGTGTACACCGATGATGTCGCTCGGCATGAGATCCGCGGTGCCCTGCACACGTTTGAATTCTCCGCCGAGTGCGTGGGCCAGAACCTTCGCGAGCAGCGTCTTGCCCAGCCCCGGTGCGCCCTGGAGCAGCACGTGGCCGCGCGCGACCAGGGCAATGAGCAATGCGCGCACCGGCGTCTGCACACCCAGCACCACACGGCCGAGCTCCTGCACCAGGGAATCCTCGAGTTTGCGGAGTGCCACGCTCATGCAGCCAGCTGCCTTTCGGTACGTACGATGAGGTTGTGCAGGCGCGCGAGCGGAATGCGGCGCTCGGAGTAGGCATCCGCATACCAGCTGCGCAGCTGACGCAGATCCCCGGTCGGCACCCGTGGATGATTCTCCAGCCACTCCCAGGGCGGCCCTTCGGCAGCGCTGCGTCCGGTCAGCCGTTGCAATCGCAGGAAGAACTGCTCGAACAGCCGCCGGGCCGCCGCCGCAGGCCGCAGCACGCGCGCGAGAAACATGCCGGTGACCCGCACCAGCTCGGCTTCGCTCGGCGCGCTCGCGGCAACCGTGGCGGGGCGCAGCCTCGTGGCGCCGAGCACCCACGCGAGCCATACGGCCACCAGCACGCCGAGCGTGGCATACAGTCGCGGATCACGATAAAACTTGGCCGGATCATAGGTTGCGGTCAATCCCTGGTGAGTGTCATCGAAGAGCACCGCGCCGCCACTGCCGAGGCTCGCGGTTACGATGTTCGCCAACAGCCGGGCATTGTCGGCAACGCCCAGGGCACGATTGGCGAACAGCGAACCGAAGGCACTCACGATGATCGTCCCGCGGCCCGCAGGCCGCAGCCACAACACCCCTTCGCCGGACTCGCGTTCGTGTGCCAGCGCCAGCACGAAGCCCGCGCGCGGCACGACAACCTCCCAGGCGCTGGGTGGATGGTCCGAGAACGCCTGCGCGGATGCGACCTCGTTCAGGTAGGGATGCGGCCTGTTGGGAATGAGCGTGCTGCGCAGCGGCTGCGCCAATCGCTGCAGCGACTGGACGGCGCGCCGCTGCGCGCCCTGGGACGACTCGGCCTGCGCTGCCGCAGAGGAGGCCGGTTGCCCTTTGGCGAACACGAACTCGAGTCCGGTGAGGAGCTTCAGGTCGCCGTGCACCGTGCCGACCCACGACCAGGCAGGCTGGTCGGAGAGCGCGGCGAGAACCAGCAGGGTGTTACCGGCGCGTACCCAGCGGTCGAGACTGCGCAGCTCGGTGGCCTTGAAGGCATTCACCACCGGGGTCGTCACGATCAGCAGATTGCCGGTGGGCGGAAGGTCGTGCCGTTTCTCCAGGGTATCGAATCGCTCCCGCAGCGAGAGGGCCGGTACTCCTTCCCGCTCGAGCCAGCTGCGTGCCGCAAACAAGCCATCCGCACCGCGCTCGCTCGTGGTAGGCGCGGCACCGCGCGGCATCTCCATCGGGCCATGCAGAAACAGCGTCGCGAACACGAGGAGCGCACCCAGTGCGCACAACAGGGTGTTGAGCCGCTCGCGCACGCTAGCCCGACTCGGCCGGCTGCGCGGGCAATGTGCCGAGCGAAGCGAACAACTCGCGGCCGCGCACTGACGCAGCCGCGAGTACCGCCGTACTCACAACCTCGGCGTAGCGCGCGCGTTCGCAGGCGGCACTGAGTGCGGCGAGGCGCGCGCGATCGAGCTCATCCGGGAGCCGCGCCGCGCGCTCGAGCTCCGTCAGCGTGAGTGCGCGCGCGGGCGGGAGCCGCTGCAGCTCGATCAGGCGTCGAATGATCAGCTGCAGCAGCAGATGCGGCTGCTCCTCGCCGCTCGCCCGCTCGACATCCTCCAGGCCGCCTGCGGCTGCCCCCGCCGCAGCGTGCGCAGCCAGCTGCCGGCCTTGGCGCCGCTGCCGGCGCCACCAGCCCGCCACACGGAGCTCATTCGCGACCACCGCCCCGGCGAGCGACAACAGCAGGAGCAGCGCACCCCAGACGATCGCGCGCGTGATTCGCTGCGAGAGATCGATGCCGCCGATGAGACGCGCGAGCCAGCCCTGCTCCGCCTCGCCGGGCTGCGGTGTGAACACGCCCCGCAGCCACTGCTTGAGCCGCGCCCACCAGCTGCGCGGCGCCGTGGCGTTGCGATGCAGCTCTTGCAACACATCGGCCAGCTGCGCGACCCGTGGCGTGCGCACGGCGGGCGTCGGCGCGGTACGCGTCAGCAGCCGGCGCAGCTCGGCGAGACCCCCCACGGACAACTCGTTGTCCGGCTTGCTCCAGTCGGGCGGCAGCCAGGCGGCGTAGGGGCTCGCGGCCAGGGCGCCGGCGAGCTCGGGACAGCGTTCCGCGACGTGCCGGTAGCCGACATCGAGGCTGGGATCGAGCTTGTGAATACAGCCATCGATGGCCGCAATGACATCGTCATTAGCCGCCACCGCCGCCGTCCCGCACACGGTGAGCAGCAGCGCCAGCAGCCAGCGGTTCATGCCGTCACTGGATGGCGGTGGCAGAGATACGCAGCGCCAGGTCGGCGCCTTCGCGCCGCACAGACAGGTCCCCGAACACCGCGAGCACCAGCGCGTGATAGAACGGGGTGAAGAGCGCCGCCAGCAGCGCAACGACCGCAGTCGACACCGCCACCCACAGCACGACATCGCCGCGCCCGAGCCAGAGCGCCACCATCCCTCCGACGATGCTCGCGAGCAGATAGAAGACGATGAGCAATATCACACCGACCGCATAGATAATGGACAGGCGCCAGAAATTGCCGGCGGTCAGTCTCCAGCTGTGACTCATGCTGTCGATGGGTCCACGGTCCGTGAGCAGATAAACCGGCATGGCGCAGACCCACTTGATGACTACCCAGGACGCGGCAGTGGCCACCACGACTACGACGGCGAGCATCGACCAGATCTGGGAGCCCGACAACCCGGCGGGGTGGGTGATGGCTGCGAACGCACCGGTGGCTGCGAGCACCAGTACCACCGGGATCATGGTGGCCAGCAGTGCGAGCGCGATCAAAATTCCCATCAGCAACACACCTGGAACCCGCCGCAGGCTTCTGCTGAGCTCCTCAGGCATCGATGCCGCACGGCCCGTCGACAGCGCGTACTGGCGCAGGAACACGGCGTTGGCAAACATCATGCTGGCTACGGTCACGAGCAGCGCCAACACCAGCCAGACCGCACCGTGCGCGGGGTGCACCGCTGCCGCCGGCAGCGCCGCAGCCGTCGCGGCCGGGCGGTGCAGGACGTCATAGAGCGACAACAATTGGCCCACGATGACGCTCGCGAAGCTGTAGGGCAGACATTTCAACAGTGTGGTGCCGTAGATCCGGAACGCGGAATCGAGCACCTCGCCAACGGACTGTGGCCGCGAGGGTGGGTAAATTATATTTCCCATGCTGCCATTCTAGCCGGTGAGAAGCGCTGTTGACTGCAGGCAACCCGACAATTCGTGAACTGCTGGCCGAGGCAATACGGCGCCTGCAGCACGATCCCGCCGCGCACGGCCGCAGTGCCAGCTCCGAGCTGGATGCCGAAGTGCTGCTGGCACACCTGCTCGCGGTCCCGAGGTCACATCTGCGATCCCACCCGGAGGCGGCAATTGGCGGGACGGCCGCGAGTTACCGCAGACTCATCGAACGGCGCGCCCGCGGGGAGCCGCTCGCCTACCTCACCGGCACACGGGAATTCTGGTCGTTGGCGTTGAGGGTGACACCCGCGGTGCTGGTGCCGCGCCCCGAGACCGAACTGCTCGTCGAGCGCGCACTCGCGCTGCTTCCGGCGCCACAGGGCCGCGCCGCCGATCTCGGCACCGGCTCCGGCGCGGTGGCGTTGGCGCTCGCGAGCGAACGGCCCCACTGGCAGATCATCGCCACCGACCTCTCGGCGGAAGCACTCGCGGTCGCACGCGCCAACGCAGCGCACCTCACGATCAGTTCGGTCGATTTCCGCCACGGCAGCTGGTTCGCCCCACTCGCGGGCGAGCGCTTCGATCTCATCCTCAGCAATCCCCCGTACGTCGCAGCGGATGACCCGGCGCTCGCCGACGCGGCCCTGGCGTACGAGCCGCGGCTCGCGCTGACGCCCGGGCCCGATGCGCTCGCCTGCCTACGCGCCCTCGCGGGCGACGCACCGCAGCACCTCAATCACGGCGGTTGGCTGCTACTCGAGCACGGCCCCACGCAGGCAGCGGCGCTGCGTCGCGAGCTTGTCCTCGCTGGCTTCACTTATGTACGCTCGCAGCGCGACCTCGCCGGCCACGAGCGCGTCACGGAAGGGCAATATGATCCAGTTTGAAACCTCGCACGGCAGCTTCACGGTGGAACTCTTTCCCAAGGAGGCGCCGGTCACAGTGGAGAATTTCCTGCGCTACGTCGATGACGGGCACTTCGATGGCACCATCTTCCATCGCATCGTTCCGGGCTTCGTCATTCAGGGCGGGGGACTCAGCGCCGACTTCGCCAACAGGAAAACACGCGCGCCCATCAGCAACGAGGCGAACAACGGGCTGAAGAATACCCGCGGGACGCTGTCCATGGCGCGCACCAGCGATATCAACAGCGCCACCTCGCAGTTCTTCGTCAACCTCGCCGACAACGCCTTCCTCGACCACGGTCCACGCGACTACGGGTATGCGGTTTTCGCTCGCGTGAGCGCAGGCATGGACGTGATCGACCGGATCGCCGCTCTACGCACCGGAACGCGCAAGGGGTACAAGGACGCGCCGCTCGAGGATGTCGTCATCGTCTCGGCGCGGCGCGTCCCGGCTGCCTGAGCCGCTCCCGCTCACAGCCGAGATGCCGGCGCCGCGCTCGACAGCGTGGCGGTATCGCGAGTGCACTGCTCAGGTACCTTGCGCTTGGACTGCTCGGCTGGCTGGTGGTCACGGCAATGCCGGTGCTGCTGCTGCGCTGGTTGCGCCCGGTCACCAGCGCTTTCATGGTCGAGGCGCGCATTGCAGCCTGGCAGGGGCGCGAGCGCGGATACCACACCGATTTCCGCTGGGTGAGCCTCGAGCAGATCTCTCCTCATGCCGCCATTGCCGTGATTGCGTCCGAGGATCAGCAGTTTCCCTTTCACACCGGGTTTGATTTCAACTCGATACGCGAAGCGGTGCGCGCCAGCGAGCGTGGCAAGCGCCTGCGGGGGGCGAGCACGATCTCCCAGCAGGTCGCGAAGAACCTGTTTCTATGGCCGGGACACAGCTTCATGCGCAAGGGCCTGGAAGCGTACTTCACCGTGCTGATCGAGACGCTCTGGCCCAAGGAACGTATCCTCGAGATGTACCTCAACGTAGCGCAGTTTAGCGACGGTATTTACGGCGTGCAGGCCGCAGCAGAGCGGTTCTGGCACAAACCGGCGTCGCGCCTGAGCTCGGCCGAAGCGGCGTCGCTTGCGGCCGTGCTGCCGAACCCGCTGCGTCTGCATGCGGAGCGTCCTTCACCCTATGTGATCGCGCGGCGCGACTGGATCCTCGGGCAAATGCGCGGCCTGGGTGGGGCGGCGTATCTGCGGGCGCTCGAGAGCGAACGCCGTCTGGCCCGCTGAGTCGTTCCCGCTGCCAAGCCTGCTGCAGAGGCGGGCGGTGGCGGAAAACGCCACTCGCCTCTTTCGAGCGATGTTACGGGCGAGTTTCTGGGGTAGGATCCCTGCGTATGAGTCAAGGACGGACATATGGCTGAGCGTTTGCTCGGTGCGGCCGACTGGCGTGGATTTGGCCGCGAGCAGTTTCCACAAGGCTCCTGGAGCGTCGATGGCGACGTGCTCCGCGCCATCGCGCAGGGTGAGCGCGTCGATCTGATCTCGCGCGAGCGCTTCGCGGATTTTGCGTTGCTGTTCGACTGGCGACTGCCGCGCGCGGGCAGCAGCGCGATCATCTGCCGCGTGCAGGATGAGGCAGCACCGCCTGCACAGTCAGGTCCCGCCATGCAGTTGCTCGATGACGAGCATCACCCCGATGGGGCGGATGCGTTGACCTCCTGCGGCGCGTTGTATGGACTGGTGGCGCCGTGGCGCGACTCACGCACCAGCGCCAATGTCTATCACAGCGCGCGCATCGTCATGAAAGGCTCGCTGGTCGAGTACTGGATCGATGACACGCAGGTGATCGGCTGCGACCTGGCGAGCGATGAGCTCAGAGCGCGCATCGCGCGCAGCCGTTTCCGCGACTACCCGCAGTTCGCGCGCCTCAGCGCAGGGCACATCGTGCTGCAGCACCGCGGCACGGAAGCCTGGTTCCGCCGCCTCCGGGTCGAAGTCACTGCAGCGTAGCGCCAGCGCCCCCGGGCCGGGGTGCCCGAGAAATCACGCGTCTTGAGGAATCCGCCGCGAGCCGGCTCGTCGCGTCAAGCGTGATTTCTTGGGGTGGCTTTCAGGGCTCGTAGCCGAGGCTCGGCGCGAGCCAACGCTGCGCCTGCGCGAGCGTCCAACCCTTGCGCCGCGCGTAGTCCTCGACCTGGTCGCGGTCGATCTTGCCGAGTGCAAAGTAGTGCGCCTGCGGATGCGCGATATACCAGCCGCTCACCGCCGCGGTCGGATACATCGCGTAAGAGTCGGTGAGCAGGATGCCGGCGTTGCGCTGTGCATCGAGCAGCTGCCACAGCTTCGCTTTCTCGGTGTGATCCGGGCAGGCCGGATAGCCAGGTGCCGGACGGATGCCGTGGTACTCCTCACGCACCAGTTGCTCGTTGGTGAGGGCCTCATCCGCAGCGTAGCCCCAGAGCTCGCGCCGGACGCGTTCGTGGAAGTGCTCGGCAGCGGCTTCGGCGAGACGATCGGCGAGCGCTTTGAGCATGATCGCGGAGTAATCATCGTGCGCGCGCTCAAAGCGTGCGACGTGCGCCTCGATGCCAAGTCCTGCCGTCACGGCGAAGGCGCCGAAGTAATCGCGCACGCCGCTCGCCGCGGGAGCGACGTAGTCCGCCAGGCACTCGTGCGGCTGCCCCGGCGGCTTGCCCTTCTGCTGGCGCAGGAAGTTGACGGTCGTGAGCGGCTCGCGGCGCACCTCGCTCGCATACACCTCGACATCATCGCCGATGGCATTGGCGGGAAAGACCCCGAGCACGGCGCGCACCGTGAGCCAGCGCTCGGCGATCAGCGTCTTCAGCATGCGGCGCGCATCGGCGTACAGATTGCTCGCCGCCTCGCCGACCACCGGGTCGCTGAGAATGTCCGGGAACTTGCCGGAGAACTCCCAGGCATTGAAGAACGGCATCCAGTCGATGTAGCCGAGCAGCTGCCCGAGCGGATAATCGTCGAAGCGCTGGATGCCCGGCACGCGCGGCGCGAGCGGCAGGTAGGCTTTCCAGTCGATGCGCGCGTGGTTGGCGCGCGCGGCTTCGAGCGAAGCCTCCGGGACCTTTACCTTCTTGGCGGCGTGCTGCTCGCGGCGGCGCTCGTGCTCTTCGCTCACGCGTGCGATGAATGCGGCGCGCTGTGCCGGCTGCGCCAGGGTCTGGCAGACGCCGACGGCGCGTGAGGCATCCTTCACGTAAATGACCGGCGACCGATACTGCAGGGCGATCTTCACCGAGGTGTGGGCCGGCGATGTAGTCGCACCGCCAATGAGCAGCGGCAGCTCGAAACCCTGGCGCTGCATCTCGCGCGCGACGTGCACCATCTCATCGAGCGAGGGCGTGATGAGACCGGAGAGGCCGATGAGATCGGCGCGTTCACGACGCGCGGTCTCGAGAATCTTCTCGCACGGCACCATCACGCCAAGGTCGATGACCTCGAAGTTGTTACATTGCAGCACCACGCCGACGATGTTCTTGCCGATATCGTGCACGTCGCCCTTGACGGTTGCGACCACGATGCGGCCATTGGAGCGCTGCGCGCCCGGCTCCTTGCTCTGCTCGATGTAAGGCACGAGGTACGCCACCGCGCGTTTCATGACCCGCGCGCTCTTCACCACCTGCGGCAGGAACATCTTGCCGGAGCCAAACAGGTCGCCGACCACATTCATGCCGTCCATGAGCGGGCCTTCGATGACATCGAGCGGCCGCGCGCTCGCTGCCCGTGCAGCCTCGGTGTCCTCGATGATGTAGTCATCGATCCCCTTGACGAGCGCATACTCTAGGCGCTTGCCGACCTCGAGCTTGCGCCACTCGAGCTGCTCGCCACGGCGCGTGCCGCCCTCGCCCTTGTAGCGTGCAGCGCTCTCGAGCAACCGCTCGGTGGCATCCTCGCGGCGGTTGAGGACCACGTCCTCGCACGCCTCGCGCAGCGGCGCATCGAGCTGCTCATAGACCCCGAGCTGCCCCGCGTTGACGATGCCCATGTCCATGCCGGCCGCGATCGCGTGGTACAGGAACACCGAGTGCATCGCCTCGCGCACCGGCTCGTTGCCGCGGAACGAGAAGGAGACATTGCTCACTCCACCGCTCACCAGCGCGTGCGGCAGCTCGCGCTTGATGCGCCGGGTGGCCTCGATGAACGCGACCCCGTAGGCGTTGTGCTCCTCGATGCCGGTGGCAATGGCGAAGATGTTGGGATCGAAGATGATGTCCTCGGCCGCAAACCCGACACGCTCGGTGAGGATGCGGTAGGCGCGCTGGCAGATCGCGACGCGCCGCTCGACGGTATCCGCCTGACCCTGCTCATCGAAGGCCATGATGACCGCCGCAGCGCCGTAGCGGCGCACCTGCCGGGCATGCTCGATGAAGATGTCCTCCCCCTCCTTGAGGCTGATCGAGTTGACGACCGCCTTGCCCTGCACGCAGCGCAGGCCCGCCTCGATGACCGACCACTTGGAGGAGTCGATCATCACCGGCACGCGGGCGATGTCGGGCTCGGCGGCGAGCAGGTTGAGGAAGCGCACCATGGCGGCTTCCGAATCCAGCATCCCCTCGTCCATGTTGATGTCGATGATCTGCGCGCCGTTGGCGACCTGCTGGCGCGCCACCTCGAGCGCTGCGTTGTAATCGCCGGCCTCGATCAGCTTGCGAAACTTGGCGGAGCCGGTGACGTTGGTACGCTCGCCGACGTTGACGAACAGGCTCTGCTCGTCGATGTTGAGCGGCTCGAGCCCTGCCAGCCGGCACTTCACCGGCAACGGCGCGAGGCGCCGCGGCGCCTGGGCGCGCAACCCCTCACGCAGCAGGCGGATGTGTGCCGGCGTCGTGCCGCAGCAGCCGCCGACGATATTCACCAGGCCCGACTCGCCGAACTCGCGCAGGATCGCCGCCGTGTCCTCGGGCGACTCGTCGTACTCGCCGAAGGCGTTGGGCAGTCCCGCATTCGGGTAGGCGCACACGAAGGTGTCGCGGGCAGCACTCGCGAGCTCCTCCACGTAGGGACGAAGCTGACGTCCACCGAGTGCGCAATTCAGCCCTACGAACAACGGCTGCGCGTGGCGCACCGAATTCCAGAAAGCCTCGGTCGTCTGACCCGAAAGCACCCTGCCCGAGGCATCGGTGATCGTTCCCGAGATCGCGAGCGGCAACGTGGTGCCGGACTCATCGAAGAGCGTGAGCGCCGCGTAGATGGCGGCCTTGGCATTGAGGGTATCGATCACCGTCTCGATCAGCAGCAGATCCACGCCGCCGAGCAGCAGCGCGCGAGCCGCCTCGAGATAGGCCGCCACGAGCTGCGCGAAGTTGACGCTGCGATAGCCCGCATCGTTGACATCCGGCGACATGGAGCTCATGCGATTGGTCGGCCCGAGTGCGCCGGCAACGAAGCGGGTGCCGCCGGCACGCAGTGCGAATTGATCCGCTACCTCGCGCGCGAGACGGGCGGCGCGATAGTTCAGCTCGGGGACGAGTGCCGCGGTGCCGTAGTCAGCCTGCGAGATGGCGTTGGAATTGAAGGTGTTGGTTTCGATGATATCGGCGCCCGCGGCGAGATAGGCACGGTGGATGTCGCGCACCGCGTCCGGCTGCGTCAAGGTCAGAATGTCGTTGTTCCCCTTGAGGTCGTGGCCGTGATCGCGCAGCCGTGTGCCGCGGTAACCGGACTCATCGAGCTTCAGATGCTGGATCATCGTGCCCATGGCGCCATCGAGGATCACGATGCGCTCACCGAGCAGGCCCTTGAGCCGCTCGATGCGCGTGCGCCGCTCGGTTTCATCGCTGGCTTCGATGGCGAAGGGGGCGGCAGCGGCGTTGCGTGCGCGGTCGCCGCCGCGCCGCTCGATCTCGCGATCGGCAACCGGCGAGCCAGCGCGCCGGGGTTCGGGTGCGTGCGCGAGGCCATGTCCGCAGGGGGTATTGCGCGTGGCGCTCACACCAAAGCTCCGGCGGAGGCGACCGCAGTGCGCGTGCGCGGCCGCAGCCCGAGCGCGTGGCAGATGGCAAAAGTGAGCTCGGCACGATTCAGCGTATAGAAATGAAACTCGCTCACACCGTGGCGGCGCAGCTCCTGCACCTGCTCGATCGCGACCGCCGCTGCGATCAGCCGCCGCGTCTCCGCGTCGTCCTCGAGTCCTTCGAAGCGTTCCCGGAGCCAGCCGGGGATGCTCGCGCCACACCTCTGGGCAAAACGCAGCACCTGCGGAAAGCGCGTGATGGGAAGTATCCCCGGCACGAGCGGCGCATCGATGCCGGCTGCGGCGCAACGATCCCGAAAGCGCAGGAAGACGCCGATGTCGTAGAAGAACTGCGTGATCGCACGGGTGGCGCCGGCATCGATCTTGCGTTTGAGACTCTCGAGGTCCGCGCCCGCCGAGGCGGCCTCGGGATGCACCTCCGGGTAAGCCGCCACCGAGATGTCGAATGGCGCAACGGAGCGCAGCCCGGCGACGAGGTCCGCGGCGAATGCGAAGCCATCGGCACGCGGGCGGTAGGTACTCTCACCGTGTGGCGGGTCACCGCGCAGAGCCACCAGGTGCCGGATGCCCTCATCCCAATAGCCGCGGGCGATATCGAGAATCTCTCCGCGAGAGGCGCCGATGCAGGTGAGATGCGGCGCGCCGATGAGCTGCGTTTGCTGCTGAATCCGGGTCACGAGCCCGTGGGTGCGCTCGCGCGTCGAGCCATCGGCACCATAGGTCACCGACACGAAGCACGGCGCGAGCGGCGCCAGGCGCTCGAGAGAGCGCCAGAGCGTAGCCTCCATCACCGCATCGGCGGGTGGAAAGAACTCGAATGAAACCTGGATCGGTCCCGCGCATTGATGGGTGGTCATCGTTCGGCTCCTTCCGTTCCTGCCGCCAGTCCCGCAGCCGCGGGCACTGGGCGGGCGGCCGCCGCGAGCACGTGCGCGCCATCGGCCTCGATCGGACTCAACCTGTCGCAGCGCAGTCCCGCGGCTGCGAGCAGCCGGCGCAGCCGCGCGAGCGGGTGCTCCACGATTCGGCCGCGCGCGCCTTCGAGCGCGTCGTACGGCTCGCAGATCAATAGCCGGCCTGCGGGCTCGATCAGGCCGCGTGCATCCTCGAGCAGCCGCACCAGCATCTCCGCGCTCGCCACCGGGTGATCGAGCAGCAGTGCATCGAAGTGCGCGCCGGCTCGCGCGAGATCGGCACCGAAGCTGATTCCATCGCCCGCGGCCTTCAACACCCTGCAGGAGAACCCGCGCCGCTCGGCGAACGCCCGCGCGCCCTGCGCCGCGCGGCGCGAGGACGCAAGCGCGGTACAGTGCCGTGAAGCCCTCGCCGCCCATTCGAGGAGCTCCGGATGGCTGACGCCGACCACGAGCACCGAACCGAACACCTCGCCCGCGGTGGCGTGGACGATGAACTCGGTGAGTGCCCGGCCGAGCCGGGATGTCGCTCCATAGCCTTCCGGTGTCGAGCCGACAGCGCTCGCCGCGCGCGCGCTCGAGGCATCCCGTAACAGCAGCGGGTCGCGTCGATCGAGTTGCGCGAGAAGACCGCGCACGAAGCTCGAGCACGCGGGCTGCGAGCTGAGGCCGTAGTGCACCCATTGGCCCTGCCTCATGCGGTCGATGAGCCCCGATTCACACAGGATCTTCAGATGACGCGACACCCGGGGCTCGCTCTGCCTCAAGGCCTGAGCCAGATCCGAGACGCTCAATGCGGCGTCTGCGCACAGTGCCAGGAGACGCAACCGGCTGGGCTCACCGGCTGCGCGCAGCCACTTCACGACATCAGCGGGTGAGGAAGGCTTCATTTAAAGAATTGTACAATTCTTTGAAAGAAGTCGACAAGGCGAGGATGGTCGGGCCACCACCCCTTGCCTAGTGAGAGCGGCCAGCCTACTGTCTCATATGTGATTCAATTGGAGGGAGACTTCGGCGGATTAGTGTATGAATTTGGAGGCATCGGAGCCGTCCGTGTCGGCGAAGAGCGCGTCGACATCGACCGATTCGAAGCGATACGGGCGATGGCAGAACTCGCACGTCACGGTCACGGTACCCTGCTCCCGAAGTACATCGCGCACCTCCTCGGGGCCGAGCGCTCGAAGGAGGCCCGCCACCCGCCCCTCGCTGCAGCGGCATTCAAAGCGCACCGGGGCGCCGCGGAAGAGCCGCAGATCGTGTCCGGGAAAGCCGCGCATCAGGAGCTCCTCGATGCTGTGCTCCCGCAGACCTCTACCGCTTCGCAGATGCGCGATCCCGCGTTGTGCACCGAGCCAGGCCTCCTCGAGCGCTTCGGGCTCCACGCTGGACTCCTCGGCCGTGGGCAGCTTCTGCACCAGCATGCCGGTACCGTGCTCCGCGTCCGCCCGGAGCAGGACGCGCGTCGGCAACTGCTCGGAAGAGGCGAAATAGGCCTCGAGCGATTCGGCAAGGGAGGCACCGGAAAGCGGCACCACGCCCTGATACCGCAGGCTCTTCTCCTCGGCCTCGACGGTGACCGTGACGAGCCCGTCATCGCCCGTCAGGCGCCGGAAGAGCGCGGCATCGGCCTCGGTCGCCTCGCTCGCGCCCGAAAGCACCTGCACGGCCGCCTCATCGCAGCGGGCCATCGCGCGCACACGGAAATCGTGCGTGCACTGCGCGACGAGCAGGCTCACCGCACCGTTTCCCTGCAGCTGGAAGGTGAGTGTGCCCCGAAACTTGAGTGTGGCGGCCAGCAGCACCGAGGCGACCACCGCCTGGCCGAGAAGCTCCGTCACCGGCTTCGGGTAGCTGGCGTGCGCGTGCAGTTCACGCCACGCACTCTCGAGATGCACCCAGTGCCCGCGCACCGGCTGATTCTCGAAGATGAAGCGACGGACCTGGTCCTGCGTAAGGGAAGCTGAAGCGCTCATGGCCCGGACAATGGGGCACGGCAGTGATCAACTCAACCCTGCCACAGCGGTGCCTGCCCGGGCGTGTCTCACAGAGGGTGGCCGCCCAAAGCGCTGCCGCTTTCGGGCGATGCGCGCTCGATGAGCGAGCCGGTCGCGCCGCGCCTAGCCGCGGAGCTTCACGCGCAGCATCTCGTTGAGCTGCGCCGGGTTGGCCTTACCCCCGGTGGCTTTCATGACCTGGCCGACGAAGAAGCCGAAGAGCTTGTCTTTACCGGCGCGGTACTCGGTGAGCTGCGCCGGGTTCTTCGCCATGACCTCCTCGATGGCGCGCTCGATCGCGGCGCTGTCGGTGATCTGCCGCAATCCCTTCGATTCGATGACCGCATCCGCGCCCAGGCCTTCTGACCACATGAGCTCGAACACCTCCTTGGCGATCTTCCCGGAGATCGTCGCATCGTGGATGCGACCGAGGAGCTCACCGAGGCGCGCCGCGGAGATCTTTGCCGAGCTCACTTCGAGCCCTTCGCGGTTGAGCGCCGCGGCCAGGTCTCCCATCACCCAGTTGGCGGCAAGCTTGGGATCCGCCGCCGTGGTGCGCACCACCTCTTCATAATACGCGGCGAGCTCGCGGCTGGCGGTCAGCACCCCGGCGTCGTACGGCGAGAGCCCATACTGGCTGGAGAATCGCGCCGCTTTCTGGTCGGGGAGCTCCGGGAGCGTCGCGCGCACGGCCTCGATGAGCGCCGGATCGACCTCGACGGGGAGCAGGTCCGGGTCGGGAAAGTACCGATAGTCGTTCGCTTCCTCCTTCGAGCGCATGGAGCGTGTCTCGCCTTTGTCCGGATCGTACAGACGAGTCTCCTGCACGACCGGGCGGCCCGATTCGAGCAGCTCGATCTGCCGCGCCACCTCGAAGTTGATGGCACGCTCGACGAAGCGGAACGAATTGAGGTTCTTGATCTCCGCCCGTGTCCCGAACTTCACCGCCCCAAGCGGGCGCACCGACACATTGGCATCGCAGCGGAAGGAGCCTTCCTGCATGTTGCCATCGCAGACCTCGAGATAGCGCACCAGTGTGTGGATCTTCTTCATGTACGCGACCGCTTCCTTCGCCGAGCGCATATCGGGCTCGGAGACGATCTCCACCAGCGGAGTGCCGGCGCGGTTCAGATCGATGCCGGTCGCTGCGGGCAGCCCCTCGTGCAGCGATTTGCCGGCGTCCTCCTCGAGGTGCGCGCGCGTGATGCCGATGCGCCGCGCCTGGCCATCCTCGAGCACGATGTCGAGCGCTCCCTGCGCGACGATCGGCAGCTCGTACTGGCTGATCTGGTAGCCCTTGGGCAGGTCCGGGTAGAAGTAGTTCTTGCGCGCGAACACCGACCGTGGCGCGATCCGGGCATTGATCGCGAGCCCGAGCTTCACCACCATGCGCACCGCCTGCGCATTCAGCACCGGCAGGACGCCTGGATAGCCGAGGTCGACCAGGTCCGCCTGCGTGTTGGGCGGCGCGCCGTAGGCGGTCGCAGAGCCGGAGAAGATCTTGGATCGCGTCGCGAGCTGCGCGTGGATCTCGAGTCCGATCACCGTCTCCCACTCGCTCATGCGTAGCCCGCCGGTACGCGAGTGTGCCAGTCGGTGAGGCGCTGAAAGGCGTGCGCGGCGGCGAGAATCCGCGCTTCGCTGAAGTGCGGACCGACGACCTGCAGGCCGACGGGCAGACCCTGCACGAAGCCGCAGGGAACGGAGATCGCCGGCAGTCCCGCGAGGTTCGCGCCGATCGTGTAGATGTCGTTCAGGTACATGGTGATCGGATCGGAGGTCTTCGCACCGAGCGGGAAGGCCGGTGTGGGCGTGGTCGGCCCGATGAGCACGTCCACGCTCTCGAACGCCCTGATGAAATCCGCGTTGATGAGCGCCCGCACGCGCTGCGCCTTGAGGTAGTACGCGTCGTAGTAACCGGCCGAGAGCACATAGGTCCCGGTCATGATGCGCCGCTTGACCTCGGCCCCGAAACCCTCACCCCGGGAGCGCCGGTACATGTCGTTGAGATCCCGCGGGTTCGTGCAGCGGTGGCCGAAACGCACCCCGTCGTAGCGTGCGAGATTCGAGGAGCACTCCGCCGGTGCCACGACGTAGTAGACCGGCACCGAAAGCGGCAGGTGCGGCAGGCTCACCTGAGTCACTCTCGCACCGAGGCTCTCGAACACCTTGAGCGCCTCGCGTACGCAGCGCTCGTTGTCGGGATCGAGTCCCTTGTCGAAGAACTCCGCCAGGAGTCCCACCCGAAGTCCGGCGATCGGCTCAGCGAGCGCCGCGACGTAGTCGGGTACCGGCGTCTCGACGCTCGTGGAATCGCGCGGGTCGAACCCCGCCATCTCACGCAGCATGAGTGCGGCGTCCGCGGCGCTCGCGGTGAGCGTCCCGCCCTGATCGAGACTCGAGGCGAAGGCCACCATGCCGTAGCGCGACACGCGCCCGTAGGTGGGCTTCATCCCGGTGATACCGCAGAGCGCCGCTGGCTGGCGGATCGAGCCTCCGGTATCGGTCGCCGTGGCGCCCGGGACGAGCCGCGCTGCGACCGCGGCTGCCGAGCCCCCGGAGGAGCCCCCGGGCACGAGATCGGGGTTCCAGGGGTTGCGTACCGGCCCGTAGAAGCTCGTCTCGTTGGATGAGCCCATGGCGAACTCGTCCATGTTGGTCTTGCCGAGCATGACCGCGCCCGCGCGCTTCAGTTTCGCGACCACCGTCGCATCGTACGGCGCGACGAAGTTATCGAGCATGTGCGAGCCGCAGGTGGTGCGCACCCCCGCCGTGCAGAAGATATCCTTGTGCGCGATGGGCACTCCGGTGAGCGCACCCCCCTCGCCCGCGGCGAGTGTGCGGTCGGCTGCACGCGCCGCCTCGAGCGCCTCGGCTGCCGTTACGGAAATGAATGCATTCAGTGCCGGCTGGCTCTTTTCGATGCGCGCCAGCAGCTCCCCCACCAGCTCGACGCTCGAGAAGCTCTTGCGCCGCAGGCCTTCAGCGAGCTGCGTCAATGTGCGCGTGTGCAGAGCGCTCACCGCCTACCTCACTCGATCACCTTGGGGACGAGGTACAAACCCGCGGCGGTGAGGGGCGCATTCAGCTGGTAGCGCTCGTGATGATCGGTCTCGGTGACCTCATCCGGCCGCAATCGCTGAGTCAGACCCGGCAGTGGGTGCGCCATCGGGGTGACGTTGGCGGTATCGGCGCCCTCGAGCGCACCGACGAACTCGAGGATCCGCGAGAGGCTCTCCTGGTAGATGGGAACTTCCTCTGCGGTGAGCTCGAGCCGCGCCAGTGTGGCAATGCTCGCGATCTGCTCGCGTGTGAGAGCCATGGGAGTGCCGTGGAGAACTGAGAAAACCAGCCCAAAATCATACATGTTGCCTTGCTGAATGTCCCCTCGGTTGCTAGATTAGCCGCCGCTTTACGGTCGCTCTCCCTGGGCTCATTTTTCCGGTTGCTTCATGCTCAAACGCCTGCGCGGATATTTTTCCAGCGATCTGTCGATCGACCTCGGTACGGCTAACACTCTTATCTATGTGCGCGACAAGGGCATTGTCCTCAACGAGCCCTCGGTGGTCGCGGTGCAGGACGAGCCGGCGCGCGGCGGCAAGGTGATCGTTGCGGTCGGCTCGGAGGCCAAGGCCATGCTCGGGCGCACACCGGGCCACATCACCGCGGTGCGTCCGATGAAGGACGGGGTGATCGCCGACTTCACCTACACCGAGAAGATGCTGCAGTTCTTCATCAACAAGGTGCACGGCAACCGCACGTTCAAGCCCTCACCGCGCGTGCTGGTGTGCGTACCCTTCGGCTCGACCCAGGTCGAGCGGCGCGCGATCCGCGAATCCGCCGAAGGCGCGGGCGCGCGCAACGTGGCGATCGTGAGTGAGCCCATGGCCGCGGCGGTCGGCGCGGGGCTGCCGGTGCACGAGGCGCGCGGCTCGATGGTGCTCGATGTCGGCGGCGGCACCTCGGAAGTCGCGGTGCTGTCGCTGAACGGCGTCGTGTACGCCAACTCCGCGCGCATCGGCGGCGATCGTTTCGATGAGGCCATCATGAACTACGTGCGGCGCAATTACGGCATCCTGATCGGCGAGGCGACCAGCGAGCGCATCAAGATCGAGATCGGCTCGGCGTACCCGGGACAACAGGTACGTGAGCTCTCGGTGAAGGGCCGTAACCTTTCCGAAGGCGTGCCGCGCAGCTTCACGCTCAACAGCAACGAGATTCTCGAGGCGCTGCAGGAGCCGCTGCAGAGCATCGTGAGCGCGGTCAAGCAGGCCCTGGAGCAGACTCCGCCCGAGCTCGGTGCGGATGTCGCCGAACGCGGTATCGTGCTCACCGGGGGCGGCGCGCTGCTGCGCGACATCGATAAGCTGCTCACCGAGGAGACCGGGCTTCCGGTGGTCGTGGCAGACGATCCGCTCACCTGCGTCGCCCGCGGGGGTGGCCGCATTCTCGAGCTGATGGACGAGCTGGGGCCCGGGCACTTCGGCCTCGAGTAGCGCACAAGGAGCGCGCGGGTTTCTTAAGTGGCAGCCTTCGGCACAGGAGCCGACAGACCGCTCGGCGGGCGGGGCGGCTCCCCCGGCTTCCGCTTCACGCTCTACGCGCTGCTCTCGGTGATCGTCATGTACCTCGATCAGCGTGCGCATTACCTCGAGCAGGTACGCTACGTGCTGCAGGCCGCCGCCTATCCGCTGCAGCTGGCGGTCAACTCCCCGCCCGCGGCCTGGCGCTGGCTGAAGGAGAGCTTCCAGTCGCGCGAAACGCTGCAGGCCGAGAACACGCAGTTGCGTGCGGGCGCGCGGGATCTCGAGCTGCGCACCATGCGCTACGAGGCCCTGGCGCGCGAGAACGGCGAGCTGCGTGGGCTGCGTGAGGCGCTGCCGCCGGTCGCGGACCGCTGGCTGCCGGCGGAGATCGTCAATATCCAGCTGAACACTCTGCGGCAGCGACTGCTGCTCAACCGCGGCGCCGCCAATGGCGTCTTCAAGGGACAGGCGGTGCTCGATGACAAGGGACTCATCGGCCAGACGACGCATGTCGGCCCGTGGAGCGCGGAGGTGATCCTGATCACCGATCCCGAGCATGCGGTTCCGGTGCGCGTCGAGCGTACCGGGCTGCGCACCATCGCCGTCGGCGCAGGTGACACCACCTCACTGGCGCTACCGTACCTCCCGGGCAACGCGGACATCAGAAGCGGCGACCTGTTGGTGACTTCGGGGCTCGGTGGCGTGTTCCCGGAAGGCTATCCCGTGGCGCGCGTCACCGAGGTGCACCGCGATGCCGTGCAGCCCCTCGCGCAGGTGCGCGCTGCGCCGCTCGCACACGTGGACAGCGATTCGGAGCTGATGCTCGTCTGGTTCCGCGCCGACCATCCCGCCGCGCCGGCGCCGGCCGCGAGCGCAGCGGATGGGCTCAAGAGCGGCAATCCAGCCATGCAGCCGCAACCGGCCGCACCGAAGAGCCATGCCACCCCGCAGGCGGCGCCGCGCGAGCCCGCAGCGCCGCCGCCGCCGCACGGCGAGACGGCGCCGCTGCCCGCACAGCAGACAGCCGCTGCCGAGAAACCTGGGGGACGGCCGAGTGTCCAGGCGGCCGAGGCCGTGCCGCCCGCTGCCGCGGTACCCGCCGAGGGTCAGCCGTGAATCGCGACTCACGCACGCGACTGCTGCTGAGTGCCCTGGTGGCGCTCATTCTCACCGTGCTGCCGCTGCCGTGGTGGCTCGATGTGGCGCGGCCCGCATTTCTGGTGCTCACGGTGATCTACTGGTCGGTGAATGCACCGCGCGCGGGCGGACTCGCGATCGGCTTCTTCGCCGGACTCATGCTGGATGTGTTTCAGGGACCGGTTCTCGGCGAGCACGCGCTTGCGCTGTCCCTCATCACCTACATTGCGGTGCGCGAGCACCAACGCATTCGCTCCAAGCCTGCCATCCAGCAAGCGCTCATCGTGCTCGCTGCATTGATGATGTACGAGGTCGTGCTGTTCATGATCGATGGCTGGACCGGTCACCCGGTGACGAGCCCGCTGCGCTGGGTGCATACGCTCTCCGGTGCTCTCATCTGGCCGGCGGCGGCGGCCATTCTGAGCTACGGTGCGGGCCATCACGCATGAGCGCCCGGCATCCGCCGCCCGTGTCCTGAGACCGAGCCATGCCCACGGTGCGCATCAAGGACCATTGGCGCGAGCAGCGGCTCTTCGATCAGCGTGCGCTCGTCTGCGCGGCGATCATGGGCCTTGCCACCCTGGCGCTCATCGCACGCCTCTTTGTTTTGCAGGTCTCGCGCCACGACTATTACGCGGATCTCTCCCAGGGCAACCGCGTGCGCACCGAGCCGATCCCGGCGGCGCGTGGGCTGATCCTCGATCGTCACGGCGAGCTGATCGCCGGCAGCCAGCCGGCGTACCAGCTCGAGCTCGTGCCGGAGGAGGTGCCCGACATCGATGAGACGCTCGCAGGCCTGGCACGGCTCGCCCTCATCCGTGCCGAGGATGTGGATGAGATCGGGCGCACCATCGACTCGAGCCGCACCTTCGATTCGGTGCCGATCCGGCTGCGCCTGTCGGATGAGGATGTCGCGCGCTTCGCCGTGCATCGTTTCGAGTTCCGCGGCGTGGATATCAAGACCCGCCAGACACGCTGGTACCCCAACAGCAATCTCGCGGTGCACGCGCTCGGCTACGTGGGCGCGATCAGCGAGCAGGATCTCAAGCGCATCGACCGCTCGGCATATGCCGGTACCTCGCTCATCGGCAAGCTCGGCGTCGAGAGCGGCTTCGAGCGGGAGCTGCACGGGGTCAATGGCTCGCGCGAGGTGCTGGTGAATGCCCAGGGGCGCTCGGTCGAGCGCCAGGGTGCCTTCGTTCCGAAGCTGCAGAGCAAGGCGCCGCTCGCCGGCGATGACCTGCTGCTGTCGATCGACCTGAAGATCCAGCGCGTCGCTGAGGCCGCGCTCGCCGGGCACCGTGGCGCGGTGGTGGCACTGGATCCGAACAACGGCGATGTGCTCGCGCTCGTCTCACTGCCGGGCTTCGATCCGACGCTCTTCGGCCAGGGGATCACGGTCGCCGAGTACCGGGCACTGGCGGATGACATCGACCGGCCGCTCTTCAATCGCGCCCTGCGCGGCACCTATCCGCCGGGCTCCACGGTGAAGCCGGCCATCGCGCTCGCGGCGCTCACCTACCACGCGGTCGACCCAATCGCGCACCGTTTTTGTGCCGGATCCTTTCACCTGGCCGGCAGCTCCTTCATCTATCGGGAATATCACAACGAGCACCATGGCGCGGTGGATCTCGATGACGCCATCGCGCGCTCCTGCGACGTCTATTTCTACGGTCTCGCCAACGAGCTCGGCGTCGATCGCATCTCGACGTTCCTCGGCAAGCTCGGCTTCGGGGCGCCGACCGGCATCGACATCAGCGGCGAGAAAGCCGGCATCCTCCCCTCACGCGAGTGGAAGGAGAAAACTTTTGCGCGCCCGGTGGATCGGGTCTGGTTCCCGGGCGAGACGGTGAGTTTCGGCATCGGGCAGGGTTATCTCACCGTGACGCCGATCGAGCTCGCGCACTACGCCAGCATCGTCGCGACGCGCGGCAAGATCTGGCGGCCGCGGCTGGTGACCGCCTATCGCGACCCCCGCAGCGGCGAGCTGCACGGCATCGCCCCCGTGTCCGACGGAGAGGTGCAGGGTGTCGCCGCGGAAGACTGGCAGCGCGTCGTCCACGGGATGATCGGTGTCACCCAGCGTGGCACCGCCGCCGCCATCGGTCTGCATGCGCCCTACACCTTCGCCGGCAAGACCGGCACCGCGCAGGTGTACACGGTGGCGCGCACCGAGAAATACAATGCGAGCAAGATCAACGAACGGCTGCGCGATCATTCCTGGTTCATCGCGTTTGCGCCCGCGGACGCACCGCGCATCGCGCTGGCGGTGCTGGAGGAAAATGGTGGTGCCGGGGCGAGTGCCGCCGCGCCGATTGCGCGCAAGGTGCTGGACGCCTACCTGCTCGATGCGGACGGCAAGGTGAAGCCCTCCTCATGATCTACGAGGAAATCTCCCAGGGCTCGCGCACTCGCCGCACGCTAAGTGGCGCGGCGCGAGTGCTGCTCGAGCTGCGCATCGATGGGCCGCTGGTGGTGGGGCTGTCGCTGATCGCCGCCTACGGGCTCGTGGTGCTCTACAGCGCCTCGGGCCAGAACCTGCCGACCGTGCTGCGCACGGTCGCGCGGCTGGTGCTCGGCACCATCGCCATGCTGCTGCTCGCGCGCGTGAACCCCAATTTCCTGCGCCGCTCGACCCCCTGGATATATGCCGCGGGCTGCGTGCTGTTGCTCATCGTCGCGGCCATCGGCCACGTCGGCATGGGTGCGCAACGCTGGCTCAATCTCGGGCTGTTCCGCTTCCAGCCTTCCGAGCTCATGAAGCTCGCGGTGCCGATGATGTGTGCCTGGTTCCTGCACGAGCGCGCGTTGCCGCCGGGGTGGGGAGCGCTCGCAACGGTCGGCGTGCTGATTCTGCTGCCGGTCGGCCTGGTCGCGGTGCAGCCGGACCTGGGCACCGCGGCACTGATCGCGGTTGCCGGCGCGCTCGTGGTCGTGCTCGCCGGGCTGCGCGTGCGCTTCATGGCAGGACTGCTTGCGCTCGGCGCCGCCGCCGCGTGGTTCGGCTGGAGCTTCATGCACGACTACCAGCGCAAGCGCGTGCTCACGTTCCTCAATCCGCAGACCGATCCGCTCGGTGCCGGCTACCACATCATCCAATCGCAGATCGCCATCGGCTCCGGAGGGGTCTTCGGCAAGGGCTGGATGAACGGCAGCCAGGCGCAGCTGGAATTCCTTCCGGAGCGCTCGACCGACTTCATTTTCGCGGTGATCGGCGAGGAGTTCGGCCTGCTCGGCCTGTTGCTGCTGCTGCTGCTCTACGTGTTTGTCGCCGGCCGCGCCATTTATCTCGCGACGCAGACGCAGGATACCTACGCCCGGCTGCTCGCCGGGAGTCTCGCCCTCACCTTCTTCGTCTACGTGTTCATCAACGCGGGCATGGTCACCGGACTCCTGCCGGTGGTGGGTGTGCCGCTGCCGCTCGTGAGCTACGGTGGAAGCTCGGTCGTGACGGTGCTGGCGGGCTTCGGTATTCTGATGGCGCTTTACTCACGGCGGAAACTCATCGGATCGTAGTTGAACAGCTGCCGTCTTCTGCTCCTCGCCCTGCTCAGCTGTGCGCCAGCGCTCGCGCAGCCGGCGAATTCGCCGGCGCTCGCGCCGCGCTTCGACCTGCATCGCCCGGAGATCGCGGCCTTCATCACCGAGGTCACACAGCGCGATGGCCTCAAGCGCAAGGACGTGCAGCGGCTGCTGAAGGAGGCGCGGCCGCAGCCGAAGATCATCGACATGATGAACCGCCCGATCGAGAAGGTCGCACCCTGGTGGGAGTACCGGGAGCACTTCGTCACTCCCGAGCGCGTGGGCGATGGCGCCCAGTTCTGGGCCGAGCACCGCGAGTCGCTCGAGCGCGTGGCCGCAACCTACCAGGTGCCGCCGGAATACCTGGTCGCCATCCTCGGCGTCGAGACCCGCTACGGACGCGTCACCGGCCACTATCGAGTGCTCGATGCGCTCGCAACGCTGGCGTTCGACTACCCTCCGCGGCACAACTACTTCGCGGGCGAGCTCGCGCAGTTCCTGGTGCTCGCGAAGGAGTTCCGGCTCGATCCGCTCACCACCACCGGTTCGTACGCCGGTGCGATGGGCGCGCCGCAGTTCATGCCCTCGGCCTATCGCCGCTACGCGGTCGATGCCAGCAACGACCAGCGCCGCGACCTGTGGGGCAATTGGGACGACATCCTCGCGAGCATCGCCAATTACCTGCGCGAGAACGGCTGGAAGGCCGGTGAGCCGGTGCTCGCCGAGACGACGGTCGACCCGGGGGCGCCCTTCCAGGTCGAATCGCACGGTCTCGAGCCCAACGAGACGGTCGACTCGCTCGGCGAGCGCGGCGTGAAGGTCGAGCTCGACGTGCCGCCCGATACCCAGGCGCTGCTGATCCTCGCCGAGCAGCCCGATGGGCCGGCGTACCGCGCCGGCTTTCACAACTTCTACGTGCTCACCCGTTACAACACGAGCGCGCGTTACGCCATGGCGGTGCACGATCTTGCGCAGGCGATCGCGCAGCGGGTGCAGACCGCGACCGCAACCGCTGCGCCATGAGCATGATCCCCGCAGGCAGCCCGGGTGCCGGCAGCTGGCGCATCGGCGCTGCCGCGCTCGGCCTGCTCGCGCTCGCTGCGTGCTCGGTCACCGCACAGCGGCCGCCACCGCCCGCCGCGCGTGAGCCGGAGCCTGCCGCGCCCGCGCCGCCTGCCGCGCGCGATGGGGTTCCGGATGCGGTCCCACGCCCCGAGCCGCGCAGTGCGCACGGCAATCCGCCCTTCTACAATGTGCTCGGTCAGCGCTACTACGTGCTCGCGAGCGCCGATGGCTACCTCGAGCGGGGAGTGGCTTCCTGGTACGGCCCCACCTTCCACGGCGGCAATACCTCGAACGGCGAGCCCTACGACATGTACGGGATGACCGCGGCCCACAAGACGCTGCCACTGCCCTGCTACGCGCGGGTTACCAACCTGCGCAACGGCCGCAGCGTCGTGGTACGCATCAATGACCGCGGGCCGTTCGTCGCCAATCGTCTCATCGATCTCTCCTACAGCGCCGCCGCGAAACTCGACATGATCCACGATGGCACCTCGCTCGTGGAGGTGCGCGCCCTGACCCCGACGGTACCGGATGTGCTCACGCGCACCGCCGCGCAACCACCGCCGGCGCTGTACGTGCAGGCGGGCGCGTTCGCCGATCAGCACAACGCGCAGCGGCTGGTCGCACGGCTTCAGGCTGCGGGTCTCGAGCGCGCATTCGTTGCTCTCCCGCTGGAGAACGGCGCACATCTCTACCGCGTGCGCCTGGGGCCGGTCGACAGCGTCGCGCAGTTCGATGCGCTCGCATCAAGGCTCGCCGCGCTCGGCATCCGTAACGCGCGCCTCGCCATCGATTGAGCACTGCGCACGCTCGATCGCGCACGCGCTTCGGTTAAGATCCGCGCATTTCGTGCGAGCCAAGGAATCCCATCCCCGTGACCCGCTTACTGCCCGCGTCCGCTTTCGCACTCATTGCCTCGGTGGCTTACGCTGCAGCACAGGGCGGCCCGGTCGCCAAGGCGCCCGCGCCCGGCCCGGCACCGCTCCCTCAGGTACCGGTGGCCGCCAGCGCCGCCGCACCCGTTCCGGCCCCTCCGGCGGTGACGGCGCGCTCCTGGATCCTGATGGATCATTTCAGCGGCCGCGTCCTCGCGCAGGCGCGCCCCGATGAGCGCTCGGAGCCGGCGAGCCTCACCAAGCTCATGACGGCCTACGTGGTGTTCGCCGCACTTGCCGACGGAAGGCTGAAGCCGACCGACATGGCGACCATCAGCGAGCATGCGTGGCGCGCCGAGGGCTCGCGCACCTTCGTGCAGGTGGGCACGCGCGTGCCCGTCGACATCCTGCTCAAGGGCATGATCGTGCAATCGGGAAACGACGCCACCATTGCGCTTGCCGAGCAGGTCGGCGGCACCGAGGCGGCTTTCGCGCAGATGATGAACGAGTACGCGCGCCGGCTCGGCCTCACCTCGACCCACTACGTCAACAGCGACGGCCTGCCCTCGCCCGAGCACTACACGACGGCACGTGACGTCGCGACGCTCGCGAACGCGCTGATCCGCGACTTTCCGCAGTACTACCCGCTGTTCTCCGTGCGCGAGTTCATGTGGAACAACATCCGCCAGGGCAACCGCAACGGGCTGCTCGGCAAGGATCCATCGGTCGATGGCCTGAAGACCGGTCACACCGACAGCGCCGGCTACTGCCTCGCCACCTCTGCGAGCCGCAACGGCATGCGCCTGGTGTCGGTGGTGCTGGGAGCTCCGAGCATCAAGGCGCGCGAGGAAGCGAGCGCGGCGCTGCTCGGCTACGGGTACACGTTCTACGAGACCATTCGCCTCAAGAGTGCGAACGAGACGGTGCTGAAGCCGCACATCTACAAGGCGGCGAGTGAGTTCGCGGCCATCGGCGTGCCGCACGATGTCTACACGACCGTGGCGCGCGGCCAGACCGCCGCCGTGAAGACCAAAGCGCAGCTCAGCCGCGAGCCGCTGATCGCGCCGCTCACCGCCGGGCAGAACGTGGGCGAGCTCACCGTGGCGGATGGCAGCGGTGAGGTGCTGGAACGCGTTCCGCTCGTTGCGCTCAGCGCCGTACCACAGGGCGGATTGTGGACGCGCGCCTGGGACAGCGTCTCGCTGATGTTTCACTGACGGCGGGCTGCGTGGCGGAGCCCCTCCCGGTGTGCTACCTGAACGGCGAGTTCCTGCCGCTCGCCGAGGCACGCGTCTCTCCGCTCGATCGGGCCTTCCTCTACGGCGATGCGGTGTACGAGGTGATGCCGGTGTACGGCGGCCGTCCATTCCGGTTCGCCGCGCACGCCGAGCGCCTGGCAAGCAGTCTCGCCGGGATCAGCATGGAGGATCCGCACAGCGCTGAGGAATGGCGTGCGCTGCTCGGCTCGCTGATCGAGCGCAACGGCGGCGGCGACTGTTATCTCTACTGGCAGGTGACCCGCGGGACACAGAGCGGTCGCACCCATGCGCCGCTGCCCGAAATCCCGCGCACCGTGTTCGCCTTCTGCGCCCCCTGGCCGCAGCCACCCGCCGACCTCGCCGCGCAGGGGGTCCGCTGCGTCACCGCCACCGACACGCGCTGGTCGCGTTGCGACATCAAATCGACCGCACTCCTCGCCAATGTGCTGCTGCGGCAACTGTCCGTGGAGTCGGGCGCCGCCGAAACGATCCTGCTGCGCGATGGCGAGCTCACCGAAGCCTCGGCGGCCGCCGTGCACGTGGTCCTCGGTGGCGAGGTGCTGATGCCGCCGAACTCGCGGCGCATCCTTCGCGGCACCACCCGTGGTGCGGTCGAGGAAGTCGCCGCGCGCGCCGCGATTCCCTGTCGGGTTCAGCCGATCAGCGAGTCACAGCTGCGGGCGGCCGACGAAGTGTGGATCTCCGCGGCAACACGTGAGGTCCAGCCCGTGACCGTGCTCGATGGCCATACGATCGGCAGCGGGCGCCCCGGACCCATGTGGCGGCGGGTGTACGAGGAGTTCCAGCGCTACAAGCAGGAGCTCGCCGGGACCCCCTGGTGAGCGCACCCGCGCGCCGCAGCTGAGGGCGGAGCGCCCAGCTGACGACGGAGCCGTGACGCGCATCCCGGTCACGAGGCGCATAACCGGTTTGTCACCGGCCTGTTACCGGGGCGACACTGACGGGCTCGCGACCGCGCCGGTAGCATGTCCGGATGTCCATCACCCTCGACCAGGTCACCAAACACTACGGCGGCGTACCGGTCGTCAACGATGTCTCGCTCGACATCGGCGACGGAGAGTTTTTCGTGCTCCTCGGGCCGAGCGGCAGCGGCAAGAGCACCCTGCTGCGTGCCGTAGCCGGGCTCTCCGGCGTCGACCATGGCCGTATCTCGCTGCATGGGCGCGACGTGACGCATGTCGCCGCACGCAAGCGGGGCGTCGGGCTCGTCTTCCAGAACTACGCGCTCTTTGGTCACATGACCGTCGCCGACAACATCGAGTTTGCGCTGCGCGTGCGTCACATGCGCGCCCGCGCGCGACGGGAGCGCCGCACGGAGCTGTTGCGCCTGGTGGCGCTCGAGGGCATGGACGATCGCCTGCCGGCGCAGCTCTCCGGTGGCCAGCAGCAGCGCGTCGCAGTGGCCCGCGCGCTCGCGCACAAGCCCGAGGTGCTGCTCCTCGATGAGCCTTTCGGGGCGCTCGATGCGAAGATCCGTGAGGAGCTGCGCCGCACCATCCGCCAGGTGCAGCGCGAGCTCGGTATCACCACCGTACTGGTGACGCACGACCAGGAGGAGGCTTTCGCCATGGCGGACCGCATCGGCATCATGAACCAGGGCCGGTTGCTGGAGGTAGGCGCGCCCCATGAGCTGTACGCGCGGCCGGCGACGCGTTTCGTGGCGACCTTTCTCGGTGCGGCGAACCTGTTCCTCGCGCGGCGCACACCCGATGGCATCCAGGTCGGCGGCAAGACCATGGGCAGCGCCGAGCGCTCCCCGGGTGCGCCCGAGCACGAGGTGGTGGCGGTCGTGCGCCCCGAGGAAGTGGAGCTCGCGCCGGCGCGCGATGCGCTCGGCTCGCGCTTTCTCGGCAACGGGGTGGTCGATGAGGTCAGCTTCACGGGTGCGTTCGAGCGGTTGCGCGTGCGGCTCGATGAGACGGTGCGCGCGCCCTTGCTCGCTTCCGGCGATCTCGATGGCAGTACCGCGCTCCAGGTGACGCGCACCCGGCATGCGCACCGCGGCTTCGAGGTGCGGCAGGGACAAACCGTCGCGGTAGGCGTGCGCCGGGTGCACGTGCTGCCGACGCCGCTCTCGAGCTTCACCGCCTGTGCGCAGAATGCGCCGCTGGCAGAGGCGCTCAGCCGCCAGCCGCTCCTCGCGGAGCTCGTCGCGCGCATGAAGACGCGCGTCGCGCTGCGCGTCGAGCCCTCGCTCGGCATCGCCGATGAGCCCTGCCAGGCCCAGGGCGAGTTCTTCGGTACCACCGTGATCGCGGCCGAAGGCGACAACGTGCAGCGCGCCGAGTGGCTCCTGCGCCGCGGCGTGAAGGACTTGCTGGTGCTGCCCGCGCACGCCGTGCCGCCGCAGCGCGTACTCATCCACTGGATGGGAGAGGCGGCCCGCAGCGCGACGCTAGCCGTGTCGGCGAGTGTGCTGCGTCACGTCCCCGCCGAAGCCGTCTACGTCGGCATATTCGCCGGCCACAGCGACAGTGAGCGCCACTCGCACGGCATGCGCGAGCTGCTCGATGCCCGCTCGGAGGCCCAGGCGGCCCATGGCCTCGAGATGCGCACCGAGCTGCATTTCGGTGATGCGGCGCAGCTCCTGACCCGGCGGCTCGCGGAGGCGCCCGCGCAGATGCTGATCCTGGGGGTGACCGAGCTCAGGCACTTCGCCGCGGCGTTCGGTGCGCTGCTCGGTGGCGGACGCTGGCCGGTGCTCATCGTGCAGCGCGGAGCCGTATGAGCTTCCGCAAACCCAGTGTCCTGCCCGGCTTCGGGCTGACCTTCGGCTTCACCACCTTCTTCCTTTCGGCGATCGTGCTGCTGCCGCTGGCGGCGTTGGTATTATCCGCGGCCTCGATGCACTGGAGCGATTTCGTGCGCGTCGTGTCAAGCCCACGCGCGCTCGGCTCCTATCGGCTCTCCTTCGGCGCGTCCCTGCTCGCCGCCACCATCAATGCGGTGTTCGGCTTCATCATCGCCTGGACGCTCGTGCGCTATGAGTTTCCCGGCCGCAAGATCATCGATGCGCTCATCGACATGCCCTTTGCGCTGCCTACCGCGGTCTCGGGTATCGCGCTCACCACGGTGTTCGCGCAGAACGGCTGGATCGGCCGGTACCTCGAGCCGCTCGGGGTGAAGGTGGCCTACACCTGGCTCGGCGTGACGCTCGCGCTCACCCTGATCAGCATGCCCTTCGCGGTCCGTGCGGTGCAGCCGGCGCTGCAGGAGGTGCAACGCGACCTCGAGGAGGCGGCCGAGACCCTCGGCGCGCGGCGCGTCTACGTGCTCTGGCGAATCATCCTGCCGACGGTGCTGCCGGCGATACTCACCGGCTTCACGCTGGCCTTCGCGCGCGCGGTGGGGGAGTACGGCTCGGTCATATTCATCGCGGGGAATCTCCCCATGAAGACCGAGATCACGCCGCTGCTGATCGTGATTCACCTCGAGGAATTCGACTACCAGGGCGCCGCCGCACTCGGCGTGGTGATGCTCGCGATCTCCTTCGCCATCCTGCTCGCGATCAACCTGCTGCAGGCGTGGGGACGGCGCCGGCACGTTCAGGCGGCGCACTGATGGCCGTCGCGCTCCCGCACGGCGCGCTCCCGGATGATGCCGCCACCCGTCCCGGGCAGCACACCTGGATGCACGCCATCGTTCGCTGGTTGTGCATCACCGTCTCGCTGACTTTCCTCGCCGCGGTACTGCTCGCGCCGCTCGCGACGGTATTCGCCATGGCCCTCGCCCGCGGGCTGACGGTATACCTGCGCAGCTTCGCCGATCCCGACACGCTCGCCGCGATCCGCCTCACGCTGACGACGGCGCTGGTCGTCGTGCCGCTCAACACGGTATTCGGCCTGGCCGCCTCGTGGGCGATCGCCAAGTTCGAGTTCCGCGGCAAGATCGTGCTCATCACTCTCATCGACCTGCCGCTCGCGATCTCCCCGGTGATCTCCGGCATGGTGTTCGTGCTGCTGTTCGGCCTGCACGGCTGGTTCGGCGCCTGGCTGCAGGAGCACGACATCTCCATCGTGTTTGCGCTGCCGGGCATCATGCTGGCGACGATGTTCGTCACCTTCCCGTACGTGGCACGCGAGCTGATCCCGCTCATGCAGCAGCTCGGCAATGCCGAGGAGGAAGCGGCCATCACGCTCGGCGCCGGCGGCTGGATGACCTTCTTCCGCGTCACCCTGCCGAAGGTGCGTTGGGGGCTGGTGTATGGCATGGTGTTGTGCAACGCACGCGCCATGGGCGAGTTCGGCGCAGTGTCGGTCGTGTCCGGACACATTCGCGGACTCACCAACACCATGCCTCTGCACATCGAGATCCTCTACAACGAGTACAACTTCATCGGCGCCTTCGCGGTCGCTTCGCTGCTCACACTGCTCGCGGTGTTGACCCTGGTGGTCAAGACACTGGTCGAGCGCACCGGGTACCGCAGGCGATGAGGGCGATGCTGGAGCGTCTGCGGCTTCTCGCGAAATCGCGCTGGCCCGACCCCGCCCGCACCAGCCTCACCTGGTGGCTGGCAGCGATCCATCTCTCGCTCGTGCTGCTGGTGGCGGGGGGCATCACCTGGTCGGCAAGCCGCATGTTGCGCGAGCTCGCCGATGCGCAGGGCAAGGCGCGCGTGCAGCTCACCGCCACCAGCGCCCGTGAAGAGCTGCGGCGCATGGGCGAAGATGCGCACGCCGCGGCGCAGGCGCTCGCCGAGCGCCCGACGCTGCAGCGGCTGCTGGCGGAAGGCCGGAGCGAGGCGCTCTCGCCGCTCCTGCGCCGCGCCTGCGAGGCGGCGAGCGTGGATGCGTGCGCCGTGCTCTCTGGAAAGACCGTGGTCGGCGTCTCCGGCCCGGCGCTCGACTGGCAGCAGGTAGTGACCGCGGGCAGCGAGCAGGGACCGACATTCCTGGCGCTGCCCTCGACCGACCACGTCCCGTTGCTCGGCGCCCGCGCCGCACTCGGGGATCAAGGCTATCTGCTGTACGTCGTGCGGCGGCTCGATGCCACGCTCGCGCAGACGATCAGCGGCCGCGTCGGGGCGCAGGTTCGCTTCATCGACTACCGCTCCTATCTCACCGCCCCCGTGGGTCCATTCACCGGCCTTTACGCCGCCGCGCTTGCCGACGGGCACTCTGCGGTGCAGCGCGTCGACTCCCAGGACAGCTATGCCGCTGCCGTGCCGGTGTTCGCCGCGACCGGCGAGGCCATCGCCCTCATCGAGTCCCGGCTGCCGACGAGCGCAGTCGACACGCCCGCGCGTCACTTCCTGCACCGGCTGCTCGCCGCCGCGCTCTTCCTGGCTGCGCTCGCGGTGTTGGCCTCGGTCGTTCTCGGCCGACTGGTGACCGGCCCGGTGCGGGCGCTGACCGCAGCGGCGACGCGTCTCGGCAGCGGTGACTTCTCCGCCTCCATACCGACCGGCGGCGCCGCCGAGGTCGGCGCGCTGGCGCGTACCATGGAAGAGATGCGCCGCAGCCTGATCGAGCTCACGAGCACCCTGCGCCGGCGCGAGGCGGAGGCACGCGCGGTGCTCGGCGGCATCGTCGAGGGCGTGTACGCGGTCGACAAGAACCGCATCATCCGCTACCTCAACCCCCAGGCCGAGCGGTTGCTCGGCGTCTCCGCGGCAGAGGCAGTCGGGCGCTTCTGCGGCGATGTGCTCCAGCCGCGCGAGGAGGATGGCCGCCGGCCGTGCGATCTGCATTGTCCCATCGTGCAGGCGCGCAGCGCCGCGAGTGCCCGGGCGGTGGAGCAGCTCGGCGCGCGGCCCGGCGATGCGCGCACCACGGTGATCACCAGCAGCGCGCCCGCCGATGGCCTGCAGGTGCAGGTGATCCGGGATGAGACCGAGCTCGAAGCCGTGCGCCGCGCGCGCGACTCGGTGCTCGCCAACATATCGCACGAGTTCCGCACCCCGCTCGCCGCGCAGCTCGCCTCGATCGAGCTGCTGCTGAGCGGCCTCGCGGAATTGCCGCGCGAGCAGCTGCGCGAGCTCATCAGCTCACTCGAGCGCAGCACGCTGCGCCTCACGCAGCTGATCGACAACCTGCTCGAGAGCGTGCGCATCGAGTCCGGTCAGCTCGCCATCCGCCGGCAGAGCGTGGCGCTCGTGGAGGTGGTCGATGATGCACGGGCACTGGTCGGATCTCTCCTGGCGCAGCGCCGCCAGACACTCGATGTGAGCCTGCCCGAGCAGTTGCCGGCGGTGAGCGGCGACAAGACCCGCCTTACGCAGGTGTTCGTCAACCTGCTCGCGAATGCGAACAAGTTTGCTCCGGAGGACAGCGTGGTGCGCATCGGCGCCGAGGCGCAGGCAGGGATAGTGCGGGCATGGGTGGAGGATGAAGGCGCAGGCCCCCTTGCCCTCGATGATGCGCAGCTGTTCGCACGCTTTCGCCGCGGCGAGAGCGAGCCGGAGCCGGCGGGTCTCGGGCTCGGGTTGTGGCTGGTGAAGTCGATCATCGACCGCCATGGCGGGCGGGTCGCGTTTGAGCGCACGGACGCCGGCCGCACCCGCTTCAGCCTTACCCTGCCCGCGGAGGAGGCGGCATGAAGGTGCTCGTCGCCGACGACGATGCGGAGCTGCGCGAGCTCATCGCCTTCACGCTCGGCCAGGCGGGATATCTGGTGATCAAGGCGAGCGATGGCTCAGCGGCCGTACGCCTGTTCAGCGCGGAATCGCCGGATCTCGTCGTGCTCGACATCAATATGCCGGCGCTCTCGGGCTTCCAGGTGTGCGAAGCGATTCGCACACGCTCGCGGGTGCCGGTCATGATGCTGACGGTGCGCGGGGAGGAGGAGGACCTGGTGCGCGCGCTCGGCCTCGGAGCCGACGATTACCTCACCAAGCCTTTCAGCCCGCGAACGCTGCTCGCCCGCATCCGTGCACTGCTGCGACGCGCCGGCATGGAGAATACGGCTCCCGTGGCGGCGGGCCGTATCGGCCTGGATCTCAACGAGCACACCGTGCGCATCGGCGAGGGCGAGGCGGTGCGGCTCACCAAGCTCGAGCTGCGTCTGCTGCAGATGCTGCTGGCGAATGCCGGCCATACGGTGAGCTCGGAGCGGCTGCTGGTGCAGGTGTGGGGTCATCGCAGCGGCGGTGACCGTCAGCTGCTCAAGCAGCTGGTGCATCGCCTGCGTCAGAAGATCGAGGCGGACCCGGGCGCTCCGGCGCTGCTGCGCACTGCAGCGGCAGGCTACAAACTGGTGGTCGATTGAGGACGCCCGCGGAGCGTGACGCCCGCTAGCGCGCCGAGATCTGATCGAACACTCCGCCGTCGCTGAAGTGCGTGCGCTGCACGCTCGCCCAGCCGCCGAAATCCGCGATGGTCGCGAGCTTCAGCTGCGGAAAGCTCGCGGCGTAACGCGCCGCAATCTCCGGATCGCGCGGGCGGTAGTAGTGGCGCGCGATGATCTCCTGGCCTTCCTTGCTGTAGAGGTACTCGAGGTAGGCACGCGCGACCTCGCGCGTGCCGTGGCGCAGCGCGACGCGCTCCACGACCGCCACGGGCGGCTCGGCGAGCACACTCACCGAGGGTACGACGATCTCGAGCTTGTCCCCGCCGATCTCGCGCACGGCCAGCATCGCCTCGTTCTCCCAGGTGAGCAGCACGTCCCCGAGGCCGTTGTGCACGAAGGTGGTGGTGGCGCCGCGTGCGCCGGCGTCCAGCACCGGCACGTTGGCGTATAGACGCCGCAGGAACTCGCGGGCGCTGGCATCGCTCCCGCCTGGCTGCGCGCGCGCCCACGCCCAGGCCGCCAGATAGTTCCAGCGCGCGCCGCCGGAGGTCTTCGGATTGGGGGTGATGGCCGCTACGCCGGGGCGCACCAGGTCGCCCCAATCGTGGATGGCCTTCGGATTGCCCTTGCGCACCACGAATACGATGGTGGAGGTGTAGGGGGAGCTGTTATCGGGCAACAGGCTCTGCCAGTTCACCGGCAACAGCCGGCCGGTCGCCGCGATGGCATCGATGTCGGCCGCGAGCGCGAGCGTCACGACATCGGCTGCATTGCCCTCGATCACCGAGCGCGCCTGGGTGCCCGAACCGCCGTGGGACTGCTCGACACGTACCTGTTGGCCGGTCTTCGCGCGCCAGTTGCGTGCGAAAGCCGCGTTGAACTCCACGTACAGTTCACGGGTCGGGTCGTAGGAGACGTTGCGCAGCGTGATGCGCGAACCGCCGCCGCCGCCGCTGCCGCTGCCGCCGGAGCCGCAGGAGAGCAGCGCTGCGAGTGTCAGTGTTCCGAGTGCGGCCGTGAAAGCGCGCGCGCGCAGTTGTGTCGGTTGCATCGGGCTGATGCTAACTGCTCGATGAGGCGTTGTCAGTGGGGTCGCGGTGACGACCGGCTCATGCTGGCAGGCGCAGTGCGCGGCGCAGATGTGGCTCAAGAGCGCCGGCGCACTGGCTGACGCTGTGCGGTCCGCCGAGCTCGGACAGTTGGGTCATCCGCAGCCCCGCGTAGCCGCAGGGATTGATGCGGCCGAATGGCTCGAGATCGAGCGCCACATTCAGCGCGAGGCCGTGGAAGCTCCCGCCACGACGCACGCGCACACCAACGCTCGCGAGCTTGCGGTCCCCGACGTAAACCCCCGGGGCTTCGCGCCGCGCCTCGGCGGCAATGCCATAGTCTGCCGCCAGATCGATGACGGCGCGCTCGAGGGCGCTCACGAACTCGCGCACTCCAAGAGCCGCGCGTCGCAGGTCGATCAACGGATACACCACGAGCTGTCCCGGGCCGTGATAAGTGACCTGCCCGCCGCGGTCGATCTGAACCACCGGGATGTCGCCGGGCGCAAGCAGGTGGGCGCGGCTCGCGCTGACTCCGAGCGTAAACACCGCGCGGTGCTCGAGGAACCAGATCTCATCGGCAGTGTCCGCTCCCCGCTCCTCGGTGAAGCGCTGCATCGCGCGCCAGGTCGGCTCGTAGTCGGTCAGCCCGAGATGCCGCACGAGCGGTGCCGGCACGGACTCGCCCACTGCGCCGAGCGCCGCCGCCGCGGGCGTGTCCACTGCAGGGAGTGTCTGGGGCGCAGCGCTCATCGTGCCAGGGCGGAGTTGTCGAGCCCCGCGTTGTTGCGGTTGAGTGCCTGCTCGGCGCGATAGCTCGAGCGCACGAGCGGCCCCGAGACACACTCGAGAAATCCGAGTCCGAGAGCCCGCTCGCGATAGCCATCGAATTCCGCTGGCGTCACGAACCGCTCCACGGGGAGATGATTGAGCGTCGGGCGCAGGTACTGCCCGAGAGTGAGGAGATCGACACCGGCCGCGCGCAGGTCCGCAAGCGTCGCGTCGATCTCCGCCTCGGTCTCGCCCAATCCCAACATCAGGCTGCTCTTGGTGAGCACGCCACCGCGGTGACGCTTGGCGTGTGCGAGCACCGCGAGGGTCTGCGCGTAGCCCGCGCGCGGGTCGCGCACCGGGTGGGTGAGACGGCGCACGGTCTCGATGTTCTGTGCAAACACCTCGACACCGGAATCGATCACGGTCTCCACGGCAGCGGTCGAGCCCTGGAAATCGGGAGTCAGTGCCTCGACCGCGGTACCGGGATTACGGCGCTTGATCGCCCGGACGCATGCGGCGTAATGCGCAGCGCCTCCATCGGGCAGGTCATCGCGATCGACCGAGGTGAGCACGACGTAGCGCAGCTTCATCAGCTCGACGGTGCGGGCGGCGTTTTCGGGCTCCTCCGCGTCGAGCCAGCCGTGGGGGTTGCCGGTATCCACCGCACAGAAGCGGCACGCGCGGGTGCACACCGCACCCATCAGCATGAGCGTGGCGGTGCCGGCATTCCAACATTCGCCGATGTTGGGACAGTGAGCCTCTTCGCACACCGTGGCGAGCCGGTGCTCGCGTACCAGCGCACGCACCTGCCGAAAGCCCTCACCCGTCGGAGCTCTCGAGCGCAGCCAGGGGGGGAGCCGTGAGGTCACGGGGAGCCCGGGCGCCCGCGGCTGCACCGCGCCGCCCGCGCCCCGAGCGGACTTTATGCCGTCGCGTACAGCGCTAAAACCTTGAGGCGTAAGGTATTTTTCGCCGCTGCGCGGCCGTGCCGGCTCGCTTACGACCGGGATGCGCCGAAGATCGGACATGCGCTCATTCTAGCGCAGACACCCGCGCCGACAGGCTCGCGAGGCGCTCGGCCGTGCCCACATCGCACCATTCTCCGCGGTGCACCTCTCCGCGCGCCCGGCCTGCCGCAATGGCGCGATTCAGCAGCGGGAGCAGCGGAAAGCGCCCCGCGGTGCAGCCGGCAAAGAACTCGCAGCTGTAGACCCCGACACCGGTGTAGGTGAGACGGCCGGTCTCACGATTCACGACGCGATCGCCTTCGAGACCGAAGTCACCTCGCGGGTGGTGCGGCGGGTTGGGTATGAGCACGAGGTGCGCGTGGGCGTCGGGTTCGAGGGCGAGCCGGCCAAAGTCGATATCGGTCCAGATGTCGGCGTTCACTACGAGAAAGGGATCGGGACCGAGGAGCCGGAGCGCGTGAAAGATGCCGCCGCCGGTCTCGAGCGGCACCGGGCCTTCATCGCTCCAGGCGATGCTCACGCCGAATTTGCTGCCATCGCCGAGCGCATCGCGCAGCTGCGCGCCGAGCCATGACAGATTGATCACCACCTCACGAATTCCCGCGCGTGCGAGCGCGAGCAGATGCCACACGATGAGCGCGCGTCCGCCCACCGGCACGAGCGGCTTCGGCACCGAATCGGTGAGCGGGCGCATGCGCTCTCCGCGCCCGGCGGCAAGCAGCATGGCCTTCATGAACCGGCCTCGGCGCCCGCGCGTTCGGCGGCGATGCGCGCATTGGCGCGCGGCAGCTGTGGGCTCACGCGCTCCTCGAGAAAGCGCGCGAGCGCGCCAAGCTCGCGATAGCGTGCGCTCGCCTCGCGGACATAGTCGAGAGTGCGCGGCAGATCCGCGAGATAGCCCGGCTTACCGTCGCGGTACCACAGCCGGCAGAAGATGCCGAGCACCTTGATGTGCCGCTGCACGCCGATGAGGTCGAACCAGCGCAGGAACTCCTCAATGCTCGTGCCCGCCGGCCCGCTGCGCTCGAGCAGCCGCGTGCGAAATCCCTCTACCCAGCCCTCGACCCGCGTTCGCGGCCAGGCGATGTAGCAGTCCTTCAGCAGCGACACCAGGTCGTAGCCGACGGGCCCGCAGAGCGCATCCTGAAAGTCGATGATGCCGGGGTTGCGCTCGCTCACCACCATGAGGTTGCGCGCGTGATAGTCGCGGTGCACCAACACCTGCGGCTGCGCCAGAGCCTCGAGGATCAGGAACTCGAAGGCGCGAGCGAGCAGCTCCATCTCGGCCGCCGACAGTGTCAGCGACAGGTGCCGGCCGAGGAACCATTCGGGCATCAGCCCCATCTCGCGCGCGAGCTCACTGCGGCCGTAGGGCGGGAGCTGCGTGCTCGCCGGACCACCGCGCAGTTGGATGTTCGCGAGCGCATCGAGCGCGTCGGCGTACAGCCGCTCGCTGTCACCGCCACGCTCGAGCCGCTGCAGGTACGGAGTGGCTCCAAGATCCTCCAGCAGCAGCAGTCCGCGCCGGACGTCGGCCTCGTGCACGTGCGGCACGTGCGCGCCGAGCTCCTCCAGCAGGTGCGACACTTTCAGGTACGGTCGCACGTCCTCCTTCTCCGGAGGCGCGTCCATGACGATGTAGGTGCTCGAGCCGCCGGACACTCGAAAGTAACGCCTGAAGCTTGCATCGCTCGAGGCCACTTCGATACGCACCTGCGGGAGGCGAAGCTCACGCGACAGCCAATCGTGGATGAGTGCCAGGCGCGCGTCGGTGTCCAGCATGCGAGAGTTAGGATTTTTCCGGCCCGCGTGGCTGCGGCGCACCATTATAATGCCGCCCTTCATGCTGCGTTCGAGGCCATTGTGGATCGTCATCGCTTCGCTCGGCGGCATCATGCCCGCGGCACGGGCGGAGGAACCGCCCTGTCCGTCACAGAACGCGCAAGCTGCCGCTTCCGCGCCCGCCGCAACGGGCAGCGCTGCCGCAGCAGCTGCAGCGGGCACAGCCCCAGGGCCGACCGACGCCACGCCGGAGAGCGGAACCGGACAGCCCTCCGCATCCGCCACCGCACCGCCTGCGGGCGCCGCCTCCGGTAGCAGCGCGACTGCACAGCCCGAGAACGGTGTTGGTCGGATCAACATCGCGAGCGATGAAGCGACACTGAGTGTCGATGGCAATGCCACCCTCAAGGGCAACGTCGAGGCGCATCAGGGCGAGCGGCAGATCCGCGCGGACCAGCTCGAGTACGACTCGAAGGCCGGCTCGATGCGCAGCGACGGGCGCATCGACTATCAGGACCCGCTGGTGCACGTCGCCGGTGCCGCCGGCAGTTATTCCACCGCCGCCGGGGCCGAGTTTCGCGATGCGCAGTTCAACCTGCGCCAGCGGTCCGGGCGCGGCACGGCGCAGGACCTGGCGCTCACGCCGCAGGGCCAGATACGGCTGCAGGGAGTCACCTTCACCACCTGCCCGCTGCGCGATGAGAGTTGGCACATCAAGGCCAACAATATCGTGCTCGATACCCACAGTCGGATCGGCACCGGCCGCGATGCACGCGTCGACTTCATGGGCGTGCCGCTCATCTACCTCCCGTGGCTGAGTTTTCCGCTCTCTAGCGAGCGTAAGAGCGGGTTCCTGTTCCCGAGCATCGGCAACACCTCGACCAATGGCCTGCAGTTGTCGATCCCGTACTACTGGAACATCGCTCCGAACGCCGACTTCACCTTCCAGCCGATTCTGTACAGCAAGGCCGGCATAGATCTGGGTGGGGACTTCCGCCAGATGACCGAGAATCAGCGCGGGGAGCTCGACTGGAATTACCTGCCGGATGACCACGCGTACGGTGGGAGCCGCAGCCGCGTACGGCTCAACGAGCTCGCCGACCTGCCGTGGGACTGGCGGCTGAACGTGAGCGCGGAAAACGTGAGCGACCGGCAGTACTTCGAGGACTTCTCGCAGGGTCCCGAAGGCGCGAGCACCGCATTCGTCGAGCGCCGCGGCACCCTCTCCTATCGCAGCGAGCACTGGAGCATCGACGTCGAAGGGCAGGAATACCAGACCATCGACTACACCCTCGCCGAGCCCGACCGCCCATACGCACGCGTGCCACACCTCGCGGCGGATGCCGACTACGCGCTCGGTCCGAACGGACTGCTGCGCTACGGGTTTTACTCGGAAGTCGTCAACTTCCAGCACGACGAAACGCCCGAGGCGGTGACCACCGGCTGGCGCGCGGACCTCATGCCGCTCGTGTCGCTCGATCTCACCGGGGCCGGGTATTTCCTGCGCCCGGCGCTCGCGTGGCGCGGGACGCAGTACGAGCTCGACACGCTCGGCCCGGGGCAGGAGAAACACTCGCCTTCGCGCACCCTGCCGATCGCGAGCGTCGACACGGGACTCCTGTTCGAGCGAGCGACGGGATCGCGTCATCAGCGGCGGCTGACGCTCGAGCCGCGCATCATGTACCTGGAGGTGCCCTATCGCTCCCAGGATCAGCTGCCGGTCTTCGACACCGCGATCCCGGACCTCAATCCCGTGCAGCTGTTCCGCACCAACCGCTACGTCGGCGCCGACCGCGTGAGCGATGCCAACCAGATGAGCGTCGGGCTCACGAGCCGGCTGCTCGATGCCCAGAGCGGCCGGCAGTTCATCTCCGGAACCTTCGGCCAGACCTACTACTTCGAGATCCCACGCGTGACTCTTCCCGGAGAGACACCGATCACTGCCAGTCACTCGGATCTCGTCGCGCAGGTCTCGATCGCCGCGTTCGAGGACTGGAGCGCGGATGCGGGTGTCCAGTGGGACCCGCAGAATAAGCGCAGCGAGCGCACCACGGTGAACGTGCAGTACAAGCCCGCCCCCAACGCGCTCATCAATCTCGCCTACCGCTACGAGCGCTTCACCACCACCACCGAGCTCGTGGCGGTCAATGGCGGGCAGCAACTCGTGCCCACCCCGGTGCAGCGCGGCTACGACCAGATCGAGCTCTCTGCCGCCTGGCCGATCAAGCGCAGCTGGGAGGTATTCGCCCGCGAGGTCTACTCGCTGCGCGACCCACAGCGGCCCAATGGGCAGGAAATTGAGGGTTTCGTCGGCTTCGAGTACCGTGCGTGCTGCTGGCGTGCCCGGTTAGGGGCCCGGCGCTACGTCAACAGCCACGATCCGAACGCCAGCCAGAAGACCGGGGTCTGGCTGCAGCTGGAACTCGTGGGACTCGCGGGTGTCGGATCGGCGTCGGATACCTTCCTCACCGAGGAGATCCGTGGCTATACGCCGGCGACTGCACCGACTGTCAAGGCCCAGGGCCCGCTGAAGGGCATCTGGTGAGGGAAGTAGGACTCATGCGGCAGACTGCGATTCACTTCGGTTCGGCGATGGTGCTCGGGCTGGCGGCTATTGCCGTGCAAATGAGCGCGCATGCCCAGACCCGCGAGCTCGCGACCCAGGGGGAGCTGCTCGACCGGGTGGTGGCCATCGTCAACGACGGCGTGGTGCTCAACAGCGATCTCGACACACAGGTAGATGTCGTCAGCGAGCGGCTGCGGCAGCAGAAACTCGAGCTGCCGCCGCAGAACGTGCTGCGCCAGCAGGTGCTCGAGCGCCTCGTGATGCAGGAGATCCAGCTGCAGCGCGCCAACCACGCCGGCGTCAAGGTGTCCGACGAAATGCTGAACAGCGCACTGCAGGATGTGGCCAAGCGCAACGGCATGACGCTCACGCAGCTGCCCGAGGCTCTTGCGCGCCAGGGCGTCGACTATGCGGAGTATCGCGATGAGATCCGCAAGGAAATGATGCTGCAGATGCTGCGCCAGCGCGATGTGCTACAGCACATCAGCGTCACGCCGCGCGAGATCGACCAGTTCCTCGACAAGCAGGGCAAGGCGCCCTCGGAGCGCAACGAGTACAACGTATCCCACATTCTCATCGCGGTGGGCCAGGAGGCGAGCGCGGGCCAGCAGGAAGCTGCAGCCAAGCGGGCACAGGAGGTCTACCAGCGCGCGAAATCCGGCGAGGACTTCGCCAAGCTGGCCGTGGCTTATTCAAACAGTCAGACCGCGCTCGAGGGCGGCGCTCTCGGCTGGCGCAAGGGAGGCGAGCTGCCCACCTTCCTCTCGGACATCATCGCGCGGCTCAAGCCCGGCGAAGTCAGTGAGCCACTGCGCACCCCGACGGGCTATCACATCATTCGGCTCAACGAGGTTCGCGGCGGGACCGAGAGCGCCGTCGAGGACCAGGTGCACGTGCGGCACATTCTCATGAAGACCAATGAGCTCGCCGATGACGCCACCGTGCGCACCAAGCTCACGGCGTTGCGCGAGCGAATCCTGAAGGGCGAGGATTTCGGTGCCATCGCGCAGGTCACCTCCCAGGATCCGGGGTCTGCAGCCGATGGGGGCGATCTCGGCTGGAGCGGACCTGGGACCTTCGCGCCGGAGTTCGAGCAGGCCATTGCGCCGCTCAAGGACAACGAGATCAGCGACCCGTTCCGCACCCAGTACGGCTGGCACATTGCGCAGATGCTGGGCCACCGCCGCTTCGACAACAGCGATGAGCTCAAGCGCCGTCAGGCCATGGAGGCCATCCGGGCCAGCAAGGCGGACGAGGAAACCGAGTTGTGGCTGCGGCGTATGCGCGATGAAGCGTACGTGGAATTCAAGTCATAGCGAGCCTGGCGGCCGCAACAGGGGCGCTGCCGTGACCGCCGACGCCGCCCGGTGATTCCACGCATCGCCCTCACGAGCGGTGAGCCGGCGGGAATAGGGCCGGAGCTGTGCCTTGCGCTCGCGGCGCAGGAGCTGCCGTGTGAGCTGGTGTGTCTCGGCGATCGGGCGCTCCTCGAGGAGCGTGCGCGCGCGCTGGCACTGCCGGTGCGCCTGCGCCCATACGCACGCCTGGCGAGCGCACCGCGCGCCGCCATCCACGCGACCGGCGAGCTCGCCGTCGCGGACCTGCCGCTCGCCGCGCCGAGCGTCCCGGGCCGGCCCGATCCCGCCAACGCACGCTACGTGCTCGCGCTACTCGACCGCGCCATCGAGGGCGCGCTGGCAGGGGAGTTCGACGCCCTGGTGACGGCGCCCGTGCACAAGGGTGTCATCAACGATGCCGGCATCGCCTTCACCGGCCATACCGAATACCTCCAGGAACGCACCCACAGCGCGCGCGCGGTGATGATGCTCATTGCAGGAACGCTGCGCGTCGCGCTGGCGACCACTCACGTGCCGCTGCGCGCGGTGAGCGAGTCCATCAGCGGCGATCTGCTCTTCGAGGTGGCGGAGATCCTCGCGGTCGAGCTCCCCGCGCGCTTCGGGGTGGCGGAGCCGCGAATTGCGGTCTGCGGACTGAACCCGCACGCCGGCGAAGGCGGTCATCTCGGTGACGAGGAGGTGCGGATCATCGGGCCCGCGGTCGCACGCATGCGCGCCGCCGGTATCCGCGCCAGCGGGCCCTTGCCCGCCGACACGGTGTTCGTGCCCCAGGTGCTGCAGAGCTTCGACGCGGTGCTCGCCATGTACCACGACCAGGGTCTGCCGGTGGTGAAGCATGCCGGCTTCGAGCGCGCGGTGAACGTGACACTCGGGCTGCCGCTCATCCGCACCTCGCCCGATCACGGCACCGCCTTCGACCTCGCCGGCACTGGACGCGCCGATGCCTCCAGCCTCATGGCGGCAGTGCAGCTCGCCAGCGCGCTTGCGGCACAGCGGTGATGTCGATGGCGGCCCGCGCCGGGTTGCCGCCGCGCCGCAGGCGATTCGGCCAGCACTTTCTGCACGACCCACGCGTGTTGGAGCGGATCGTGCGGGCACTCGATGCCCATCCGGGCGATCACCTGGTCGAGATCGGGCCCGGGCGCGGCGCGCTCACGGCCCGCCTGCTCGCGATCGCCGACTGCACGCTCGATGCCATCGAGATCGATCGCGACCTCGCCGCGCGGCTGCGCGGGTCCTTTACCGGTTCGCCACGCCACGCGCTGCACACGGCGGATGTGCTCGGTTTCGACTTTGGTGCGCTCGCGCGCGAGCGCCGCGCGCGGCTGCGCATCGTCGGGAACCTCCCCTATAACATCTCCACCCCACTGCTGTTCCACCTGCTCGAGCACGCGGACGCGATCATCGACATGACGCTCATGCTGCAGCGGGAGGTGGCGGCACGGCTCGCGGCCGCACCCGGGGGCAGTGACTACGGGCGCCTCACCGTGATGCTCGCCCCCCTCGTCGAGGTGCAGCGGCTGTTCGATGTCGGTCCGGGCGCATTCCAGCCGCCGCCCCGTGTATGGTCGGCAGTGGTGCGGCTGACCGTGCGCAGCCAGCCGCTCTTCCCCGTGAGGCCGAGCTACGCGGCGGTGGTCGCAGCTGCCTTCGCGCAGCGCCGCAAGACACTCCGCAACGCATTAAGTCAGATGCTCTCCACCGAGCAGATCCGCTCCTGTGGCATCGATCCCGGGGCACGGGCCGGGACCCTCGCCCCGCCGGCTTTCAACATCCTGGCCGAAGCGCTCGAACGCGGCGCTCTCGACCGGACGGGCGGCGGAGGCTAGTCTTCCGCCAACGAACAAGTACATGGGGGGGAGTGCAATGGCGGTTTACCGTCGTGTGCTACTGGTCGTCGACCTGACGGACGACAGCCTCGCGATCGGCCGCAAAGCGCAGGCGCTCGCCGCCGCGCTGGGCGCCGAGGTCGAGCTGCTGCACGTCGTAGAGTTCGTGCCGGTCGAGCCGATGGGCGAGACACTGATGCCCGCGGTGCAGATCGAGGAGGAACTGCTGCAGCGCGCACAACAGCGCCTGGTGGCGCTCGCCGCGGAGCTGGGGCTCGCCGGTGCGGCGTGCCGTGTGGAAAGCGGCAACGTCAAGGCGGAGATCGTGCGTGTGGCGCGCGAGCGGCACGCGGACCTCATCGTGCTCGGCAGCCGCGAGCGGCATGGGTTGTCGATACTCGTGAACCTCACCGAGGACACGGTGCTGCATGCCGCGCCGTGCGATGTCCTGGCGATGCGCGCCCGGCCGTGAGCGCAGGCGGCATCCGGTAGAATCCGCCCATGTCCTCCACCGAGCACCGTATCCGCGTCGATGTCGAGACGAGCTATCTCGATGACCAGTCCGATCCGCGCCAGAGCCGCTATGTGTTCGCCTACACCATCACTATCCGCAACGAGGGACAGGTGGCGGCACGCCTGCTGACGCGCCACTGGGTGATCACCGATGCCAACGGCAAGGTCGAGGAGGTGCGCGGTGACGGTGTGGTCGGCGAGCAGCCCTACCTCAAGCCGGGTCAGGGTTTTCGCTACTCGAGCGGCGCGGTCATCGAGACACCCGTGGGCTCGATGCAGGGCACCTACCAGATGCTCGCCGACGATGGCGCGCAGTTCGATGCACCGATCGAGCCGTTCCGCCTGGCGATGCCCGGCATCCTGCAGTGACGCGCTATGCCATAGGAGACCTGCAGGGCTGTGATCGGGAGCTTCGCACCCTACTCGCACGGCTGAAGTTCTCTGCCGACCGCGATCGTCTGTGGTTCGTCGGTGATCTGGTCAACCGCGGCCCGGGCTCGCTCGCGACGCTGCGCGACGTGCGCGCACTCGGCGATAACGCTATCGTCGTGCTCGGCAATCACGATCTGCACCTGCTGGCGGTGGCCTGCGGCGCCCAGCGCCGGCGCCGCTCCGATACGCTCGATGAGGTGCTGTCTGCGCCCGATCGCGAGGCGCTCATCGATTGGCTGCTGACGCGGCCGCTCGCGCATGCCGAGGGAAGCGACCTGATGGTGCATGCCGGGGTGGTGCCGCAGTGGACCGCCGCAAGCACACTGGCGCTCGCCGCTGAGGTCGCCAGCGCGTTGCACCGCGATCCGCGTGCGTTGTTCGACCACATGTACGGGGATGAGCCCGATCGCTGGGCGAACCGGCTCAGCGGGTACGAGCGGCTGCGCTTCATCATCAACGTGTTGACACGGCTGCGGCTGTGCACGGCCGACGGCCGCATCGATACCAGCCTCAAGGGGCCGCCGCCACCGCCACCCTCTCCGCTGCAGCCATGGTTCGATCATCCGCAGCGCGCGAGCCGCGATGTGCGCGTCATCTTCGGTCACTGGTCGGCGCTCGGATTCATCCAGCGCCCCGGCATCCTCGGCCTGGACACCGGGTGCGTATGGGGCGGCAGCCTCACCGCCGTCGACCTCGACAGTGACCGCCCGCCGCTGAGTGTCGACTGCGCGGCGTACCAGCAGATCGGCGCCTAAGCCCCGCGCAGCGAGGGCCCTGATCCCTAGCTGGCGGCTGCGGGCGCCGGACCCCACGCCACACCGATCTCCGCAGTCTTGGCAGTGCAGATGGCCGGCGGGAGCTCGAGTTCGACGGGCTTGCCTCCGCCCGGAACGATCGGTAGCACCACGCGTTCCGCGCCGCGCACGTCGAGCTCGCCGACCGCACCCGGTGTGACGCGCAACGCCATGCGCACCGGCCATCCCTCCGCCGGCGGCCGCAGCGTGATGCCGCCAGTTCCGCTCGCGGCCGTGAGGTCGATGACGAGCGTGTTGCGCTTCCAGTACTGCGCGCGCACGGCGACCGTGTCGGCGCCGCCAACCTCGAGGTAGTGCACCGCCTTGGGCGGGGGCGGCGGCGGCTTGTGCCCGGGCCAATGCATGTGCGAGCACCCCGCCACGCCCATCACGAGCACCAGGACCGCCGAGCGCAGCCGGACGTCAAATGCCCTTACCCGTCGCATTCCATGGACTCCTCGTACCGCCTGCTCAGCGCGTAACATACGAAGGCACGGAGGCCACATGCAATCCCTGCAGGCATTCAACTTGCATCAATGGATCGATGCCAACCGCGCGCAGCTGCGCCCGCCGGTCGGCAACAAGCGCGTATTTCGTGACGGCGACTTCATCATCATGGTGGTCGGCGGCCCAAATGCGCGCAAGGACTACCACGTCGACCCGGGTGAGGAATTCTTCTATCAGCTCGAGGGCCAGATGGTGCTGAGGACCATGCAGGACGGCCGCGGCGTGGAGCTGCCCATCCGCGCCGGCGAAGTGCTGCTCCTGCCCCCGAAGGTGCCCCACTCGCCGCAACGCCCGGCGAACACCGTGGGCCTCGTCATCGAGCGGGCACGCCGTGCCGGTGAGCTCGATGGTTTTCAGTGGTACTGCGAACACTGCGGACAGCTGCTGTATGAGGAGTTCTTCGAGCTCACCGATATCGAGAAGCAGTTCCCGCCCGTGTTCGAGCGTTTCTTCAGCAACAGCGCGAAGCGCACCTGCGCCCGCTGCCACGCGGTCATGGAGCGCGCCTGAGGTGCAGGCGCAGGTGGTGATCGATGGCAGGGAGCTGGCCGTCGACCTGTCACGCCCGGTGGATATTGCGCTCGAGCTGGATTTCACCGGACCGCAGCCGCGTCACTTCGGCGCGCCGCAGGCGAGCGCCCGTGCCTACGAGACAGCGGACCTTGGCTTCCGCGGCTCCGTCGAGCGGGGCTCGAGCTGCAACTGCGAGGTGATCACCCTCACTCCCCACTGCAACGGCACACACACCGAATGTGCGGGGCACCTGACGCGCGAGCGGCTCGACGCCTGGCGCGTGACCCCGCCGGGACTGGTACCAGCGGTGCTGCTGTCGGTCTGCCCCGAACCGCCGGGCGGCGAAGGGAGCGAGCCTGCACCGCAGCCCCTCGACCGGCTGATCACGCGCCGTGCCATCGAGCGCGCCTGGCCGGCAGCCGTACCGTTCGTGCCGTACGCGGTGGTGATCCGCACGTTGCCGAACACGGCCGACAAGCGTGCGCGCGATTACACCGGGGAGACCCCGCCCTACCTGTCGCAGGAGGCCGCGGCGGTCCTGGTCGGCCGCGGAGTGCAGCACCTGGTGGTCGATATACCCTCGATCGACCGTGCGCACGATGAGGGACGGCTCACCGCGCATCGGCTTTTCTTCGGGCTGCCGCGCGGTGCGGTCGAGCTGGCTGCCGCCACCCGGCCCGCCGCCACCATCACCGAGCTCGCCTTCATTCCCGATGCGCTCGCCGATGGCGCCTACCTTCTCGAACTGCAGGTGCCGGCACTCACTGGCGATGCGGTGCCGAGCCGGCCGCGGCTGTACGCGGTGAGGGAGTCCCGGTCGTGAGCAGCGAACACACCCTCGCGTCCGCACGCGAGCGCGATGCACGCGATCCGCTCGGTGCATTTCGGGCCCGCTTCGCGCTTCCCGCCGATGCGCGCGGTGATCCGCTCATCTATCTCTGCGGCCATTCGCTCGGGCTGCTGCCGATCGCGGCCCGCGCGCTCGTCAACGAGGAGCTCGATGAGTGGGCTCGGCTCGCGGTCCAGGCCCACGAGCACGGGCTTCGCCCCTGGGTGCCGTACCACGAAAATCTCACCGCCGGACTCGCGGTGCTCGGGGGTGCGCGACCCGATGAGGTCATCGCCATGAACTCGCTCACCGTAAATCTGCACCTGATGCTCGCGAGCTTCTATCGCCCCCAGGGCCGGCGCAGCCGCATCCTCATCGAGGCAGGCGCCTTCTCCTCCGACCGCCACGCGGTCACCTCGCAGATCGCGTGGCGCGGCCTCGAGCCGCAGAGTGCACTGCTCGAGCTGCCACCGCCGCCCGGTGAGGTCACCGTGCCCGAGGAGGCGATCGAAGCTTGCCTCCAGCGCCACGGCGAGGAGATCGCGCTCGTGCTGTGGCCGGGAGTGCAGTTTCGTACCGGCCAGGCCTTCGACATCGCGCGGATCGCGCGCGCGGCGCACGCGGCCGGCTGCATCGCCGGGTTCGACCTCGCACATTCGCTCGGCAACACTCCACTCGCGCTGCACGCCGCCGACGCCGACTTCGCGGTCTGGTGCAGCTACAAGTATCTCAACGGCGGTCCCGGCGCGATCGGCGGCTGTTTCGTCCACCAGCGTCACAGCGAGGCGGAGGCGCGCACGAGTCACGGCGGGACGCTGCCCGGCACGCGCCTCGCGGGCTGGTGGGGCCACGAGGAGCCGACCCGGTTTCTGATGGAGCCGCAGTTTCGCGCCGCGCACGGAGCTGCCGCCTGGCAGATCAGCAACCCCCCGATCCTGGCAGCGGCTCCGCTGATCGCCTCGCTGTCGATATTCCTGCAGGCGGGCCCGGAGGCACTGCGGGCCAAGTCGATCGCGCTGACGGGCTTGCTCGAGGAGCTGCTGCAACCGCTTGCGCCGGAGGTACAGATCCTCACACCGCGCGCGCCGGAGCGGCGTGGCTGTCAGCTGTCGCTGCGCCTCGCCTCCGGCGGGCCGCGCGGCAAGCAGGTGTTCGATGCCCTCGGCGCACGTGGCATCGTTTGCGATTGGCGCTCGCCCGACATCATCCGCGTCGCGCCGGTGCCGCTCTACAACCGCTTCGAGGATGTGTGGACCTTCGCGGCCGCGCTGCGCGAAATCCTGCAGGCAGCCGCGTGAGCGTAGCTGCAGGCGCGCGCATCAACATCGTGGGCGCTGGACTTGCGGGAGCGCTGCTCGCGCTGCTGCTCGCGCGGCGGGGACACTCGATCGCGCTCTTCGAGCGCCGCCCGGACCCGCGGCAGGCGCGTCCCGAGCGCGGCCGCTCGATAAACCTCGCCCTCGCCGCCCGCGGCATGCGCGCGCTCGAGCGTGCCGGGATCCTCGCCGCTGTCACGCCGCTGCTGATCCCGATGCGCGGGCGCATGGTCCACGAGCGCGGCGGTACGGCCGCTCTGCAGCCCTACGGTCAACGTGAGCACGAGGTCATTTATTCGGTCGGGCGCGCGGCCCTCAACCGCGTGCTCATCGAGGCGGCCGCGGCCCATGCCGGTGTCACGGTGCACTTCAACCAGCAGTGCCTGGGTGTGGATGTGCGCGCGCAGCTCCTCGGGTTCCGCGATGCAGGCACCGACCGCGAATACCAGGTGCCGCTCGCGCCGACGATCGCCGCGGATGGAGCGGGCTCCGCAGTGCGTGCCAGTCTCGCCGCCGCGGGGCTGCTCGCCGCGCGCGAGGAGTGGCTCGACCACGACTACAAGGAGCTCACCATCGCGCCGGAGAGTGCGGGTGCGCTCGAGCGCCAGGCACTGCACATCTGGCCGCGCGGCGGCTTCATGTTGATTGCACTGCCGAACACCGACGGCAGTTTCACCGCGACCCTGTTCCTCGCCCGTAACGGGCCACGGAGCTTCGCGGCGCTCGCGAGCGCGCAGGCGGTGCAGGAGTTCTTCGCACGGGAGTTTGCCGATGCGGTGCCGCTGCTGCCGGATCTCACCACACAGTTCGCGGCCCACCCGCAGGGGCAGCTCGGCACGGTGCACACTGCGCCCTGGCACCTCGGCGGCGAGGTGCTGCTGCTCGGCGATGCCGCACACGCGATCGTTCCCTTCCATGGTCAGGGAATGAATGCGGCGTTCGAGGACTGCGCGGAGCTCGATGCCCTGCTCCCCGCGCCGCAGGGTTGGGCGGAGGTCTTTGCCCGCTTCGAGCAAGCGCGCCGCGCAAACACGGCGGCCATCGCGCAGATGGCGCTGGAGAACTACCTGGAGATGCGCGACGCGGTGCTCGATGCCGGCTTCGTGCGCCGCAAGGCGCTCGCGATGGCGCTCGAGCGACGCTTCCCGGAACGCTTCATCCCACGCTATTCGATGGTGATGTTCCACCCGGAGATCCCTTACGCAGAGGCATTGCGGCGCGGTGCCGTGCAGGAGCAGCTGCTGCTCGAGCTGGATCGGGCCGGTGACGGCGACGCCGCGGCGGATTCAGCGCTCGCCGCACGGCTGGTCGGTGCGCGCCTCGTGCCGCCATCGTCCGGACGGCCCTGAGGTGGCCAGCGGCAGCCGCGTGGCTCGCCTGCGGAGCTTCGACGCGCGCACGCTCGCCGGTCTCGCCGAGGTGCTGATCGATTGCGTCGAAGGCGGCGCCTCGGTGAGTTTCATGCTGCCGTTGTCACGCGAGAAGGCCGGCGCCTACTGGCGGGGCGTGGCGGAGAGCGCCGCGCGCGGCGAGCGCGTGGTGCTCGTCGCGGTCGATGGCCCGGGACACATCGTCGGGACCGTGCAGCTGATCCTCGCTCTGCCCGAGAACCAGCCGCACCGCGGCGACCTCGCCAAGATGCTGGTGCATCGGCGTGCGCGGCGCGCAGGGGTGGGCGCGGCACTCCTCGCCGCGGCCGAGGCCTGTGCGCGCGAGCAGGGCCGGACTCTTCTCGTGCTCGACACCGCGAGCGCGGAGGCCGCGCGGCTCTACCAGCGGCAGGGCTGGCAGCGCGTCGGTGACATTCCGGGCTACGCGCTCTTCCCCGACGGCCGCCCGTGCGCGACGACCTTCTACTTCAAGGCACTGTGAGCGCGGCGGATGTCGGCCTGGGCCTGGGCCTGTGACTGCGTGAACCCACGGCAATAGGCCGCGAGCTTGTTGCCGTCCGGGTCGCGCACATAGGCCACGTAGAAATCGGCACCGTACTGCGGCCGCAGCCCGGGTGCACCCTCCGAAGTGCCGCCGTGGGCGAGAGCGGCCGCATGAAATCGCTCCACCTCGCTCCACGAGCGTGCCCTGAAGGCCACCATGGTGCCGTTGCCGGCGGTCGCGGCCCGGCCATCGAATGGCCGGCACAGCCACAGCGTCAGCTCTTCGCTCCGTGCGCCGCGATACACGATCCAACCGCGCCAGGCCTGCGATTGCGTGTCCTCGGCGCCCGCACAACGGGCATGCCCCAACGTCGCGAGCAGCGCGTCATAGAAGCGCTCGGTGCAGGAAGGATCGTTGGTGCCGAGACAGATGTGGCTGAGAGTCAATGCTGTCGCGGAACCTCTGGAGCGTTGCGCCGCTCGAGAGTCACGAAGGTGAGCGGGTAGGCGTGGCTTTCGTCCGCTGGCTGACTGCTGTACTCGACGTCCGCCCACTGTGTCGAGTCAAATTCCGGGAAAGTGATATTTCCCGGTACGTCGGCGTGCACGTGTGTCAGGTAGATTCGCCGGGCGAAAGGCAGCACCAGGCGATAGATCTCCGCTCCGCCGATCGCGACCAGCTCATCGCTCGAGGCCGCCTGAGTCAGCGCCTCTTCCACCGAATGGACCGCGATCACGCCCTCCGCAGTCCAGCTGCGGTCGCGCGTCAGCACGAGATTGATACGTCCCGGCAGCGGCCGGCCGATGGATTCGAACGTCTTGCGGCCCATGAGGATCGGCTTGCCGAGCGTGAAAGCCCGGAAGCGCTTGAGGTCGTCGGGCAGCCGCCAGGGGAGTGAGTTGTCGCGGCCGATGACGCCGTTCTGGGCCATGGCGACGATCAGCGAGATCAACGGCTGCCCGGCGCTCATGGCGCAGGATTATTGCAGGCATCCGCGCTTCAAAGTCAAATGTCGCTATACAGCGGCGCTGGCGTCGAAGCGCGATGGCGCTGCCGCTGTGTCAGATCTCGACCGCGGTATTGAGTATCACGACGTCGCGGAACGGCATGCGGAAGAACTCCGCGGCCTGCGTGCTGTACAGCTGCATGCGGGCAAACAGCCGTCGCTGCAGCCCACGCAGCCCGGTGAGCGGACGCGCGCGCACCACGTGGCGGCCGACGAAGAACGAGCTGTCCTCGGTAAAGACGCGCAGGCCGCGCGCCCGGCACGCCTTGAGGGCTTCGGCGACGTCGGGAGTCTCCATGAAGCCAAAGCGCGCGGTGACGTAGAAAACCCCGGGCAGCACCTCCTCGATCTGCAGCCGCCGCACCGGATCCTGACGTGGCGTGTCGGCGATCTCGACGTTGAGGATGATGACGCGCTGGTGGACCACCCCGTTGTGCTCGATGTTGCGGATGAGTGCCGAGGGGACGAGCTGCGGATTGCTGGCGAGAAACACCCCGGTGCCCGGCACACGATGCACGCCCGCGACGAGTTTCGGCAGCTCACTGCGTGGCACGGCGAGCTTGGCGAGCGCCGCGCGCAGCTCGAGCCGCCCGCCACGCCAGGTGGTGAAGATCAGGCAGAGGATGGCGCCGAGGGTGAGCGGTATCCAGCCGCCGGTCGGTACTTTGGTCATGTTGCCGGCGACGTAGGCCAGGTCGGTCACGAGCAGCAGCCCGAATATGCCGCCGACCTGCCACTTCGGCCAGTTCCACTGTGTCGCGGCGACGAAGCCGCCGAGGATGGTGGTGACCACCATCGTGCCGACGACCGCTGCACCGTAGGCACCGGAGAGCGCATCGGAGGAGCCGAAGCCGATGACGAAAGCGCACACGGCGATGAATACCAGCCAGTTGACCATCGGCACATAGATCTGTCCGTGCTCGAGCGCGGAGGTCTGCAGCACCCGCAGCCGTGGCAGCAGGTCGAGGTGTACGGCCTGGCGAGCCATGGAGAAGGCGCCGGAGATGACGGCCTGCGAGGCGATCACGGTCGCCGCGGTCGCGAGCAGCACGAGCCACGGCAGCAGCGCGGGCGGCACCAGTTGATAGAGCGGATGCTCGACGGGCTTACCGAGCTCGAGCAGCAGTGCCCCCTGGCCAAAATAGTCGATGATCAGCGCGGGCGCGACGAGCGTGTACCAGGAGACGCGCACCGGCGCACGGCCGAAATGGCCCATGTCGGCGTACAGCGCCTCGGCGCCGGTGAGGGCGAGGAACACCGCGCCGATCACCCCGAGTGCGACCTGCGGTCGGTGCGCCAGCAGCCCCACGCCCTCGAGCGGGTCGAGGGCCGCGAGCACCTGTGGATGGCGCAGGATGGGAAATATGCCGATGGCAGCGATCACCACGAACCACACCACCATGACCGGGCCGAAGAGGCTGCCCACGCGCGCGGTGCCGTACCGCTGGTAAGCGAACAGCACCGCGAGCACGATGAGGGTGATCGGCACCACCGCCTGCTTCAGGTCGGGGCTGAGAAGCTCGAGCCCCTCCACCGCACTCAGCACCGAGATGGCCGGCGTGATGAGGGCATCGCAGAAGAAGAAGGCCGTGCCCGCGAGCGCGAGTCCGACCGCCACCTTCCCCCAGGTGCTACCGTGGATCAGCCGCCGCTGCGCGAGCGCAAACAGCGCGAGGATTCCGCCCTCCCCGTCGTTGTCCGCGCGCATGATGATGGTGACGTACTTGAGCGTCACCGATATGGCGAGCGCCCAGAAGATCAGCGATAGCACCCCGAGCACTGCCGCGGCATCGAAGCTGCCCGCCTCGCCCACCGCCTGCTGCAGGGCGTACAGCGGGCTGGTACCGATGTCGCCGTAGACGATGCCGATCGCGCCGACGATGGAGGGCAGGGTGAGGCGGCGCGAATTGTGCATAGGCTCAGCCGGGTGCGGGACCAGGGGTCAACGCCGCGCCATGCGCCGCCGCGCCGCGGCCCGGCGCGGCGGCCACAACATGCTGCCGCGGCAGCGCTCGCTGCCGCAACGGCAGGCGAAGATGGCGTCGATATCGGGCGGATCGTCGGGCTCGCGCGCGATCTGATAGTCGTAGGTGAGCTCTTCGCCCGGTTCGATGGCACGCAATGCCTCGATGAACACCCGGCGGTCCTCGATCACCGACTCGCAGTTGGGGTCGCAGGCATGATTGACGAAGCGCGCCTCGTTGCCATCCACCCCCGCGTCGATCACGGTGCGCGAGTCCACGATGAAGAGGAAAGTATGCGCATCCTCGGCATCCTTGTGCTCGTAGCGGCGGTCGGCCTCGGCGTGCGAGACCCGCTCGCCCAGGTACTCGATGATGCGGGTGCCCTTACCGATGCGGTGTGCCGCGAACACGCCGAGCCCATGCAGCGGCGAATCGCGCACCTCGAGAAGCGGCTGTTCGAGCAGGCGGGTGCGGCTCATACCGCCACCGGCGCGCGTATCGGCGCATGATGCTGGTAGTTACGGAACTCGAAATCTTCGTAACGGTATTCGAACATGCTCGGCGGCCGCCGCTGGATCACGAGCGTTGGCAAGGCGAGCGGCGTGCGCGCGAGCTGCAGGTCCGCCTGCTCGAGATGATTGAGGTACAGGTGACAGTCGCCACCGGTCCAGACGAACTCGCCGGGGAGGAGGTCGCACTGCTGTGCGAGGAGGTGCGTCAGCAGCGCGTAGCTCGCGATGTTGAACGGTACGCCGAGGAAAACATCGGCGCTGCGCTGGTACATCTGGCAGGACAGCCGCCCGGCGGCCACGTAAAGCTGGAAAAACGCGTGGCATGGCATGAGCCGCATGCGCTCGAGCTCGCCCACGTTCCAGGCACTCACCATGATGCGGCGCGAGTCCGGATTGCGCCGGAGCTGCTCGACCGCCTGCGCGACCTGGTCGATGTGACGGCCATCGGCCGCGGCCCAGGCGCGCCATTGCCGCCCGTAGACTGGACCGAGCTCGCCTTCGGCATCGGCCCACTCGTCCCAGATGCTGACGCCATGCTCGTGCAGCCACGCGACGTTGGTGTCGCCGCGCAGGAACCACAGCAGCTCGTAGACCACCGACGGCAGGTGGACCTTCTTGGTGGTGACCAGGGGGAAACCGGCGCCGAGGTCGAAGCGCATCTGCTCACCGAACAGCGACAGCGTGCCGGTGCCGGTGCGGTCTGCCTTACGCACGCCCTGGGTGCGGATGCGCCGCAGCAGCTCGAGATACTGCTTCATTGCGCAGGCTTCATTTGCGCCGTAACGAAGTTGCCCGAGGGCTGGCGCGCGCGGTAGGCCCAAGCCAACATCAGGATGCCGGCGAGGATCATCGGTATCGACAGCACCTGTCCTTCGGTCAGCCAGCCGCCGGCGAGGTAGCCGATGTGCTCATCCGGCACACGTACGAACTCGATGAGAAAGCGTGCCGCGCCGTACATGAGCAGAAACAGACCCGACGGGGCGAGGCGCGGCCGTGGACGGGAAGTGAACCACCACAGCACCGCGAACAGCAACAGTCCTTCGAGCGCCGCCTCGTACAGCTGCGAGGGGTGGCGCACCTCGCCATTGACGCGGAATCCCCACGGGACCGTGGTCACCTTGCCCCACAGCTCGCTGTTGATGAAGTTGCCGATGCGGCCGAAGAAAAGTCCGAGCGCGGGCAGCGGCGCGGTGAAGTCGTACACGTCGGCGGCGTTGCGGTCGCGACGCCAGGCGAACAAGGTGAGCGCCACGACGACGCCAATGAGGCCGCCGTGGAAAGACATGCCGCCTTCCCAGATCTTCAACGGGTACCACGGGTCGCTCGCCCAGAAGGTCAGGCCGTAGAACAACACGTAGCCGATGCGCCCGCCGAAGATCACTCCGAGCATGGCAAAGAAGATCAGGTCATCGACATCCTGCGGCTTCCAGGTCGAGACAGGACGCGCCGCGCGGCGTCGGGCAAGCCACCACCCCGCGGCAAAGCCCAGCAGGTACATGATTCCGTACCAGTGAACCTTGACGCGGCCGATCTCGAACGCGATCGGGTTGAATCCGGGATAAACGAGCATGGGGCGGCAAGTTTAGCCGACCGCGCGTGTCACGCGGCAGAAGAACGCTTTGAGGTAACGGGTTTCCGGGATCGCAGGATGAAGCGGATGGTCGGGGGACTGGCCGGCAGCCTCGAGGATCTGCACGAAGCGCCCGCTGTGCCGCGCGGCTGCCTGAATGGCCTCCAGCAACTCCTCGGCCGCGAGATGATAGGAACAGGAGCATGACACCAGCAGCCCTCCTTCCGCGAGCAGTCCGAGCGCGAGCTGGTTGAGTTTGCGATAGGCAGCCTGCCCCTGCGGAATATCCTTCTTGCGCTTGATGAACGCCGGCGGGTCGAGCACCACCAGGTCGAATCGCTCGCCCTCGCTGAGCAAAGCCTTCAGGGCATCGAACGCATCGGCGCGTAGCGGCACGATGGTCTTCTCGTTGCGGCGCGCGTTCGCCTCGGCGTACTCCAATGCCACGGGCGATGAGTCCACGCAGCAGGCTCGCGCCGCGCCCGCAGCCAGCGCGGTGAGCGCCCAGGCGCCGACATACGAGCACACATCGAGCACTCGCACGCCGGGAACGAGGTAACGGCGCAGGCGCGCACGGTTGGCGGTCTGGTCGTAGAACCATCCGGTCTTCTGACCGCCGGCGAGCGGCGCGGCGAAGCTCAGCCCGGCCTCCAGGACATCGACGCTGGCTGGCAGCTCGCCGAAGGCTGGCTGCACCAGGTGCGGGAGCTGCTCGAGGTCGCGCGCGGCAGAATCGTTCTTCCAGATGAGCGCCTGCGGACTCACGACTCGACGCACGGCCTGCTCGATCGGCTCACGCAGCGCTTGCATGCCGGCGGTCGCAATCTGGCCGACGACGATGTCTCCATACCGATCGAGCACGAGCCCGGGCAACAGGTCAGATTCGCCGAACACCCAGCGGCAGTAACGTGCAGCGCCGAGCCGCTCGCGTAGCGCGAGCGCGGCCGTGAGACGCTGCTCGATGAGCCCACTGTCCACCGGCTGCGCGGCATCGTGCGACAGGATGCGCGCGCAGATCAACGCATGCGGATTGACGTAGGCGTAAGCGAGGAACGCGTCGCGGTACGAGCGCAGCTCGACCACCGCGCCCGGCGCGAACTGCCCGAGGGGCGTGCGCTCCGTGTCGACTTCGTTACTGAATACCCACAGGTGCCCGGCGGCGAGACGCCGCTCCTCGCCGCGCTTCAGGCGCAGCACGCGCGAGTTGGCATCGACTGGGTGCGCTGGGGAAGATGCAGGGCGGGACATGAGATTCGGGGCAGAAAAAGCCGAATGAGAGTATACAGAATCGACGCAAAGGCTCCGGACGCACGAGCATGACGCAGCCCAGGCATGTGAACAGGGACGGTACGCCCAGGTACGTCAACCATCTCAGTAGCCAGACGAGTCCGTACCTTCGGCAGCACGCACACAATCCCGTCGAATGGTATCCGTGGGGCAGCGAAGCACTTGGGCGCGCCCGCGCCGAGATGAAGCCGATCCATCTGAGTGTGGGCTACCTGGCCTGCCACTGGTGCCATCGTATGGCCGAAGAAAGCTTCGAAGACGAAGCCACCGCCAGGATCCTCAACGACAACTTCATCAACATCAAAGTCGATCGTGAGGAGCGTCCCGACATCGATCGCATCTATCAGATCGCGCAGCAGATGCTCACCCGCCGCAGTGGCGGCTGGCCATTGACCATGTTCCTCACGCACGACGATCAACGTCCGTTCTTCGGCGGCACGTACTTTCCGCAAGAGCCGCGTCACGGCCTTCCCGCCTTCAAGGACATTCTGCAGCGGATCGCGGTGTACTACCGGGAGCATGGGCCCGAGCTCAGGAAGCAGAACGCAGCGCTGATGGCGGCATTCGAGGAGCTCACTCCCGAGCCCATGGGGCCTGACGGCGAGCTCACCGACGCGCCCCTCGCTGCGTGCCGCGCGCAGCTCGCGCGCAGCTTCGACTCGCGCAATGGTGGCTTTGGCGGCGCGCCGAAGTTTCCGCACGCGGAAATGAGCGAGTGGCTGATGCAGCGCTGGCGCGCGAGCGCCGAGGCACCCGAGCCCGACCTGCAGGCACTCTACATGGCGGCGCTCACGCTGCGCCGCATGGCCGAGGGCGGGATCAACGATCAGCTCGGTGGCGGCTTCTGCCGTTATTCGGTGGATGAATATTGGATGATCCCGCACTTCGAGAAGATGCTCTACGACAACGGCGCGCTGCTCGCCGCCTACGCACACGCTTCACTCGCGGGCGCCGATGCCCTGTATGGGAAAGTAGCGCACGAGACCGCAGGCTGGGTGCTGCGTGAGATGCAGTCCCCCGAGGGCGGCTACTACTCGAGCCTCGACGCGGACTCCGAGGGCCACGAAGGCAGGTTCTACGTGTGGGATCGCGATGAGGTGCGCGCGGCGCTGAGCGCGGATGAGTTCGCAGTGTTTGCGCCGCGCTTCGGCCTCGACCAGGCGGCAAATTTCGAGGGGCATTGGCATCTGCATACCGTCACCTCCGTGGAGGACATCGCGGGGCAGGTGAAACGCACTCCGGAGCAGGTGCTTGCGCTCATCGCCGCGGCGCGGGCCCGGCTGCTGCCGCTGCGGGAGATGCGCGTGCGCCCAGCGCGCGACGACAAGGTGCTCACCTCGTGGAATGCGCTCATGATCCGCGGCATGGCGATCGCGGCACGTGCGCTCGCGCGCGAGGATCTCGCCATCTCCGCGACGCGCGCGCTCGATTTCATCCGCGCGACCCTCTGGCGCGAGCACCGGCTGCTCGCGAGCTACATGGATGGCCGTGCCCACCTCAACGCTTACCTCGATGACTATGTGTACCTCGTCGACGCCATACTCGAGCTGCAGCAGGTACGCTTCAGCGCCGAAGAGCTCGATTTCGCCCGTGAGCTACTCGAGGTTGTGCTGCGGCATTTCGCCGACGATGCGTCCGGGGGTTTTTATTTCACCTCGGACGACCACGAGGCGCTGATCCATCGCAGCAAGACCTTCGGCGACGATGCGACTCCCGCCGGTAACGGCATCGGCGCGCGCGTGCTGCTGCGCATGGGTTACCTGCTCGCCGAGCCGCGGTACCTCGCGGCCGCGGAACGCACGCTGCGTGCCGCGTGGCCGGCGATCAGCCAGTATCCGCACGCACACGTGAGTCTGCTCGGAGCGCTCGAGGAGTTGCTCACTCCTCCCGAGATCATCGTACTGCGCGGTGAAGCGCGTACCATCGAGGGCTGGCGGGCCGCGCTCGCGCGCTTTTACGCCCCGCAGCGCATCGTGCTCGCGATCCCGGCCGAGGCCGCGGGACTCCCGGCCGCGCTAGCCGAGAAGACCGCGCGCGCACTCCCGGTAGCGTACCTCTGCCGTGGCAGCATCTGCTCGGCGCCCATCGACTCGCTCGAGGCGCTCACCGAGGAGCTGCATGAGGCCGATGGGCGGCCACAACCATCCGCCGCGCCGTCACCATCGGCAGGACCTGACTGAAGCGGGCCGGCAATCCTCTCACGACAGCAGCTCGACGTTGCCGCCGATGGCTGCCGTGTTGATGGTGAGCGTACGCTCGTTGGCAAAGCGCAGCAGGTAATGTGGCCCGCCCGCCTTCGGTCCGGTGCCGGAGAGCCCCTGGCCGCCGAAGGGCTGCACACCCACCACCGCGCCGATCATATTGCGGTTCACGTAGGTGTTGCCCACCGGCAGCGAGCGGAACACGTGCTCGGCGAGACTCTCGACGCGGGTATGAATGCCGAGCGTGAGCCCATAGCCCGTGCTGCGGATGGCGGCGAGCACCTGCGGTAGCTGATCGCTGCGGTAGCGCGCGACGTGCAGGATGGGCCCGAATTCCTCGGTCTGCAGCTGATCGAGCCGCTTGAGCTCGAACAGGTGGGGCGGGAAGAAATGGCCCCGCGCCGCGAGTGCGGGATCGAGCTCGCAGGCATACAGCAGCCGCGCCTCAAGGCGCATACGCTCGGCGTGGCGCTCGAGGCGCGTGCGTGCGGCTGCGCCGATCACCGGGCCGACATCCGTCGACAGCTGCTGCGGTGGACCGATCTTGAGCTCGCGCATCGCGCCGATCAGCATGGCGGTGACCCGCTCGGCGATTTCCTCCTGCAGGTACAGGACGCGCAGCGCGGAGCAGCGCTGTCCTGCACTCGTGAACGCCGAGGTGACAGCGTCGTCGACGACCTGTTCCGGTAGCGCGGTGGCATCGACCACCATCGCGTTCACCCCGCCGGTCTCGGCGATGAGCGGCACGATCGCACCCGGCCGGTTGGCAAGTGTGCGGTTGATGGTGCTTGCCGTCGCCGTCGAACCGGTGAATGCCACGCCGGCGAGTGCGGGGTGCGTGAGGGCGACCTCGCCGAAAGGCGGGCCGTCCGCGGGTGCGAGCTGCAGCACCGCGGGCGGGACGCCCGCTGCATGTAGCACGCGGATCATCGCATGTGCGATGAGCGGGGTTGCGGGCGCAGGTTTCGCCACGACCGCGTTGCCGGCCATGAGCGCCGCGGTCACCTGCCCGGTGAATATGGCGAGCGGAAAGTTCCACGGGCTTATGCAGACGAATACGCCGCGGCCATTGAGCGCAAGCGTATTGCGCTCGCCGGTGGGGCCGGGCAACTGTTCCGGGGCAGCGAAAAGCTCGCGGCCGCGTGCGGCATAGTAGCGGCAGAAGTCCACCGCCTCGCGCAGCTCCGCCACCGCATCGGGCAAGGTCTTGCCGGCCTCGCGAACCAGCAGGCTGAGAAAAGCGCCACGCCGTTGCTGCAGGAAATCGGCCGCCTTCAGCAAGCACGCGGCGCGCTCCGCGGCCGGCGTCGCATCCCACGCCGGTTGCGCCGCGGCGGCCTCCTCCATCGCGTCGCGGATCTCCTGCGCGGTGGCATCGCGGGTGTAACCCACGGTCTCGCTGACATCGGCCGGGGAGGTGACCGGGACCTTCGCATCCCGTACCGCTCGCCCGCTCAGTATCGGTCCGCCCGCGTGGATCACGCTCGCCTGCGCGCCTATTTCGGCTTCGAGCGCTGCGAGCGCCGCGGGGTCACCGAAATCCTCACCGGCCGAGTTGGCGCGCTCGGCGCCAAAGAGCGCACCGGGCTCGCGCAGGCGCGCCGCCCCTGCGGGCTCCGCGGCGAGCGAGGTGATCGGGTCGCGCACCACCTCCTCCACCGGTATCTGCGGATTCATGAACTGATGGACGAAGGAGGTGTTGGCGCCGTTCTCGAGCAGCCGCCGCACGAGATACGGCAGCAGCTCCTCGTGCGTACCCACCGGCGCATAGACCCGCACCGGTGGCAGATCGGGGACTTCCGCGCGCGCGGCCGCATACAGCGCTTCTCCCATCCCATGCAGCCGCTGGAACTCATACTGCGTGCCCGGCGGGGCTAACTCGAGCACCGCGGCGACGGTGTAGGCGTTATGAGTGGCGAACTGCGGGTAAATCACCTCCCGCGCGCCGAACAGGTGCTGGACGCACTCGAGATAGCTCGCGTCGGTAGCCGCCTTGGAGGTGTACACGGGAAAGCTGGCGAGGCCGCGTTCCTGGGCGCGCTTGATCTCGCTGTCCCAGTAGGCGCCCTTCACGAGACGCACGCTCATGCGCCGGCCGGTCTCGCGCGCGAGCTGCGCAATCCAGCCGAGCACCAGCGGGGCGCGCCGTCCGTAGGCCTGCACCGCGAGTCCCAGGCCATCCCAGTCGCGGGTGCGCTCATCGCGGGCCAGCGTCTCGATGATATCGAGCGACAGATCGAGACGGTCGGCCTCCTCGGCATCGATGGTGAAGCCGATACCGGCGCGCGCCGCGCTCAGCGCCAGCTCGAGCATGCGCGGGGCGAGCCGTTCGTGAACGCGTGAGCTCTGCAGCAAGGTGTAGCGTGACTCGAGTGCGGAGAGCTTCACCGAGATTCCGGAGCGCGCATGCGTGCCGCGCGCGGCTTGATTCCCGAGCGCTGCAATGGCACGAGCGTAGGCGTCGAAGTAGCGCTGCGCGTCGGCTTCGGTGCGCGCGCCTTCACCGAGCACGTCGTAGGAGCACAAGCCGAGCTCCGGATCCGACGCACCGCGTGCCAGCGCTTCATCGATGGTCTCGCCGACGATGAACGCATGGCCGAGGAGCTGCATCGACTGGCGCAGCGCCGCGCGGACGACCGGCGCGACCACGGGACGGGTGAGGCTCGCAGTCGAGAACACACCGGCGAGCTCCCCGAGCACGTCCGGCAGCAATCGGCCCGCGGCGCCGAGCAGGGTGAACCCGGTACGCAGCAACAGATCGGTGTCGCCCGGCACCCCCGCCGAGCGGATCGTCGCGAGCCGCTCGGCGATCAGCTGGTCGGCGCGCTTGGGATCCGGGGTGCGCAGCAGAGCCTCGGCAAGGCTCATCAGTGCCTTGCCCTGGGCACTGTCGAGCGGGAACTGCTCGAGCATGCGCTCGACGAGCGGGCGAGAGCGCTGATCGGCGCGCGCCGCTTCCACCCATCGCGCCGCGCGGACGCTGGCCCGATCGAGCGCCTCCTGTGCGGGAGTGAGATCGGCGAGTGCTTCGTCGGAGGCGGCCGCTTCCGCGCGCAAGGTCGCCGCGCGCAGCTGCGTGCGCAATGCCGCGAGTGCACTCGCTCCTTCTACCCGCTCGCTGCGCCCGGTCGCGATCATGTCGTGCCCACTCCGACGGTATAGTGAATTAGTCTTATTTTATAGACAAATGCAGAGGATAATTATCCATTTAACGGCTTTTAATAGTAAAATTGACTGCCATGACGGCAACGAAAACCGCCGCAGCAAGCGAGCCGGCTGCGGACCGGGCTCTCGATCGCATCGACCGCCGGCTGCTCGTACGGTTGCAGCAGGACGGGCGGGCGGCGGTCTCGCAACTCGCGCGCGAGGTGCACCTCACCGTCACCCCGACGCTCGAGCGCGTGCGGCGCCTGGAGTCGGGCGGCTACATCGAGGGTTACTTCGCACGGCTGAATCCGCGGCGGCTGGGTCTTGGGCTGCTCGCTTACGTGGAGGTATCCCTCGATCGCACGACACCGGACGCGTTCGATCGCTTCAAGCAGGCGATGCTGGCGCACGATGAGGTGATGGAGTGCCACATGGTGGCAGGCGGCTTCGATTATCTGCTCAAGGTGCGCGTCACCGACATGGAAAGCTATCGGCGCTTCCTCGGCGACCGGATCGCGGCGGCGCGCGGCGTGCAACAGACCCACACCTACTTCGTCATGGAAGAGGTGAAGTCGACGCACCGCATCATCGTGCCGGAGTAAGGCCAGGCTCGGATCCCGATTCTGCCGCAGCGGCGTGGCCGGGCGCCGCGCTGGCCGTCAGCCCGAGAGGACCTGCGCGACCGCGCGCACGAAGTAATCGAGATTCTCGCGCCGCAGGCCCGCAACGTTCATTCGGCTGTCGTCGGTCATGTAGATGTGATGCCGCTCGCGCAGCGCGTGCACCTGCGCGGTGTCGATCCCGAAGAAGGAGAACATGCCCCGCTGGCGCGCGATGAAGCCGAAGTCGCGCTGCGGACAATGCCGGCGCAGCTGCTGCACCACTTCCAGGCGCAACTCCTCGATGCGGCGACGCATCGCCTCGACCTCGGACGCCCAGCCGCTGCGCAAACCCTCATCGGCAAGGATCGCCTGCACGATGGCGGCGCCGTGATCAGGCGGCATCGACCAGATGCCGCGTGCGATGCGCACCAGCTGACTGAGCGCCGCATCGGCCGCACTGGTCGATGCGCTGATGACGTGCAACGAACCGGTGCGCTCGCGGTACAGGCCGAAGTTCTTCGAGCAGGACACCGCGCACAGCACCTCGGGGAGCTCCGCGCAGAAGAGGCGCAGCCCGAACGCGTCGGCATCCGTCCCGTCGCCGAGTCCCTGGTAAGCCATGTCGATGAAGGGCATGAGCTCCCGCCGCTTCACCAGTGCCAGCAGCTCGCGCCATTGGGATTGCGACAGATCAGCGCCCGTCGGGTTGTGACAGGACGCGTGCAGCAGCACCACCGCACCTGCCGGTAGCCGCTCGAGCGCGGCCCGCATCGCCTCGAACTGCACACCGCCGGTGGCGGGATCGAAATATGGATAACGCTCCAGCCGCAGGCCGCTGCCGGCGAGCAGCGGAGTGTGGTTCGCCCAGGTCGGTGTGCTCACGTGGACCACGCTGTCCGGGCGAGCGGCGCGGATCAGCTCCGCTCCGAGCCGCAGCGCGCCGCAGCCTCCCGGGGTCTGCACGCTGCGCACCCGCCCGGCGGCGAGTGCCGCATGCGCGGCGCCCAGCACCAGCTGCTCCATCGATTGGTTGAATGCGGGATTGCCCGCAGGGCCGACGTAGGATTTGGTGCTCTGGCGGGCGATGAGCGCGCTCTCCGCGGCGCGCACTGACTCCAGCACCGGGGTGTTGCCCTGCCCATCCCGGTAAACCCCGACGCCGAGATCGACCTTGCGCACATCGGGATCGGCCCGGAATGCCGCCATCAGCCCAAGAATGGGATCGGGTACGACGGCGGCGAGATGCTCGAACATGTGTTTTCTCCGGAGATCGGCGCAGCTCTGTGCGTGCGCCCTGGGCTAGGGACCGCCTGCCGCCGCGAGCGCGCGCTTGCGCGCCGCCTCGAACTCATCCCCGGGCTTCCAGGCGGGCATCGCATCGGCCTGTGCTGTGAGCCAGGCTGAGAGCATCGCAAGCTGCGCATCCTCGATCATGCCATCGAAGTTCCAGCTGTCTTCGAGGCGGTCGGAAGGCTGATGGTATTTCTTCAGCTCCCACTGCTCTTTCTGCTGGCGGCCCCAACCCGCGGGCCGCCCGATGAAATCGGTGCCGTCATCGAAGAAAAGTGCGGGGACGCCGATGCGCGCGAGGGAGAATTGGTCGGAACGGTAGTAATAGCCGCGATCGGGGAACTGGTCAGCTTTCACTACGCGCCCCTGGGTCGCCGCGATACGCGCTGCGACCTCATCGAGTGATGACTTGCCAAGCGCGATCGAAGTCACATCGCGTGTACGGCCGAAGATGTTGCCACCGTCGACGTTGATATCCGCGGCGATGCGGCCAGCAGCAAATGTCGGATGCTCGGCGTAATACTTCGAGCCGAGGAGTCCGCGTTCCTCGCCTGCGACGAACAGTGCCAGCACCGAGCGCCGTGGTCTTTCGGGGAGCGACGCAAGTGCCTGCGCGGTCGCCAGCACCTGCGCGCAGCCAGCGGCGTTGTCGACCGCACCATGGTAGATACGATCGCCGCTCGCGTCGGGCTCGCCGATGCCGAAGTGATCGTGGTGCGCCGAGAGCACCACGACCTGCGCGTGGAGAGTGGGATCGCTGCCGGGCAATACCCCGCCGACGTTTGCGGTCTGCACGCTCGAGAGCCGGTTGGTGAAGCTGATCGAGGTGCGTATGCCGAGTGGCAGCGGATGGAAATCGCGCGAGCGGGCCGAGGCGATGAGCTTATCGAGATCGTAGCCGCCCGATTTCATCAAGCGCCGCACCGCAGCCTCGCTCGCCCAGGCCTCGATGCGCACGTGCGGCTCATTGCCCGCGGGCAGCGCAAACTGCTCGCCGCCCCAAGAGCTCTGCACCACTTGCCACGGATAGCCAGCCGAGGGCGTGGTATGGATGATGATTGCGCCGGCGGCTCCCTGGCGTGCGGCGCTCTCGTACTTGTAATCCCAGCGCCCGTAATACAGCCGGCGCGTGCCGGCGAACAGGTTCGGATCCCAGTCCGGATCGTTGTTCATCATCACGAGGATCTTCCCCGCGAGATTGGTGCCCTTGAAATCATCCCAATGGAATTCCGGCGCCTGGATGCCGTACCCGACGAACACCAGCTCCGCATCCTCGATGGAGACGCTCTCCTTCTGCACACCGCTGACGGCGATGTAGTCCTCACGCCAGCTCAAGTCGAGGCGTTCGCTGCGTCCCTGGAAGCTCCAGCTCTGCGGAAATTGCCCTTTGAGACCGACGATGTCGAAAGGCTGCTGCCAGGCGCCGTTGGCGAATGCGGGCTGGTAACCCATGCCTTCGAGCCGGGTCTGCAGGTAGAGCCGCGCGAGCTCATCGCCGCGCGTGGCTGGGCCGCGCCCCTCGAGCAGGTCGGATGATAGAAAACGGATGCCGGCCTCGAGCGCCGCGCGTGTGATGTAGGTGTGCGCGGCCCGCTTGACCCCGGCCGGAAGCGGCGAGCTCTGCGCCTGCGCGCTGCCCGCCAGCGCCAACGCTGCGATCAGGCCGCTGACTCTGCCGATGCCCGGGACTGCACTCACGCGTCGCTTCCCGCGCCAAGGATGGGGGCGCAACGGTAGCACGCAGCTGCGCCCGGAATCATCTGGACGGAATCAGCAGACGCTCCCTACACTCGACACACGGAAGGCTGATGGCACACTCGAATGCGATTCTGCAGCTGCGGATCCTGATTTGCGTCGCTGGCTCAGCGCTGCCAGTGCTCGCATCCGCGAGCGCTGCGGCGGACCCGGCTCCCGGCAATCCGGCCACGGCGCAGGAGCTGCCGCAGGTGACCGTGATCGGCAATACCCCGCTTGCGGGTCTCGGCCTCCCCGAGAACCAGATACCGGCCAGCGTGCAGACGGCCGGCAGCGAGGACCTGGAGCGTCAGCAGGCCCTCGGCATTGCCGAATTCCTCAACAACAACTTCAGCGGGGTCAGTGTCAACGAGAGCGCCAACAATCCATTTCAGCTCGACGTGAATTACCACGGCTTCACCGCCTCGCCGCTGCTCGGTACGCCCGAAGGGCTGTCGGTGTACGTTGATGGTGTGCGGGTGAATGAGTCCTTCGGCGACACCGTCAACTGGGACCTCATCCCGCAGTCGGCTATCTCCACCGTGACGCTGATATCGGGCTCCAACCCGGTGTTCGGCCTCAACACCCTGGGCGGCGCACTTTCCGTGCGCACCAAGAGCGGGCACGACAATCCGGGCACCGAGTTCGAGGCGTACGGCGGGTCCTTCGGGCGGCGTTCATTCGAAGGCGAGAGCGGCGGGGAATTCGGCGATTTCGACTATTTTCTGACCGCCAGCTACTTCGAGGAGAACGGCTGGCGCGACTTCTCGGCGAGCCGTGCGTGGCAGGCCTTCGGCAAGGTCGGCTGGCAAAACGACAAGTCCGACCTCGACCTCAGTTATAGCTTCGCAGACACCAGCCTGTACGGCAACGGCGCGGTACCGCAAAGCATGCTCGACTACCGCCGCGAGACGAGCTACACGCCCGACTTCACCGAGAACCGGCTCAGTTTCATCAACCTGACCGGCACTCACTTCCTGGCGCAGAAGCTGCTGCTGTCGGGCAACCTCTACTATCGTCATCTCGCCACCAACGCCATCAACGGCAACGTCAACGACAGCTATCTCGACAGCGACTACAGCGGTCCGCCGTTCGACTGCAGTGGACCCGCGGCGAGCCGCGCCGAGCTCACCTGGTGTGCACCCGGTCAGAACGCCAGCGGCAGTGTCACGCAGCGCACCGCCGGTTTCGGCCTGCAGCTCACCGACTCGCACGACATGTTCGGCTGGCCCAACCAGGCAATCGTCGGCGGGGACTACAACGACTCGAAGGACACCTTCACCCAGTCCTACCAGTACGGGCAGCTCTCGGCCGACCGCATGCTCATCTACGAGGAGAGTCCGTTCAACAATCAGACCGTCATTTCACTCAGCGGCGACAACCGCATCTACGGGGTGTACGCGACCGATACACTCTCGCCGAGCCCGCTGCTGCACCTTACGCTCTCGATCCGCTATAACCGCAGCACCGAGACGCTCAACGGCTACAGCATCGACACGGATATCGGCGATTTCGCTGCGGGTTTCGGCGAGGCGCGCCCGCTCGCCGGCGACCATACCTTCAGCCGCGTCAACCCGGCTTTCGGTTTCACGCTGACGCCGCGCGATACCCTGACGTTCTACGCCGACTACAACGAGGCAAGTCGCGCGCCGACGGTCATCGAGCTCGGCTGCGCGGATCCCTCGGTCCCGTGCGGGCTGCCCAACGACTTCGCCAGCGATCCGGGCCTCGAGCAGGTGGTCGCGCGGACGGCCGAGCTCGGTGTGCGCGGCAAGCTGGCCGGGGAGAGGCTGGTGTGGAGCGCCGGCGCGTTTCGCACCATCAACAGCAATGACATTCAGTTCATCGCCACCGCCACCAACTCCGGCTATTTTGCCAATGTCGGCAACACGCGCCGTCAGGGATTCGACCTGGCGCTGGGCGGCAGGCAGGGCGGCTGGCACTGGCAGCTGATGTACAGCCTCGTCGATGCCACCTTTCAATCGGACTTTGCAGTGAGTGCCAACTCCAACAGCACGGCCGATGCCAACGGGGATATTCAGGTTCGCCCCGGCGATCGCATCCCGCTCATACCGAGGCACACCGGCCGGCTGATCCTCGGCTACCAGGCGGCTCGCTGGGACCTCGGCGCCAACCTGATGTTAGCTTCCGGCTCGTACCTTCACGGCAACGAGAACAATGCCAATCGTGCCGGCGGCACGAACGGTCTCGGTGAATACGTCTCGGGGACGGGTGCGATTCCGGGTTACGCGGTCGTCAACCTGCATGGCTCATGCCGGCTGACGAAAAAGCTGGAGGTGTTCGCGCGGGTCGTCAACCTTTTCGACCGGCAGTATTCCACGGCCGGATTCCTCACGAGCAACGCGTTCAATCCGAACGGCTCCTTCAGACCCAACCCGGCCGACTGGACCAACGAAGACGCGGTCTCGCCCGCGCAGCCCCGCGGGATGTGGGCCGGTTTGCGCATGCGCCTGGAATGAACCCGTAACGCCACGACACCGGCTGCCGCCACGGCGCCGGTTGCAGCTCCGCGCGGTTTCCCTGTCGGATCAAACCGACCGGAGGACTCTCCACGGCCCGATTCAATCGCCCTGACCGGGAAGTCTAGGCTGCCTCATTGGAGCGTGTGCCCGCACCGGCTCTCCGGGCGAGCCTTCCGCGCTCCGTGGAGGTACTTCAATGAGATCCGTCACCCGCTTGATAGCCGTGGCCGTGGCCGTAGGCAGTACAGCACTCGCGTTCGGGCAGCCAATGAATGAGACAGCGCCGCAACCTCAGCCGGGCGAGCGCCCGCAGTCCGACGAGACCCCGGCTCCGCCATCGCGCGATGATCCGTCGATGACGACCATGCAGCAGCCGATCTCGGGCAATTCCACCGCGACGAGCCCATCCAACTCGATGGCTCCGAATGCGGCCGCAGTGGGCACGCATCTCGCGGCGTTGCTGCCGCAGGGCACGTCGCCGCAGGAGGCCTGTGAAGGGATCAAGACCACCGACGAGTGCGCAGCAGTGCTGCACGCCGCGCAGAACCTGAACATCCCGTTCGCGGACCTTAAGTCGCGCGTGACCGGCGGCGAGCAGCTCGAGGGCGCGATCCACGCCTGCAAGCCCGACGCCGATGCGGCCGCCGAGGCACGCAGGGCGGAGGAGCAGGCGCGCAGCGACCTCAAGCCCCAGGGTTGACCCCGCGACTGACGAGCGCCAGCTACCCAGCGACCAGTTACCCGGGGAGGGCCTTGGCGCTCCCCGGGCGGTCTGCCTGCGGCACGAGGGCCGCGGGCAGATCCTCGAGCGTTTCGATGAATGCGTCACACGGCAGCGTGCGCGGATCAGCACCCTCGTTGTAGCCATAGGGGACACACACGACCCCGGCCAACGTGGCAGCCCGCGCAGCAGCCACATCGATCTGCGAGTCCCCTACCATGAGGGCCTGGGCTGGCCCTACCCCGAGCTGCTCGCAGGCGGCGAGCAGCGGTTGCGGATGAGGCTTGCGCTGCAGGCCGCTGTCCCCGCCCACCACCGCCTGCATCCATTGAATCAGACCCAAACGAGTCAACAGGTGCACGGTGGTCCCGCGGGGTTTGTTGGTGACTACCGCGAGCAGGAAACCAAAGGCATGCAGCGCAGCAAGCCCCCTGGCGACGCCCGGATACACGCGGGTCTGCATCTCGCCGTGCTCGTGAATGCGCTCGCAATGGTGATGGAATCGATCGAGCAGCAGCTGCGCGTCGGCGGCGCTGCCCGCGGCACCGATGCGCTCGAGGCCGCGTTCCACCAATGCGGGTGTGCCCCGCCCGATGAGGCGGCGGACCTCATTCCTCGCGAGTGTCGGCAGGTTCTGCTCCGCGAGCGCGCGGTTCAGCGCGAGCGTGATGTCGGCGGCAGTATCGAGCAGCGTGCCATCGAGGTCGAACAATAGCGCGCGCACGGCTGACCACCGATGTTCCGCAGACATGCTAAGCGCGCCTCTTCCGATCCATCAGCCGCAACACCATCGGCGTGAAGATGAACTCGATCGCGAGACCCATCTTGCCGCCCGGCACGACGATGTTGTTCGGCCGGCTCATCCAGGAGTTGTGCAGCATGGAGATCAGGTACGGGAAATCGATTCCCTTGGGGTTGGCGAAACGGATGACCACCATGGACTCATCCGCGCTGGGGATGTCCGCGGCAATGAACGGATTGCTGGTGTCGACCGTCGGGACGCGCTGGAAATTGACATGCGTGCGGCTGAACTGCGGACAGATGTGGTTCACGTAATCGGGCATGCGGCGCAGTATCGTGTCGACCACCGCCTCCTGGCTGTAACCGCGATGGTTGCGGTCCCGGTGCAGCTTCTGGATCCACTCGAGATTGACGATCGGCACGACGCCCACCAGCAGATCGACGTGCCGGGCGACATCAATGCCGCCGCCCACGTAGGCTCCGTGCAGTCCTTCGTAGAACAACAGGTCGCTGTCGGCCGCCATCGGCTGCCAGTCGGTGAACGTGCCCGGCGCACAACCGAGCTCCCTCGACTCGGCGGCGTCATGCACGTAGCGGCGCACCTGGCCGCGCCCGGATGCGCCGTACTCGGCGAAGGTGGACGCGAGCTCGGTGAGCAGATTCGCCTCTGGCCCGAAATGGCTGAGTGGCGGGCTACGGCCGCGCTCGCCGCCCTGCGCGCGCTCGCGCATCTCGTCGCGATTGTAGCGGTGAAAGGAGTCGCCCTCGATCACCTGCGCCGTGATGCCTTCGCGGCGGAAGATGTGTGCGAAGCTCCTCATCACGGTGGTGGTCCCGGCGCCGGAGGAACCGGTGACGGCGATGATCGGATGCTTGACGGACATGCGTTGGCTTACCGATTCAGATCCGCGCTTCCGGGCGCAACAGCGAGCGCTCGTTGAACAGCGGCGAGCTGAATGGCCGGTCGGCGCCACTCTGGAACTCGGCGTGGTAGCGCTCGATGCGCTCGACTTCGTTGCGCGAACCCATGATCAACGGTACGCGCTGATGCAGCTCATCCGGCTTCATCTCCATGACGCGCTGGTAACCGGTCGTCGCGAGACCCTGCGCCTGCTCGATGAGCAGCCCGATCGGGTTGGCTTCGTACAGCAGGCGCAGCCGCCCCGGTCGCCCGGGATCTTTGCTGTCTCGCGGATACATGAAGACGCCGCCGCGCATCAGGATGCGGTGCGCCTCGGCAACGAGCGAGGCGATCCAGCGCATGTTGAAATCGCGACTGCGGATCCCGGTCCGGCCCGCCTGGCACTCGCTCACGTAGCGATGCACCGGCGACTCCCAGAAGCGTGCGTTGCTCGTGTTGATGGCGAACTCACTGGTGTCGGCAGGAATCCGCAGGTCCGGATGAGTCAGGATGAAATTGCCGATCTCCCGATCGAGCGTGAAGCCATGGGTGCCTTTGCCGACCGTGATCACCAGCATGGTCGCGGGACCGTAGATGGCGTAGCCGGCGGCGACCTGACGCTTGCCCGGCTGCAGATAGTCCACGCTGCCGGGCGGCTCGGCGCGCTCGTGCCGCAGCACCGAAAAGATCGTACCGACCGATACGTTGACGTCGGTGTTGGAAGAGCCATCGAGCGGGTCGAACGCGAGCAGGTAGCGCCCACGCACATATTCGGACGGGATCGGATAAGGATCCGGCAACTCCTCGGATAGCATGCCGGCGAGCAGCCCGCCCCACTCGCAGCTGCGGATCATCACCTCGTGCGCCAGCACGTCGAGCTTCTGTTGGGTCTCGCCCTGCACATTCCTCCCGCCGTGCTCGCCGAGATAGCCATCGAGCGCCCCCTTGGCGGTCATGGCCGAGATCGCCTTCACCGCGGCGGCGACATCGACCAGCAGCGCCCCGAGGTCGCTCGCAGCGGAAATGCCGGTGAGCTGCTGGATCAGGAACTTTGAGAGCGTGGTGCGCCCGAGATGCATGCTCGCCACTCCTGGCTGCTCAGATTTCAGCCGCTACAGCGGCAGCGCGGAACACGCGGCTCGCGCGAATGTCGTCCGCCTCGAGGGTCGTCAGCTCATCGGCGGTGAACACCCGCTCCGGATCGGCAAACAGGCGGCTCGCCTGGCGCAGCCGGGCGCGGTCGAGCGCGTTACGCACGCTGCGAGCGTTCGCGAAGTGCGGCTGGCGGATGCGATGTGCCAGATACTCCTCGAACGCCGTGCGTGCCTCGGCGGCGAAGCGATAGTTCTGCCGCTCGAGGAGCTTCTCGGCGATGCGCAGCAGGTCGGCCGGCGCATAGTCCGGGAAGTCCAGATGATGGGCGATGCGCGAGCTCATGCCGGGGTTGGAGCGGAAGAACGCCTCCATGCGGTCCTTGTAGCCGGCAAGAATAACCACCAGGTCATCGCGCTGGTTCTCCATGACCTGCAGGAGGATTTCGATCGCCTCCTGCCCGTAGTCGCGCTCGTTCTCGGGCCGATAGAGGTAGTACGCCTCGTCGATGAACAGCACGCCACCCATGGCGCGCTTGAGCACTTCCTTGGTCTTCGGGGCCGTGTGGCCGATGTACTGGCCTACCAGATCATCGCGGGTCACTGCGACCAGGTGCCCTTTGCGCACGTAACCGAGCCGGAAGAGGATCTGCGCCATGCGCAGCGCCACCGTGGTCTTACCGGTGCCGGGATTACCGGTGAAGCTCATGTGCAGGCTCGGCGCCGCAGCCGAAAGGCCGAGATTCATGCGCAGCTTGTCGATCACCAGCAGGGCTGCGACGTCACGAATGCGGGCTTTAATGGGTGCGAGGCCTATCAGGTCGCGATCGAGCTCATCGATCACCCCGCCCGCCTGGCTCTGCGCGAGCACCTCGCTCACCGTGTGAGCCGCGGCCTGAGCCGCCTCGGTTTCGACCAGGGCGGCTGCGGAGGAATCGGTGGCGGACGACGCCCGCGCCGCGCCGGGTGTGCTGCCGGGGATCGAGTAGAGCGGCGGACTCATCTCGCTTCAGCCTCCGCTGCGCTCGCCTTCCGGGCGGTCGCTGCCGTACCCGTGCACGGTATAGCGCACGCTGCGGCCCGGACCTTCGCGGCGGATGAGCCCGAACCCCGGCTCGCTCGCAGGACGCTGCACGATGAAGCTCATGACGATGCTCTCGACGCCGCGGGTGGAATCGAAGGCGACCAGCCGGATGTAATGCCGCGGGAAACTCTTGCGGCAGTTGTGCAGCTCCAGCAGCACTCCGGCGGCATCGCGCAGATCGAACATCGGCATGCCGAACATCTCCCAGTACGTGTTGCGCGGGTGCGGATCGTCGGTGTACTCGACGCTCCAGGCATAGCCGTGGCGCAGGCCGTATTCGACCTGCAGTGAAATCTCTGAGTCGGTCAGCTCCGGCAGGAAGCTGAACTGGCCTTGAGTGATCTTCCCGACGGGGTTGGTCATCATCGTTCGCTGCTCCTTCGGAGCGGGGGGACGCTGTGCGGCTTCAGTGCGCAACCGCGGTGCTCGGAGTGAAATCGGACGCATCCGTCGGCGCGTAGTTGAAGGTGATCTCGCCCCAGGTATCGAGCGCCTGCTGCAGGGGCGTGCACAAACGCGCCGCTTTGCGCAGGATCTCGCGACCCTCGGCGCGGATGTCATGGCCTTCGTTACGCGCCTTGACCATCGCCTCGAGGGCGACACGGTTGGCGACAGCGCCGGCCTGAATGCCGGCCGGATGGCCGATAGTTCCTCCGCCGAACTGCAGCACCACGTCATCACCGAACAGATCGAGCAACTGATGCATCTGCCCGGCGTGAATGCCGCCGGAGGCGACCGGCATCACTTTGCGGATGTCGCACCAGTCCTGGTCGAAGAAGATGCCGCGCTGCAGATCCTGACGGGTGTAACTATCGCGGCAGATGTTGTAGTAGCCCTGCACGGTGAGGGGGTCGCCCTCGAGCTTACCCACGGCAGTGCCGGCGTGCAGGTGATCGACACCTGCGAGTCGCAGCCACTTGGCGATTACGCGGAAACTGACGCCGTGGTTCTTCTGCCGGGTGTAGGTGCCATGGCCAGCGCGGTGCATGTGCAGGATCATGTCGTTGCGCCGCGCCCAGTGGGACATGCTCTGGATGGCGGTCCAACCGACCACCAGGTCGACCATGACGACCACCGAGCCGAGGTCCCTGGCGAACTCGGCACGCTCGTACATGTCTTCCATGGTCGCGGCGGTGACGTTGAGGTACGACCCTTTCACCTCGCCGGTGGTGGCGCTTGCCTTGTTGACGGCTTCCATCACGTAGAGGAAGCGATCCCGCCAATGCATGAAGGGCTGAGAGTTGATGTTCTCGTCGTCCTTCATGAAGTCGAGCCCGCCTTTGAGGCCTTCGTAGATGACACGGCCGTAGTTGCGGCCCGAAAGTCCGAGTTTCGGCTTGGTGGTCGCGCCTAAGAGAGGACGGCCGAACTTGTCGAGGCGCTCGCGCTCTACGATCAGGCCCGTCGGTGGGCCCTTGAACGTTTTGACGTACGCCGGCGGGATCTGGATGTCTTCCAGCCTTGCGGCCTTGAGCGGCTTGAAGCTGAAGACATTGCCGATGAGGCTCGCCGTCATGTTCGCGATCGAGCCCTCTTCGAAGAGGATGATGTCGTACGCCACCCAGGCGAAGAATTGCCCTGGCGTATTCGGGACCGGCTCGACACGGAAGGCCTTGGCACGGTAGTTGTCGCAGGCGGTGAGGCGGTCGGTCCAGACGACGGTCCACGTCGCCGTGCTCGACTCGCCCGCAACGGCGGCCGCCGCCTCGACGGGGTCGACCCCTTCCTGGGGCGTTATTCGGAACAGGCAGATCGTGTCGGTTGGCTTCGGCTGGTAGTCG
>DASYFL010000015.1:0-6820 GCA_036498445.1 Steroidobacteraceae bacterium
CACGCACCCAGCCTCTATTTGAGCCGCCGCTTCTGAGACGCATTTGGCCCCGGCTAACACCACCGACAGCCAATCTGGGCTAAAATCGACGCTTCTTAGAGCGGTTCCGTATGATGCGCGCCCCTCGGTGGAAGCGGGCAGCGAACGGCCGCCTAGCATTCGAGCGCGGGGCATGGCGCAGTCTGGTAGCGCATCTGCTTTGGGAGCAGAGGGTCGGGGGTTCAAATCCCTCTGCCCCGACCAACTGTCCCTTGTCTATTCCGATGAGATAGGTGACGGTTTATACCGGAGACATGGGTAACACCTTCGCGGCGAAGGGGTTGTCCGCGCTCTCTATCCGACTATGGCGACCTGATCCTTGCGACGTGCCGGAGCTCAGCAAGCAGGAAGCTGTGGGGGCACACTCGTACCGAAGGTATTCGCTTTCCAGCAGAGTGCCGTTTCCGCGCGCGAGTGCCCCGGCAATTAAGGCCTTGACAATAACAGCCTAGGCAATTATATTACTTGCCCATCCCGCCAGAGGGGTGCGGGTGACTCCCGGAGTGGGGATTCACGGAGCCATAGCTGTGAGTGACATTTACGACAGTACGAGTTACCAACCGGGGCGCAGCATCGGAGCGCTGCTGAGCCGTGTGAAGGTGGAGATGCTGGCCGCGGTCGACCGCGAGCTCATGCAGGACAAGCGCCTGGCACCGCTGGAGATGAGCGCCGCGCAGTGGATCATCGTGGCGAATCTCGCGGCGGGTCCTGGCGAGCCGAAGTCGGCCGCGGACCTCTGCAAGGTCATCTCCTACGACGCCGGTGCCATGACGCGCATGCTCGATAGGCTGGAGGCCAAAGGTCTGATCCGCCGCACACGCAACTCGCAGGACCGGCGACTCGTCAATCTCGAGCTGACCGAGGAGGGACGCGCGGCGTACCCACGCATGCGTGAGATATCGATGAACGTCGCGAACCGCTTTCTGCGTGGCTTCAGCAAGACTGAAGGCCGACAGCTCGAAGGCTTTCTCAGCCGCATGCTGGAGAACGCCCAGGAAGTGCCCGCACGCGCGAGTGCCTGAGTCCCGGGAATTTTTTTGGACAGATATTTGCCTAGGCATTAGCCGCCGCGGCAGGAACAGCCATCAGGATCAAAGGAAAAGTCATGAGCACGCAGAACACCAAAGCCGCCTCGAGCACCAGCAGGCGCTGGCGCTGGCTCGGCGCAGTGGGAGCGGTCTTGCTCACCTTGGGTACGGTGTACGGAGCGTACTGGGCGCAGGTGCTCCGCTATCACCAGTCGACCGACGATGCTTACGTGGGCGGCAACGTGGTACAGATCACGCCGCAGATCTCGGGCACGGTGGTGGCGATCGGAGCGGACGACACGCAGTTCGTCAAAGCCGGCCAGCCGCTCGTGCGGCTCGACCCGGCAGACGCGCGCGTAGCGCTTGATCAGGCCGAGGCGCAGCTCGCGCGCACGGTGCGTGACGTGCGCAATCTCTATGCGACGAGCTCACAGCTCGCTGCCACCGTGCAGATGCGGCAGACCGAGCTCAACGCCGCGCAGAGTGATCTCGCGCGTCGGCAGCGCCTCGGCGCAAGCGGAGCGGTCTCCGGAGAGGAGCTGCAGCACGCGGCGGATGCCGTAAAGACTGCGCAGGCGGAACTCCTCGCGGCGCAGCAGCAGCTCGCGGCCAACCGCGCGAGGGTCGATGGCACGACACTCAAGGACCATCCCCAGGTGCGCGATGCGGCAGCCGCAGTACGCAATGCCTACCTCACCCTCGAGCGCACCGAGCTTGCGGCGCCGGTGGCAGGTTTCGTCGCCCGCCGTAACGTCCAGCTCGGCCAGCGGGTGAGTCCCGGTGCTCCGCTCATGGCGGTGGTTCCGCTCGATCAGGTCTGGGTGGACGCCAACTTCAAGGAACCGCAGCTTGCGCACATGCGTATTGGGCAGCGGGTCAGGCTCAGCGCCGATCTCTACGGTGGACATGTGCTCTATCACGGCACCATCGCCGGCTTGGGCGCAGGCACCGGAGCTGCTTTCTCGCTGTTGCCGGCACAGAATGCGACCGGAAACTGGATCAAGATCATCCAGCGGGTGCCGGTGCGCATCGCGCTCGATCCGCGCGAGATCGCGGTGCACCCCCTGCAGATCGGCCTGTCGATGAAGGCGGACGTCGACGTCAAAGGCGGCGCCGATGGCGCACGCATGCCGCAGGTTGCAAACAATCAGGCGGCCTGGACCATGGCAGTGACCGGTGCGACCGATGCCCGCGCAGATGCGCGCGTCCAGGCCATCATTGCCGCCAATCAGTCCGCGCCGCTGGCTGCGCCGACCGCGCACGCAGAGATGACGCCCGCGGGTCACCTGGCGGCGAACGTGCCGTTGCCCGGTGCAGGCCGGCGTCTGCACTGAAATCGCGGGGATAGGCTCCCACACCGTGTCCAATGGAAATGCTGACAGACCGGCGAGCGGGGGCGCCCCGATGGGGGCGCCCGCCGCGCCGCCGCCGCTGACCGGTACGACGCTCGCGCTCGGCACCGTCGCGCTGTCGCTGGCAACGTTCATGAACGTGCTCGACACGTCGATCGCCAACGTATCGCTGCCTGCGATCGCCGGGGACCTCGGCGTATCACCCGATCAGGGCACGTGGGTGATCACCTCGTTTGCGGTCGCTAATGGAATCTCGGTCCCCCTGACCGGTTGGCTCACGCGCCGCTTCGGGCAGGTGAGGCTGTTCACCTCGGCGGTGGTGCTCTTCGTCATTGCCTCCATCCTGTGCGCTCTGGCACCGAATCTCTCGCTGCTGATCCTCGCGCGCGTCTTCCAGGGTGCCGTCGCAGGCCCGATGATCCCACTGTCGCAGGCGCTGCTACTCGCGAGCTACCCGAAGAACCGCGCGGGCATGGCCCTCGCCATGTGGTCGATTACGACGCTGGTGGCGCCGGTCGTCGGTCCGGTGCTCGGCGGCTGGATCACGGACAACATCTCCTGGCCCTGGATCTTCTATATCAACGTGCCGGTCGGAATCGTCGCGGCGCTCGCCACCTGGGCCATCTATCGCAAGCGCGAGACCCCTACCGCCAAGGTGCCGGTCGATGCCATCGGGCTCTCGCTGCTGGTCGTCTGGGTCGGTGCCATGCAGGTCATGCTCGACAAGGGCAAGGACCTCGACTGGTTCAACTCCCCGATGATCGTGACGCTCGCCTGCGTGGCGCTCGCCGGCTTCGCGGTGTTTCTCATCTGGGAGCTCACCGAGGAGCATCCGGTCGTCGATCTGTCGCTGTTCCGCAGTCGCAATTTCACCGTCAGCACGATCGCGATGCTGTTCGCGTATGGACTCTTCTTCGGCAATGTGGTGCTGCTGCCGCTGTGGCTGCAGCAGTACATGGGCTACACGGCGACGCTTGCCGGCTGGGTACTGGCCCCGGTCGGATTGCTGGCCATCATCCTCAGTCCGGTCGTGGGTCGCATGAACGACCGCGTCGATCCGCGCATTCTCGTGACGATCTCGTTCGGGATATTCGCGCTGGTACTTTTCATGCGGGCGCATTTCAACACCAACGCCACCATCGGTACGCTGATGCTGCCGACGGTGATCCAGGGTGCAGCGATGGCGGCATTCTTCATCCCGCTGGTGTCGATTTCACTCTCCGGGATGCCTCCGGAGCGTATCCCGGCGGCCTCCGGGCTGTTCAACTTCGCACGTATTACCGCCGGCGCCTTCGGCACCTCCATCACCACGACGCTGTGGGACCGCCGCGCGACGCTCCACCATGCGCAGCTCATCGAGCGGCTGGGCGCCGCGGATCCCAACACCGCCGCCGCGCTCGGTACGATGCATGCCGGCGGTCTCAACGACGCACAGAGCTACGAGGTCCTCAACCGCATGGTCGACGCACAAGCCTTCATGCTATCGGCCGACGACATCTTCTATGTGTCGGGTATGTTGTTCCTCGCCCTGATCTTCCTGGTGTGGTTCGCACGTCGGCCGCACAGCGCCGGTGCCGCCTCCGCGGCCTCGGGCGCGCACTGAGGGCGGCTCCGAGCAGGCTCAGCGGATCGAGCGCAGGAGTTTCGGCACGAGCAGCCAGCGGAGCTCCCCCTGACCCGCTCGCGGGGGGCCCTCGAAGGCCACGAGCGCCACCGACATCTTGCGCAGCTCGAAGCCCGCAGAACCGGCGCTTCCTGTCAGACACACCGAGATCAGCCGGCCGAGATCCGGCTCATGCCCGACCACCGCGAGCCGCGGGCCGCGCGTGCGGCCAAGCAGTGCGAGCAGCTCCTGCGGGGACTCACCCGGCAGCAACTGGGTGCAAGGGATTGCCGTCGGCCAGCCTGCATACTGCGTCAGGATTGCGGCGGTCTGCTTGGTGCGCTCGAGCGGACTTGCGAACACGCGTCCGGGCCGCACCGCGAGCTTCTTCAGGCCCGCGGCTGCACGACGTGCCCGCATCACTCCCCTTGGGGAGAGCGGACGCGCACCGTCGTCCGGCCAACGCTTGGCGTCGCGCTCGCAAGCGATGGCGTGGCGGACGATGAGCAGCTCCATAGCCGGAGGGCCACGGGGCTCAGTGCTTGAGTGCGCGCGGTTCTGTACCGGGCGGCGGCTCCGCAAAGGCGGTCTCGGGGTGCGCAGGCGGGGCGGAACCCTGGGCCTCGATCACCGCCAGCGCGCCATTCGCAGCCTCGGCGCTATCGTGCAACTCTGTGAGCCGCGTCCGCAGGGTTTTCCATCGCTTGCCGCGCACCTTGCGCCACGAGCGGACGAGTGTACGGCGTGTATCACCGGACACGCCGGCGAAATGCTCTGCAAGCCGTCCCATGAGGAAGAGCGTAGTTGGTGGCAAGCCGCTCGCCGCGTCCGCGGCTATGGCTGCCAGGCGGCCCTGTGCCATGCAGGCATCCTGATGGGCGCCGAGCGTGTCCTGCAGCCGGCGCAGCGCGCGCAGCATTTCATCCGCCGGTTTGCCGAACACGTCCGCGCCACACTCGGTCGCGTAGCGAAGCTGCTTGGCGCGCCGGCGCACCAGGTGATACTCCTCCATCGAGGATCTCGGGCGTAGCCGGCGGACGGACTTGCGCAGTTTGCGGAAGCGGCGCCGCACACGCTCTGGCATGACGATGAGGGCCGGATCGGCCCCATTGGCTCCGGCAGCTTCGGCGGCGGTCGCCTGCGCCAACGTCTCCAGCCATCGTCGGGTCGGCTCCGCGTCGAGGCTGCGGATCATCCGTGCACGCGCGCGCTCGCGCTCCCTCTCGAGCAGTGCGCGCAGCGGCTCTGCGGCCGCGCGCTCCTCATCGGAGAGATCCGCACAGTAGTGCGCCAGCTCGTTCAGCTGCACATCGAGGTCCCGTGCGGCTCCGAGGCTGCGCAGCACCGCTTTCGTCGACTTGCGCGCGCGCACGAGTGCTGCAGGCAGCTGCCGCTTGAAGAGCCCGAGCGTCGCGTCGATGCGCCGCGCCGTGACGCGCAGCTGATGCAACTCTTCGGGGTCTTCGCCGAGGCGTGCACCGGGCTCATGCTCGCGCCAGGCAGCGAGCAGCCGCCGCAGCTCTGCAATCGCCACGGCACGAGCCGACGTAGTAAGGTCAAAAGCCTGTGCACTCTCATCGAGCGCGGCCGTGACCGTGAGTTCGGCGTCGCCTGCGTCCGGGGCTCCAGGCTGCGGGGCGTTCGTCGGTAATTTCATGCAGGATTATCGGGGTGCGCGAGCACTTCACCTCAGTGTAACAAATGCGGCGGCGTGCTCGGGACCGACTCGCTGCCACGCCCCTTCCCGGGCCGCACGCCAACGGCTCGACGCGGCGGCAAAATGGGCAGAAATTGACGCTCGTTGAGCCGCTTACGTATGATTCGCGCCCCCGTGCGGTGGGGCCGGCTAGGGGCGCTCTTCGGGTCGTGCCCGTAGCTCAGGCGGATAGAGCATCGGCCTTCTAAGCCGAGGGTCGCAGGTTCGAGTCCTGCCGGGCACGCCAGCCACGCAATGAGGGACGGACGGTGGACGTAGCTCAGTTGGTAGAGCCCCGGGTTGTGATCCCGGTTGTCGTGGGTTCGAGTCCCATCGTCCACCCCAAATCGAAGGCAGAGCGCGCCGCAGGTGCCGTCTGCCATTGAGGACATGGGCCGTTAGCTCAGCTGGTAGAGCAGGAGACTCTTAATCTCTTGGTCGTAGGTTCGATCCCTACACGGCCCACCAATTCCCGAAATAGAAACACAGGCTTACAGATCTGCTGGCGCTGGTCGAGGTGTTGGCCGAGCGGTCGCCGCTAGTGCAGGTGAGCTGCGTTCGACCCTCGATAGGCGAGGCCGAGGACCGCAGGTCCAAGGGCGGCTCACGAAGGCTGCCATCGAGGAACGGCGGGAGGTCCGGGCCCTCATCTGGGCGGTGAGTACCGCGTTGACGTAAGCGCACACCCGCGACGATTTCGCTTTATTAGGAGCTTCATCTCTCGTACTGATAGGACGATGCCTTGCCGAGAATGTGCGCGATCTCGCCATCAGGGAGGGTGCGCCTCGGCTTCCATGCCGCGGGCTTCCTCGCAATGAGAAGCCACGAATCCTTCCATCCCTGAAATATCGACGTCACCGCCAGATAAGGCGAACGCAAGCGAGGCGGCACCTTTTCCAGCATGTGATCGCAGCCGCGCAATTCTACAATTTCAAGACCAAGAAACTCAGTCATCTGCCTCAGGTCGCCTTCCACGTATTCTCTGATGTGACCGCGCCACGCCCCCGGATACCAGTAATAGCCTTCGTAACGTGGGAGGTTCGTACCGCCGCGAAGGACCTCGATCCGCTTACGAATGTTTACCGCGTTCGGAACCGTAATG
>DASYFL010000016.1:0-73587 GCA_036498445.1 Steroidobacteraceae bacterium
GGCGGCCGTCCCGATGAGATGATGCACGAGCCCGAGGTGTTCGACGCCGACGACTCCGAGATCATCAGTCCCGCCGAGCTGACGCAGTCGCGCAGCTCCATGAATCTGACGGAGCTGAAGTCCAAGCCCATCCACGAGCTGGTGAAGATGGCCGAGTCCATGGGGCTCGAGAACCTCGCCCGCTCGCGCAAGCAGGACATCATCTTCTCGATCCTCAAGGCGCACGCGCGCAACGGCGAGAACATCTACGGCGATGGCGTGCTCGAGATCCTGCAGGACGGTTTCGGCTTCCTGCGCTCGGCGGATGGCTCCTACCTCGCGGGACCCGACGATATCTACGTGAGCCCGAGTCAGATCCGGCGCTTCAACCTGCGCACCGGCGACACTATCTCCGGGCTGATCCGGCCGCCGAAGGATGGCGAGCGCTATTTTGCGCTGCTGAAGGTGGGCGAGATCAACTTCGACTCGCCCGAGAGCTCGCGCAACAAGGTGCTGTTCGAGAACCTGACCCCGTTCCACCCGACCAAGCGTCTGAAGCTCGAACGCGGTAACGGTTCCACCGAGGACCTCACGGCGCGCACCATCGACCTGGTCGCCCCGATCGGCAAGGGTCAGCGCGGCCTGATCGTCTCACCGCCCAAGGCGGGCAAGACGATGCTGTTGCAGAACATCGCCACCTCCATCACTGCCAACCATCCCGAGGTCTACCTGATCGTGCTGCTCATCGATGAGCGCCCGGAGGAAGTCACCGAGATGCAGCGCACGGTGAAGGGCGAGGTGGTGTCGAGCACCTTCGATGAGCCGGCGGCGCGCCACGTGCAGGTGGCCGAGATGGTGATCGAGAAGGCCAAGCGGCTGGTCGAGCACAAGAAGGACGTGGTGATCCTGCTCGACTCGATCACACGTCTCGCGCGTGCCTACAACACCGTGGTGCCCTCCTCGGGCAAAGTCCTCACCGGCGGTGTCGACGCCAATGCCCTGCAGCGGCCCAAGCGCTTCTTTGGCGCAGCGCGCAACATCGAGGAGGGCGGCAGTCTCACCATCCTCGCTACCGCACTCATCGACACCGGCTCGAAGATGGACGATGTGATCTACGAGGAGTTCAAGGGCACCGGCAACAGCGAGATACATCTCGACCGGCGCATTTCCGAGAAGCGCGTGTTCCCCGCGGTCAACATCAACCGTTCCGGTACGCGCAAGGAAGAGCTCATCACCGACCAGGGCGAGCTCGCCAAGATGTGGATTCTGCGCAAGCTCCTGCACCCCATGGACGAGCTGGCGGCGATCGAATTCCTGCTCGACAAGATGAAAGACACCAAGTCGAACGGTGACTTCTTCGAGGCCATGAAGCGCTGAGGCCCGGCTGCACACCGCTCCCTGAGCCGCAGCTGGCTCCGGCGGCGGTGTCTGCGCGAGCCGGCCGGCAAGCCGGCATTTGCGAAGCGAGTCACGTCGGCGGCCGGCGACGCTGGCTGGAGCGGGCCGCGTCTCAGTAAGATCGCCGGAATGCGCATCTTTCGTGTTGTCGCCGCCGTGCTGCTCACTACCCCCGTCATGGCGGCGCTCGCAGCCGATCGCGACCCCTACTCGGGTGCGCCGCTGCCGCCCGCCAAACACGAGCCGGCGAGCCCGATAACCGACCACTTCTACATCCGTGCTGCTTTCTACTCAGCCAAGTTCAACACCGACTTCCGGGTCGATCCATCGAACGCGCCCGCAGGTACCACCGGCACACCCGTCAATGCCGAGAACGACCTGGGGCTGGCTCACCGCCAGCACAAGGGCCGCGTGGATTTCATGTTTCGGCTGCGCGAACGCAACAAGGTGCGCGTCGATTACTACGAGGCCAACCGCTCCGGCAGCCAGGTACTGGCAAATGACGTCGTGTTCGGCAATGAGACCTTCCCCGCCGGTCAGACAGCGGTGACCAGCTTCGATCTGCAGCAGTTCGACATCACCTACACTTATTCCTTCATCCGCAATACCCGCTTCGAGGCCGGCATCGGCCTCGCGGCGTACTTCCTGCAGGTGGATGTGATCGGGCAGGTTCCGGCGCAGAACCTGCGGCAGGAAGTGAGCGCCGCGACGCCGTTCCCTGCGCTGCCTGTCGACCTCACCTGGCGCATCTCCAGCCGCTGGGCGGCAACCGCACGCGCGGCGTTCCTCAAGATCAACCACCACAACCTCAGTGGCCGGTACTGGGACAGTGGCGCCGATATCCAGTACCGCTGGGTTCCCAACTTCGTCATCGGCGCCGGCTACGCGACGATCCGTACCGATCTCACCCGCGAAGGCGGCAGCTTTCCGGGGGTGGTCAACATGACCATCAACGGTCCGGAGCTGTTCGTGCGTTTCAGCTTCTAGCGCTGGTTACGACGTAGGCGCGCGCGAATATCTGCGGCATGCGCGCCGCGCGTCCCGAGTCGAGATTGATGCACACGTAGTCCACGCGGGCTCGCGCCAGCGTGGTTCCCTCGGGCAGGCGAATGATCTGGAAGCGGCGCTCCGCCCGCAGCCTGCCGTCGGCGTTCACGATCCAGGTCGCGGCCCGGATTCGATCGCCGCGCTGCGCGGCCCGCAGGTAATCGATCTCGATGCGCTGGGCTGCCATGCCGCGGCGCAGCGCCTGACACTGCTCGAGCGGCACACCCAGGCTCGCCGAATGTGACCAGGCGGCCCGATCGAGCCAGGTGAGGTACACGGCGTTGTTGACGTGGCCGTAGGCATCGATGTCCGCGGGCTGCACCGCGAGCTCGATGACATGGGCCGCCGGAAAATCCAGCAAGTCAGCGCCAGCGCGAACGCTCATGTGCGCGCGGCCGCCAAGGCGCGCTCGCCGATATCCCGCCGGTAGTGCACACCCGGCCAGTGGACGCTGTCGGCGAGTGCGTACGCGGCGCGTTGGGCTGCGGCGATCCCGGCGCCGAGCCCGACGGCACACAGCACGCGCCCGCCATCGGTCAGCACCCGGCCCGATTCCAGCCGCGTACCCGCATGGAAGACCTTACCGGGCAATCGCGCGGCGCGCTCGAGTCCCTCGATGACATCGCCGCGGCGCACATTCGCGGGATAACCCGCCGCTGCCATGACCACTCCCAGCGCGGCGCGCGGATCCCACTGGGCACTCACCGTGTCCAGCCGGCCGCCAAGTGCCGCCTCGCACAGCGCGGTGAGATCGGACTGCAGCCGCATGAGCAGCGGCTGGGCCTCGGGGTCCCCGAGCCTGCAGTTGAACTCGAGCACGTTCGGTGTGCCATCGGGCGCAATCATCAGCCCTGCGTACAGAAACCCGATGTAAGGCATGCCCTCGAGGGCAAGGCCACGAACGGCCGGCTCAATGACCTCGCGCATGATGCGTGCGTGCAGCGCCTCCGTCACCAGTGGTGCAGGGGAGTAGGCACCCATGCCTCCGGTGTTAGGACCCTGATCACCGTCGTTGACGCGCTTATGGTCCTGGGAGGTCGCAAGTGGCAGCACGTGGCGGCCATCGGCCATGACGATGTAGCTCACTTCCTCGCCAGGCAGGAATTCCTCGATGACCACCTCATGCCCGGCCGCACCGAACTGACCCGAGAACATGGTCTGTGCGGCTGCGATCGTCTCATCGCTCGAGGCAGCGATCACGACACCCTTGCCCGCCGCGAGACCGCTCGCCTTTACCACCAGCGGCGTGCGCTGGCGGCGCACCCACGCCTCATCGAAGCTCGCGCGCGTAAAGGCGGCGGAGCCGGCGGTCGGAATGCCATGCCGGCGCAGGAATTCCTTGGCGAAGGCTTTCGAGCCCTCGAGCCTTGCGGCTGCGCGGCGCGGACCGAAGCAGCTGAGGCCTGCTTCGGTGAAGGCATCGACGATACCTGCCACCAACGGCGCCTCCGGGCCGACGATGGTCAGCGCGACGCGCTCGGTGTGCGCGAGCCGCAGCAGAGCGGCGATGTCCTCCGCGTCGACCCCGATGTTACGCACCCGGGGCTCCGCAGCCGTACCGGCGTTGCCGGGCGCCACCAGGACCTCGGTGACGCGCGCCGCGCCGGCGCATTTCCAGGCGAGCGCATGCTCGCGCCCACCGCCGCCAACGATCAGGACCTTCATGGCACCGGTACCGCGTCAGTGGCGGAAGTGCCGCATGCCGGTAAACACCATCGCCATGTCGTGCTCATCCGCTGCGGCGATGACCTCGGCGTCGCGCCGGCTGCCGCCCGGCTGAATGACGGCGCGGATGCCGAAGCCGGCGGCAACATCGACATTGTCACGGAAGGGGAGGAAGGCATCGGAGGCCATGACTGCCCCAGGGAGAGCGAGCTTCTCGTCGGTGGCCTTCATGGCCGCGAGGCGTGTCGAGTACACACGGCTCATCTGTCCCGCACCTACCCCGAGGGTTGCGCCGTCCCGCGCGAAGACGATCGCGTTCGACTTGACGAAGCGACACACGCGCCATGCGAAGCGTAGATCCGCGAGCTCTTCCCGGGTCGGCTGGCGCCGGCTCGGCACGGTCCATTTCTCCGGCGGTGCATCGGCACGATCGGGCGACTGTGCGAGGAGTCCGCCGGTGATGCTGCGGTACTCGAGCTCGCCTCCCGCGGTGGCGGTGAGATCCCCCAGCAGGAGCACACGCACGTTCGGCTTGCCGGCGAGCACGCGCGCCGCCTCCGGCTGCAGCGCGGGGACTGCGAGCACTTCGATGAACTGGCGCTCGGTGATGACGCTCGCAGCCGCGGCGTCCAGCTCGCGATTGAGGGCGATGATGCCCCCGAATGCGGATGTCGGATCGGTGCGGTAGGCCGCCTCGTACGCGGCGAGTGCGCCGGCGGCCACCGCCGCTCCACAGGGATTGGCATGCTTGACGATCACGCACGCCGGCTGCTCGAACTGGCGCACGCATTCGATCGCGGTATCGGCATCCGCGATGTTGTTGAACGACAGATCCTTACCCTGCAACACCTGCGCAGTGGCGACGCTCGCACCCGCGCCGCACACGTCGCGGTAGCAGGCGGCGAGCTGGTGCGGATTCTCGCCGTAGCGCAGATCCTGGACCTTCTCGAACATCAGCGCCAAGGCTTGGGGGAACGGCTGCTCTTCGGGCGCATGCCGCACCGAGAGGTACGCAGCGACCATGGTGTCGTAACGCGCAGTGTGAGCGAAGGCTTTGGCGGCGAACCGTGCCCGCGTCGCGGGACTGCTTCCCCCGGCGTGCTCTGCGAGCTCCTGCAGCAGCTGTGGGTAGTCGCGCGGATCGACCACTACCAGCACCGATGCGTGGTTTTTGGCGGCAGCACGCAGCATCGCGGGCCCGCCGATGTCGATGTTCTCGATCGCCTCCGCGTAGCTGCAGCCTTCGCGGGCGACCGTGGCGGCGAAGGGGTAGAGATTTACGACCAGCAGGTCGATCGGCAGGATGCCGTGCTCCCGCATGACAGCCTCATCGACGCCGCGGCGGCCGAGCAGCCCGCCGTGGATCTTCGGGTGCAGGGTCTTGACGCGTCCGTCCATGATCTCGGGAAAGCCGGTGTGGCTGGAGACCTCGCGTACTGCTACGCCGTGCCGCCCGAGCAGCTCCGCCGTTCCGCCGGTCGAGAGTATCTCGATACCGCGCCTGGCGAGCTCGCGCGCCAGCTCGACCACGCCGCTCTTGTCGGAGACGGAAAGCAACGCCCGGCGCACCGGCAGCGGCATGCGACTCATCCTTCGCGAAGTGCTCCGGCGGATCGTGCGCGCCGGACAATGATGCTCAGGCGCCGCCGAGGCCGAACTGCTTCAACTTCTTGCGTAGTGTGCCGCGGTTGATGCCGAGAATGCCCGCCGCGCGGCTCTGGTTGCCTTCGGCATAGTCGAGCACCACGCGGAACAGCGGCTCTTCGACCTCACGCAGGACCAGATCGTACAGATGAGCCGGCCGATGGCCATTGAGGCTCGTGAAGTACTCGCTGAGTGCGCGCTCGGCATGGGTGCGCAGGGGGAGTTCCCGCCCGTGTACCTTGGCCACGATGGTCTCACGAGACCGAGTCTTTTTCTTCGCGGTCATTTGCGACTCCCCCGGCAAACGCCTGCCTCAGGCCCACGCCCCAGCCTGGCTCGCCCAATCGTCTAAATGCTTAACTGCGTGTGCGAACTGTGCCGCTGTGTCAGCAGCCCCCATCAGTTCCCGGCGGATCTCTGCCGGGCTCCCCAGCAATTGCTCGCAATACCAGCCGAGATGTTTGCGCGCTATCCGGACACCGCTCACCTCGCCGTAGAACGAGTAGAGCGCATCGAGATGGCGCAGGATGATATCACGCAGCTCGGTGCGCTGAAGTGCCGGCGTCTCAATTCCACCCTGCAGATGGGCGTTGACATCACGAAAGATCCAGGGCGCTCCGTGACTCGCGCGGCCGATCATTACTCCGTCTGCGCCAGTAAAATCAAGCACCGCGCGCGCTTTTTGCGGCGTGTCGATGTCGCCATTGGCGAACACGGGTATGCGAACGCGTGCTTTGATGTCGCGGATGGTGGCGTACTCCGCAGCTCCGTTGAACAGGTCCGCACGCGTGCGGCCGTGGACTGCGAGCGCTGCGATTCCGCAGCTCTCGGCGGTGTATGCAATGTTCGCGCCGTTGCGATGCTCGCGGTCCCAGCCGGTGCGGATCTTGAGCGTCACCGGCACGTCCACCGCGCGCACCACCGCTTCGAGGATGCGCGCGACCAGCGGCTCATCGGTGAGCAGCGCCGAACCGCAGGCACGCCCGCAGACTTTCTTGGCAGGACATCCCATGTTCAGATCGATGATCTGTGCACCGAGCGCCACGTTGGCGCGCGCAGCCTGCGCCAACGCGATAGGGTCGGCGCCGGTGAGCTGCACCACTCTTGGTGTGGGCTCGCCCTCGTGGTTCATGCGCAGCTGCGATTTGGGCGTGTGCCACAGACGCTGGTCGGAGGTGATCATTTCCGATGCCGCGAGCCCGGCACCGAAGCTGCGACACAATGCGCGGAACGGCCGATCGGTCACGCCGGCCATGGGCGCGAGCACCACGGGCGAGGGCAGGACGTAGGGTCCGATCCGCAACTGCCGCACTTTCAACGAGCGTCCAGATCGTTGGCGCAGGTCACGGCACCGCCCCGTGCCGGCAAGCAGGCATCGATCTCGAACCCCACCGCGTTGGCTCCGGGGTCGACGAACCCCATCTCCGCATCGATGCGCTGGCCGCCCGCGAGGTAGGAAGTGTCGGGCATGGTGTGGGGGACATAGAAACGCGGTGCAACATCGCGCGCCGCGATCCGGTTGCCGAAACGGTCCTGCAAAGTCACGCGCAGCAGCGGCAGGGGTTGGGCCTGGTGGCCGGCGTTCTTGATGCTCGCGCGCACGGTGATGAGCCCGCTTCCCGCCGGATCCGCCAAGGCGCCCAGCTGTCGTACGTCATATGCGCGCAAGTCCCAGTGAGGCACGAGCTGCACGCCAAGGGAGCCATACAGCGTGGTCAGAGGCCTGCTGAGACGCGGATTGGTCGCGAGCTCGTCGCGATAATGGTTCACGATCTGCGCCAACAGCACGAGCACTGCGAGTGCGGCGCCAGCGCCCCAGGCGTGCGGACTCAGCCGTGCGTAGAGAGGTCGTTGCGCCTTTGCGGCCTTCGCGACGGCGTACCCATGTTCCGCGATATCGAGCGGCGCAGAGGTCGATTCCTCGACCGTCCGAGCGGTAGTGTCTTCAGCCGATGACTCCGGCCGGCGCGCCGCCACCGACCGGGGCCGAGGGCTCGCCTCGGCGGGCGGCCTCGTACGCGGCGTGCCATGACGCGCGGGGACTCGCGCGCTCGAGTCGACGGGCATCGCTCCTGCGCCGGCTTGCGGCGGCGATGCAGCACGCTTTGGCGCGGCACCGCGCGTTGTCCCAGCCGGCGCTGGCGCGGCAGCGGGCGGCAAGTTCGCAGACTGCGTCCGGCGCCGCGTCAGTGCTTCGGAGCGTCGGCTCGCGGAAGGCTGCGATTCCGGTTGGGGGTCGGAAGGTTCCGGCTCGGAGCGTTGCGCCTCGGCTTGCGGCTCGGGTTGCCGCTCGCGTTGCCGCTCGGGTTGCGGCTCGGCGCTCTGACCTGCAGAGCGTTGGAGCTCGGACCGTTCAGGCTCCGGGCTTTGGGGCTCGGACTCCGTCTGCTCGTGCAGCATATCGGCAAGGAAGGCGGCATCGATCTCGACATCGACCTGCGCCTCGCCAGGCTCGCTCGGGGCCTCCGGTGAATTTTTGCCTGACGACTGGCTCGCTGCCCGCATGGCATTGAAGGACCCGGTTGCCGCGGTCCACTGCGGATTCGGCGGCGGCTCGACGAACACCGCGCCCACATCCGTGGTCTCAGGATTGAATTCCAACGCGTCTTCGGGAATCGAGTCTTCCGCCGCGCTGGCCGGCTCCGTCGCAGGTCCCTCGTCCGGACCGGCCAGGGCTCGTTCCAGCGGGGAAAGATCCGTATCGGCCTCCGGTGGCGGCTCCACGGGTTGGGGGTCCGGCTGGGCAGAGGCCTCTGCGCCCGGTGCGCCAGCCTGGCGCTCGTCACTCAACCGGGCGAGCGCGTTGAATACGCTCGAGCAGCGCCCGCAGCGTACGTAGCCCTGCGCGACGCGCAGATCTGCGGCGGTCACCACCAGGGTCAGCGCGCACTTTGGGCAGACTGTGAACATGGCGGCGTTCATCTCGTCGCCGGCTGTCAGCGACGCGGGCCGGACAGACAGACCCAGCCATCGCGCACGGCGAATGGGGCGACATCAAAGCACGCGGCGTAAGCGGCTGTCACGTCCATGGACTCATGCTCCATGAGACCGGCCAGCACCACTTGCCCTCCCGGCCGCAGCAGCGCTGCAAAGGAGGCTGCGAGATCGCACAGCGGGCCGGCGAGGATGTTGGCCAGCAGCAGGTCGCTGCGTGCGGGCAGCCCCGCGGCACTCGCGTGCAACTGCAGCCGCGGCTGCAGCTGATTGGCAGCGGCGTTCTCGCCCGTGGCGATGAGCGCCTGCGGGTCGATATCGAAGGCATGCACTTCGGCCGCACCGAGCCGGGCAGCCGCGATGCCGAGCACCCCGGAGCCGCAACCGTAGTCGATCACCCGCGCATCAATCGGTGGATGCGCATCGAGCCAGGTGAGACACAGCGCAGTGCTGGGATGAGTGCCGGTGCCGAAGGCGAGCCCCGGATCGAGCGTGACCACCACTGCGTCCGGCGCGCGGACGCGCTCGTGGTGGGGACAGATCCACAGGCGCCGGCCGAAACGCAGTGCGTGAAAATCCTTCAGCCATTCGCGCTCCCACAGGCGGTCGGCGACCGGCTGCACCTCGATCAGCCCGGCATCGATCCCAAGTCCCGCTGCAAGCGACTCGGCACTCACGCCCGGCGCCGATGCCGAGGCCTCGAAGAGACATTTCACGCGCGTCGCGGACCAGAGCCGCATCTCTCCAGGGGCGGGTTCGAGCACGGCCCGATGGAGGTCCTCATCGCGTGCATCGACGAAGGTCACGGCAATCGCTCCGCAGCCGAAGGCCGCTCGTTCCGCGGCCTCCGCATCGAGCGATCCGAGATCGAACGACAGCTCGAGAAACGCAGTTGGCGACACGGCACTCCGCGAGCTACGGACCGCTGCGCTCAGCGCAGACCGAGACGGCGCTCCAGGTAGTGAATATCGGTGCCGCCTTTCTGAAATGCGGCATGGTTGAAGATTTCCTGATGCAGCGGCACGTTAGTCCTGATGCCCTCGATCACCATCTCCGCGAGTGCGTTCTTCATGCGCGCGATCGCCGTCTCGCGCGTGTCGCCGTGCGCGATGACCTTGCCGATGAGCGAGTCGTAATACGGCGGCACGTTGTATCCGGAGTACACGTGGCTGTCGACCCGGATACCGGGACCACCGGGCGCGTGCCACAAGCGGATTGGACCGGGGGAAGGCATGAAGGTCTTCGGGTCCTCGGCATTGATGCGGCACTCCATGGCATGGCCGCGGATCTGCACGTCGCTCTGCGTGTAAGCGAGGCGCTCGCCGCTCGCGATCAAAAGCTGCGCCTTAACCAGATCGATGCCAGTCACGAGCTCGGTGACCGGGTGCTCAACCTGGATACGGGTATTCATCTCGATGAAGTAGAACTCCCCGTCCTGCTGGAGGAACTCCATGGTGCCGGCGCTCCGGTAGCCGACCGCGCGGCATGCCTCGACGCAGCGCTCGCCCATCAGGCGCCGTTGGCGCATGGTCACACCGGGCGCGGGAGCCTCCTCGATGACCTTCTGATGCCGGCGCTGCATCGAGCAGTCGCGCTCGCCGAGATGAATGACGTTGCCGTGCGCGTCCGCGAGCACCTGAAACTCGATGTGCCTCGGTCTCTCCAGGAACTTCTCCATGTAGACCTGATCGTTGCCGAAGGCGGCACGTGCCTCCGCGCGCGTGATGCCGATGGCGTTCAGCAGCGAGGCTTCGGTGTGCACCACGCGCATGCCACGTCCGCCGCCACCACCTGATGCCTTGATGATCACCGGGTATCCCACATCGCGCGCGATGCGCAGGTTCTCGTCCGCGTCATCGCCCAGTGGACCGTCTGAGCCCGGAACGCACGGTACACCGTGTCCCTTCATCACCCGGATCGCGGACACCTTGTCGCCCATGATGCGGATGGTTTCCGCGCGCGGGCCGACGAATACGAAGCCGCTGTCCTCAACGCGTTCGGCAAAGTCGGCGTTCTCGGAGAGGAACCCGTAGCCCGGATGAATGGCGACCGAGTCGGTGACCTCCGCTGCCGAGATGATCGCCGGCATGTTGAGGTAGCTCTGTGAGGAAGCAGGCGGGCCGATGCACACCGACTCATCCGCCAGCAACACATGCTTGAGGCTGTAATCGGCGGTGGAATGGACGGCCACCGTCTTGATACCGAGCTCGCGGCAGGCACGCAGAATTCGCAGCGCGATCTCGCCACGGTTGGCGATGACAAGCTTCTCGATCATGCCCGGCTATTCGACGACGAACAGCGGTTGGCCGAATTCCACCGGGTCGCCATTACGCGCCATGACGGAGGCGATGCGGCCCGCCCGGTCGGCCTCGATCTGGTTCATCATTTTCATCGCCTCGATGATGCACAGGACCTGTCCCACCTTGATCTCATCGCCGATCTCGACGAAGGCCTTCGCGCCCGGGGAGGGCGAGGCGTAGAACGTGCCCACCATCGGCGCGGTGATCACGTGCTCGCTCGGTTTGGGCTTCTGGACAGGGCTTTCTGCGACCGCCGCTTCCGGGGCGGCCGCCGCGCCGGAGGTCGAGGGCGCCGCCGCGAGGTGGGCGACCTGTGGAGGATGCGTGCCCAGCGCGCCGGCAGGCATGCGACTGATGCGCAAGGCTTCCTCGCCCTCCTTGATTTCTATCTCCGCAATGCCGGATTCCTCCAGCAGCTCGATCAGCTTCTTGATTTTTCGAATGTCCATGCCAGGACTGCCCCCCACGAGAATCGATGGCCCCGGCACCGCTACGGTGTCAGGACTTGCGGACGAGCCGCAACGCTGCGGCGCGCACCGCCGCTTCATAGCCGAATGTACCGAGCCCGCTGATCACGCCGAGCGCAATGTCCGAGAAATACGAGTGGCGCCGGAACGCCTCGCGGGCATGCGGATTGGATAGGTGCACCTCGATAAACGGTAGTCCGCTCGCGAGGACCGCATCGCGCAGTGCGACGCTCGTATGCGTGAACGCCCCGGGGTTGAGGATGAGAAAGGCGACGCCTTCGCCGCGGGCCCGGTGGAGGCGCTCGATCAGCTCGTGCTCCGCGTTACTCTGAAAGGCGATCAGCTCGTGCCCGCTCTCGCGCGCGACCGCCGCGGCACGCTGCTCTATTGACTCGAGGGTGTCCGTTCCATAGACGGACGGCTCCCGAGCCCCGAGCAGATTGAGGTTCGGGCCGTTCAGTAACAGCACGCGGGCCATGACCCTAGGCTTCTTGATTTGACGTTCGCGCAGCGACCGGCGGCGAATGTAACCTAATCCGCAGACATTTGGATACTTCGTGGGGGGATTGGCGAGGAACGTGCAGGATCTGGGCCAATCGACGCTAATCCTGGCCTGCTCGGGCCCGCCGGAGGCTGCGAACCCCGGCCGTGATCTGCGCCTGTGCCGCCGCGAGGCTCAGTTTGCCGGCCTGGAGATCCTGAATGCGTGCCAGGATCAGCTCCGCCTCGTCCCTATGGAGCTCCCCGACCTTCAGCGTGACCACGCGCCCCTCACGGTCCGCGAACACACTGAAGGGAAGGACCATTTCCATGCCAAAGGCGGCAGCGGCCTGGAGTCCCTCGCGCTCGCCTACGAGCAGAGGGTAGTCGATTTCGTGCTCAGTGGCGTATTTTTGCACTGATTCGCGAGAATCGACGGCGATACCGACAATTTCCAGGCGATTTGCCGACTGTTCGCGCCGAAGAGCCTGGAGAAGCGGAATCTCCCGGCGGCACGGCTCGCACCAGGTGGCCCAAAAATTCACTACGAGCGGCCTGCCTTTCCACTCCGTCAGACTATGAATTCTGCCGTCGGAAGCCGGTAGCTGTAACTCTGGGACTCTCTCGGGAACCTTCGGGGGAGACGCTGCCGGAGGCGCGGACGGCTGTTCGTCGGCGGCTTCCCGAGCCGGCAATGTGCCGGCCGGCGGCGCTGCCTGACGCAGGGTCACTGTCGCCGGCGGCACCAGGAAGCGATAACTGAGAAAGCCAACCACCGCCGAGGCGAACAGCACCAGGACTGCCGCGAGCAGGCCGCCTCGGCGCGCCCGAGGCTTGGGGAAGTGGGAATCGGTCACGAAGCAGAGTGTAATGCGGCGCGCGTTCGGGCCGCGAAGGCCTCTGCGTTCATGTATCCGACGACGCGGTAGGCAGCGCGCTCCCGGCCATCCGCCCCGTAAAAGGCGATGGTCGGTGGGCCGAAGATGCCGAAGTGACGCAGCAGGGCCTGATCGTCCGCATCGTTCTGCGTCACATTTGCTCGCAGCAACACCGTCTCGCGCAGTGCTGCCTGCACGGTTGGATCAGTGAAGGTGTAGCGCTCCATCTCCTTGCACGAGGTACACCAATCGGCGGAGAAGTCCACGAGGACACTGCGGCCCTGCGCCCGGGCCTGACTGACCTCGCGGTCGAGATCCGCTACCGAGTGTATGGCACGAAAGGAAAGGCTCGACACCGGCTTCGCAAATGCGGGGATGGGGGCCAGTGGATCGGTGCCTCCGAGTGCAGACCCGGCAGCGAGCGCGATTCCGTAGAGTCCCGCGGCGGCGCCAGCCACCCGCAGTCCCCATGCGAGTACTGAGCGCTCGCGGAAGGTGGCAAGGAGGAGCCACGCGAGAATCAGGGCCGGCACCGACCAGAGGGCGAGTCCAAGGCGCTCAGGCACGAGGCGCTCGATCATCCACACCGCAACTGCGAGCATCAATACCCCGAAGAGCTTCTTCACCAGGTCCATCCATGGCCCTGGTTTCGGCAGTAGCCGACCGGCGGAGGCACCGATGAGGAGGAGGGGGGTGCCCATGCCGATACCCGCTGCAAACAGCGCAGCGCCGCCGCGCACGACCGCGCCGGTCTGGCTGATGACGAGCAGCGCACCGACCAGGACGGGTGCAACGCAAGTGGTGACGATGAGTGCCGAGAGCGCGCCCATCAGTGCGACACCGCCCAGGGTCCCCGCCGACTGCCGGTTACTGAGCTCCGCCAGGCGCGACTGGACTGCGGCCGGCATCTGCACCGTGAAGAGCCCGAACATCGAGAGCGCGAGCACGAGGAAGACCGCGGCAAACAGTGCGATGACCCACCATTGCTGGAACATCGCCTGGACTTCCTTGCCTGCGGCGGCACTGGCCACTCCGGCGATCGCGTAGGTGAGAGCCATACCGAGCACATAGCTCACCGAGAGGGTGAAGGAGCGTCCAGCCGTCATCTGCCTGCCGCTGCCGACAATGATCCCCGAAAGGATCGGTACCATGGGCAACACACAGGGGGTCAGCGAGAGCACCAGCCCCCCGAGGTAAAAGCAGGCGAGCGCAACCAGCAGGTTTCCGCGGAGCGCGTTGCTGAACCATTCCTGCGAGAAAAACGTGGCCGCACCTGGCGTGCCCGGGCCCGAAGCCCCCTCAGCCCCGGTTACACCGGTTTTCCTTCCCCCGCCCGAGCCTGATCCTGCGCTGCCGGCAAGCCGCACTACGACGGATTTGGTCTGTGGGGGATAGCACAGACCCGCTTCGGCGCATCCCTGGTAGGTGACTTCGAGCGGAAGCTCGAGCTCCCCGCCCGATGAGCGCGCAACCGGCACCGAAGCGGCAAGCTCGTGGTGATACACCTCCTGCTTGCCGAAGTACTCGTCCGTCTTCACCTGCCCGGGCGGGAACTGTGGAGCCCCGAGCTGAGCATTCGCGCTCGTGGTCCGCACCTTGATCCGGGCTCGATAGAGGTAATAGCCCTCGGCAATCTCCCAGTTCAGGCGTATCCGGTCGGTGCCTTCGGGGATGGCGTCGAAGCGAAATGCCTGGTCGGGAGACAGGAACTCATCGTCCCCGGCCCGGGCGGAACCGAGCAGCGCGTCGATTCCTGAGGCCTTCCTGGCGGGCTGCACGGGCGGCGTCTGGGCGCAGAGCGAGGCGCTCAGCACGAGGAGCGCGGCGGCCAGAAGGGCTTTGGTAGGTGGCAGATGCATGGGGGAGTGCGAGTCTAGCGGTGCTGTTATAGCTCAGACCCGGAATTAAGGGCAGGAACTACCCTCCATTCGGCACTTAGCCGTTCCTCGGGCCCTTCCTCCCGGGCGCCGCCCACGCCGCGGCCCCCGCCAGCTCCGAAAACAGCAAAAAAAACCGCGCAGCGACTTGAAATCGCGACCTGCCTACCTATCATTAGCAGCCGCCGGGGGTGAGTGCTAACAGATCTTGCCTCGACAGGCATTTTATCAAAATCATCAATGTCTTAAGGAGCGTTCACCATGAAGATTCGTCCTCTTCATGACCGCGTCATCGTGAAGCGCCTGGAAGAGGAGCGTACCTCTCCGGGTGGCATCGTGATTCCCGATACCGCGGCCGAGAAGCCGGTGCAGGGAAAAATCGTCGCGGTCGGCAAGGGAAAGATTCTCGAAGACGGTCAGGTTCGGCCTCTCGATGTGAAGGTCGGCGACAAGATCCTCTTCGGCAAGTACAGCGGAACCGAGGTCAAGGTCGACGGCGAAGAGCTCGTGGTCATGCGGGAAGAAGACGTCATGGCCGTGATTGAAGGCAAGTAAGCGAGGACCACGACAATGGCAGCTAAAGAAGTCCGTTTCAGCGATGACGCACGCCAGCGCATGTTCAAGGGCGTGAACGTCCTCGCCAACGCCGTCAAGGCGACACTCGGCCCCAAGGGCCGCAACGCAGTGCTCGAGAAGAGCTTCGGCGCCCCCACCGTCACCAAGGACGGTGTGTCGGTCGCGAAGGAAATCGAGCTCAAGGACAAGTTCGAGAACATGGGCGCGCAGATGGTGAAGGAAGTCGCTTCCAACACCTCTGATGAGGCCGGCGATGGCACCACGACCGCCACCGTGCTCGCGCAGGCGATCATCCGCGAGGGTTTGAAGGCCGTCTCCGCGGGCCGTAACCCGATGGACATCAAGCGCGGCGTCGACAAGGGCGTCATTGCCGCGGTCGATGAGCTCAAGAAGCTCTCCAAGCCGTGCAAGAATCCCAAGGAGATCGCCCAGGTCGGCACCATCTCGGCGAACGCCGACGAGTCGATCGGCAAGACCATCGCGGAAGCGATGGAGAAGGTCGGCAAGGAAGGCGTGATCACGGTCGAGGAAGGCTCGGGACTCTCGAACGAGCTGGAAGTGGTCGAAGGCATGCAGTTCGACCGCGGCTACCTCTCGCCGTACTTCATCAACAACCAGCAGAACCAGACCACCGAGCTCGAGAAGCCCGTGATCCTGCTGGTCGACAAGAAGATCTCCAACATCCGGGAGCTCCTGCCGCTCCTCGAGGGCGTGGCGAAGTCGGGACGTCCGCTGGTGGTCGTCGCCGAGGATATCGAGGGTGAGGCGCTGGCGACGCTGGTCGTCAACAACATCCGCGGCATCATCAAGGTGGCTGGCGTCAAGGCCCCCGGCTTCGGCGATCGCCGCAAGGCCATGCTGCAGGACATCGCCATTCTCACCGGCGGCACGGTGATCTCGGACGAGGTCGGACTGTCGCTCGAGAAGGCGACCCTGAATGACCTCGGCGAGGCCAAGAAAGTGGTCGTGGAGAAGGAGAACACCACGATCATCGACGGCGCCGGCAAGCCCGCCGACATCAAGGCTCGCATCGAGTCGATCCGGCAGCAGGCCGAGGAGGCCACCTCCGACTACGACAAGGAGAAGCTGCAGGAGCGGGTCGCGAAGCTCTCCGGTGGCGTCGCGGTGATCAAGGTAGGCGCTGCCACCGAGATCGAGATGAAGGAGAAGAAGGCCCGCGTCGAAGATGCGCTGCACGCCACGCGTGCCGCGGTCGAAGAGGGCGTGGTGCCGGGTGGCGGCGTGGCGCTGATCCGCGTGCAGCGGGCTCTCGAGAAGCTCGAGACGGTGAACGAGGACCAGCACGTCGGTGTCCGCATCCTCTCCCGCTCGATCGAGGAGCCGCTGCGCCAGATCGTGGACAACGCCGGCGAGGACGCTGCGGTGATTCTGAACCGCGTCAAGGAAGGCAAGGGCGCATTTGGCTGGAACGCCGCGACGGGTGAGTTCGGGGACATGCTCGATGAGGGCATCCTCGATCCGACCAAGGTGACGCGTCTTGCACTGCAGAACGCCGCTTCGGTGGCGGGCCTGCTGCTGACGACGGAGGTCATGGTGGCTGAGGCTCCGAAGGACGAGGAGCACAGCCATGCCGGCCCGCCGGGCGGCATGGGTGGAATGGATATGTAACGACCCTCTCTAAAGAGGTATCGATTCCAGGGACGACAGTCGATAGGCTTTACATAACAGTTACGGGTTGGCGCCAGGTCTCTGCCGGGCGTCAACCCGGAAAGACGCGGAACAAGACCCCCTATTCCGCGCATTCCTCGAGGCCCCACTCTGTGGGGCCTGTTTTTTTCTGGACCGTTGTCCCCACTTCGCGACAGCTTTCACACCCACCACACACTGTGCGGGTGCAGCACTTCCTTACCACCTTGCCGGGGTTTATCGTCCGGGTGAGGAGGCTCCATGGGCAAGCTTCGCTACGGTGGCGTCACCGGGTTTCTGCGGTGGTTCGCGGGCATGGCGTGCGCCTTCTGCGGGCTGCTGCTGATTGCCGCCTGCAGTCATGAGAGCCGGGACGAGATGAGCTGGGCACGAGCGGCACTCGAGCGCAACACGGCTCTCGAGATCGTCGCGGCCGATCAGCAGAGCCGCACCTTCACCGTGCGGCTCAAGGACAACGGCGAGTTACGCACGGTGCGCGCCGATGAGGTGGTCGCGTCGCCTGCGGCTGCAGCGCCTGTCGATGCGACACACACTGCGAAAGAGAGCAAGTCGCCAACGGCGCTCGAAGCCACACAGGGCGAATCGGCTGCACAGGCGGACGCATCGACCGGCGCAGAGCCGGCACGGCCCGCTGAAGCGAACCCTGCCGGAGACAGCCTCAAGCGCTCGGAGCCGGTGCTGACCTCGGAGAACTCCACGAGTCTCGCGAGCGCCGCCCCTGGACGAGTGCTCGAGTCCGGGCCGGGTTACACCATTACCGCCGCGCAGGCCAGCGCTCCGGCGGCCGCGCGCACGCGCGAGTCCGCGAGCAGCGCACCGGTGGAGCATCGCCACGAGCCGATCGTCTGCCAGGGCTCGCGGCTTCTGCACATCGACAATCGCAACCTGATATTCGACGGGGATGCGGTGAGCGCTCTGGATGGCTGCGAGATTCATATCACCAACAGTCACATCAGCGCGCGCGGCGTCGGCGTTGCGGCGCGCGCCGCCAACGTGCACATCGATAACAGCCAGATCGAGGGGGACCAGGCGTCGATCGACGCCTCGGACGGTGCACAGGTGTATGCCGCCTCCTCGCACTTCAAGGGTCTGAGCCGGCGCCTCGATACGGCAGCGGTACACGATCTCGGCGGCAACATTTGGAATTGAAGCGGGCTTCGCCCTCGCCGGGCGTGGGGGTGCATTAAGCTCCCGGCACGATGCGCCTTGTGCCCTCTACCTCGCTGAGCCCGGAGCTTGCCGCTCACGTTGAGCGTGTGCTTGGAGAGCTCGGCGAGGCGGCCCGGGCGGCCTTGGCGGCGGCACCGCCGGTGGTGAGCGATTCAATTGCGCATGTCTTCGCCTCGAGCGATTTCGTGGCACACGCCTGCGCCCGCGACGCGCACCTTCTCCCGCAGCTGATCGAGAGCGGCGACCTGGGACGCGCTCTCTCGGGTGTGGATTACGGCTCCCGAGCCCCACTGCTCGACCTCACGGCTGCGGCGGGCGAAGCGCACGCGCAAAAGGAGATGCGTCGCTGGCGGCGGCGCGAGCTCACGCGCATCGCCTGGCGCGATCTGGCCGGCTGGGCGAGCCTCACCGAGACACTCGCGGAGCTCAGCGCGTTCGCCGATCGGGCCATCGTTGCTGCGCTCACTGCAGCAGAGGGCACGCTCCGGGCACGGTACGGCGAGCCCCGCGGCACCGGCGGTGCAGTCCAGCCGCTCGTGGTCATTGGCATGGGGAAGCTCGGCGGCGGGGAGCTCAACTTCTCCTCTGACGTCGATCTGGTGCTGCTTTTCCCCGAGCATGGCGAGACCGACGGCCCGCTGCGCATCAGCAACGAAGAATTCTTCACCCGGCTCGGACAGGCGATGGTGCGCCTGCTGCAATCCCCGACCCCCGAGGGCTTCGTGCTGCGCGTCGATCTGCGGCTGCGGCCGTTCGGCGACTCCGGGCCGCTCGTGTCGAGCTTCGCGGCCTTCGAGGATTACCTGCCGCGGCACGGCCGTGACTGGGAGCGTTACGCCTATGTCAAGGCGCGGCCAGTCACCGCAGCTAGCCGCTACGCTGAGGTGGAGGCGACCGCCATCCGTCCCTTCGTCTACAGGCGCTATCTCGATTATGGTGTGTTCGAGAGCCTGCGCGAGATGAAGTCGCTGATCGAGCGCGAAGTGGCGCGGCGCGAGCTCGCGGACCACATCAAGCTCGGTCCCGGTGGTATCCGCGAGATCGAATTCGTCGTTCAGGCGCTGCAGCTGACGCGCGGCGGTCGCGACCGGCTTCTACAGACACCGTCGCTCCTCGCGGCGCTTCGCCGCCTCGGCGAGACGCGGCTGTTACCGCTGGAGGCGGTGGGTGAGCTCACCGAGGCGTACGTGTTCCTGCGCCGCCTCGAGAACCGTCTGCAGATGCTCGCCGATGCGCAGACACACCGCCTGCCGGCCGATGCGCTCAGCCGCGAGCGCATCGCGCTTGGCATGGGGGCGAGCGACTGGGGCACGCTCATCACCGAGCTCGATGTGCAGCGGGCCCGTGTGAGCCATCACTTCCACCTCGTGTTCTCGAGTGGCGATGAGCCGGACGCGCGCGCGGTGCGTATCGATCTCGGCCGCTTCTGGGACACTCAGGCCGAGACGGCAGCGCTCGCGGAAGCCCTGAGCGATGCCGGATTCGGCGACAGCGCCGAGGCGGCACGACTGCTGCTCGAGCTGCGCTCTTCGGCACTGGTGCGCAAGCTCGATGAGGTCGGGCGGCGCCGGCTGCAGGCGCTGCTGCCCACGCTGCTGGCCGACATCGCGCACAGCAGCGCACAGCTGCCCGTGCTGCGACGGGTGCTCGCCATCATCGAGGCTACCGGCAAACGATCCGCTTACTTCTCTCTGTTGCGGGAAAACGGGGCGGCACGCGCGCGGCTCGTCGAGTTGTGCCGCCATGGCGATTTTCTCGCCGCGCAGATCGCGGCACATCCACTGCTGCTCGATGAGCTGATCGACGAGCGCCTGCTGACGCAGCTGCCCACACGCGCGGCCTTTGCCGCCGATCTCGATGCGCGCATGGAGCAGTTGCGCGAAGATGATCCGGAGCAGCAGGTCGAGACCCTGCGGCAATTCCAGCGTGCCGCGCTGTTTCGCGTCGCCGTCGCCGACCTGACGGATCTGCTGCCGCTCATGCAGGTGAGTGACCGCCTCACCGACATCGCCGAGCTGATCGTCGAGCGCGCCATGGAGTTTGGCTGGCGGCAGATCACGGCGCAGTTCGGGGTACCGGCCTGCGGCGATGGCGCCGCGGCGCGCTCAGTAAAAGTCTGCGCGGTGGGCTACGGCAAGCTCGGCGGCATGGAGCTCGGCTATGCCTCCGATCTGGACCTGGTGTTCCTGCACGATTCCGCCGGCGAGCACCAGCAGACGATCGGGGCACGGCCGATCGAGAATCAGCTGTTCTTCGTGCGACTCGCGCAGCGCATCGTGCACCTGCTCACCATGCACTCGGCCGCAGGTAGGCTCTATGAGGTCGATGTGCGGCTGCGCCCGAGCGGCAAGGGCGGCTTCCTCGTCACCAACATCGACGCCTTTGCCGAATACCAGCGCCAGGAAGCATGGACATGGGAGCACCAGGCTTTGCTGCACGCGCGCGCCGTTGCAGGCTCGCCGCTGCTGCGCGCGCGCTTCGAGGCCGTACGGCTCGAGGTGCTGTGCAACCACGTCCGCCGCGATACGCTGCGCGCCGAGGTGCGTAATATGCGCGAGCGGATGCGCCGCGAGCTCTCGCGGGGCGACACGCGGCACTTCGACATCAAGCAGGACCCGGGCGGCATCGCCGACATCGAGTTCCTCGCCCAGTACTGGGCGCTGCGATGGGCGCATGAGCACCCGCCCGTGGCCATGTTCTCCGACACCATCCGCCAGCTCGAGTCAGTCGCTTCGGCTGACCTGGTACCGCAGGAAAGTGTCGATGTGTTGACGGCGGCGTATCGCGCCTATCGAGGCCGCATCCACCGGCTGTCGCTCGATGCGGCGGCGGCTATCGTGCCCGGTGAGGAGTTCGCGGGGTCCCGGGCCGCAGTGACGGCGCTGTGGAACGATACCCTGTGCGCTGTCAGCGACGGGCCGCAGGTATAATCGTGCCCTGGATCCACACCGGCGAAACACGATCCATGGCGGCGAGCGCTCGTCCTCTGATAGAACCCAACGCACAGAACCAGTACGACGTCACGGTCGAGGATCTGCCGCTTTGTTGCCCCATGCCACAGATGTACCTGTGGAACTCGCACCCGCGCGTGTACCTGCCCATCGAGGAGAGCGGCTGGGCCAAATGCCCCTACTGCAGCGCGGAGTACACGCTGCGGCGCTGACGCACCAGCCTTACTCCTGATCGGCGAGGTTGGGATCACGCGGGGGCGCGAGGTCGGTCCGGATGGGCGCGAGTTTCGCGGCGCGCAGCCGTCCGTTCAGATCCGCCAGGTCCGCCTGCAGCTTCCGCCACCCTGCAATTAGCGGCGTGACTTTTCCCTGCAGGCTATCAGTGGCGGTGAGCTGAGCCGCTGTCGGCGCGGCATCGCCGCGAGCGAGCTCGGCATACAGTCCCGCGATCTGCTCCTGCACCTCCTTGAGGTTGGGCTGCATCGCAGAATCTGCCTCCTGCGCCTGCGCGCCACCCATGAGAACGGCCAGCCGGGCCTGGAATGCCTGCGCGGCGCCGGCCGCCGCTCCGGGAGCGAGGGACTTCAGCTGCGCCTCTTCGGACTGCGCCGTGAGGAGTGTCTGTGAGGTCTGCGTCAGAAGCTCCGCAAGGCGCGAAGCGAGTTCCAGCTGTCGTCTGAGGGCTTCGGGGGAAGCCCTCACGCGCGGATCGGGCTTGAGGCTGAGGGGTGCTTCGATGCGTCTGCCCTCGAATGTCAGCCGCACGCGGTAATTGCCTGGAATTGCCAGCGGTCCTTCCGGCTGCTGCGGTGTCGCATGCGGCACGGCGGAAATGGGATAGCCGCGAGTGGCAGACACCGGCGCGGGATAATGCAGGTCCCAGACCCAGCGATGCACGCCCGCGGTTGCGGGCAGCACCTGCGGCGGCTTGAGCCAGTACGGCGGAATGAGCTCGCGTGCGAGCTCTTCCGTACCGGGTTGCGCAGCCTCATCGCTGCGGTAGCGGCGCACCACCGTGCCGCCTGCATCGAGCACCTCGAGCACGAGCGCCTGGCGCGCATCGTGCGGCAGGAAGTACTCGACGATCGCTCCTGCCGGTGGGTTCTGCGCGAGCGGCTCATCGGGCGGGATCGGGGTATCGCTCCAGGTGCTGCGATGCACACGGTAGGCGGCTGCAGGCCCAAACAGCAGCGCTTCACGCGCCGGGGACGCCGGCAGCTGACGCAGCCGCGCAATGTCATCGAGGATCCAGATCGAGCGGCCGTGGGTGGCGACTACGAGATCGTCCTCGTGGATCCACAGATCGCGCATCGAGGTGTGCGGCAGATTCAGCTGCAGGGAATCCCAGTGATTCCCAGCATCGAAGGAGACCCACACGGCGGACTCGGTGGCCGCGAAGAGCAGACCGCGTCGCTGTGGATCTTCGCGGACTGAATTGACCGGCGCGTCCGGCGGCAGACCGGCGGCTATCGATTGCCAGCTGCGGCCACGGTCGAGCGTGCGGTAGAGATAGGGGTGCAGGTCGTCGATGCGCATCCGGCTCACCGACACGTAAGCCGTGTCGGCATCGAAATGCGAGGCTTCGAGCTGCGTCACCTTGCTCCAGGGGGTGAGATCGGGCGGCGTGACGTTCGACCAGCTGGCCCCGGCGTCGCTGCTCACCCACACGAGGCCGTCATCGGTGCCGGCCCACAGCCGCCCTTTATCGAGCGGCGAGAGCCCGAGTGCATAGATGACACCGCGCTGCGCTTCTGCGCCCTTCGGGTGCAACGTCCCGACGCTCGGGGGAGCTGCCCCGGCTTCGCGGGCGAGAACCGGACTGATCGCGTCCCAGCTCATGCCGCCATCGCTGGTGCGGTACAGACGGTTGGCGGCGTAGTAGAGCACGTGCGCATCGAGGGGCGAGAACATCAGCGGTTGGGTGCGATGGACCCACACCTCTGGCCCGCGCAGCGGGATTGGCGTGACGTTCTGTATCTGTCCAGTCGAGACGTGGAACTTCGATACCTCGCTGCGTCCTGCGCCATAGATGACGTCCGGGTCGAGCGGGTCCGGCGCCACGTAGCCGTACTCGATCGCGCCGACGGGGTGCCAGTCGCGGTCGGTCACACTGCCGTCATTGCCGCGGCTCGCGATGCAGACCGAGCCACTTTCCTGTTGCCCGGCGCAAACCCGGTACGGGAAGGTCGGCGTGACGCTGACATGGTAGAGCTGCGCAGTCGGCTGATTGAACCAGCTGCTCCAGGTTTCCCCGCCGTTCAGCGTGATGACCGCGCCCTGATCGCTGACGAGCGCGATGATGCGAGGGTTGCTCGGGCTGATCCACAGGTTCTGATAGTCATCGCCCCCAGGGGCGCCGCGCAGCGGCCGCCAGCTGCGGCCCCCATCGGTGGATTTCATGGTGACGAGGCTCGCGCTGTACAGCACATCGGCATTGGTCGGGTCCACCCTGAGGACCGCCAGGTCGCCGCCGCCGATGCGCAGCGCCGGCCGCGGATCGGTGGTGATGCGGGTCCAGCTCTCGCCACCATCATCGGAGCGAAACACGCCGAGCCCCGCCGACGAGGAATAATCTCCGGGCTCGCTGGTGCCGACCGACAGGTACAGGCGTTGCGGCGTGGAAGGCGCGATGGCGATGTTGACCTGCGCGAGAGTTGCCGGAAGACCGCCGCTCAGCCGTCTCCAGCTGCTCCCCCCGTCGGTCGATTTGAACAGGCCGCCGCCGGTGCCATTGAACTCGTTCTTGTCCTCCCAGGGACCGAGACGCGCCTGCCACAGCCCGGCGTAGACGACCTCGGGGTGCAGCGGGTCGATGGCGACCGCTGAGGCGCCCGTGTCCGCATCCTTGTAGAGCACGCGCTCCCAGCTGGCTCCGGCATCCCGCGAGCGGTAGATGCCTCGCTCGGGGTTCGGGCCATACGGGTGGCCGAGCACTGCAGCAAGGAGCCTCGAGGGATCGTGCGGGTCGATGGCGAGCTCAGCGATCTGCTGGCCCTCGGTGAGGCCAAGATGGGACCACGTGCGCCCAGCATCCCGCGAGCGGTAGATGCCATTGCCGACCGACAGGTCCGGACGCAGCAGTCCCTCGCCGCTCGCGACATAAATGATGTTGGGATCGGAGGGTGCGACGGCAATTGCACCGATCGACTGGGTCGGCTGTGCATCGAAGATCGGCCGCCAGCTACGCCCCGCATCGTCGGTTTTCCAGACGCCGCCATTCACCGCGCCGATATAGAACACGCTCGGCTGCGAGGGGACGCCGGCGACCGCGCGGGTACGTCCGCCGCGCATCGGGCCGACCATGCGCCAGCTCAGATCAGCGAAAACGCCCGGGGAGGCGTGCTGGGCCAGTGCGCTGCCCGCGAGCAGCAACAGACCTATGAAGCTCACGAGTGGAGCCGAACGACATGGGTGCATGACACTACCGGTACTGTTTGTAGGATTTTTCTTCGATCAGCCGTGAGCCGAGCTGCAGGTTGATGCGTTTCTTGATCGCCGCCCGCTCGTCGTTGCAGATGTACACGGCGCGCGCGAGCTCGATGAACTCGCGGTCGAACGTCTGGTGCGCTTCCTTGTCGCGGATGCGGTCCTCGATGTCCCAGAGACGCCCGTTGACGTTTTCCAGAGCGCGCTCATCGAGCGCCACATCGTGAGCCGCGGCGCCCGAGTCCTTCCAGGTCTGCTCGAGGAGCGACAATTCCAGCTTGACGTTGGCGAGCTTGGCAGCGTCCTGCATGCGCGCCACCTTGATCCTCAGGATGGTGATCTTGTCGAGCAGTTCCCCGGGTGAGACGGGGACCAGAATCTCCTTCATAGCTGCGATCGTACCAACTCATCGAGCTTGCCGGTGACCTCATCGACCTGCACGAGATCCATCACCCCCGCTTCCTCGATCTTGTGCGTCCAGGGGAGCTGATCCGGCTCGCAGCCGCGGAAGGTACGCGCCGCCTGCGGATAGGCATCCACACACCAGCGCCGAGAGAGGTACGGTCCGCTGCGCGCCGGATTGGTCGCGGCATACAGGCCGATCACCGGCGTGCCGACCGTCGTGGCCATGTGCGCTGGACCGGAATCGGGACTGAGCAGCACGCGGGCGCGCGCGAGCAGCGCGAGGAGCTCGGGGAGTGTGTCCTTGCCGATCTGGTTGGTGAGTGGCACGCGGCAGGACTGCTCGATGGCTGCCCCCATCCGGCGCTCGCTCTCGCTCGGGCCGCCGGCAAGTATCACGCGCATGCCGTGGCGGCGGACGGCGTGGGCGGCGATGGCGGCGTAACGCGCGGCGCGCCAGTTGCGCAGCGGATGACTCGAGCAGGGGCTGATGACGAGGGTCGGCTGGCTGTCGGGGATCAGCCGCTGCGCGTAGGCCTGCGCCTCAGGCGGCTGCCGCAGGTCCCAGCGCAGCAGCCGCCCGGCGATGCCGAGTGCTGCAGGGAAACCGAAGAAGCTATCGAGTACGTGCTCGCGGGTGCGCGCGGCGATGCGCGCGTTGGTGAACAGCCACTGCAGCTCCCGCGCCCGTGGGCGGTCGAAGCCGAGCTTCACGGCCGCGCTCACACTGGCGGCCACGAGGCTGGCGCGCAACGCGAGCTGCATGTGCAGCAACACCTCGAAGTGCCGTCCGGCGAGCACAGTGCGCAGTGCGCGCAGTCCGCTGAGGCTGGCACGCTTGTCGACGGTGATAAACTCCACGCCCTCGAGGAGCGTCATGAGGCGCGCTTCGCTCCTGCCGATGATCCAGGTCAGCTGTGTTGCTGGCCACGCCTGTTGTAAGGTGCGCACGATCGGCACCACGTGGCAGGCATCGCCGATCGCCGACAGCCTGAGGATGCAGACACTGCGCGGTGGCTCGGGGAGAGGCAGCATCATGGAGTCAACGTTGTGAATGGGCGCTTCGCGCTCGGACCGGAGGTGAAACGCAGCGCCATCACGGGGGGCGCCATGCTATATGACACCTCCCGTGCGGGCAATTTGAGCGCCGACTGGTTCGAGCCGCGCTACTGGGAGTCGCTCGGTGCGCTCGATGGCAGCGGGCGCGGCCGCGCGGCTGCGCGCTTCGTCAATAGCGCCGACGGGCGGCGCTACGTGCTGCGTCACTACGCCCGAGGCGGCCTGATGGCGCGCGTCTCGGCGGACCGCTTCCTGTGGCACGGGGAAGAGAGCACGCGTCCCTTCACCGAGTGGCAGCTCACCTATCGCCTGCACCGGGCGGGACTGCCGGTACCGGCGCCGATCGCGGCACGCTACCGGCATACGGGCTCCAGCTACACCGGCGACATCATCACCGAGCGGCTGCCGGTGGTCGGCTCGCTCGCCGAGTGCCTGCAGACCGGCGCGCTCGCGACGCTGACCTGGATCGCAATCGGCCGCTGCATACGCCGCTTCCACGATCTCGGCGTCTGCCATGCCGATCTCAATGCGCACAACGTGCTGCTGAGCGAAGAGAGCGTCTACCTGATCGACTTCGACCGCTGCCAGCTGCGCGCGCCGGGACTCTGGCGCGATGGCAACCTGGTGCGGCTGCGCCGCTCGCTCGAGAAGGTGACCTGGTCGTTGCCGGCCGAGCGTTTCGGTGAGTCGGACTGGCATGCTCTGCTCGATGGCTACCGCCAGACGTCTGCCCGGAGCGAGCCGCCCTCAGGCTGAACTCCAGAACTCCACCGCTTGAGATTTCTCTACCTGCTCGCCGTCTATCTCGCCGCACCAGTGGTGTCGGCGCTCCTCCTGTGGCGCGGTCTGCGCGATCGCAGCTATTGGCGTAATTTCGGCGAGCGTTTCGGCTTCGGCGCGCGGCTCCCCCCGGACGGCGTATGGCTGCATGCGGTCTCCGTGGGCGAGGTACAGGCGTGTGCCGCGCTGGTAAGCGCGCTCAGCCGCCGCCACCCGGCGCTGCCACTCACGGTCACGACATTCACACCGACCGGGTCCGCACGCGCCCGGGCACTGTTCGGCAACCTCGCCCAGGTGCGCTACGTGCCCTACGACCTGCCAGGCGCGGTGCGCCGGTTTTTCCGCCGCGTGCAGCCGCGGCTCGCGGTGATCTTCGAAACCGAGCTTTGGCCCAACCTCTATCGGGAGTGCGGCCGCCGGCGCGTACCGCTCGTGCTGGCGAGCGCGAGGATTTCTGCGCGCTCGGTGAGCCGCTATCAGCGGCTCGGGACACTGTTCCGCGAGACACTGGCCCGCACCGCGCTCGTCGCTGCCCAGGGGGCAGGCGACGCGGAGCGCTTCCGCTCGCTCGGGGCAGACCCGGCGAACACCCACGTGACCGGTAACATCAAGTTCGACTTCGAGCTGCCCGAGGGGCTCGCGGCCCGCGGTGCGGGACTGCGTGCGCAATATGCACCGGACCGGCCGCTCTGGGTGGCCGGCAGCACTCATGGGGGCCTGGAGGAGCAGGCTGTGCTCGAGGCTCAACAGCGGGTACGCGAGGTCCACCCTGGTGCGCTGCTCGTGCTCGCACCCCGCCACCCGCCACGCTTCGATGAGGTTGCAGGCGCGCTGCGCGTCGCCGGCATCCACTTCGTCCGCCGCTCCGCCTCGGCGGGCGATGGCGCGGATGCTGCGTGCGCAGTGCTGCTGCTCGATTCTCTGGGTGAGCTGCTCGATTTCTACGCGGCGGCCGATGTGAGCTTCGTCGGCGGCAGCCTGGTCCCGAGAGGCGGACACAACCTGCTCGAGCCGGCAGCGCTGGGGGTCCCGATTCTCGTGGGTCCGGACAACTCCAATGGCGAGGAGATCGCGCGGCTGCTGATCGCCCGCGGCGCGGCGGAGGTGGTGCACGATGCGGCCGAGCTCGGCACGCGCGTCACGGCGCTGCTCGGTGACAGTGCCGCGCGCGAGCGCATGGGCACGGCCGGCCGTGCCTCGGTGGACAGCAACCGCGGAGCTCTGGAAAAACTGCTCTCGCTAATCGAGCCGCTGCTGGAAGGCACCCCGGAAAATCGCGCCCATCCCCACCGGTGAGCTAACGCTTGCCCTGCGGCCGCGGTGTCGGCGCAGTCGTGGGGGGCGGCGGTGGCATGGGCTGGCTCGGCGGCACAGTCGGTTCCAGGGACTCCGGAGTCTGGATCGCGGGCGAGGTGGGCACCGTCACCGTCAGAGTGTTGTTGAGCTCGGTGAGCTGGGTGCGATCGAGGTTGCCCGCGGCGAGTCGCAACTGCAGCACGCTCACGATGTAATCGTAGCGGGCGGTGGCGTAATTGGTCTGCGCCTGCACCAGCAGCCGCCGCGCGTTGAGCACGTCGACCGAGGTACGTGTCCCGACCTCGTAGCCCGCCTCGGTTGCCTTGAGCGAGGTCTGGTTGGACTCGACCGCCTGGCGCAGCGCCTGCACCCGCGCGATGCCGCTGATCACCCCGAGATAGGCATCGCGCGCCTGGCGCTCGGTGGCACGCGAGCTCTGCACGACCCCTTCCTTGGCTGCGATCCACTGGTATTGCGCCTGGCGCACTTTCGATTGCGTGAAACCGCCGCTGTAGATCGGTAACGTAAACTGCAGGCCGATCTGGCGGTCGTTCACCTTGCTGTCGACGTTGGAGAAGGGCATGCCGTCGAAGATCTGGTCTGAGCTCGTGTAGTTCCAGGAGCGGCCCGCGACCAGATCCAGGGTCGGCAGGTGGCCGCCCTGGGCTACCCGGACGCTTTCCCGGGCAATATCCGCCTGCAGACGGCTGGAGATGAGCGTCAGGTTCTGCTCGAGCGAGATGTTGACCCAGCGGTCCTGGTCGGCAGGCTCGGGGTTGTGGAGCGGCATGTCGGGGCCGGGCTTGGCGAGCGCGTCGTACTGCTGTCCGGTGATCTCCTGCAGCTGGTCCTCGCTGGTGGCGAGGGTGCGCTTGTCGGCGATCACAATCGACGCGGCACTATCGCGTGCCGCCTTGGCGTCCTCCACATCGGTGATGGCGATCAGACCGACCTCGAAGCGTTTGTTGGCCTGATCGAGCTGCCGCGAGATCGCCTCGAGGGCGGTCTGATCCGCTTGCAGGGTGTCGTACGCGGTGAGCACGGCGAAGTAGGCCTGCGACACACGCAGGATGAGCTGCTGCTCTGCGGCGGCGTAGTTGGCCTCGGCCTGCGCCACCTCGTGGCTCGCAGCCTTCAGTGCCATCCAGTTCGACCACGAGAACACGTTCTGCCGCAGATTGAGCGACCACTGCTGGATGGTGCTGTCGATCTGATCGGCGGTGCGGGTCGGCGCCAGTTGACACTGTGGCAGTGAGGGATTGGGGCTGCAGCTGGGGTTGCTGGGGGGTACCACCTGGAAGATCTGGCTTTCGAACCCGGACGAGTGGTCACGCGTGATGCCGGCCGTGCCGTTCAGCTGCGGCAGCAGCGCCGCGAGCGCCTGCGGCTTGGACTCGCGCGCGGCCAGGCGGTTGGCATCGGCCTGGCGTATGACCGGGTCGTTGTGCACGGCGTCCTCGAATACTGCGATCAGGTCCTTGGCGGGCGCAGCGAGCGGCAGCGCGAGCAATACGAGAGCGAGAGTCGCGGCGCGATTCATGGGCGTTTCCCTCTGGTCAGTGACCGGGCGGGCCCGGCTCGTCAGAACGTGAAGTCCGGCGGTCGCACCGCATTCACCAGCGGATCGATGACGGTCTCGAACAGGCTACGGGTCGTCACCGCATCCTCGGAGGTTCGTCGCACGAGCCGTGCATCCATCACCGGCGGCTCGCCGACGACCACGAACAGCCGCCCGCCGAGCGTGAGCATGCGCTCGAAGCGCGCATCGTAGACCGGAAGCGAGGCGGTGAGCGCGATCACGTCGTAGCGAGCGCCGCCATCTTCCTGCAGGGCGTCGGCGTCGACCACCTCGACATCGCGTTGGCCGAAGAGCGTCAGGTTCCGGCGCGCCGCATCGGCCAGCTCGGGAAATATCTCCAGCGTGCGCACCCGCGCTGCCATGGCACGCAGACATGCGGTCAGGAAGCCGGTGCCTGCACCGACCTCCAGCACCCGCTCTTCCGGCAGCGGCATCAGCGCCTGCAGCAACCTCCCCACCACACTGGGACGCAACATATGCTGTCCGCGCGCCACGGGCACCTCGGCATCCGCATAGGCGCGGTAGCGCTGTCCAGGCGGGACGAACAGCTCTCGTGGCACCTGGCGCATGACAGCCAGCACGCGCTCATCGAGCACATCCCAGGCACGCACCTGTTGCTCGATCATCTGTTCGCGGGCATCCACCGTCTGCACGCCGCCGACCCTCCCGATTGGACTTATTGCACGCCCGAAAAGGCCGGAGAAGTTAAGGGTTTTCCCGCTCGCTGCCAAGCCGCTCTGCGACGAGATATGGTGAAATACCGACGGGGCGAGCCCCTTGCTGGGATATGCTTGGCCTGTCAATAACCCACTGGCGCTACAAGTCGAATCAGATGCGCCTGCGGAGCCCACCGGGGGTCCCGAGCAGAAGGTTTTTTAGAAGAACACAAGATGTCGATTGCCGGGCTTTTGTCCCTCCTGTTCGCGCTCATTGCCATCCTGCTGCTGGTTCTGTACGCGTTGCAGCGGCGCGACTTACGCAAGCTCGCGGAGCTCTCGCAGCAGCTGCAGCGCATCGTGATCGGCGGGCGGCTGCCAGGGCGAGTCGACCTGACGAGCGACAAGCCCGAAGTGGCCGCGCTCATCACGGCCGTGAACCATCTGCTCACGCGCACGACGAGCGGCAACGAGAGCGACGCCGCGTACGCGCCCAAGCTGTTCACAGCGCTCGGCGACCGCATTCACGAGGCGGTGCTGGTGCACGGCGATGTGATCCTGTACTGCAACCGGCAGTTTGCCAGCTTCGTCGGAATCGACCGTGCCGAGTTGATCGGGCGACGGCTCGCCGACCTTGTGCCGCCGGAGTACGCGGAGCTCGTCAGCGAGAATATCCACCGCCGCCTCGCCGGAGAGAGTACCGCGGAGCGTTATGAGATCGACATGGTGGGCCTGCAGGGCCAGGTGACACGTCTCGAGATCGCCTCGACCCCGATCGAATACGAGAAAACCAGCGCACTGCTGATCACCGGGGTCGAAATCCTGCCGACCATGACCGGCCAGGCACTGCGTGTGCCGGCCGAGCAGTCTGAGCCGCAAGCGCTCGCTCTCAGCTCCCTGTCCGAGGCCATCATCGCGACCGACAAGGATGGCCGCATCGACTACATGAACCCGGCGGCGGAGCAGCTCACCGGCAGCACAGCCGATGCCGCCGCAGGCAAGCTGCTCGAGGAGATCGTGAGTCTGGTGGATGAGACCGATCGCCGGCTGCTGTCGGATCCGGTACACCAGGCGCTCACCACCGGCGCCGCGGTAAATCTCAGCCGGCGCGCGCTGATGCTCTCGCGCGCCAACGGCAGCGAGCGCTCCATCGAGCTGTCGGCTTCGCCGATGCGCAACAGCGCCCGCGAGCTGGTCGGTGCCGTCGCGATCCTGCACGATGTGACGGAGCTGCGCGGGTTGACCCGGCAGATGTCCTACCAGGCGACCCACGATGCGCTCACCGGTCTCGTGAACCGCCGGGAGTTCGAGCGCCGTCTGGAAGAGGGGATCGAAAGCGGCCATCGCGGCGATGGCCAGCACGTGCTGGCTTATCTCGATCTCGATCGTTTCAAGCTCGTCAACGACACCAGCGGTCACCTCGCGGGCGACGGCATGCTGCGCGAGGTGGCCAAGCTGCTGCGCGATGCGGTGCGCGACAGCGACACCGTGGGCAGGCTCGGCGGCGATGAGTTCGGCATTCTGCTGGTGGGCTGTCCGTTGGAGAAGGCGCGGCAGATCGCCGACGACGTGTGCCGTGCGGTCGGCGACCATCGTTTCGTCTGGCGGGACAAGATCTACAACATCGGCGCCTCCATCGGACTCGTGGAGATATCGCGTGAAAGCGGCACGCTCGAAGAGATGCTCGTTGCCGCGGATACCGCCTGCTATGTGGCCAAGAAGCAGGGCTCGGGGCGGGTGGTGGTGTACTCGGCGCGCGATGAGGCGCTCGCGCGCCACACGGGTGAGATCCAGTGGCTGCAGCGCTTGCAGTCGGCGCTCAAAGAGAACCGCTTCCATCTCTACCAGCAGGTGATCGTCCCCACGGAAGGCGAGGACGGCGGCCCGGCAATGGAGGTGCTGCTGCGTCTGCAGGATGAGTCGGGCCACGATCTGCCGCCGGCCGAATTCATGCGCGCCGCCGAGCGCTACCGGCTCATGGGGCTCGTGGACCGCTGGGTCGTACAGACGACGCTATCCGCGCTCGGGCGCGGCGCGATCAGCGTAGCGCCCGAGCGCAGTGTCGCCATCAATATTTCCGGACAGACCCTCGGTGATGTGCAGTTCCTCGAGTTCGTGGTCGAGTGTCTCGACAGCACCGGCGTTACCCCCGGCCAGGTGTGCTTCGAGATCGCCGAGAGCGCGGTCATCGCCAACCTCGATCACGCTCGCCGCTTCGTCGGAGTGCTGCACGGGATGGGATGCCAGTTCGCACTCGACGATTTCGGCTCGGGGGTCGGCTCATTCTCCAATCTCAAGACCCTGCCGCTCGATTACCTGAAGATCGACGGCTCCTTCATCCGCAATCTCGCGCGCGACACCGTCAATCAGGCGATGGTGACGGCGATGATCAAGCTCGCGCGCACGCTGAACTTCAAGGTGATTGCGGAGCAGGTCGAGGATAGCGCCGCCGAGGAGGCGGCGCGTCGCATGGGGGTCGATTACCTGCAGGGGTATGCCATCGGCCGGCCGCAGCCGCTGCAGCTGGCGGCCTAGTTTTCGCCCAACCCAACTACAGTAGCGGTACGAGCAGCAGCGCGACGATGTTGATGATCTTGATCAGCGGGTTGATGGCCGGACCGGCGGTATCCTTGTAGGGATCGCCGACCGTATCGCCGGTGACGGCGGCCTTGTGTGCCTCGGAGCCCTTGCCGCCGAAGTTGCCTTCCTCGATGTATTTCTTGGCGTTGTCCCAGGCGCCGCCTCCGGTCGTCATGGAAATGGCGACGAACAGCCCGGTCACTATCGTGCCGATGAGAAGCCCGCCGAGTGCACGCACGCCGGCACCGGGCCCCATGAGGGAGTTGAGCACCAGCACCAGCACGATGGGCACGAGTATCGGCAGGAGCGAGGGCACGATCATCTCGCGGATGGCGGCGCGCGTCAGCAGGTCGACCGCGCGCGAATAGTCGGGCTTCTCGGTGCCCGCCATGATGCCCTTGATCTCGCGGAACTGCCGGCGCACCTCATTCACCACCGAGCCCGCGGCGCGCCCTACGGCCTCCATGGCCATGGCGCCGAACAGGTACGGCACCAGCCCGCCGATGAATAGCCCGATGATCACCGCCGGGTCAGACAGCGAGAAGTTGGCGAGCTTGCCGGCGGACTCGAGATTGTGCGTGTAGTCCGCGAACAGCACGAGTGCTGCAAGCCCTGCCGAGCCGATGGCGTAGCCCTTGGTGACTGCCTTGGTGGTGTTGCCGACCGCATCCAGCGGGTCGGTAATCGCGCGCACCTCCTTCGGCAATCCTGACATCTCGGCAATGCCGCCGGCGTTGTCGGTTATCGGGCCGTAGGCATCGAGCGCGACGATCATGCCGGTCATCGACAGCATTGCGGTCGCGCCGATGGCGAGGCCGTACAGCCCGTCGAGCGTATAGGCACCCCAGATGGCGAGGCACACGGCAATCACCGGCAGCGCGGTTGCCTTCATCGATACGCCGAGCCCGGCGATGATGTTGGTGGCATGACCGGTCTGGGAGGCCGCCGAGATCTTGCGCACCGGGCTGTACTCGGTAGCGGTGTAGTACTCGGTGATCATGATCATCGCCGCGGTAAGCGCCAGGCCGATGAGCCCGCAGCCGAACAGTGCAACGTTCCCCGGCATGATCGCCTGGGTGATGAACCAGAAGGCTACGGCGGAGACCAAACCCGAGACGATGACGCCCTTGTAGAGCGCAGTCATGATCTTGCCGCCGGGACGCGCAGAGACGAAGAAAGTGCCGATGATGGAGGCGACGATGGAAGCGGCACCGAGGGCGAGCGGATAGATCACCGCGGCGAGCGCCGCGTCGGCCCCATCACGCGCGTACAGCAGGCCACCGAGCAGCATGGTGGCGACCATGGTCACGGCGTAGGTTTCGAACAGATCCGCCGCCATGCCGGCACAGTCGCCGACGTTATCGCCGACATTGTCGGCGATCACCGCCGGGTTGCGCGGATCGTCCTCGGGAATCCCCGCTTCGACCTTGCCGACGAGGTCCGCGCCGACGTCGGCTCCCTTGGTGAAGATGCCGCCGCCGAGACGGGCGAAGATCGAGATTAGCGAGCCGCCGAAGGCGAGCCCCACCAGCGCGTGCAGCGCACCCTCACTGCCGACCGCCGGAATCTGCCGCAGCAGCGCGTAGTAGCCGGCGACGCCGATCAGCGCCAGTCCCACCACCAGCATGCCGGTGATCGCGCCGCCGCGGAATGCGACGCTGAGTGCGGCGTTCAGACCCTGGGTGGCCGCCTGCGCGGTGCGCACATTGGCGCGCACCGAGATGTTCATGCCGATGTAGCCGGTGAGACCCGAGAGCACCGCGCCGATCGCGAAGCCCCCGGCGGTCGGCCAGCCGATCCGGGAGAAGCCGATGAGGAGGAACAGCACGATGCCGACGATGAGGATGGTGCTGTACTGGCGGTTGAGATACGCCTTCGCGCCGGCCTGGATGGCAGCGGCGATCTCCTGCATGCGGGCATTGCCTGCCGGCAGCCGCAGGATCGCGGTCATCGAGAAGACACCGTACAGCACGGCGAGCACACCGGACGCAATCGCCGCCCACAGCCATGCGCTGGCATTCATCAGGAAATCTCCCCCTGAAAAAAGGCCGCGCACTATAGCACGCCGCCGGTGCCTCCCCGGGGCTTGCGACGCAGCGCAGCAAGGTCCGCTCAGACCTTGAATTGCTCCTTGAGCTTGCGCCGCACCGGCGCGCCTTTGATACGCACGTAGTCCGGCAGGCCGTCGCGGTAGGGTGGATAGGCCTCACCTGCGATCAACGGCTCGAGGTAGCGGCGGCAGGCCGCAGTGATGCCGAAGCCATCCGTGCGGATGTACTCGGGCGGGAGCTTCTTTTCCTTGTTGGCAACTTCAGCGAGCGGCACATGGCCGATCGACCAGCGGTAAGGCCGGTCGGAGCGGCGCACGATGGTCGGCATGACTGCGTTTACGCCCTTCAAAGCCAGCTGCACCGCCGCCTTGCCGACCGCGTAGGCCTGCTCGACATCCACCCGCGAGGCAATGTGCCGTGCCGAACGCTGCAGATAGTCCGCGACCGCCCAGTGATACTTGTAGCCGTGCGCCTCGCGCACCATGTTGGCGACTACAGGTCCCACGCCCCCGAGTTGCGTGTGGCCGAAGGCATCGCGCGTGCCCGCCTCTGCGAGGAACTTCCCATCCGCATAGGCGGCTCCTTCGGAGACCACGATCACGCAATAGCCATGACTCTCCACCGAGATGCGCACGCGCTCGAGGAAGCGCTGCTGCTCGAAGGGCACCTCGGGGAAGAGAATGATGTGCGGTGCCTCATCGGCGCTGCGGCCTGCGAGTCCGCCCGAGGCGGCGATCCAGCCGGCGTGCCTGCCCATCACCTCCAGCACGAAAACGCGCGTCGAGGTGCGCGCCATCGAGGCCACATCGAGCGCCGCCTCGCGGGTGGAAACCGCGACGTACTTGGCCACCGAGCCGAAGCCCGGGCAGCAGTCGGTATGCGGCAGATCGTTGTCGACTGTCTTGGGCACCCCGACGCAGGTGATGGGGAAGCCGAGCGACTCGCCGAGCTGCGACACCTTGAGCGCGGTGTCCATCGAGTCGTTACCGCCGTTGTAGAAGAAGTAGCCGATGTCGTGCGCGCGGAATACCTCGATCAGCCGTTGGTACTCGGCGCGGTTCTGGTCGATGCCCTTGAGCTTGAAGCGCGCCGAGCCGAAGGCGCCGGCTGGAGTATGTTTGAGTCCGCGGATGGTCGCCGGCTTCTCACGGCCGACATCGATCAGGTCCTCGGTGAGTGCGCCCACGATGCCGTCGCGGCCAGCGTAGATCTTGCCGATCTGACGCGCGCGCATGGCGGTCTCGATCACGCCACAGGCGGAAGCGTTGATGACGGCGGACACTCCGCCCGATTGGGCGTAGAAGGCGTTTCTGAGCGATTTTTTCTGCATGTGGACAGAATAACGCACGAGCCAAGTCCGCCGCGATGGGTAGCGCGTTTGACCTCGCGGGGAACGGCCGGTAACGTTGCCAGCCTTTGTGCTGCGCTCTGCAGCCGCTGCGTTCGCTGACTACCCATGCGCATCGTCCTGTTGGGCGCTCCCGGATCGGGCAAAGGCACCCAGTCTCAACGGCTCATGCACCGTGAGCATATCCCGCAGGTCTCGACCGGTGATCTGCTGCGGGCCGCAGTCGCCTGCGGCAGCAAGCTCGGACTTAAGGCCAAGGCGGCCATGGAGGCCGGAAGGCTGGTGGAGGATGCGCTGGTGCTCGGCATGATCCGCGAGCGGCTGCGCCAGCCCGACGCACGGCGCGGTTTCATTCTCGATGGCTTCCCGCGCAATCTCCCGCAGGCGCAGTCGCTCGATCGACTGCTGAAAAAGTTGCGCCAGCCACTCGATGCCGTCGTGCAGCTCGAGGTGGACTACCCCGAGCTGGTGCGCCGCATCTCCGCCAGACGAACCTGTGCGGATTGCGGACGGGTATTCAACGTGTCTACCTCGCCCGCGCAGCTCATCGGGAGCGAGCCCTGTCAATCCACCGGCGGTTCCCACCGGCTCATCCAGCGGCCCGATGACAACGAAGCCACGGTCGCCGAGCGCCTGCGCGTCTATGAGGAAAAGACCCGTCCGCTGATCGAGTTTTATCGCGCCCGCGGACTGCTGCGCGTGATCGATGCGCAGGGCGGTGTGGAGCAAGTGACCGAGCGCCTGGAGCAGGCTCTGCATGCCCTGCGGCGCGGCGGCGCGCCCGTGCGAGGCAGCACGCGCACCAAGCCGCGCCGCCCGGCCGCGCGCCGTACGGCCAAACGCACATCTCGCGGCAAAGCCAAGCGCGTGGCACGCGTCACGCGCGCAGCCGCAGCGGTACGCGTCACGCGCACATCAGCACGCCGCGCCGGGCGCCGCAGGCGACCTGCGAGTCCGCGCGGCCGCGTCCGCCGCTGAAACCGCCCAGAAAATTGCGCGCGCGCCCTGGTCTCACAGGGCGGCGAGCAGCCGTTCACCGAGCACCGCCCGGCGCCATCCACGCAGCAGGGTGCCGCCCCGATGGCCATCGGCGAGCTGCTCGAGATCGCGACGCGTCGCCAGCACTTCAGGCACGAGATTGAGCTCCCGCGCCGTTGCCTGGCTCAGGCTGGTCAGCTTCTTCACCAGCGCCGCCCTCACCGGATCGGGCCGCTGGCGACCGGGCAGTGCCGGCAAGGGCTCGGGGACCTGCGCGCCCTCGATGCACTCGAGCAGCTGCCCCCCGCGCCGCTTGACGAGCCCCGGCGGCATCTGCGGGATGCCGGCGAGCGCAGCGAGCGTGCGCGGGACCTGCAGAACGAGCTCACGCAGTACCGCATCCTCGAGGATCCAGCCGCGCGGGCGGTCGTGCTCCAGGGCGTAACGCTCGCGCCAGGCGGCAAGCGCGCGCGCGAGCCGCTCGCGTGCCGGGTCGAGCGGACGCAGCCCCTTCAGGCGCAGCCAGGCGTCTTCGGGCGCAACGGTGAGCAGGCGCACATCGGCCAGCGTCGCGAGCTCCTCGCCGAGCCACTCGAGCCGTCCGAGGCGCCCGAGCTCCTGCTGCAGGCGTTCCGCGAGCGGCAACAGGTAGCGCACGTCATCGAGCGCGTACTCGATCTGTTGGGACGAAAGTGGACGGCGCGACCAGTCGGTGCGCGTGTGCGACTTGTCGAGCTCCTGTCCGAGAAAGTGGCGCACCGCGTGCGCGTAGCCCACCTGCGCCGGGAGCCCGGTGAGGCTGGCGGCTATCTGAGTGTCGAACACCGGCTGCGTGAGCCCTGCGACCGGCAGCAGCACCTCGAGATCCTGGCGCGAGGCATGCATGATCTTCAGCACGCCCTGCGCCGCGAGCACCTGCGCGAGCGGCACGAGACTCGCGAGCTTCAGGGGATCGATGCACAGCGCATCCTCGGCAGTCGCGACCTGCACCAGGCACAGCTGCGCGCGATAAGTACGCTCACGCAGGAATTCGGTATCGAGGCCGATGCGCGACTGCGTGGCGAGGCGTGTGCTGAGCGCGGCGAGCGCGGGCGCGGTGTCGACTATGGGGTGCAAAACCGGATGTGCGGATCATCTGTACAATCGAGCCTCGCCATTATGCGAGGCGCGCGCACTTACCGAAAGACATGAGTGAGTTCATCCGGCTCTATACGCAGATCGCTCTGCTGCGCCGCGGACCGCAGGACCTGCCGGCCTCACGGCTGCTGCTCGTGCTCACGGTCGCGGGCTATCTTGCCGTGAACTTCGTCGTGAGCGGTGTGCTGCCACCCGGCGGTCGCTGGCTCGAGACGCTGCTGGTGGCGACACTGTTCACGCTGCTGTGGTACCTGCTGCTGCTGCGGCTCGCCGGCCGGCCCGAGCGCACCCTGCAGACCACCACCGCAGTGTTCGGTTTCCAGGCAGTGCTGACACCGCTGGTGGATAGCTGCGCATGGCTCGTCCGCCGCGTGGGCGAGGACTCGCCCTGGCAGCTGCCGTTCATGTGCGCGCTGTTGCTGCTGTTCGCCTGGGTGATCGCTGCCAACAGCCATATCGTGAAGGCGGCGCTCGATTGGTCGGCGACTTCGAGCGTGGCGCTCGTCATCCTGCAGACCCTCGCCGGCTGGCTGCTGCTGTCGGCGCTGTTTCCGCCGGTCAAGGCGTGAGCTCCGCGATGCACGTTCATATCCTCGGTATCTGCGGCACCTTCATGGGCGGCGTCGCGGCGCTGGCGCGCGCTGCGGGCTTCCGCGTCACCGGCTCGGACCGCAACGTCTATCCGCCGATGAGCACCCAGCTCGAGGCACTCGGCATCGCGCTTACCGAAGGCTTCGATGCCGCGCAGCTCTCGCCGGCGCCGGATGTCGTCGTGGTCGGCAACGTCATGACCCGCGGCCATCCCGTGGTGGAAGCGCTGCTCGAGAGCGCGCTGCCCTATGCTTCCGGTCCCGAGTGGCTCGCGCGTGAAGTGCTGAAGGACCGCTGGGTGCTCGCCGTGGCGGGCACGCACGGCAAGACCACCACCGCCTCGCTCCTCGCCTGGATCCTCGAGCATGCCGGGCTCGATCCGGGCTTCCTGATCGGCGGGATTCCCGCCAACTTCGGGTTGAGTGCCCGCCTCGGCAGTGGCCGGTGCTTCGTCATCGAGGCGGACGAGTACGACACGGCCTTCTTCGACAAGCGTGCCAAGTTCGTGCACTACCGTCCGCGCACGGTCGTGCTCAACAACCTCGAGTACGACCACGCCGACATCTATCCCGACATCGGCGCCATCCAGCGGCAGTTCCACCATCTGGTGCGCATCGTCCCGGGCAGCGGACGCATCGTCTGGAACGCGGCCGATGGTTTGCTGCGCGAAACACTCGCCATGGGCTGCTGGACGCCGCTCGAGGGCTTCGCGCGCGGCGCGCAGCGCGATGCGCTGTGGAGCGCACAGCCGCTGCCGGGGGCGGCAGACTTCTCGCGCTTCGAGGTGCTCGAGGCCGGACAGCCCGTCGGCGCCGTCGAATGGTCGCTGATCGGCGCGCACAATATGGAGAATGCGCTCGCCGCGATCGCCGCCGCGCGCCATGCCGGGGTGGAGCCGCCGCGTGCGCTCGCGGCGCTCCGGGACTTCAAGGGCATCGCGCGACGCCTGCAGCTGCGCGGCGAGGTGAACGGCATCCGCGTGTACGATGATTTCGCGCACCATCCGACGGCGATTGCCACCACCATCGATGGGCTACGGCGGCGCGCCGGCGCCGCACGCATCCTCGCAGTGCTCGAGCCGCGCTCGCATACCATGCGCATGGGCGTGCACGCGCACACGCTCGCGCCAGCCCTCGCCGGAGCAGACGAGGTGTGGCTCTATACTCCGGCGGATCTCGGCTGGGACCCGGCGAGCGTGCTGCGCGCTCTCGGCGGCCGTGGGCACGGCAACTCCGACATCGGGGACCTGGCACGCGAGCTCGCCCGCGCCGCCCGTCCCGGCGATGAGGTGCTCATCATGAGTAATGGTGGCTTCGGTGGACTGCACGGCAAGCTCCTCGCCGAGCTGCAGCAAGCGCAGGAGCGCGCATGAGCGCCGCGGGCGAGCTGGCGCTCTTTCCGCTCAACACCGTGTTGTTCCCCGGCGGACCGCTGCGGTTGCGAATCTTCGAGCCACGCTACCTCGATATGGTGCGGCGCTGCCTGAAGGAGTCGCGCACCTTCGGCGTGGTGCTGATTCTCGAGGGCGAGGAGGCCGGCGAAGTAGTGAGCGTAGCGGAACGCGGCACCAGCGCACGGATAGTCGACTTCGACACGCTGCCGGATGGCTTGCTCGGCATCGACTGTCTTGGCGAGCAACGCTTCCGTGTGCTCGGGCGCCGGCGGCAGGGCGACGGACTGAACCTCGGGCAGGTCGATTACCTGCCCGATGATCCGCCGTGTGCGCTGCCCGCGGAGCTCGCGCACCTCGGGGAGCTGTTGCGCGAGGTGCTGCCGCAGCTTGGCGAGCGCTACGCGCACGTGGTTGCGCAGTACCAGGATGCCGGCTGGGTCGGCAACCGCTGGGCAGAGGTTCTGCCGCTCACCGTGGCCGAGCAGCAGCAGCTGCTCGAGCTCGCCGATCCGCTCGCGCGCCTTGCGCAGGTGGCCGAGTGGTCAACCCGGCAACCCCCGGCTGCGCACGTATAGCCCGAGGTACTTGCGCCGCACATAGCCCGACTCGACCAGCGCGAACACGAGTCCGCGCCAGCCATCGAGGAAGCCGAGCCGCAGCAGGTAGCCGCGCACGAAGCGCCAGTGCGGATTGAGCAGCACCGGCACGAGACCGCAGCGCCGGCCACGCTCGTACAGCGCTTGCGCCATGAGGTCGGCGTAGCGCTGCATACGCACCTGGTGATCGCGCAGGCTGCGGTAGGAATAGTGCTCGAGGTGCCCGTGCAGCTTCCTCACCCGGCCATCGATGCGGGTGTTCTCGTGGATCTCGTCGCCTGTCCAGCCGCCGCGCCGCCGGTCGAACAGGCGTACCAGCCGATCGGGGTAGGCGTTGCCATGGCGCAGAAAGCGGCCGAAGTAGTCGGTGATCCGCGGTATCGACCAGCCGGCAGCCGTAGTGAGTCCCGCCGCGCGCAGGGCCAGGATCTCCGCGCGCAGCTCGGGGCTCACGCGCTCATCGGCGTCGAGACACAACACCCAGGCGTGCCGCGCGCTGTCCACCGCGAATTGTTTCTGCGAACGGTAGCCGGGCCAGTCGCGCTCGATCACCCGGGCCCCGAGGGCCGCGGCGAGCTCGCGAGTACGGTCGGTCGAGTGAGCATCGACGACCAGGATCTCATCGCAGAAATCCAGCGAGCGCACGCACGCCTCGATACGGTCGGCCTCGTTCAACGTGATGATGCACGCCGATAAACCGCTGTCCTCGGCCACGGACACCCTCACCAGCCCCTTGGCAACACTGCCCGTACAATACACAGTCAGATGAGCCCGGTCCTGTTCTACGACCCGGTATGCCAACAGCCGTACGACACACGGACGCTGCACACGCAGGCGCTCGGTGGCACGGAGGCGACGCTGGTGCGCATCGCCGATGCGCTCGGGGCGTGGGTGATGCAGCACAACCGCACGCAGGAGTGGCAGCGTTACCGCCCCCCGCAACGCCTCGCGGGTATCACCGAGGTAATCATCAACCGCGACTCGCGGGCGCTGCCATTCGTGCAGCAGCACTATCCCGGCGCGCGCGTGTACCTGTGGCTGCACGATCGCTTCCATCCACACGCACGGCGGGCACGCTGGCTGGCGGCCACCGCAGCGCTGCTGCGCCAGAGCGCGGTCACCGTGGTCTGCGTCTCGGACTGGCAGCGCACCGGGGTCGAGGCGACGCTGCGCAGCATCGGCGTGGCGGAGCCCGTGCGCGCGGTCACCATCTACAATCCCGTGGACGACGCGCTGCGCCCGGATGGCACGGCGGTGGACCCGGAGAAGCTCGTGTTCTTCTCCTCCCCCAACAAGGGGCTGAGCTTCACGCTCGACGCCTTTCGCGAACTCAAGCGCGCACTGCCGCGGCTGCGGCTGCTCGTCGGCAATCCAGGTTACAAGGCGGGCGAGCCGGTGGCGCTAGCCGGGGTCGAGCTGCTCGGAGCTCTGCCGCAGCCGGCCATGCACGCCGCGGTGCGCAGCGCGCTGTGCACCTTTGCTCCGAATTTCCTGATACCCGAGACCTTCGGCCTGGTGTTCGCCGAGTCGCATGCACTCGGCACCCCGGTGCTCACGCACGATTGCGGCGCGGCAGCCGAGGTCGTCGCCGACCCGCAGCAGCTGCTGCCGGTGACCCTGTCCGCGCGCTGCTACGAGGCGGCCGTGGGGAGCCTGCCGGCGCGCTGGCGGTCAGCGCCTGCGCGGCTGGCTGGAGCCGCGGGACTCTTCGATGCGTACCTCGAGCGCATCCGCGCCTGGCGCAGCGGATCGCGCCCGAGCGTTGCCCCCGATGTACGCTTCCTGCTTTCCTCGGTCACTGCGCGGTGGCGTGCGCTGTTGTCGGTGTGATCGCACCCTCGAGCGCTCGCCACGCCTCGAAGACCGTCTCCACGGCGATCTGATCGAGCCGCGTCGATTGCGGCGGACCGCCGACGCCCACGACGGGCGAGCCGCCCGGGCTGCGCGGCAGCCACTCGAGCTGCGAGTGTGCGCCGAAGAGCACCACGAGCGGCAGCGACAGGGCGGCCGCCGCGTGAGCGGGCCCGGTATCCACCGAGATCATGCTGTGTGCGCGCGCGCACAATGCCAGCAGCCGCGGCAACGGCAGTTCCGCCGCCACGACTGCCGGGAGCTGCGCGGCGGCAGCGATCCAGGAGAGCAGCAATGACTCGCGCGGCGCACCGCAGAGCACTATTGCCGCCCGCGGCAACTGGGCGTGCACGCGCTGCAGCAGCGCCGCCCAGCGCTCGATCGGCCAGGCCTTGTCGTCCGTGCTCGAGATGCGCAGACGGCTGCCGCGCATGGTGCGGCGGTTGCCGGGCTGCACCAGCACCAGCGGCCGGCCCGCGAGGCCCTGCGTCTCGATCCATGCGGCGCAATCCGCACGCGCCGCGGCCGCGACTTCGAGCTGCGGGGCGCAGCGGGGTGGCGGTGTGGGCCAGGGTGGGGCGGCAGGCTCGAAGGCGGGTGGTGTGAGCCGCCCGAAGCACACCAGACGGTCGATCCAGTGCCTCGCCTCCTGCAGACAGCCGGTACGCGTGATGAACAGGCACCGCGCCGGGTCCGTGCCGCTTGCACGCAGCAGCCACTTCACCCGGGAGAGCTTGCGCGGATCGTACTCGCACACGTACACCGGATCGCGACGAGCTGCGCGCAGCGCCGCGAGCGCGCGCCACCACGCGCCATCGAGGAGAAAAGCCGTGTAACGATGCAGACAGGTCACGCGCGCCACATCCGCGTGGCTGGCGTAGAGCTCACCCGGCCAGGGGCCGGCGCCGATCACATGACAGCGTCCGCCGAAGCGGCGATGCAGGATCTCGAGCAGCGTCGACAGCAGGATCATGTCGCCGACCCGACCGAACCAGATCACGATCGGTTGCACGGGGGACGCCGACATGACTCCTCACAGCTGCACGACCGCCATAAGCTATGCGTGCGGGGCTTCCGCAGGCAAGTACGGCTGCGACATGCGTGCATTCGCGTGGTTTCTTGGACTCATGGCGGTTGCGCTCGCGGCCGTGGCGGTGCTCGCTTACCCGGCGTGGATGCTGCTGCACCCGCATTTCGACTTTCCATTCCACCGCATCGCCGAGCGCCTCGGCATGCTCGTGCTGCTGCTCGGGTTTGTCGGCCTCGCGCGCCACCTCCGGCTCGCGGACCGGGCGAGCCTCGGTTACGGCGCACCGAGACGGATTTTCATCAAGGAGATGGGTATTGCGCTCGCACTCGGGGTGGCCAGCATGCTCGCCGTGGTCGGCATCATGGTCTCGCTGGGGCTGCTCGAATGGCGCGCCGGATCACACCACGCGGCACTCGCGAGGCTCATCGCGTCCTCGGCCCTCAGCGGCTTTGCCGTGGCATTCATCGAGGAGACTTTCCTGCGGGGCGCGATGCACACCGCCATCGAGCGCGAGTCCGGTACCCGCGCCGCGGTGCTGCTCACGGCGCTGCTGTACGCGGCCACCCATTTCTTCGGGAAGGTTCACATTCCAGCGGCGCAGGTGAGCGCGCATAGTGGCCTCGAGCTCCTCGCCGGCACACTGCACGCCTTCGTCAATCCTTGGTCGATCGCGGATGCCTTTCTCGCGCTCGCCGCGGTCGGAGTGGTCCTCGGGCTGGTGCGCGTCGCGACCGGTAATATCGCGGCCTGCATCGGGCTGCACGCCGGCTGGGTATGGGTCATGCTGGTCGCGCACGATCTCGCGCAGCCGCGCAGCGGCGCTGCGCTCGGGTTTCTGCTGAGCCGCTTCGATGGCTTTGTCGGCTGGCTGGTGTTGTTCTGGACGCTGCTGCTCGCCGTGCCGCTGTGGCAGTTCTACGCAGCGCGCGGCAGGAGACTCGTGCCGAGGGCGGCCGCCAGCGGCCGCGGAATCAATTGAGCTGGGTGATGGTGTAGCCCTTGGCGCGCAGCAGCTCGAGCAGACCACCCTTGCCGACCAGGTGCAGTGCCCCCACCACCACGAGCGAGTTGTCGTTCGATCTCAACAGCTCCTCCATCTGGGGCATCCAGCGCCGGTTGCGGTCGGTCACCAGCGGCTTGTAGAGCGAGGGAAAGGTAGCGTATTCACTCGAGAGCAGCGCAGCGAGGCGCGCCGCATCGCCGCTACGCCAGGCACTCGTGACCCCGCGCAGCTCGGACTTCAGGTCCTTGAGATCATCGATGGTCTGATCGAGCATGCGCACCTGATCCGCGCTCGAGAGCGAGCTGAGACTGCCGAGCTCCTCGGGCAGCGTCTCGAGGCCGGCCGTGGCCTTATGGTCTGCCTGCGCGCGGCGCACCAGTTGCTCCTCGACCCCCTGTTCCGGATCGAAGCCCTCGTGCTCGTAAGCGAGATCGGTGATCTGGATGCCGACCACCCACGGCGCGAGGGAATCGAGACCGGCCATCGGCATGCCGAAAGTCGCGGCGGCGGCGCTGACGCGGCCGTAACGCTGCTCACCCAGCACTCCGCGCAGTGTCGTGCCGGCCGGCAGCGTACCGTGGTCCGTGATCCACGCCAGCGCCTCCATCGGGTCGAACTTGCCGAGGTCGAGCTCCATGACGAGCCTTGCGGAATCGGCGTAGGCGCGCGCGAAACCGGCCGGAAGCGCCGCGTCGTCCGCCGGAAGCATGTGGATGGAGCCGGCGAGATAAACGATGTTGTGTGTGCCGCGGACCGCCCAGACCGGGCTCGCGGCGTGAGCGCTCAGGCTGCCGAGTAAGCCGAGCGCGAAGAGCCACCGCAGTGTTGTTCGACCCACACGACCTCCGTCAGCAGCGAGCCGTCGGCCCGCAGCTCGAACGTACGATATGCCGGCGGCCGCGGATCCACCGCGAACTCATCCGAGTTGGGCAGGAACTGGGCGCAGGTCGAGGGCGTCGCGAGCAACCGCACCCCTTTGCGCAGAGCGTCGTAGCTCTGATGCACATGCCCCCAGACGATCGCGCGCACGTTGCGATGCGCGTCGATGGTATGCAGGAATTCCTGCGCGTTCGTCAGACCGACGCGATCGAGCCACCGGCTCGACATGGGCACCGGGTGGTGGTGCAGGCAGACGAGGCAGTGACGCGTGCCGGCGCTGGCGAGCGCTCGCTCGAGCGCGGCGAGGCTTGGCGCACTGATCGCACCGCTCGCGGCGCCCGGGATGCAGCTGTCGAGCAGCACGATGCGCCAGCGGCCGAGGTCGAGGAACGGATCGAGCACGAAGGGCGCGGCGGCGAGCTCGCGGCGCATCGCTTCGGGCTCGTCGTGGTTGCCTGGCAGACACAGCACCGGAGGCCCGAGCCCGGCGAATATCTGCCGGAAATGCGCATAACCGCCCGGATCGTCCTGCACGATGTCGCCCGTCACCAGCAGCGCATCCGGCGGCCACTCACGGGCGCGGGCGTGCGCAAGCGCTGCCCTGAGCGCGGGCAGTGTCGGCACGCCGCGCAGCGATTCGCTCTCGCTGCCGTACAGGTGCGGGTCAGTGAACTGAATCAGACGGAGCACGCTCATGAATGCAGGGTAGCAGAGCATCGTCGGACGGGCAGTGAACCAGTCGTGCGTGGCGTTCCGGCTGACGCACGGCTCACGCTTCACCCCGCAGGACCTGCGCAGAGTGTGAAGCAGTCCCCGCGCTGCGCCGCGCACGGGGGGAACTTAAGTTGCCTGGCGCACTGTGGCGACACTGTGCGTAGCGCACACAGCGGCGGGACGTGCGCTGCGTCGCAGCCGGCCCGCGCCTGGCTGTGATTGAGCAACGGGCGGGACTGGTGGACAATGCGCGCCCCTGCAGTGCGCGCTGCCTGACCGCAGGCGCGGCACTAGCCCGTGAAAATAGCGGACGGCCACCGGCCGCCCAGAGGGCCGCATGACTACACGCCGCGAACTCGCCAACGCCATCCGTGCGCTCTCCATGGACGCCGTGCAGCGCGCCAACTCCGGACACCCCGGCATGCCGATGGGCATGGCCGACATTGCGCAGGTGCTCTGGTCGGACTTCATGCGCTACAACCCGGCGAACCCGCTGTGGGAGAACCGCGATCGTTTCGTGCTCTCGAACGGGCACGGCTCGATGCTGCTGTACTCGGTGTTGTATCTCACCGGGTATGCGTGGACTATCGAGGACATCCAGGGTTTCCGCCAGCTCGGCAGCCGCACGCCGGGTCATCCCGAGCACGATCCGGCGCTCGGCATCGAGACCACCACCGGGCCGCTCGGACAGGGGCTCGCCAACGCGGTCGGCATGGCGCTCGCCGAGAGGCTGCTCGCCAGCCAGTTCAACCGCGAAGGCTTCAACGTCGTCGATCACTACACCTGGTGCTTCTGCGGCGATGGCTGCCTGATGGAGGGCATCTCGCACGAGGCGTGCTCGCTCGCGGGCACGCTCGGGCTCGGGAAGCTGATCGTTTTCTACGACGACAACGGTATCTCGATCGACGGCAAGGTGGCCGGCTGGTTCAGGGACAACACTCCGCAGCGCTTCGCGGCCTACGGCTGGCACGTGGTGCCGAACGTCGATGGGCTTGACGCCGACGCAGTCGCGCGCGCCATCGCCGCGGCGCGCGCCGAGACCACGCGCCCCTCGCTCATCGACTGCAAGACCATCATCGGCTACGGCGCGCCGGACAAGCAGGGCACCAAGGAGGCGCACGGTGAGGCCCTTGGGGCCGATGAAGTGGCCAAGGCGCGCAAGGTCCTGAACTGGCCGTATCCGGCCTTCGAGGTGCCGGAGGAGATCCGCGCCGCCTGGGACCACCGCAAGCAGGGCGCAGCGGTGGAGGCCGAGTGGCGCTCGCTGTTCGCACGCTATGGCGAGGCATTCCCCGATCTGGCGCGCGAGTTCACGCGGCGCATGCGCGGGGATCTGCCGGAGAGCTGGCGCAACATCACGGCGCAGGTCCGGCAGGAGCTCGCCAAGCAGAGCGCACCGCAGGCGACCCGGGCTTCCTCACAAGCCGCGCTCAACATCATCGGACCTGCGCTGCCGGAGATCTTCGCCGGCTCGGCCGACCTCACCCCATCCAACAACACGATGTTCAAGGGCGCCGTGACCCTGACGCCGGGCAAGGCCGAGGGCGACTACCTGCACTACGGGGTGCGCGAATTCGGCATGACGGCGATCATGAACGGCATCGCTCTCCACGGCGGGCACATTCCCTACGGCGGCACGTTCCTGGTCTTCTCCGACTACGCACGCAACGCGGTGCGCCTCGCCTGCCTGATGAGCGCGCACAGCATCCTCGTGTACACGCACGACTCCATCGGGCTCGGCGAGGACGGCCCGACGCATCAGCCGATCGAGCACCTCTCCAGCCTGCGTGCGATTCCCCACATGCAGCTGTGGCGCCCCTGCGATGCCGCCGAGACAGCGGTCGCGTGGACGCTCGCGATCGAGCGCCGGGGACCCACGGCGCTCGCGCTCACACGCCAGGCGCTGCCCCAGCAGCCGCGCAGCCCGGCGCAGCTCGAGAACATTCGCCGCGGCGGCTACGTGCTCATCGACTGCGCGGGTGTCCCCGAGGCGCTGGTGATCGCGACCGGCTCGGAGGTCGGCATCGCGGCGCAGGCGGTGAATTCCCTGAACGGGGCAGGGCGGCGCATTCGCCTGATCTCCATGCCCTCGACCGAGACGTTCGATGCCCAGGAGGACACTTACCGCGAGTCGGTGCTGCCGCGCGCGGTGAGGTTGAGGCTCGCCGTCGAGGCAGGCGCCCGTCAGACCTGGTGGCGTTACGTCGGCAGCGACGGACGGGTCATTGGCATCGATCAGTTCGGCGCCTCCGGCAAAGGCGCGGAGGTTATGGCCCATTTCGGCTTCACTCCCGATAATATCGTGCAACAACTGCGCTCACTGCTGGAGGCGGCATGACGATCAGGGTCGGGATCAATGGTTACGGACGCATCGGGCGCAACGTGCTGCGCGCCCTCTACGAGGGCAAGCGCACCGGAGAGTTGAAGATCGTCGCGCTCAACGACCTGTGCGACCCGAAGACCAATGCCCACCTGACGCGCTTCGACACCGTGCACGGCCGCTTCGACGGCGAGGTCAAGGTCGACGGCGAGCACCTGGTGGTGAATGGCGACCGCATTCGCGTATTTGCCGAGCGTGACCCGGCCAAGCTTCCCTGGGGGGATGCCGGAGTCGAATACGTGCTCGAATGCACGGGCCTCTTCACCAGCAAGGCGAAGGCGGGCGCGCATCTCAAGGGGGGCGCGCGCAAGGTGGTGATCTCCGCGCCCGGGGGCGAGGACGTCGACGCCACGATCGTCTACGGTGTGAACGATCAGACCCTCAGGAGTGACTTCACTGTCATCTCCAATGCCTCGTGCACGACCAACTGCCTGGCGCCGGTCGCCAAGGTGCTGCACGACAAGGTCGGGATCCTCGCCGGGATCATGACCACCATCCATGCCTACACCAACGACCAGGTGCTCACCGACGTCTACCATCCCGACCTGCGCCGCGCCCGCTCGGCAACCATGTCGCAGATCCCCACCAAGACCGGGGCCGCGGCCGCAGTGGGACTGGTACTGCCGGAGCTCAAGGGCAAGCTCGATGGCTTCGCGGTGCGCGTGCCCACTATCAACGTGTCGCTGGTCGACCTTACCTTCAGCGCCGGGCGCGCCACCTCGGTCGAGGAGGTGAATCAGGCACTGCAGCAGGCCGCCGCCGGTCCGATGAAGGGCATCCTGGCGTACAACGACGCGCCGCTGGTCTCCATTGATTTCAACCATGATGCGCATTCCTCGATATTCGACGCCACGCTCACCAAGGTGATCGAAGGCAAGCTCGTCAAGGTGTGCGCCTGGTACGACAACGAGTGGGGCTTCTCCAACCGCATGATCGACACGACACTCGCGTGGTCGCGCGCCGCATGAAGCTCGCGCGCATGACCGATACGGACCTGCGCAACAAGCGGGTCCTGATTCGCGAGGACCTGAACGTGCCGGTGCAGCATGGGGAAGTGACCAGCGATGCGCGCATCCGCGCCTCGCTCGCCACGATCCGCTACGCGCTCGATCAGCACGCGCGGGTGTTCGTCATGTCGCACCTCGGCCGTCCGCAGGAGGGCGAGGAGGATCCGGCGCTCACACTGGCACCGGTGGCCGCCCGGCTCTCGGAGCTGCTCGGCAAGCCCGTGCCGCTGCGCAAGAACTGGATCGATGGCGTCGACTGTGCGCCGGGGAGCGCCGTGCTGTGCGAAAACGTGCGCTTTCTCAAAGGTGAGAAGAAGGACGACGAGCAGCTCGCACGCCGCATGGCGGCGTTGTGCGAGGTGTTCGTCATGGATGCCTTCGGCACGGCACACCGCGCCGAGGCGAGCACGCACGGCGTGGCACGCTTCGCCCCGGTCGCCTGCGCCGGCCCGCTGCTCATGGGTGAGCTCGAGGCGCTCGAGCGTGCGCTCAAGGAGCCGGCCCGGCCGCTGGTGGCGATCGTCGCCGGCTCCAAGGTGTCGACCAAGCTCATGGTGCTCGAAGCGCTGCTCGATAAAGTCGATCAGCTCATCGTGGGGGGCGGCATCGCCAACACGTTCCTCGCCGCCACCGGCGTCGATGTGGGCCGCTCGCTGTGCGAGACGGAGATGCTCGATGTCGCGCGGCGCCTCATGGACAAGGCGCGCGCCCGCGACGCGCAGATTCCGTTGCCGACGGATGTGGTCGTCGGCCGCGAGTTCGCCGCGACGGCACACGCCGATGTGCGCCCCGTGGGCGAGGTGCGCGCCGATGAGATGATCCTCGATATCGGCCCCGACACCGCCGACCACTGCAGCGCACTGTTGCAGGCGGCGGGCACCATCATCTGGAACGGGCCGGTTGGCGTGTTCGAATTCGAGCAGTTCGGCGAGGGAACGCGCACCATCGCCCAGGCGATAGCGCGCAGCAAGGCGTTCTCGCTCGCGGGGGGCGGAGATACACTGGCAGCGATCGAGAAGTACGGCGTCGAGGACGGTATTTCCTACATTTCCACCGGCGGCGGCGCGTTCCTCGAGTTCGTCGAAGGCAAGACACTGCCCGCGGTGGCGGTGCTGGAGCAGCGTGTCCGTGGCTGAGGGTGCAGGCGAGGCCCTGCGGCGCGCGAAGATCGTCGCCACGCTGGGGCCTGCGACCGACGATCTCGAGGTGCTCACGCAGATGATGCATGCCGGGCTCGACGTGGTGCGCCTCAACGCCTCGCACGGTACGGTGGAAGACCGCCGCCGCCGTCTCGCTCAGGTGCGTGAGGCCGCGCAGCGGGCCGATCGCTGCATCGGGGTGCTGCTGGACCTTGCAGGGCCGAAGATCCGCATCGAGTGTTTTCGCGATGGCGCGGTGCAACTCAGCGAAGGTGCGCCCTTTACGCTCGATACCGCGCTCGATCCGAAGAGCGGCAGCGCACAGGCAGTCGGAGTCGCCTACAAGAACCTGCCGAAGGACGTGGTGGCCGGCGACACCCTGCTGCTGAATGACGGACAGATCGTGCTCGATGTGGTCCGCGTGGCCGGAACCTCCATCGAGACACGGGTGCGTGCCGGCGGAACGCTTTCCGACCGCAAGGGCCTCAACCGTCAGGGCGGTGGCATCTCGGCGCCGGCGCTGTCCGAGCGCGACCGCGAGGACATCGTGTTCGCGGCCGAGGAGGGCATCGACTATGTCGCGGTGTCCTTTGCGCGCGAGGCGCGCGATATCGAGGAGGCACGCACGCTTCTGCGCCAGGCAGGGAGCGAGGCGCGCCTGGTCGCCAAGATCGAGCGCCACGAAGCGGTCGACAATCTGCCCGGCATCATCGACGCCTCCGATGTGATCATGGTGGCGCGCGGCGATCTGGGCGTGGAGATGGGCTACGCCGAGCTAACGGGACTGCAGAAGACGATCATTCACCAGACCCGCACCCGCAACAAGGTGGTGATCACCGCCACCCAGATGATGGAGTCGATGATCCACAGCCCGGTACCGACGCGCGCCGAGGTGAGCGATGTCGCGAACGCCGTGATGGACGGGACCGATGCGGTCATGCTGTCCGCCGAGACCGCCACCGGACGCTATCCGGTGAAGGCGGTGCAGGCGATGGCGCAGGTCATCGAGGGTGCCGAGAAGTACCAGCTCACCCACAGCCGCGCGCGTCACAGGAGCGTCGAGGGGCAGTTCAAGGGCACCGAGGAGGCGATCGCGATGGCCGTCATGCACACGGCCAACCACATGAAGGTGCGCGCGATCGTCGCGCTCACGGAGTCCGGCGCAACGCCGCTGTGGATGTCGCGTATACGCGCCGACATACCGGTGTATGCCTTCACGCGTAACGAAGCAACACGCCGGCGCGTGACGCTCTACCGTGGGGTGTACCCAGTCATTTTCGACGTCACGGCGGGCGGCGGATCCACCGAGCGCCTGTACCGCGCGCTGTTCACGCGCCTGCTGGAGCTGCAGCTCGTGAAGGAGCGTGACCTGGTGATTCTCACCAAAGGCGAGCACTCCGGCGTGCAGGGCGGCACCAACTCCATGCAGATCCTCACGGTCGCGCTCGATCCACCCCTCTAGGCCATCCACTCACGGCACGTGCGCACGCTGAAGCTGATCGGCGCAGTCGCCGCGATGCTGGTGCTGGCGGCCATCGGCACCGTGTACGGGCTGTTACGCGGATCGCTGCCGCAACTCGACGGTGAACTGCGTGCTCCGGGGCTCACCGCGCCGGTGCACATCGCGCGCGATGCGCTCGGGGTACCGACCATCGAGGCCTCCGGGCGTGCGGATCTCGCCTACGGCACCGGCTTTGCGCACGGCCAGGACCGCTTTTTCCAGATGGATCTCGCGCGCCGTCTCGCCGCAGGAGAGCTTGCGGAGCTCTTTGGCGCAGTGGCGATCGAACAGGACCGCGCCACGCGGCTGTTCCGCTTCCGCAGCGTCGCACGCGAAGTGCTGGCCGCGGCGACTCCTGCACAGCGGGCGGTGCTCGAGGCTTACACACGTGGCGTCAATGCCGGGATCGCCAGCCTCCATGTCCGCCCGTGGGAGTATTTGCTTCTCGGCGCTGCACCCGTGCAGTGGCGGAGCGAGGACAGCGTGCTCGTCGAGCACGCCATGTGGTGGGATCTGCAGGTGAATGGCCTGCGACGCGAGAAGCTGCGGCAGGAGATCAACGCGCGTCTCGGCGGACCGCAATGTGCGGGTGGCTGGAAATGCGTGCTCGGCTTCCTGTATCCGGCCGGGACGAGCTGGGACGCTCCGGCCGCAGAAGGGCCCGTTGCGGCGGGCGCCGCGCCAGTACCCGACGCCGGGGTACTCGATGTGCGCGACGCGGTAGCTGCACCGCCACTCGCAGCCGCGGTGCGCACTCCTGCAGTCGGTAGCAACAGCTGGGCGGTGGCCGGCACTCTCACCGCCAGCGGCGCGGCGCTCATCGCCAACGACATGCACCTGGGGCAGCGCGTGCCGGCGACCTGGTACCACGTCCGTATGCGCCTTCCCGCGCACGGTAACGACGCGGGGCTCGATCTGACCGGAGTCACGCTGCCGGGCGCACCACTGCTCGTCGCAGGCTCGAACGGCCACATCGCCTGGGGCTTCACCAACAGCTACGGCAACTGGCTCGACGTCACCCCAGCAGCGTGCGGTCCGGCCGGGGAGGGTGGCCCCGCGCCGCAGCCCGCCGCGCCCTCAGCTGTGGTGCACGAGGAGATCATGGTGCGCGGCGCGCCGAGCGTTCGGCTCGACATCGAGAGCGGGCCCCTTGGGGTGCTGTGGCGCAGGGATCCCGGAATGCAGCGCTGTTGGTTCGTGAGCTGGCTCGCGCAGCTCCCGGAGGCTACCAATCTGAACCTGATGGAGCTCGAACGCGTCGACTCGGTGGCGGAGGCGCTCGCACTCGCTCCGGTGATCGGCATCCCGCACCAGAACGTCGTGTTAGGCGACCGCGAAGGCCACATCGCATGGACCATCTTCGGCCGCATCCCCGCAGATACCGGCAGCGGCCGTGCGCGGGCCGGCGGGCCGTGGACCGCAGCCGCCGAGCATCCACGCATCGTGGATCCACCGCTCGGGCGGCTGTGGACCGCTAATGCGCGCGTCGCGGCCGATCCGCGCCAGTTGCAACTCATCGCTGGAGACCTGGCGAGCCTCGGCGCCGAGTACGACCTCGGCGCACGGGCGGGCCAGATCCGTGACGACCTCATGGCGCTGCGGGGACCGGTCACGGCGACGGACATGCTGCACATCCAGCTCGATGACCGCGCAGTGTTCCTCGGCCGCTGGCAAGCTCTCCTGCTGCGCGTGCTCGATGAGCAGGCGCTGGAAGGTGCGCCGCGGCGGGCGGAGTTTCGCGGGCTGGTCGAGCGCTGGAAGGCGCAGGCCAGCGTCGATTCGGTGGGTTACCGGCTGGTACGTGCCTATCACGACCACACGCAGCAGGCAGTGTGGGACATGCTGCTCGGGGCGCTGCGCATCCCAGCCGACGAGACGAGCTGGCCCCCGGCACAGTTCGAGGGGCCGCTGTGGCAGTTGCTGAGCGACCAGCCCCTGCACCTCCTCGCGCGTGACTATCGCGACTGGCGGCAATTCCTGCTGGCGCAGGTGGATGCAACCATCGCCGAGCTCGCGGCGGTCTGCCCGCAGCTCGCGCGCTGCAGCTGGGGGGCGGGCAACGTCGCGCACATCCGCCATCCCCTGTCGCGGGCGCTGCCCTGGGCCGCTGCGCTTCTCGACATGCCGGTGCTCGAGTTGCCCGGCGATCACGACATGCCGCGCGTCCAGGACGGTGCCGTCGGCCAGTCCGAACGCTTCGCAGTCTCTCCGGGGCACGAGGAACAGGGTTACCTGCACATCCCCGGTGGCGCGAGCGGCCACCCCCTCTCGCCGTTCTACCGCGCAGGCTTCATGCAATGGGCTCTTGGTACGCCGTTGCCGTTCCAGCCGGGCCCCGCCCGGCACACCCTGACGCTCGCGCCCTGACTCGGGCGCTGCCGCGCACAGCGCTGTCGTAGTCGGGAGGCGTGCCCGGCTGTTGTAGTTAGCTGTTCCGCCAGATTTCCGCCGTGCGCGGTTAGACTGGCGGCCTATGGGCGATCTGCAACGTTTCACCGGTACCGACCGCTACGTCGCCACCGACGACCTCATGATGGCGGTGAACGCCGCCATAACCCTCGCGCGGCCGCTCCTCATCAAGGGCGAGCCCGGCACGGGCAAGACGCAGCTGGCGCAGGAGATCGCGCGCGCGCTGGCGCGGCCGCTATACGAGTGGCACATCAAGTCCACCAGCAAGGCGCAGCACGGCCTCTATGAGTACGACGCCGTCTCCCGGCTGCGTGATTCGCAGCTCGGCGAGGAACGCGTACACGACATCCGCAACTACATCGTCAAGGGCCGCCTGTGGGAGGCGTTCGAGTCGCCCGTGCAGCCGGTGCTGCTGATCGATGAGATCGATAAGGCCGATATCGAGTTTCCCAACGATCTGCTGCGGGAGCTCGACCGCATGGAGTTCTACGTCCACGAGACGCGCGAGCTGATCACGGCACGGCACCGGCCGATCATCATCATCACCAGCAATAACGAGAAGGAGCTGCCGGATGCGTTCCTGCGCCGCTGCTTCTTCCACTACATCCGCTTTCCCGACGAGTCGACCATGCGCGCCATCGTGGAGGTGCACTACCCCGGCCTGAAAAGGGAGCTGCTCGCGGAGGCACTGGCGGCGTTCTTCGAGGTGCGTGCCACTCCCGGCGTGAAGAAAAAGCCCTCCACCTCGGAGTTGCTCGACTGGATCAAGCTGCTGCTCGCAGAGGACGTTGCGCCCGAGGCGCTGCGCAGCGGCGATGCGCGGAAAGTGATCCCCATCCTGCACGGCGCACTGCTCAAGAACGAGCAGGATGTGCACCTGTTCGAGCAACTGGTGTTCATGCACCGGCGCGCACGCTGAGGGTTGTGCGGTGCTGGTGCGATTCTTCTTCGGCCTGCGCGCCGCCGGCGTCCCGGTCTCGATTACCGAGTTCCTCACGCTGCTCGCGGCACTCGAGGCGCGGATTGCCGCCGTCTCGGCGCAGGATTTCTATTACCTCGCGCGCGCCTGCCTGGTGAAGGACGAGCGCCACTACGACCGTTTCGACCGGGTATTCGCTCAGGTATTCGAGGGCGCGGAGCGGCTGTTCGCGCAGCTGCTGGCGGATGTGCCGGGCGAGTGGCTGCAACGCTGCAGCGCGCGCGTGTTTGCCGCGGAAGAGCGCCGCCGCATACAGGCACTCGGGGGCTGGGAACGGCTGCTCGAGACGCTGCGCGAGCGGCTGCGCGAGCAGAGCTCGCGCCACGCGGGCGGTGAGCGCTGGATCGGCACCGGCGGCACGTCACCCTTCGGCGCCGATGGCTACCACCCGGAAGGCATCCGCATCGGCGGCCGCTCGCGCGAGCGGCGCGCCGTGAAAGTATGGGAGCGGCGCGAGTATCGCAACCTCGACGACACGGTCGAGCTCGGCACACGCAACCTGAAGCTGGCGCTGCGCCGGTTGCGACAGTTCGCCCGCGAGGGGGCGCCGGATGAGCTCGACCTCGAAGGCACCATCGATGCCACGGCACGCAACGGCGGGCTGCTCGATCTGCGGCTCGTTCCGCAGCGGCATAATTCGGTAAAGGTGCTGCTGTTTCTCGATGTCGGCGGGTCGATGGACGATCACGTGCGCGTCTGCGAGGAGTTGTTCTCGGCGGCGCGCAGCGAGTTCAAATACCTGGAATATTTCTACTTTCACAACTGTCTGTACGAGAGCGTGTGGAAGGACAACCAGCGACGCTTCGAGGCATTGATCCCCACCGAGCGTGTGCTGCGCAGTTATGGCCGCGACTACCGGGTCATCCTGGTCGGCGATGCCACCCTCAGTCCTTTCGAGATCGTGCAGCCCGGCGGCAGCATCGAGCACTGGAACCCGGAGTCGGGCGCGGTGTGGATGCAGCGCCTGTGTGGCGCCTTCCCCCGCCTGGTGTGGCTGAACCCGCAGGATCCGGCGCGCTGGGCGCACACACCCTCAACGAGCATCATGCGTGAGCTGGTCCAGGGACGAATGTTTCCGCTCACGCTAGCCGGACTCGATCGAGCCATAGCCGAGCTGCGCCACCCCTTGAGCGCTGCCGCGGCCGCGCCCGCCGGCGTGGGCGCGACTTTGGTCACACAGAGCCCGCCGGCGGGGGTTCCATAATAGCGGCGCTGACACGCCACTATGGATGGACTCGCCGAAACCTCATCCCGAGCGGGCCTGCGGCCTACCGTCGGCCTGGTGCTGACGGGCGGCGGCTCGCGCTCGGCCTATCAGGTCGGAGTGCTGCTGGCGCTCGCCGAGATGCTGCCGCGGGCTCGCAACCCCTTCCAGGTGATCGTCGGCACCTCCGCTGGCGCAGTGGCAGCCAGCGTATTGGCGGCCGAGGCACATCATTGGCGGCGCGCGGTGGCGGGTCTCGAGCGGGTATGGGCCAACTTCCAGTCGAGCCAGGTGTTCCACGTCGATGCGTCCCACATGCTGCGCGCCGGTGCACACTGGGTGCTGGCATTGATCTCCGGCGGCATGGTGCTGTCGCCACCGAAGTCGGTGCTCGACAACAGCCCGTTGCGCGAGCTGCTCGGCGTCCACCTGGACTGCTCGGGCATCCGGCGCAGCATCGAGCGCGGGCACGTGCGCGCCTTCGCGCTTTGCGCCAGCAGCTACAGCACCGGCCGCACCGTGGCGTTCTTCGACGGTATCGATTCGATCCGCGACTGGTCGCGAGTGCAGCGCGTCGGGGTGCGCACGCAGCTCACCCTGGATCACCTCATGGCGAGCGCCGCCATACCGCTGCTGTTCCCGCCAATGAGAATCGGCGACGAGTATTACGGCGATGGCGCCATGCGACAGGTGCACCCGTTGAGTCCCGCCATCCACCTCGGCGCCGACCGGCTGCTGATCATCGGCGTGCGCGCACGCCGCGCCGCTGGGGTACAGGTGAACCGGCTGCCGCCGATCATGCCGACGCCCGGGGAGATCTTCGGCTACATGCTCGACACGCTGTTTACCGACCAGATCTATAGCGATCTCGAGCAGCTCGAGCGCTTCAACGAGTTGGTGCATGCGGCGCCACAGGCCGCGCGCGGCGGCCGGCCGATCGAGACACTGATGCTGGCGCCGTCGGTCGATCCGCGCGAGCTCGCGGCACGCCATGCGCGGGAGATACCGCGCGGACTGCGCGTGCTGCTGCGTGTCATCGGCGGCCGCGATGTCTCGGGCGATCAGCTGGCTAGCTACCTCACGTTCGAGGCGGGCTACACGCGCGCACTCATCGAGCTCGGCTACCGCGATGCCATGGAAGCGCGCAGCGCGCTCATGGCCTTCATGAGCGGAGAGAAGCTGCCCCAGGTGATGACCGCGGCAGGTGTGGCGCAGGCCACCTGAAGGACCACCCCGCAAAATCACGCTCATCGAGCACGACAAACCTCGCCGTCGAACAAGACGCGTGATTTTGCGGGGACCCCGGTGACCCGATCACGTGCCCCCTGCGGCGGCGCGCGCGGGCTTGAAAAGCTTAGCTCCGGGCAGCCCGCTATGGCGTGCCATGACGTTGGCAGACTCGGCCGCGAAAATCTCCGCCAGGCGGTAGACGATGTACACCGAGCGGTGCTGACCGCCGGTGCAGCCGACCGCCACGGTGAGGTAGCCACGGTTGCTCGCCTGGTACTCGGGCACACGCCCACGCACGAAGCGGGCGATATCCGCGATGAGTGACGCGACATTGGTATGGGTCTCGAGGAAGCGGATCACCTCGGCATCGCGACCGGTGAGATTGCGCAGCCCGGGCTCCCAGTACGGGTTCGGCAGGGCGCGCGCGTCGAACACGAAGTCGGCATCCGCCGGGATACCGCGCTTGAAGCCGAAGGACTCGAAGGTAATCGAGAGCTTGCCGGCAGAGCGCTGCTCGACGCGTTTGTGAATGATGTCGCGCAACGCGTGTACCGAAAGCCGTGAGGTATCGATCAGCAGGTCCGCTACGGAGGCGATCGGCTCGAGCAGTGCGCGCTCGAGCGCCATCGCTTCGCGCAAGCCGATGCCGCCTCGGCTCATGGGGTGCTTGCGGCGTGTCTCGGCGAAGCGCCGCAGCAGCTCGTCCTCCGCCGCCACCAGGAACACCACCTCGCACTGCAGTCCGCTACGCCGCAACTCGTCGATCAGCTGCGGAACGCTGGCCACCTCGGCCGGAGCGTTGCGCGCATCGAGCCCTATGGCGGTGCGCTCATAGGTCGCCTCGGGGCTGCGTACGGTGTAGGAGACGAAGGGCTTCAGCAGCGCCGCGGGGATGTTGTCGATGCAATAGAAGCCCAGGTCCTCGAGCATGTGCAAGGCCACGCTCTTCCCGGACCCGGCCAGCCCGCTGAGGATGATGATGCGCACGGCGCCATGTTATCCAGCGGCGCCGCCGCTCGCCAACCTCCGCTTCCCGCTGGGCGGAAACCCCCTCAGAGACGCAGTGCCCGCACCGCGGCGGCGTGATGATCGCTGCGCTTCTCCTTGTGCTTCTTGATGCAGCGGTCGAGCTTGTCCGCCAGCAGATCGATGGCGGCGTACATGTCCTCCTGGGTCGCGTCCGCGTAAATGGCGTTGCCGCTCACGTGCAGTGTCGCCTCGGCCTTCTGTCGCAGCTTCTCCACCGTCAACACGCAATGTACGTCGATGACCTGATCGAAGTGTCTGCCAATGCGCTCCAGTTTCTTCTCCACATAGCTACGCAGCGGGGCGGTGACTTCGACGTGGTGGCCGGTGACGCTGAGCTGCATACCTCGTCTCCTTGTATGATCTCTGCTTACATCTGTTTCGGTCCGGTGCGGCGGCGCTCGTTCGAGGGGCCGATTCCCATGGCCTCGCGGTACTTCGCGACGGTACGGCGCGCGACCGGAATGCCCTCCGCCGAGAGCAGCTCGGCGATTCGGCCGTCGCTCAAGGGTGCTTCCGGGTCCTCGTCCTTGACGAGCTTTCTGATCTTGGCGCGGATCGCGGTCGATGAGGTGCCTGAGCCGTCGGCCCCCTCGACGTGGCTCGAGAAGAAATAGCGCAGCTCGAAGACCCCGCGCGGTGTGTGCATGTATTTGCCGGAGGTCACGCGCGAGATGGTCGACTCGTGCATGGTGACCGCTTCGGCGATGTCCTTGAGGATCATCGGGCGCATGTGCTCCTCGCCGTGCTCGAGGAATGCGGTCTGTCGCTCGACGATGGAGCGCGCCACTTTGATGAGGGTCTCGTGGCGAATCTCCAGGCTCTTCAGCAGCCAGCGCGCCTCCTGCAGCTGCGCGCGCATGCTGGCGTGGCTGGCGTTACGGCCGATCAGGCTGGCGTAGCTCTGATTGAGCCGCACGCGCGGAAGCGTCGCCGGATTGATCTCCACTCCCCAGCCGTGCTCGGTGCGGCGCACGAACACATCCGGTACCACGTACTCGGCGCTGCCGGCGCTCACCGTGGCACCGGGCCGGGGATGGCACGAGCGCACCAGCGCGAGCGCGCTCGCGATCTCCTCCTCGGTGGCGCGCAGCTCGCGGCGCAGCAGGGAAAGCTCACGTTCTGCGACAAGCTCGAGGTGATGCCGCGCGATGCACAGCGCGGTTTCGAACCCCGGGGTTGCCGGGTCGAGCTGCCGCAGCTGCAGCTCGATGCATTCGCCGACCGAGCGCGCACCGACCCCGGCAGGGTCGAGGGCCTGCACCCGCTTCAGCACGCTGGCAATCTCCTCGCTCGAGGACTCGAGCTCGGGAAGCAGCGTCTGCCCGATCTCCTCGAGCGACTCGGTGAGGTAGCCATCGTCGCTGACGGCATCGACGATGGCGCGCGCGATCGCGAGTTCCCGGGCATCGAGCCGCGCGAGCTCGAGCTGCCAGAGCAGATGGTCCTGTAGCGACTGCCCGGTGGAATCGGCGTACTCCTTCTCGCGCTCATCATCGTCTGCGTTCCAGGGAGTCTCCGCAGGTCCCGCCGAATGCTCCCCCCAGCCATCGAGGACTTCCACCGTGCTCTCTGTGGCCCGCTCCGCGCTCTTGGGCTGTTCCGCCGCGGTCACGAGAGTCTCGAACGTACCGGTTGCCTCGGCCTCCTCCAGAGGCTCGAGCATCACATTGGTTTCCAGGAGTTCGCGGATATGCGCCTGCAGCTCGAGCGCCGGCAGCTGCAGGAGACGTATCGCCTGCTGCAGCTGTGGGGTCATGGTCAGTTGCTGACCCAGCTTCAGCTGCAGAGAGGGTTTGAGCATGGTGAGTTGGCTGAGGTACCTGGTGGCGGCCGTTCCAGCTTCGTTGTGCAATCAGTTGAAAAACAAAGTGTTGGGCTTTCGCGCTCCCGTAGCGTCAAAGCCGGAACGACTCGCCCAAGTACACCTCACGGACTTGGGGGTTGGCAAGGACTTCTTCCGCAGTGCCGGAGGCGATCACCGTACCCTGGTTGACGATGTAGGCCCGGGCGCATACCCCGAGCGTTTCACGGACATTATGGTCAGTGATCAACACGCCGATGCCGCGCTGGGTTAGCTCGCGGATGATGCGCTGGATGTCGAGCACCGACAGCGGATCGACACCGGCGAAGGGCTCATCGAGCAGCATGAACCGGGGCTCGGCGGCCAGTGCCCGTGCGATCTCGACGCGGCGCCGCTCGCCACCGGAGAGCGCAAGGCCGAGTGTCTTGCGTACGTGCCCGATGCGCAGCTCTTCCAACAGCTGTTCCAGCCGCTCCTCGCGGGCGGCGCGCTCCATGTTGCGCGTCTCGAGAATCGCCATGATGTTGGCCTCCACGGACAACTTGCGGAACACGGAGGCTTCCTGCGGCAGATAACCGAGACCGAGCTGGGCGCGACGGTGAATGGGCAGCAGCGTGAGATCCACATCGCCGAGCACGATGCGCCCTGCATCGCAGGGGACCAGCCCCACGATCATGTAGAACGCAGTGGTCTTGCCCGCGCCGTTGGGCCCGAGGAGACCCACGACCTCGCCGCTGGCGAGCTCGAGCGACAGGTCCCGCACGACCTGGCGCGACTTGTAGCTCTTGGCCAGGCCCGTGGCTTTGAGCGCGGTCATGACTTCGGGGTGGGGGGCGGGAGCTTGCCGGGCTCGTTGTGTGGCTTGCCCGCCGGGGTCGGCGGCGCGCTCTGCGGCGAGATGGTGATGTGAATCCGCTGATCACTGCCGGGCTGGGTGGCCGCCTGCACGCGCTGCGCGCGGATGTTGTACACGAGCAGCGGCCCGGAAATCTCGTTCACGCCGTCGGACAGCCAGGCATCGTTCGACAGGCGCACCGTGCCCTGGCTCACGTCGTAGACGATCTCGTCCGCATGGCCACGTGCCACCTGCTGCGAGTCGCCACGCGGCTGCTCGAATTCCGCGGGCTTGCCGTTCGCGGTGGCGCGCAGGATGCGATTGTCGCGGAACTCGACGACCGCCTGGTCCGAGCGCAGGCTGCCCCGCGGCTCGGCATCGATGCGCACGTGCCCGTCGAAGGTCCAGCGGCTATTGGCGAAATTGAGGCCGCTCGCGTGCGCGTGGTCCGCCTGCACGCGCATCGCGCCTTGCGAGATCACCACCTGGCTGAACACCACCATGTTGGTGCGGTAGTCCACTTCCGAGGAGGCTGCATCGACCGTGATCGGCACAGGATGCGCTGGCAGCGCCGCGGCCGCCAAGACTGCCCCTGCAGGCATTGGCGCCGGCGAGCCCGCTGCGGCAAGGACCTGGACCGCCCACACGCCGCGGGCGATCAGCGCGGACAACATCGCCACGCGTGTGTTACGGGAGGAAAGCGCCATGCACGGCCGATTCTAAATGCACGTGACGGTCCTTCAAGCGCGCGACCAAACCCCGGGCCGCGAGCTCGCGTCCGGACATGAGGATCGTCACCGGAGCCTGCGTGCTGACCACCTGCGCGTTGGTGTCGATGGCGAGATGCTCCGAGGTGATCACCGCCGGCTCCTCCGTTCCGGGCAGAATGCCGCTGACGTGCACGTTACCGTCGAGCTGCACGACGCCGCCCCCCTGCGCCACCTCGCCGTGTGCGGCGCGCGCGGTCCACTGGTTGCCACTTTCATCGCGAAAACCGAGCCGCACCTGCTGCAGCTCCACCAGCCCGCGATTGGGCTCCTGCTGGATCTGCGCGGCATCGAGCGTGTAGAGCGGACGGCCGTCGTTGCCGGTCTGGACGAGCCGCGCCTGCATGGCCGAATAGCCGGGATCGTGCAGCGGTTGTTCCGCAGTGGTCCGCGCCACGGACTCAGGGGGCGGCGCCGCGAGCAACACCATTCCCACGATCAGCGCGACCAGCGCGAGCAGTGCCGCCAGGCGGTAAATCATCGCGCGCGCGCCCGGCGTGCGTTGAGCGCGAGCAGGTGATCGCAGACCTCTCGCACCGCGCCGCGCCCGCCGGGGAGGCGAGTGACGATGTCCGCGGCGCGCCGCGCCGAACGATGCGCATCGGCAACGGCGAAGGAGAGCGCAGCGGCGCGCATCACCGGCACATCCGGCAGATCGTCGCCGACGCATGCACAGGCGGCAGGCGTGAGCTTCAGCCGCGCGCACAGCTGCCTGAGAGCGGCGAGCTTGTCCGCCACGCCCTGCACGACATGCCGCACGCCGAGCTCACGGCAACGCGAGGCGACCATGCGCGACCGCCGCCCGGAAATGACCGCGACGGTGAACCCCGAGCGCTGCAGTTGCTTGAGCCCGACGCCATCGCGCACGTGGAAGGCCTTGAGTGCCTCGCCACGCGCGCCGAAGTACAGCCGGCCATCGGTCAGCACGCCGTCCACATCGAGCACCAACAGGCGGATGAGCGGTGGCATGTCAGACCACGCCCGCGCGCATCAGGTCGTGTACGTTGAGTGCGCCGATCAGCCTCCCGTGCGCATCGGTAACCGGCAGCGCCGTGATGCGGTGCACCTCCATCAGGTGCGCGGCTTCCGCCGCAAGCTCGCGTGGCCCGATGCTCTTCGCTCGCGGGGTCATGACGGCGCGCATGACGGTCGCATGCACGTCGATCTGCTTATCGAGTGCGCGCCGCAGGTCGCCGTCGGTGAATATCCCGAGCATGTGTTGTGCGGAATCGACGACCACCGTCATGCCAAGTCCCTTGCGCGACATTTCCAGCAGTCCCGCACTGAGCGGGGCATCGGGCGGCACGCTTGGCACGGCGTCGCCGGTGCGCATCAGATCCTCGACGTGCAGCAGCAGCCGGCGCCCGAGCGTACCGCCCGGGTGCGAGCGGGCGAAGTCAGCTCGTGTGAAGCCGCGCGCCTCGAGCACCGCGACGGCGAGCGCGTCTCCCATCGCGAGCATTGCGGTGGTACTCGCAGTGGGAGCCAGATTCAGCGGGCAGGCTTCCTCGGGGACACTGAGATCGAGCGCCACGTTCGCGGCGCGCGCGAGCGTCGAATCCCCGCGGCCGCACATCACGATGAGCGGCACGGCGAGCCGCTTCAGATGGGGGAGCAACAGCACCAGCTCCGGGGTCTCGCCCGAGTTCGACAGTGCCAGCAGCACATCGAGCCGGGTGATCATGCCGAGATCGCCGTGGCCGGCTTCGGCAGGATGCAGGAAAAAAGCCGGCGTCCCGGTGCTGGCGAGCGTTGCCGCGATCTTGCCGGCGATGTGCCCGGACTTGCCCATGCCGGTCACCACCACGCGCCCGCGGCACTCGAGGCAGATGCGGCACGCCTGCGCGAACTGCGGGCCGAGCCTCGGGGTGAGCGCCTCCACCGCCTTAGCTTCGATGCCTAGAGCACGGCGGGCGGAGGCAAGCAGCTGAGCATCATCGGCCTGCGGCGTGGAGCTCGCCGGGGCCGCCGGGTGCGGATCCATGCATGTCATTATAGGCGGGCTTGCCGCTGCCCCATGTAATATCGCATCCATGGACCCCGAAGAAGTTGCGCGCCTCATCCGGGCCGGTCTTCCCGGCGCGCAGGTGCAGGTGCAATCGGACGACCAGACCCACTTCACGGCGCGGGTCATCGCGCGCGAGTTTGCGCAGCTGCGCAGCCTCGCGCGCCACCAACTCGTGTACCGCACCCTGGGGGAGCGGATGGGGCGGGAGATTCACGCCCTGTCCATCGAGGCGTTGACGCCGGAAGAGTCGGGACAGCGCTGAGTGGACAAGCTGCAAATCCAGGGCGGCGTGCCTCTCGAGGGCGAAGTGCGCATCTCCGGCGCCAAGAACGCGACGCTGCCCATACTCGCCGGAGCGCTGCTGGCCCAGGATCCGGTGGTCGTCGCCAACGTGCCGCACCTGCGCGATGTGACCACCACGGTCGAGCTGCTCGGCAGAATGGGCGCGACGGTCACCATCGATGAGCGCATGCGCATCGAGGTCGACGGCTCGACGGTGCGCGAATGCTTCGCTCCGTACGATCTGGTGAAGACCATGCGCGCATCCATCCTGGTGTTAGGTCCACTGGTTGCGCGCTACGGCCATGCGGATGTGTCGTTGCCCGGCGGCTGTGCGATCGGTGCCCGTCCGGTCAACATTCACGTCGCGGGTCTTCAGGCCATGGGCGCCGACATCACCATCGAGGGTGGTTATATCCGCGCGCGTGCGGCGCGCTTGCGTGGCGCACGGCTGGTGCTCGACACCGTGACCGTCACCGGCACGGAAAACCTCATGATGGCGGCCACGCTCGCCGACGGCGAGACGATCATCGAGAATGCGGCGCGTGAGCCGGAAGTGGTCGACCTGGCGGACTTCCTCATCGGCATGGGGGCGCGCATCCACGGTGCCGGCACGGACAAGATCGTGGTGGAGGGGGTCGAGAAGCTGCGCGGCACGAGCTACGAAGTGCTGCCCGATCGCATCGAGAGCGGCACCTACCTGGTGGCGGGCGCCATCAGCGGCGGCCACGTGCGCATCAAGAACACCCGGCCCGATCACCTGGACGCGGTGCTGGCCAAGCTGACCGAGGCCGGCGCCAAGCTCGGGGTCGGTGACAGCTGGATAGAAGTCGACATGCGCGGCCGCACCTTGCGGGCCGTCGATGTGCGCACCGCACCTTATCCGGCGTTTCCGACCGACATGCAGGCGCAGTTCGCCGCGCTCAACACGGTGGCGCGCGGCGTGGGCACCATCACCGAAACCATTTTCGAGAACCGCTTCATGCACATGCTGGAGATGCGCCGCATGGGAGCGGAGATCCGTCTCGAGGGCAACACCGCCATCATCCACGGCGTGGAGAAACTCACCGCCGCACCCGTGATGGCCACCGACCTGCGTGCCTCGGCAAGCCTGGTGCTGGCGGGGCTCGTGGCCGAGGGACGCACCGAGGTCGAGCGCATCTACCACATCGATCGCGGCTACGAGGCAATCGAGGAGAAGCTCGCGCAGCTCGGTGCGCAGATCCGGCGTGTGCCGAACTGATTGATTGGGCAAAATCGCCTGCGGCGATTTTGCCGGACATCGACTTCGTTTCCGCGAGCAAAAGGCGCGGCTTTTGCTCGCTGGGCACTGCTGGTCCTCCGCGGCGATTTCGGCGGACATTAGCTTCGTTGCCGCCGGCAAAAGGGCGGTGCGGACGTACCGCGGCCTACGGCCCTTTTGCCGGCTACGCAGACTGAGGCTTGGGCAGGCTGAAGAAGGAGGCGCTGCCATGCAGATTGGGATGATCGGACTCGGACGCATGGGCGCAAACATGGTGCGGCGCCTGGTCCAGGCTGGCCATGAGTGCGTGGCGTACGATCACACTGCCGCGAACGTCAAGTCCGTCGCGGCCTCTGGCGCGCACGGTGTATCGACGGCTGCCGAGCTCGTCAAAGCGCTCGCGGCGCCGCGCGTGGTGTGGATCATGGTGCCTGCGGCGGTGGTCGACTCGGTGATCGGCGAGCTGCAGCCGCTGCTTGCAGCCGGCGATGTGCTCATCGACGGCGGCAATTCCAACTACCGGGACGATATCCGCCGCGCCGCGGAGCTGCGCGTGCGGGGCATCCACTACCTCGATGTCGGCACTAGCGGCGGCGTGCTCGGCTTCGAACACGGTTACTGTCTCATGATCGGCGGCGCACCCGAGGCGGTTGCATTGGTCGAGCCCGCGCTCGCTACGCTCGCTCCCGGGGGCCGGCGGGCGGCTGCGGGAAGAACGCCGGGAACGGATGCGGCGCAGCAGGGGAGCGCCGCGAGTCTGGCCGCGGCGCGCATGGGCTATCTGCACTGCGGTCCCTCCGGGGCGGGCCATTTCGTGAAAATGGTTCACAACGGCATCGAATACGGGCTCATGGCCGCCTATGCCGAAGGACTCAACCTGCTCGCGCATGCCGATGCCGGTCTCACCGCCGGTGCAGCGGATGCGGAGACGGCGCCGCTCTCTCATCCCCAGTTCTTTCAGTATCGGCTCGATCTCGCCGCTATCACCGAAGTCTGGCGGCACGGCAGCATCATCTCTTCACGGCTGCTCGATCTCACCGCCGAGGCGCTCGCCGGCGACGGCAAGCTCGAACGCTTTGCCGGGCACGTGTCCGATTCGGGCGAAGGGCGCTGGACCGTCGAAGCGGCGATCGAGGTCGGGGTACCCGCTGCGGTACTGAGCGCCGCGCTGTACGGGCGCTTCGAGTCGCGTGGCCGGGCGGAGTTTGCCAACAAGGTGCTGTCGGCGATGCGGCTCGGGTTCGGCGGTCACGTCGAGCGTAGCGCCTGAGAGGCGCGCGCTCATGCCCCAAGGCAAGGAGGTGCGCATGGAACGCCGTGATTGTGATGCCATCGTGTTGTTCGGCGCGACCGGAGACCTGTGCTACCGCAAGATCTTTCCGGCGCTCTATCAGCTCGTCCGCAAGCAGCTTCTGCACGTCCCGGTGGTCGGGGTCGCCCGCGCGGGGACCGACCTCCGCGGCCTCACAGCACGAGTGCAGGCGAGCATCAGCGAATTCGTGAAGGGTGCGGATCAGGCCGTGGTGGCGCGGCTCACGGAGTTGCTGCGTTACGTGGATGGCGACTACAACGATCGGCAGACCTTCGTCGCGCTGCGCAAGGCGCTCACCGATGCGCAGCGCCCGCTGCACTATCTCGCCATTCCTCCGAGCATGTTCGCGACGGTGGCCGAGCATCTAAGCGGTACCGGCAGTGCCTCCGGCGCACGCATCGTGGTGGAGAAGCCGTTCGGGCGCGATCTCGCTTCCGCCCGTGCGCTAAACCAGACGCTGCACGAGCATTTCCCGGAGTCGAGCATCTTCCGCATCGATCATTACCTCGGCAAGGAAGCGGTGGAGAACCTGCTGTTCTTCCGCTTCGCGAATTCGTTTCTCGAGCCGGTGTGGAACCGCAATTACGTGGCGAGCGTGCAGATCACCATGGCCGAGACGCTCGGTGTCGCGGGCCGTGGACGTTTCTACGAGGAGGCCGGCGCGATCCGCGACGTCATGCAGAACCACCTCATGCAGATCGTGACGCTGCTCACCCTCGAGCCTCCGGGCAACACCGCGGGTGACGCATGGCGTGACGAGAAGGTGAAGGTGCTGCGCGCGATACGCCCGCTCAGCGCCTCGCAGGTAGTCCGCGGACAGTACCGCGGCTATCGCGAGGAGCCGGGCGTCGCCCCCAACTCGCAGGTGGAAACTTACGCAGCCATGACACTCGCCATCGACTCCTGGCGCTGGAGCGGGGTGCCGTTCTACCTGCGCGCCGGCAAGCGGATGCCCGTGACGGCGACCGAAGTGGTGGTGGAGCTGCGCCCGCCGCCCGCGAACGTGTTCGGCGACTTCGGTCCCGAACAGCCGAATCACGTGCGCTTCCGTGTTGGTCCGGATGTCGCGATAGCGCTCGGAGCACACACCAAGAAGCCAGGCCCCGTGATGACCGGACGGGATGTGGAGCTCTTCGTGGCGCAGCAGCAGGGCGATGAAGACGCCTATGCGATGCTGATCAGCGTCGCCCTGATCGGTGACACCAGGCTCTTCGCGCGCGAGGACGAAGTGGAGGCCGCCTGGGCGATCGTCGATCCGGTGCTGCAGGGCCTCCCGCCACCTTTCGAGTACGTGCCGGGCAGCTGGGGACCCTTGCCGGCGGAGAAGCTGCTGCAGGGGCCGTGCGGCTGGCACAATCCGGGCGCGCGGCCGCAGGATTGGACCCGCTCCTGCGCGCCCGTCGAGCCTGACTGAAGAAGACCAATTCACAAGGGGGGAAGCAAAGTGGCGGACATTCGTACCGCGCCGGAGCGCTGCGCACGATCGCAGGCAGGAGTGACACTTTGGTGGCTGACGCTTGGCGTGGCCGTGGCATCGGCTGCGACCCCGCAGGCCGCCGATACGCAGCGCATCGAGCGCGTACTGGCGCAGACGCCGCTCATCGACGGCCACAACGACCTCCCGTGGGAGATCCGCGAGCGCTTCGGCAGCGATCTCGCGAAGCTCGATCTCAGTGTCAACACTGCCGCACTGCCTGCACCCCCGGGCGGCGCGCCACTGGCGACCGACATTCCGCGGCTGCGCCGTGGGCATGTCGGCGCGCAGTTCTGGTCGGTGTACGTCCCGGTGGAGATGAAGGGGCCGCAGGCCGTGCAGGCGACGCTCGAGCAGATCGACCTGGTGAAGGCGATGTGCGCGCGCTACCCGCATGACCTCGCCATGGCCTACACCGCCGCGGACATCCGCCGTCTGCACCACGCGGGGCTCGTTGCGTCGGTCATCGGCGTCGAGGGCGGCCATCAGATCAACGACTCACTCCCCATGCTGCGCGCCTACTACGACGCTGGCGCGCGCTACATGACGCTGACGCATTCCTCCAATACCGCCTGGGCCGACTCGGCCACCGACTTGCCGGTGCACCATGGTCTCACGCCTTTCGGGCTGGAGGTGGTGCGGGAAATGAACCGGCTCGGCATGCTGGTCGATCTCGCGCATGTCTCGGAGGAGACCATGCGTGCGGCGCTGAGTGTGAGTGCGGCACCGGTGATCTTCTCGCATTCCTCGGCGCGGGCGCTGGTCGATCACCCGCGCGACGTCTCCGACGATGTGCTGCGCCTCGTGGCTGCGAACGGCGGTGTGGTGATGGTCAACTTCGCGCCCACCTATGTGTCCGACGCACGGCGCCGCTGGGAGGCGGAGCGCGCCGCGGAAGAGGCGCGCAACAGCAGTCCACCCTTCGGTGGCCTCTACATCGGGCAGCCCGAGCGTGCCGCTGCCGCGCTCAAGTCGTGGGATGCCGCGCACCCGCAGCCGCCAGTCACGCTCAGCGACGTGGCCGACCACATCGAGCACATCGCGAAGGTCGCGGGTCCCGATCATGTGGGACTCGGATCCGATTTCGATGGCATCCCCGATGCTCCCACCGGCCTCGACGGGGTGGATAAATTCCCGGCGCTGCTCCAGGAGCTCGCCCGCCGCGGCTGGAGCGATGCGGATCTCGCCAAGGTCGCCGGCGGTAACCTCCTGCGCGCAATGACACAGGCAGAGAGCGTGAGCGCGCGGCTGAATGCTGCGCGTTCCCCATCGCGGGCGACGCTCGAAGCACTCGATGGACCTGCGAAGCCCGGAGGGCGCTAGCTCGCGTGCGACGCGGCCCGTCCTGCGCCTTGCACTGACGGATGGCGCGATCTAGGATGTTTTTACTATGTTGAAGAAGATTCTCATCGGGGCGGGTCTGACACTTTGTGTCTCGGCCTGCGCAACTTCCCCTTCCACTCCGGGAACGGGCCATACGGCGGCCGCCGCAAGGGTGCCCCCGGCGGGATGCGTCGCGGAAACCGCGACCCGGATCCCCGTGAATCCGCACGACTGCGCGGGCGCCGGCCGGGTGTGGACAGATCAGGATATCAAGAGCACCGGTGCGACCGATGTGGCGCAGGCGCTGCGTCAGCTCGATCCCACGGTCGTAGTGGGTCACTAGGGCGCGACGCCCGATCCCTCAAGTCTCTCGAGGAGCGGCATCAATCTCTCGAGGAGCGGCATCGTGAGCAGATGCGTTCGCAGGCTCTGCCCTATCGTTTTGTTGTTCGTTGCGTTCGGCGCACGCGCCGACGTGGTCACCGACTGGGCCGACGTGACGACGGTGATCGCGGACGAGGGTCCCAGTACCGTGCGGACCATCGCCTTGGCGCAGAGTGCGGTGTACGAAGCGGTGAATGCCATCACCGCCCGCTACCCACGTGACCGCGTCGATCTGGGATCCGCGCAGGGAGCTTCAGTCGAGGCAGCCGTGGCGGCCGCGAGCCGTGCCGTGCTGCTGCAGGAGGCTCCCGCATTGAAGGAGAATACCGAGGCGGCCTACGCGCGGGCGCTGGCGACGATCGCCGAAGGCGAGGCGCGCACCAGGGGGATCGGTGTCGGCGAGCGCGCGGCGGCCGAGGTGCTCACCAGACACAGCCACGACCTTGACTCCATAGAGCCCTACCGGCCGGTAACTTCACCCGGCGTGTACGTGCCCACGACCATTCCGACCGGCTGGTCGCTGGGTCAACGCCACCCCTGGTTCATGAAGAGCGCGGCACAGTTTCGCCCGGGACCACCGCCCGCGCTCAAGAGCGAGCTGTGGGCACGGAACTACAACGAGATCAAGGCCGTCGGCTCCGCGACGAGTACCGTGCGCACGCCGGAGCAGACGGAGATTGCCAGGTTCTGGGCCACTAACTTGCCGGACGTCCATCTCGGCCTCGCGCGGTCGGTTGCGATTGCCCCTGGCCGGGAACTGACGCGCAATGCGCGGCTGTACGCCGCAGTCGCTGCTGCGATGAATGAGACGGAGACGGCCGTATTCGAAGCCAAGTACCACTACATGTTCTGGCGGCCTATCACCGCCATCCGTAACGGTGATCGCGACGACAATGCCGCTACCGAACGCGATGCCGACTGGGCACCGCTGATTGCCACGCCGATGCAGCCCGAATATCCGTGTGCGCACTGCATGCTGGCAGCCGCCATCACGGCCGTATTGCGCGCCGAGGCCGGTGGCAAATCTGCGCTCGACCTCAGCACGACCAGCAACACTGCGCGTGGCGTGACCCGACGCTGGAAGAGCACGGACGCCGTGGTGCAGGAGGTGTCCATGGCTCGCATTTGCGCCGGCGTGCACTACCGCACCTCGACAGAGGTGGGCAACCACATGGGTGAGCAGGTCGGCGCACTGGTCGCGGCGGCGTATGGACTGCACTAGGACGGGGACTGGACCAGGGCTCGCGTCCGCGCAGCTCGCTATTTCCTCTGGAGCGTGCTCGCCAATTCGTTCGCTGGCGCAAATCTCGTGGTGTTGGCTCGTGAGCTGGTGAAATAGATGTCCTGATTCTTGAAATCGATGCCGAGTGAGCCGACGGTACCCAGCACATCCATGCCGACGATGATCGCGGGCTTGTCCTCCATCCCCCATACCTTGAAGATGTGGAAGTCGCCGTAGACGACCTGGACATCATTGATGCGCATTGCATCGATGGAGATCGTGGGTGCGATCCAGAGCTCGCCGCGTTCAACCTGTTCCGTGGCGCCATACACCGAAGTAACCAGAGCCTCGGCTCCGGTCCGGTTGCGCAACTTGAGCGCATCACGCAATGCCACATTGCCGAGTGTGCGCTCGGAGCCGGTGTCGATCACGGCGAGCGTACGGACTCTACCTACCTGCGACTCCAACGTGATCAACCCATGAGTCAGGCGCGCCGCGTGGATCTTCATCGCATCTTTTCTCAGTGCAGGCTCGATACCCCGGCCGACTCGGACTCGATTGCGCTCGAAATCGACCGAGAGGCTTTTTTCGGTCAGCCCCGCTGCGCCGAAGATGCCGTCGGCGCCGGCCATGACCGGTGCCCAGACCACTGGGACAACCAGTGCGCCCACGGTGAGGTCGCCCGTCTGTAAGCTGTCGATCGTCACCGCATTTACCTGCGCCGTGCCGGTGATGCCGTTCACTACGATCCCGGGTACCTCGGCAGGTTTGAGACCGAGCGCGCGCACCAGTCCAGGTGAAACGGTCGAGTACGTCGCGCCCGTGTCCACGATGAAGCGAAACGGCCCTTTGCCGTTGACCATGGCCGGCACAACCACGCGACCGATATGGTCGAAGGTGGTCGGCAATGCGAAGAGTGATGCCTCTTCCGAGGGGGCGGTGGCTTTCGACACGACCGCCGAACTGGCAGTGTCGGCAGCCACCGCGTCGGGCACACTCGCCAGCAACGTAGCCAATAGGAGCCCGGCCCGCACAGCGAGCTGCACCCGACCCGCTTCGAGCGCCCCGACACGCACGCCAGAGACGCTAGCACGAACCGTGCTTCCCGTCGTGGCCGGGGACGCAGTTTCGTCGCATGAAGCGGATCTTCATCGCAAAATCCTGCCGCAGGGGCCTCCGGCTGACCGGGGGTCCACGTAACCGCTACACTTACGGCCAGGCAATACCCCCACCAGACGCTGCCACCGGACCTTGAACGCCACTCCGATCAGTGAAGCCGAAGCCCGTGCCTTGGCAGACGCCATCAACCAGGTCTCTAAGACTCAGCCGCCCGACGCTGCCTTGAAGCTGGTGGAAATGGCCCTGGCGCGCGCGCCGCACCAGCCGATCGTGCTGAATGCTGCGGGTGGACACATGCTCCGGGTCGGGGAGGCGCGCCGCGCCCGCGAGCTGTACGAGAGCGCGATCGCGACTGACGGCGGTTCCAAGGTGCTGTGGCTCAATCTGGCGCAGGCCTGCCGCGTGCTGCGAGATACCCAGAGCGAAACACAGGCCCTGGAGAGGGCGTTGGCTATCGAGCCGCGCTATGTGCTCGCCTTGTTGCAGAAGGCCGATCTCATGGAGCGCCTCGCGCAGCCCAAGACTGCCGCGGTCGTGTACGAAGCGGCGCTCGACTCCG
>DASYFL010000017.1:0-1918 GCA_036498445.1 Steroidobacteraceae bacterium
CACTTCGACGCGCTGCAGGTCGAAGGTCTTCGGCAACGTATCGTCGGGATTGAAGCCCACCGAGCGCATCTGGATCGGGGTGTCATCGATGTAGATGCCGGTGGTGCCGGCACCCGCCGAGGAGGAGATACCGCGAATCGAGATCGCATTGGTGCCGGAGTTATCGATGGTCACCCCGGGGGTGAAACGCACGACGTCGTTGATGTCCTTGATGCCTCTGCGGTCGATGGCGTCCTGCGTGAGCGCGGTGACGCTGATGGGCACCTTGCTGAGCTCTTCCTCGCGGCGGGTCGCGGTGACCACCACCTCCTGCAGCCCCTCGGAGCGCGGTGCGGCGCCCGCCCCGGTCGCCGCCTGCGCCTCGGGACCCGCGGCCGCTGTGGCACTCGCGGCATCGCCGGCGCGCACGGAGCCGGGCGCGAAGCCGAGCAGACAGGCGACGGCAAGGGATAGATAGACGAGCGAAGCTCTGATGCGGTTGAAATATTTCATTGGTTCCCCCGGTTCTTTCTCGGCCGCTACGTCTGCAGCAGCACCGCTGCATCCGCGCTCCAGCTTACAAAGACTTCATCGTTCCAGTCTATGAGCGCCGCGGACGTACGGCGCTCGTTCTGCGCAAACACCGTCACGAGCTTGCCGCTCGTCGTCTTGATCTGATAGGTCGAGCGATTGCCAAGATAGCCGAGCTCCCAGACGGTGCCCCGCAGCTGATTCACGCGTGCACCGTTCGCCGGCTCCTTGGCGAGCCGCACCTTCTCCGGACGCAGCGAGATCCACACCTGCTGACCTGGCGTGAAGCTGCCGGCGTCATCGACGAGCAGCTCACCGCCCGTTTCGGCGCAGCGGACGCTGATCAGGCCGTCGTGGCAGGCGCTCACGGTCCCCTCGAAAAGATTGGTCGTGCCGACAAAGTCGGCGACGAAGCGGCTGTGCGGAAACTCGTAAATCTCGGCCGGCGTCCCGACCTGCGCGACGCGCCCGCGGTCCATGACCGCGATACGCGTGGCGAGCGCCATCGCCTCGTCCTGGTCATGCGTCACGACGATGAAAGTGATGCCGAGCTCGTACTGAAGGTCCATGAGCTCGAACTGGGTCTGCTCGCGCAGCTTCTTGTCGAGCGCCGAAAGCGGCTCATCGAGCAGCAGTACCTTCGGACGGCGGATGAGCGCGCGGGCGAGCGCCACGCGCTGGCGCTGGCCGCCGGAGAGCTGGTGCGGGCGGCGCGCGGCGAGCGGGCCGAGCTGCACCATCTCCAGCGCCTCGCGTATGCGCTGCCGCTTCACCTCGCGCTCGAGTGGCAGACGTCGCAGGCCGTAACCCACGTTGTCCTCCACCGTCATGTGCGGGAAGAGCGCGTACGACTGGAACATCATGTTCACCGGGCGTTCGTGCGGCGGCACGCTTCCCATGTCGACGCCATCGATGAGGATACGTCCGCTGCTCGGCGCGGCAAATCCCGCCAGCATGCGCAGCAGAGTGGTCTTACCGCATCCCGAGGCGCCAACGAGCGCGAACATCTCGCCCTTGTAGATCGCGAGGCTGACGTCCGCGACCGCGGTCGCGGCGCCGAAGGTTTTGCCGAGGCTCTCGATCAGTATCTGCGGTGTGGCGCCTGGATCGAGCCAGGGCCGCGCACCGTTGGATTTCGACTGACTGACGATCATGCGCCCTGCGTCGCGCTCGCTCAGAAATCCGCCGGCGGCGTGGCACGCCGCCGCGCGGGTGCGTAGAACGGCCGCTCCACCACCCGCGCCGGGACCATGCGGCGCTCCCAAACCAACTCGCGGTTGAGATAGATGTCCGCCCACAGCGTCGCGCCGATCGCGCTGTGCGCGGCCTCCACGATGGCGAGGGCCAGGTTGCGCTTGCAGGTCGGCGACCAGGCCGCCGAAGTCACACTGCCTGCCTGTGTACGGCC
>DASYFL010000018.1:0-102074 GCA_036498445.1 Steroidobacteraceae bacterium
TGGGGGGCTCCCAAGATCCGCGAGCGGCTGCGCCGCAAGCACTCGGAGGTGCACTGCCCGGCAGTCAGTACCGTGCATGCCATCCTCGATCGGCACGGCCTAGTCAGGCGTCGGCGCCGACGAGTCTACAAGCCTGAGGGCACCGCTCTCTCGCGCCCTTACTCGCCGAACGATCTGTGGTGCGCCGATTACAAAGGCGAGTTCATGCTCGCCGACCGTCGCTACTGCTACCCACTGACCATCTCAGACTCCGCTAGCCGTTACCTGATCAGCTGTGAGGCACTCGCCAACACTCAGGCGATGTACGCTTTTACTGTATTTGAGCGTGCTTTTAAGGATTTCGGCCTGCCCAGATCGATTCGCACCGACAACGGTACCCCCTTCGCCAGCGCCAACTCGCTCTTCGGCCTGACCCGTCTGTCGGTATGGTGGCTGCGGCTGGGAATCGACATCGAGCGCATCAAGCCCGGACACCCACAACAGAACGGTCGTCATGAACGCATGCACCTGACTCTCAAGCAGGATGCGACCAAGCCCGCCTCCAAGAACTTCCTACAACAGCAGGCTCGCTTCGATGAGTTCATCCAGACCTTCAACCAGGAAAGACCCCATGAGGCGCTCGGCATGAAGTATCCCGCCGAGCTCTACACTCCCTCGCCGCGCCCCTATGCGGGCCTACCCGAGCTCGAGTACCCCTTCCACGATCGCACCATCACAGTGACCCGCTGTGGCAGGATCTGCATGGGACCCTTGAAGATCAACCTCAGCCAGGCCTTCGCCGGTCAGAGGGTCGGAGTGAAACAGGTCGAAGAAAAGATCTGGCTGGTGAGCTTTATGCGCTATGACTTGGGCTTCTTCGATCACGAGACATGTCGGATAGAGAGCGCGGAAAACCCCTTCGCCGCGAAACTGTTACCCATGTCTCCGGTATAAACCGTCACCTATCTCATCGGAATAGACAGATGTTGATTTCGCGCGCCCGGAGAGATTCGAACTCCCGACCCTCAGGTTCGAAGCCTGATGCTCTATCCAACTGAGCTACGGGCGCGAAGAGTGGATTCTACTACGGCGGACCCTGGATCCCGGGTGAGGCTACCGGCCAGGTACGCTGCATGAGTCGCGCGCGCGAGCTGCTGCCACAGGAGCGAGCAGGTGGAGGCCGATCGGCGGGACGCCGTAACCAACTGGATACTCGTAGTAGAATCCGCACCTCGCTCCGGTGCTCGGCCACACAAGCATCGGGCTTCAAAACCCAGGGTTGGAAGTTCGAAGCGCTCCCGGGCGTGCGAGTTCACAGCCTGATTCGGATTGAATTCAGAAACGCATGTTACGGTCATACCCCCATGCGGAGCCATTCTGCCCTGTGTTGGCGGTGAGATTTCCTGCGAAGGTCAAAGGAGGGGTACCGGGCCGCTCGCTGGCAGCCGCAGCGTTGGCGGTTGTGCTCGCGTGCGGCTGTGCTACGGAAAGCCCGCCGCATCCACCGCCCATCACGCCCGCCGCATTCGAGCACGGCGCGGCGGCTCAAAGCGCCTCGTGGCCCGCCCAGGACTGGTATCGCGGATTTGGCAGCGATGAGCTGAACGCCCTCGTAGATCTTGCCGTGCGCGACAACACGGACCTGATGGGTGCGAGCGAGCGCGTCGCGCAGGCTGACGCGCGCGCTCGCCAGACTGGCGCGGCGATCCTGCCGAAAGTCAGCCTCGATGGAAACGCCACTTATCTCTCGGGGCATTCGCAGCAGGGAAGCGGTCATGAGCTCGACTGGTTCGCGATGCTATCCGCCAGCTATGAAGTGGACTTCTGGGGAAAGAACCGCGCCACCGCGAACGCAGCACGATTCCAAACGGGCGCATCGCGCGCGGAGCGCGACACGGTCGCATTGACGCTGCTGGGCGGTGTGGCCGGCGAGTATTTCCAGGTGCTGGCGCTGCGCGAGCGTCTGGCGATCGCGCGATCCAACCGGGATGCGGCACAGAAGATACTCGAGGCGGTGCAGGCGCGTTTCGATGCGGGTGTTGCCAGTCCCACGGAGCTCGCCTCGCAGAAGGCCGCCTGGTACACGGCGCAGATCGCCATATCGGACCTCGAGCAGTTGGAGATGGAGGCGCGCGCCGCGCTCGCAGTGCTTCTCGGACGCCCGCCGGAGAACTTCGAGGTGCGGGCGGACAATCTTGATTCGCTGCGCGAACCGGTAATTGCGGCGGGGCTGCCGTCAGAGCTGCTGACGCGGCGGCCCGACGTGGTGGTCGCCGAAGCGAATCTGCGTGCTGCGCACGCAAACCTCGCGGCGGCGCGCGCTGCGCTGTTTCCAAGCCTGACGCTCACCGCCGGCGCTGGTGTGCAGAATCCGGCGCTGCCAGCCACCGTGCTCACCATCCCCGGCGTCGGTCCCTCCTACTCCGCAGTTGCCGGCCTGACGCAGCCGATCTTCGATCACGGCCGTTTGCGCGCGCAGCGGGACGAAGCGGCTGCCAAGGAGCAGGAGCTGCTCGCGAGTTACCGCGCCGCGATCATCGCGGCGCTGGTCGATGTCGAGAAAGCGCTGGCGGCCGTGCAGAACCTGGATGCAGTGCGCGAGTTCCAGCGGGGCAGCGTGGCGGAGAGCCAGCGCGCTTTCGAGGGAGCGCAGTTGCGTTACCAGCGGGGATCCGGGGACTTTCTCACGCTGCTGGAGTCGCAGCGCACCCTGTACGCCGCCCGCGACCAGTATGCGCAGTACCGGCTGGCGCGACTGCAAGCGCTGGTTGCGCTGTGCAAGGCACTGGGCGGCGGCTGGAATGCAGCTTCCGCCGCGACGTCGGGGCCACAGGCAGCACCCGCGGCCGCGCGCGCCGGCGATGCGGCGTCCTCCTGAAGTGAGCAGCCGCGTCCCTTACCCGCATGAAAGGCCTAGCGATGAACCCCGCCCGACGCACCCTCCGTACCCTGCGCGCGCGCCTTCGCCCGGGGGAGTCGGCCGCAATTCTTTTGCTCGTGGCTGCTTGCAGCGCCGCCCTGTCGATCGCGGGTTGCCAGCGGGCCCCCTCGGCGGCGGAAGCTCCGGCGGCCGAGGCGAAGGACAAGGCGGCCCCCGAAGCCGAAGGCGTGACGCTCAAGCCCGAGGAGATCGAAAAGGCCGGTATCAAGACCACCACGGTCGCCGCCTCCAGCCACGCGCCCGAGAGCACGGGCTACGCGCTCGTGGCCACGCGCGAAACGATCGCGCAGGCGGTTGCCGACCTCACCAGCGCAGCCGCAGTCGAGCGGCAAAGCCGCTCCGCGCTCACTCGTGCTCGCAGCCTCGCCGGCACTCCGGGCGCCATGCCCATCGAAGCGCAGGAAGCGGCCGAGCGCCAGGCGGCCGTCGATCATGCGGCCTTCGTACTCGCCGAAAGGCGTCTGTCGGCGACCTATGGTCAGAGTGCCCCGTGGAAGGAGAACTACAAGAGTCCACTGCTGGCATCGCTAGCCCGCGGTGAGAGCAAGCTGGCGCGCGTGACTTTCCCGCTCGGCGCACTGGGATCCACGGTGCCCGCGCAGCTGCGGCTGACGCATATCGGCGAGGCTCAGGGCTCGAAGAGCATCGAAACGCTGGCTGTGTGGAGCGCGCCGGCCGACGCCACCATTCCTGGGAGGAGCTTCTTCGCCATTCTGAAGGGCGGCGAGGCGAGCGAAGGAGAGCGCCTGATCGCGCACGCAGCTGTGGGCGCCGCCGAAAATGGCGTCGTCGTGCCCTACTCGGCGACGGTCATAAGCGCCGGCAAGTACTGGTGCTACGTCGAGGAGAAGCCCGGCCAGTTCGTACGAACCGAGATCGACCCCAACTTGCCGGCCGATGACGGCTACTTCGTCAAGGAGGGTATCGAACCGGGTGCGCAAGTTGTCACGACGTCAGCGGGACAGCTGCTGGCGCGCGAAACCAACCCCAGCACCGCGGCAGATTGAGCCATGATGCACGCACTGGTCGCACTATGCGTGCGGCACTTCGGCACCGTGACCGCGCTCACGGTGGTGGCTCTGGTGCTGGGCTCGTGGAGCGCGCTGCGCGCACCGCTCGACGTATTTCCGGAGTTCGTCCCATCCCAGGTTACCGTGCAGACCGAGGCGCCCGGCTTCGCCCCGCAACAGGTCGAGGAGCTGGTCACCCGGCCGATCGAGAACGCCGTCAACGGCGCGGCGGGACTCGCGACCCTGCGCTCCGAATCCATTCCGGGGCTCTCGGTGGTGACCATCACCTTCACCCGGGGTGTCGATGTGCACGTCGCGCGTCAGGGAATTTCGGAGCGCCTGTCGGAGCTCGGGAGCACGCTGCCCGCCGGCGTCGGGACCCCGAAGCTCTCGCCGCTGGTGTCGAGCACCATGGACCTGCTGAAAATCGGCCTGCTGTCGGACAAGGTCGATGCCTATACGCTGCGCGACACCGCGGACTGGGTGATCAAGCCGCGGCTGCTCGCGGTACCGGGGGTCGCGCACGTCATCGTGTTCGGCGGTCGGGTGCGGCAGATACAGATTCTGCCGGATACACGCAAGCTCGCGAGCTACAACATCACCATGAGCGAGGTGGCGGACGCCGCGCGCACCGCACTATCGTTGCGCGGCGCGGGCTTCATCGATCTCGCCGCGCAACGCGTGCTCATCAAGTCGCCGACGCCCGCGCCTGACGTCGCGGCGCTCGGCGAGGCAGTGATCGCGGTGCGCAACGACACGCCCGTACTGCTGCGCGATGTCGCAACGGTGGAACAGGCACCGGCATTGCGCTTCGGCGACGCGCTCGTCATGGGCACGCCGGGGGTATTTCTTTCGCTCGCCAGCCAATACGGAGCCAACACACTCAACGTGACGCTCGCGGTCGAGCGTGCGCTCGTCGCGCTCGAGCCGGCACTCAAGGCGCAGGGCATCACGCTCTATCCGGAGCTGCACCGCCCGGCGAATTTCATCGAGCGCGCACTCGGCAATCTCAAGGAATCGCTGGCGCTCGCCGCGGTGCTCATTCTCGCCGTGCTGTACCTGTTCCTGCGCGATGCACGCGCGGCGCTGATTGCCTTCACGGCGATACCGCTGTCGCTGCTCGCCGCGGTCGCTGTCCTCAACCGCATGGGTCTCACCCTCAACACCATGACCCTCGGGGGGTTCGCCGTCGCGCTCGGCGTGCTGGTCGATGACGCCATCATCGGCATCGAGAACATCATGCGGCGCCTGCGCGAGAACGCCCGCCTGGAGAGCCCCCGGCCGCGCCTCGACATCATTCGCGACGCCTCGCTCGAAGTGCGCGGTCCGGTCATCTACGCCACCGCGGTGGTGATCGTGGTCTTCATGCCGGTGCTGTTCACCTCGAGCGTTCAGGGACGCTTCGTCGGCCCGCTCGCGCTCTCCTTCATTTTCGCGGTAGTCGCCTCGCTGATCGTCGCACTCACCTCGACGCCGGCCTTGTGCGCACTGCTGCTGCGCCATCACGATGAGCGCCCGGAGGCAGGCTGGCTGCAAACCCTCAAGAGGTGGCAGCGCCGCTCGGTGCAGCGCGTCAGCGCACACCTCAAGCTGACGATGCTGGTGTTGATCGGCCTGGCGGTCGCCGCCGTGGCCGCGTTGCCATTCCTCGGCGGCACCTTCATGCCGGACTTTCGCGAGGGGCACTTCGTCATGCAAATGTCGAGCTCGATCCCCGGGACCTCGCTCGATGAGATGCTGGCCCTCGGCAAGCGTGTGAGCGCCGAGGTGCTCGCGTTGCCCTACGTGAAGACCATCGAGCAGCAGGTCGGCCGCGCCGAGCTGGGCGAGGACACCTGGGGGCCGCACCGCAGCGAGTTCCACGTCGAGCTCAAACCCGACGCCAAGGTCGATCAGGGCGCCGCCCAGCAGGCGCTGCGGGGCATCCTCGAGCATTATCCGGGCACTCAGGGCGAGGTCGTAACCTTCCTCGGCGATCGCATCAGTGAGAGCCTGAGCGGTGAGACCGCGCAGGTCGCCATCAAGGTGTTCGGCAACGACCTGGACGCGCTCGATGCCACCGGCAACAAGGTGGTCGCGGCCCTCGGCAAGGTCAAAGGCATCGTCGACCTACAGTTCAAGCGACAGAGCGGCACCCCCGCACTCGCGATCCAGCTTTCGCCGCAGGCACTCGCCGCGACTGGTCTCAGGGTGCAGGATGTCCTCGACACCATCGAAACCGCTTACGCGGGTGCACGCGTGGGACAAACGTTCCACGGAACGCGCACCGTCGATGTCGATGTGCTGCTGCCGGAAGCCGCGCGGCATCAGCCCGCGCAGCTCGCACGCCTCATGATCGCGAGCCCGTTGGGGCCCGTGCCGCTGTCGCAGGTCGCCCGCATCGATGTGAGCCAGGACCGCTACAGCATCGAGCACGACGGCGGTCAGCGCCGCATCAGCGTGACGTTCAATACGCGCGGAGCCGCGCTGCAGAGTGTGGTGCAGGAGGCGCAGCGCGTCATTGCCAGCTCGGTCGCACTGCCGGCGGGCGTGTACCTGGAATTCACCGGGGCGGCCGCGGCAGAGCAGCAGACCCGCAACGAGCTCATGCTGTATTCGGCCCTCGCGCTGGCGCTCATCCTCGTCATCCTGTTCGTCTCGTTTGACTGGCGCACCAACGCCTGGCTGGTGCTCGCCAATCTGCCGTTCAGCCTCATCGGCAGTGTCCTGGCCATCGCGGTCACCGGCCTCGGCATTTCGCTCGGCACCGTGGTTGGCCTGGTGACGGTCTTCGGTGTAAGTGCCCGCAACTCGATACTGCAGCTTGCACACTACGAGCATCTGGTCGAGGTCGAGGGTGCGGCGTGGACTCCGGAGCTCGTCCTGCGCGGCGCCAACGAGCGGCTGATCCCGATCCTGATGACCGCCGCGGTGACCGCGCTCGGTCTCGCGCCGCTCGCCTTCGGCGTCAATAGGCCCGGCATGGAGATCGAGGGGCCGATGGCGGTGACGGTGGTGGGCGGCCTCCTGTCCTCGACGCTGTTGAACCTTCTGGTGCTGCCGGCGCTGGCGCAGCGCTACGTGCGCGTCACGACGCCGGCGCGCGTCGCCTCGCCCGCCTGAGCGGCGCTCGCCAGCGTCGCAAGTAGCGCCACTCCCGCGGCGATCGACAGCCACGCACCGGGCATGGCGCGGTTCCCCGTGGCATGGATGAGCGAGGTGACAATGACGGGAGTCGAGCCACCGATGGTCGTCGCCAGGCTGTAGGCGAGCGAAAATCCAGCGGTGCGCACCGCCGCCGGCACGATCTCGGTGAGATGCACGACCATCGCGCCGTTGTAGCCGGCAAAGAGGAAAGACAACCACAGCTCGACCAGCAGCAGTCTCTCGAAACTCGGCGCCACCGCCAGCCACGCCATCACCGGGTACGCCGTGAGCACCGCGGCGCTCGCGAAGGCAATGAGCACCGGACGGCGTCCTATCCGGTCCGAGAGTGCGCCACTGACGGGCAGCCACAGCAGATTCGACAGCCCCACGCACAGAGTCACGAGCAGCGCATCGCTGTGCGATAGATGGAGAACCTCGCGGCCGAAGGTCGGCGTGTAAGCGGTGATGGTGTAGAAGGAAACGGTAGTCATCAGCACCATCGCGACACCCGTCAGGATGGTGCGCGAATGGGCGAGCAGGCTCGCATACGCTTCCGACGCCGTCGGATGATGGGTGCGGGCGGCAAATTCGCTGGTCTCCTCGAGCGTGCGGCGGACCATGAAAATGAACGGAATGATCAGGCAGCCGATGATGAGCGGGATCCGCCAGCCCCACGCCTGCATGTCATCAAGAGTCAGCCGCATCGCCAGCAGGTAGCCGATGACGCCCGCGAAGACGACGGCGACCTGCTGACTCGCCGACTGCCAGGACACGTAGAAGCCCTTGTGTCCGGGTGTGGCAATTTCGGAGAGGTATACCGACACTCCGCCCAGCTCGACTCCGGCCGAGAAGCCCTGGCACAGACGCCCCAGCACCACGAGGATCGGCGCGAGCAGCCCGATCGTGTGGTAGCCCGGAAGCAGTGCGATCGTCAGCGTGCCGACCGACATGAGTGCGAGCGTCACCAGCAGCCCTTTGCGCCGGCCGACGTAATCGATGTAGGGGCCGAGGACGAGCGCACCGAGCGGCCTCACCAGGAAGCCGACCGCAAAGGTCGCCAGCGACAACATCAGCGAGGCAAAAGCGCTCGCTGCCGGAAAGAAGGTCCGGCCGATCGCCGCACTGAAATAGCCGAAGATCATGAAGTCGTACATTTCGAGGAAGTTGCCGCTCGCGACGCGGAACACGGCGCGGATCTTGGCTCTTCGTTCGGCTGGCGCCAGCATTCTGCACTCCCTCGGGCGAGCGCAGCGATCGGTCTCCAGGTGACCCCGCGGCACTCCGGCAGCGAGCTTAGCGATTGTCAACGCGGCGGGCGACTGCTCATGCCCCCAAGGCAACCGCACCAGGCACCCGAAAAGTCCCTCGTTTAGGTTGGCTTCAGGTTGGCGGAGTAAGTTCGGGCGAGTTGGATCGGGGGATCGCGTCTGGCGCGAGCCTCGGGGGGATGTGGTCATGACAGACATCGTGGCCCCGGCGGTACTCGCCGGCGACGCAGATCCTGCCATCGTGCGCGCACTGCGCAGCCGAGTCGGACTCACCTTGGGTTTCCTCGGCACGCTGCTCGGCACCTTCAGCCCGCAGCTCGTTTGCGCCGCCGAGAGCGATGAGCCCGTGGTCGAGGTGGTGGTCACCGGCTCGCGCCTGTCAGGGGGGAACGCCTCCACCACCGCCAGCCCGGTCGTCGTAGTCGACAGCGAGGAGCTGCGACACCAGGGCACGGCCAAGGCCGAGGAGCTGCTCAACAGTCTCCCACAGGTCAATTCCGGATTGACACTCGGGGCTAACGGGCCGTCCGTGGCGCCGCTCACCGGCACCTCGACCGTCGATCTGCGCGGCGTCGGCGCGTTCCGCACACTGGTGTTGGTCAACGGGCGCCGCACCGCCCCCGGTGATCCGATCAACCCCTCCGCGGACCTGAATAGCATCCCGACGGCGCTGATCAAACGGGTCGAAGTGCTCACCGGCGGCGCCTCCGCCATCTACGGCTCTGATGCGGTTGCAGGCGTCGTCAACTTCATCCTGGACACCGACTTCACCGGGTTCAAGGTCGACGTGGACGGCGGCGTCTATCGCGGCAGCAACGATCGCACCGATCTGCAGAACATCGCGCTCGCGAGCGGCGTGACCCCCGCGAGCGGCACCTCGTATGACGGTCGTAACATCGATGCCTCACTCGTGTGGGGACACGGCTTTCAGGACAATAACGGTCATATCGAGGCCTACGCCGTCTACCACCACACGCAGGAGGTGACCGGTGCCCGCCGCGACTACAGCGCCTGCACGCTCATCGAGACCGGCAACTCCTTCCAGTGTCTGCTCGACAACAGCACGGCCAACGGCCAGTTCATCTCGAGCACGGGTGCGGCCCTGACGCTCGATACCGCCAACGGGCACGCGTTCCGTCCGATCGTGGCGCCGACCGATTTCTACAATCCCGCAGCCTTTCAGGATCTGCAGCGACCCGATACCCGCTACAACGCGGGATTGTTCGGCTCCTACCACCTCAGCGAACACGCGCAGCTCTACGGTGAAGCGCAATACATGCGCGACACCACCACGGTGCACTACGAGCCCACCGCCACGGACATCCCGAACCCGACATTCTCCGGCAGTGCGCCGTCGATCCCCTACACCATCAATTGCACGGACCCGCAGCTGTCCGCCAGTGAGGTCGCCGCTCTCTGTCCCGGCGGATCAGTCGGCACGGCGGCCGTGCCCATCGGCCGGCGCAACGTCGAGGGCGGGCAGCGCACCGACGAGTACCGCCATGACTCCTATCGCGCCGTCCTCGGGATCAAGGGCGAGCTCGGTGCGGCCTGGTCCTATGACGCTGATATCGTCTATGGTCGGGTCAACGAGCGCGAGACGCCCGCCAATGACTTCTCCATGACCCGTGTGGCCAACGCGCTCAACGTGGTCAACGTGGGCGGGGTGGCGACTTGCCAGTCGGTGGTCGACGGCTCCGACCCGAGCTGCGTGCCCTACAACATATGGCAGGTGGGTGGCGTCACTCCCGCGGCGCTTCACTACGTCACCGCAGGCGCCCGGCAGTCGGGCAACGCCCAACGCACCATCGTCACCGGGCAGCTGGTCGGGGATCTGCAGTCCTATGGCGTCGTGAGCCCGTACGCCCACAAGGGTGTGTCGGTCGCAGCGGGCGCCGAATACCGCAACGAGTCCGTGCACTACACGACCGACGCGGCCTACAGCGACCTGCTAGTCACCTCCGCGGTGAACGGCGCGCCGCATGCGACCGGCAGCTTCCATGTGAGCGAGGTCTTCGCCGAGGTCAAAGCGCCGCTGGTTCAGGACAAGCCCTACGCACAGGATGTGGTCCTCAACCTGAGCGACCGGTACGCGCACTACACCCCGCAAGGCAACGTGAACGCCTACGGCATCGGCCTCGAGTGGGCGCCGGTCGAAGCGGCCCGCCTGCGCGGCAGCATCAGCCGGGCGGTGCGCGCCCCGAACGCCTACGAGCTCTTCAAGCCGCAGGTCCTCAGCCAGACGGCCCTCCCCGATCCGTGCGCAGGTCCGCTGCCGCTCCCCTACACTCAGGCGCAGTGCGCTTATACCGGCGTGAGCGCCGCCCAATACGGGCAAATTGCCAATGGCAACGTCAACACGCTGACGGGCGGCAACCCGAAGCTGAAGCCTGAGACGGCCGATACCTACTCGTACGGACTCGTGCTCACGCCGGCACGGAACATTTTCATGAGCATCGACTATTGGCGCATCAAGGTGAAGGAGTACGTCGGCAACGTCAGTCTCGGGTATTCGTTGCCGACCTGCCTCAACACCGGCGATCCCGTCTACTGCTCGCTCATTCACCGTGACGCCAATGGCTCGCTCTCCGGCGCGGGGCCAAACGCGGGGCACGTGGTCAGCACGGCCTTCAACACCGGCTCCTATGGGACCAGCGGCGTGGACATCGAGGGGCGCTACGCGCTCGAACTCACGAGCTCCCAGCGCCTCACTTTCAGCTTCACCGGCAGCTACTCCATCGACAATCCGATCGCGGTCAACCCGGCCACCCCCTTGTTCGACTGCACCGGGCTGTACGGCGTGAACTGCTCCGGCAATGGGCCGACCTCACCCGTGCCGCGCTGGCGGCACCGCCTGCGCACCACCTGGCGCACCGTGCACGATCTGGAGCTGTCCCTGAACTGGCGCCACATCGGCAAGATGGATTCGGAGTTCACGAGCAGCAAGTCGGGCGTTGCGGACCCGACCTTGGTTTTCCCGGTGGATTCGCACATCCCCAACTATGACTACTTCGATTTCGATGCCAGCATGGAGGTGACCGAGCACGTCAACGTGCGCGTAGGTATCAACAACCTCACGGACAAGCAGCCGCCGGTGGTGGGCCTGATTGCCAGCCCACAGCTCCTCAACGGCAACATGGTGGCGGGCATGTACGATTCGCTGGGGAGATACCTGTTCGCCGGAGTCACGGCGAGGTTCTGAGCGCCCGGGTGGTGTTTTCAGCGTCCGCGCGGTGTTTAAGGTTGCATTAATACGTGCCTGCTAGGCTGCCCGCCATTGGCTTCAGTGCTAGCTCCGAAGGACGGTGTCCCATGAAGTATCTCTACCGATCGCTGAGTGCTGCCGCTGTACTCGGCCTGCTGATCACTGCCTGGGCCGCCGAGCAGGGGCTCGCGTGGCCCACGCTGGCATCGATCGAGATTCCGCAGTCCTCGGGGAAGTTCGATTTCCTGCGCGTCGACCCGAACCGGCATCGCCTGCTCGCCGCCCACGAGAAGGACGGCACTTCTGACTTCATCGATCTCAAGAAGCACTCCCTGATCGCGCGCGTCAAGGTCGGCAGCGCGGTCGACACGGCGATGGATCCCGATTCGAAGTTCTATTACGTCAGCGTGCAGGAGGACGATCGCGTGGCGGTGCTCGATGCCACGACGCTCAAGGAGGTCAATTCGATCAAGGTGGCGGGGCCGACCGATGCGATCATCTACGAGCCGAAGAATCATCTGGTGTACGTGACGCACGATGACGGCGCGGACGTGTGGGTCATCGACCCGCAGGCGGCGAAAGTGGTCGCCACCGTCGCCATCCCGGGTGTGCCGGAGTTCCTGGTCTACGATCCCTCGAGCGACCGGATCTATCTCAACATCAAGAACAAGAATGTCGTCGCGGTCATCAACCCTGCCACCAACAAGGTGATCGCGCAGTGGCCGACCGCGCCCGCCGCGGCGCCCCATGGCCTCGCCCTCGATGCCGCTGGTCATCGCCTCTATTCCGCCGGCGCCAACGGCAAGTTGGTCGCCATCGACACCGCGAGCGGCGCCGCAGCCGGCTCCGTCGACATCGTTCCCAAGGTGGATCAGATCGCCCTCGACAGCGCGGGCGCGCTGCTGTATTGCGCGGGCACCGACAAGATGTCGGTCGTGCGCGTGAGCGGCGGCAAGCTCACTCGCCTCGGTGACCTCACGACCGCCGCGACCGCAAAGAACGTCGCCGTGGATCCCACGACCCGCGCGGTCTGGACCACATACACCGATGGCAAGAGCTCCTTCGCCAAGGCCTGGAGCGCGCCGCAACCCTAGGATCTGCGCCCGGCAGGGCTGACCATCGGTGACGCTCGCCGCGCCGTGGCGGTATGATTTCCGCGGCGCCTGTACGCACACCAAGGTGGCCGCCACGAAAATCCTCATCGTTGAAGACCAGCGCCGTATCGGCGCCTTTCTCGAGAAGTCCCTGCGGGAGCGCTCCTACACGGTCACGTGGGTCGGTTCGTGCAGTGAGGCCTGCGATGCGCTCTGCAAGTCCAGTTACGACGCCGTCATCCTCGATCTGGGGCTCCCCGACGGTGACGGGCTCGATCTGCTGCGGCAGTGGCGCAAGGGGGGCTTCAACGAGCCGGTGCTGATTCTCTCGGCCCGCGATGCCGTCCAGGACCGGATCAACGGGCTGGACCTCGGTGCGGACGACTACCTGCCCAAGCCCTTCAGCATGGAGGAGCTGCTGGCGCGCACACGCTCGCTGCTGCGGCGCCAGTCGGCCGTCAAGGAGGCGATCCTCGAGCACCGTGGCATCCGGCTGGATCTCATCGGGCACACGGCGCACTTCGTCGGCCAGCCGGTCGAGCTCACCAACCGCGAGTTTGCGCTGCTGGAGCTGTTCATGCAGAACGTCGGGCGGATCCTGACGCGCGAGCTGATCTGCGAGAAGTGCTGGTCGTCCGACCATGGCAACGAGGCGAACCTGCTCGATGTCTACATGAGTCGGCTGCGCGCCAAGTTCGACACCGGCGCGGATGCCCCGCTGTTCAAGACCCTGCGCGGCGTCGGGTACCAATTGCTGTGAGGTCGTTCGGCGCGCGGCTCGCACTGTGGTATGCGGGCGCGGCCGCCGCAACCCTCGTGGCTGCGTTTCTCGCTGGCTACTACCTGCTGCAGGTCCACCTGGTGCACGGGCTCGATCTGTTGAACCGCGCCCAGTTCGCCGAGATCCGCGCTCACCTGGGCGACGACTACCAGTCCCTCGATGGACCGGCGATCGATGCGCGCATCCGCCAGACCACCGAGTATGCTTCGGTGCTGTTCTACATCACCGTCGACGATCGCGCCGGTCGAGTCCGGCCGGTGTTCTACTCGAGCAACCTGCGCGGTCAGCCGATTCCGGATGTTCCTGGCGAGCGCGAATTCAACGTGACCGTCCCGGGAATTGGCGAGCTGCGCGCGGGCGAATTCATTCTCGGTCCGTTCGATGTGACCGTGGCAACCCCACTCGGCAGCGTGCGCGCGACCATGCACTCCTACAGCCGCATCGGCATGTGGCTGCTGGCCGGCTCGATCGCCATGAGCGTCGCGATCGGCTTCGCACTCAGCCGCCTCGCCATGCGTCCGGTCCGCCTGATACGCGACACGGCGAGCCGCATCGGGTCTGACAACCTGAACGAGCGCATCCCGGTCACCAGCGTGCGCGATGAGATCTCCGATCTCGCGCAGCTGTTGAATCTCATGTTCGACCGGCTGGAGAGATCCTTCCAGCAGATTCGCCGCTTCACCGCGGAAGCCTCCCATGAGCTCAAGACGCCTCTCTCGCTGGTGCGACTGCAGGCCGAGAAGCTGCTCGTCCACGGCAAGCTCGACCCGGACAACGAGGAATCGGTGCACGTGCTGCTCGAGGAGACCGCGCGCCTCAGCCAGATCATCGAGGAGTTGCTGTTCCTGTCACGCGCCGAAGCCTGCGACATTCGCCTGAGCCTCGAGCCGCACCAGCCGGGGACTCTGCTGGCCGGCTTCAGCCAGGACGCGCGCGTGCTCGCCGAGCATCACGGCATGCATTTCGAGTGCACGCATGCCGGTCGCGGCAGCGTGCTCGTCGAGCCGCGCTGGCTGCGCCGGGTGCTGCTCAACCTGCTGACCAACGCGCTGAATGTCTCCCCGCGCGGGGGCCGGGTGACGCTCAATTCGGAGCTCGACGGGACGCAGTGGCGCGTGAGCCTCGATGATCAGGGTCCGGGCGTGGCACCTGAGTTTCGCGAGCGGATCTTCGAGCGCTTCTTCCGCGTGGCGCGGGCGGAAGCGGGCGATGAGGACGGGAGCGGTCTGGGACTGGCGATCTGCCGCAGCATCATCTCGCTACACGGCGGAGCCATCTGGGCGGAGTCCTCACCCGTGTACGGAGGACTGCGCATGGTGTTCACGCTCCCGGCTCGAGCGTAGCGCGAGCCGCCGCAGCGACTGCGGTTCACAGCACCGCGCGCGGCTGTCGAGGCGCGGTGAGCTCGCGCGGCAAACCTCACTCACGGTGCATGTCATGGAGCGCCAAGCGCGGCAGGCGCCGCGCCAGCCACGCTCCCGCCCGCGGCAGTGCTGCCTCGCCCTCAGCAATCGCTCCGCGCCTCGGTCGATGATCAGACCGTCGCGGGGGAACGACACACCCGCGCAGACAGGTCTTTTTTTAAGGTTGGTTTCAGGTTGGCGTCATCTTCCTGCAACCTCGCGCTGCAACACTTTTTAACTCAAATCACAGTCGCTTACAGCGATGGTGTCCGCCAAGCGGACGCAGGGAGGCGCTGTTTTTTTACCGGAGTCGCCTCAATGAGCAAGTTCGTAAAGAGTGTTGTGTCATTCCGACAAGGCGGGGAACTGTCGCGGCTGGCGCTCGCGCTGTGCCTGTGTTTGTCACCTTTTGTGCAGTCTTCCGTGGCGGCCGACGCCGCTGACGCCGCCCCCGCCGCCGCTCCCGAGAGCGGCGCCACGCCCGGCAGTGCACTGCAGGAGGTCGTGGTCAGCGCGCAGCGCACCACCATTGAGCAGGCTCGTAAGGCTCAGGAGCAAGCACCTAACCTCATCAACATTCAGACGTATGCGGAGATAAAAAAGCTGCCCGACATCAGCACGGCCGAGGCTGTGCGACGCATCCCTGGCGTCTCGCTCGAAACCGACGAGGGCGAAGGCCGCTACGTGAACATCCGCGGTATCGACGCGGATCTCAACAGCACTACTTTTGGCGGTCTGCGCCTGCCGCCGACCAACAACGCTTCGCCCTTCGGCGGTTACCGTGCCGTAACGCTCGATTCCATTCCGATCGGGCTCGTCGGCGCGATCACCGTGACGAAATCCAACCTGCCCAGCCAGGACGCGGAGGCCCTGGGTGGCACGATCGAGATCACGCCCAAGACTGCACCTGCGGGTGGCGCACCGTTCCTCGAAGGCCAGTTGGGAAGCGGCTACCAGCCGCTGCGCCGCAGGCCGGTCTTCGATGCGTCGCTGTCCGGCGGCGGCCGCTTCGGCGGTGCGGGCCGCCCCGGCGGGGCTGCCACCGACGCCTACAGCGATCACCCGTTCTCGCTAGTGGCGACCGCCACGTTTTATGAGGACTTTCGCGGCATCGACGACGTGGAGCCGTCGGGGTACTTCAATGATGCCGCACATCCGTACCATGCGATCAACAACATCAATACGCGCGACTATGAGCTCAATCGCAAGCGGCACGGGTGGGGCCTCGAGCTCGGCTGGGAGCCCGATGCGAACAGTCGCTACTACATTCGCGGCTTCGAGGCTGGCTACAACGAGCGATATTACCGTCAGTATCAGAACCTGACGCCCGATGGCAATACAACGCAGGCGCCCGACGGCACCCTCACCGACACGCTTGGGGCGGCTTCGATGCCCCCGGTCAACAATGCGATCCAGATGGCATTTCGCGACGAACGGGAGGTCGCCAAGGACCAGGTGGCCATGGCCGGGGGCGAGAATCACTTCGGAGAGAATGTCCTCGACTACCGGGCCGGCTACACCAAGGGCTCGTGGTACAAACCGTACGACTACAACTCGGCCTTCAGCTACACACCTGCGGTGACCAATGCGCTATGGATTTATAATCTGAACGGTCGCGGCAACACGCCCCTGTATAACATTACGGGCGCCGATTACCTCAATCCCGCGAACTATCTGCTCAACGGCTTCGCCAACAGCTCGGCGTACAACTTCGACCGTGAGTGGTCCTTCGTCACGAACTTCGAGCTGCCAGTCCACTGGGGCGGCTTCGATTTCGAGAGCCTGAAGATGGGCTTGAGTGGACGATGGCGCAAGAAGGAGGAAACCTATTACCCGACCTCGTACCCGACGCTGCCAAACATTCTTCTCTCGAGCATTGCAGTCACTCCGTACGAGACCTACTACGAGGGCCAGTACAAGAACCCGCCGGATATCCCGCCCGGCTACCTACAAACACTGCTCGGATCGGGCACACAAGCGCCCTCCGATGTGATCACCGGGTACCAGAATTACCTGTCCGCCAAGGAGGACGTGTACGCGGCCTATATCATGTATCAGATGAGGTTGGGGCGCTTCGGGGTCGTTGGCGGGGCGCGGGTGGAGAACACACACGACGATTTGTCCGCGTATCAGACCAGCCCGGATGCGAGTGGTAACCCGTGTTGCGCGGTCCCGATCAACGCTAAGAACAGCTACACTGATGTGTTCCCCGGCATTCAGACGCGCTTCGAGATTCAGCCGAACCTGATCGCGCGTGCCACCTGGTCGTCGACCCTGGCGCGTCCCGGGTTCAACCAGCTCACCCCATCGCAGTTCGTCGACCTCGGATCCGGGCTCGTCACCACGGGCAATCCCAAGCTCAAGCCGGCCAAATCGAACAGCTTCGATGTCACCATCGAGTGGTACCTGCCGGAGGCCGGTATCCTCTCATTCGGCCTGTTTGACAAGGAGATCTCCAACTACATCGTGGCAGACAACACCGGTAACCAGGTCGTGTACTTCCACGGGCAGAACATTTTGCTCCACAGTTACACCTTCAGCAATTCCTCCGGCTCCTATTCGCGCGGGGCGGAATTCAACTATGACCAGCGCTTCAGGTGGCTGCCCGGCTGGCTGGCTGGCTTCGGCATCAACGCGAACTACACCTGGGTCGATTCGCGGTTCGCGATTCGACCCGGAGAGCACTCGACACTGCCCTCCAGCTCGAAGAACACCTGGAACGTCGCGCTTTTCTATCAATACGCTGGCCTCGATGTGCGGCTTGCGGCCTATTCGACGTCGGAGGACTTGTTTGGCATCGGCTCCGACAAGAGCACTGACGTGTGGAACGACAAGCGCACGTCGATGGACTTCGGCAGCGCGTACGCCTTCAGCGAGCACTGGAGCATGTACTTCAACGTCAAGAATCTCCTCAACACCCCGCACACGTTCTACCTGGGCACACCGGATCGACCGATTCAGCGCGAGTTTTACCGCGAGACCTATCTGCTGGGTGTGCGCTTCAACTATTGACGAACGCAAGGCCCCGGTGCGACGCGCCGCACCGGGGCGGCATGCCGCCAGGCGCCGCTGTTGGTGGGCAGCGGCTGCCGACCCCGACTACGTGCGTTACCACGATGAGGAATGGGGCCGGCCCGTGCACGATGACCGCCGGCTCTTCGAGATGCTGACACTCGAGGGCGCGCAGGCCGGGTTGTCCTGGTCGACCATCCTGCGCAAGCGTGCTGGGTACCGCCGCGCCTTCGCCAATTTCAACGTGCGGCGCGTGGCGCGTTTCGACGCCCGCCGCCGGGCCGCGCTGCTCAATGACAGCGCCATCGTGCGTATCCGGCTGAAGATCGACTCCACCGTCAGTAACGCCCGCGCCTTCCTCGCCGTGCAGCGCGAGTTTGGTTCCTTCGACCGCTACCTGTGGTCCTTCGCCGGCGGCCGCACCCAGGTCAACTGCCCGCGGCGTGGGGAGGTTCCCGCGCGCACTGCACTGAGTGATGCCCTCTCGAAAGACCTGGCGCGGCGCGGGTTTCGCTTCGTCGGCTCGACCATCATGTATGCTTTCCTGCAGGCGGTGGGCGTCGTGAACGACCATACCCGCGATTGCTATCTGTGCCCGCAAGTCAGCTTGCGCCGGCCCAGGTCCAGGCGGGGTAGGCCGGCAGTACGCTCTCGGGCGCACTTGCAGTAGCGTCCGCTCCCGAGCGCCTCTTAAGATAGCGTCCCGATCCCCCGCATCAGGACTTTGTTATGAAGGCTCTTCTCGCGATGGCGCTTACCGCAGCGCTCACGGCAGGACCCGTGTATGCAGACTGTCACTCGCTCCTGCCGCAGGATTCACCGAAGATCCCGGACGGCGCGACCGCAACGCTCGAGCAGATGGTGGCCGGACAAAAGGACGTCGCCGCTTACCAGAAGGCAATCAACGACTACACCACCTGCATCGACAAGGAGCTCGATGACAACATCGCCAAGGAGGGCGACAAGCTAAAGCCCAAGGACAAGGAACAGATGCAGCGCATGGAGGCTCAGAAGCACAACGCCGCCGTCGACCAGCTGCAGTCCGTTGCCGACCGTTTCAACGAGCAGGTGAAGGTCTACAAGGCCAGGACGGCCGACAAGAAGGGCTGAGTGCTCACCCCGGCCGAGGCAGACGAGCTGATCGGCCAGCACTTGCAGTGTCTGCCGATCGAATCCCTCCCGCTGGCGCAGTGCGCTGGTGCGGTGCTGCGCGAAAACGTCTACGCGGAGCGTGACCAGCCGCCCTATGACCGCGTGGCGATGGATGGCGTGGCGCTCGACAGCCGGGCGGTAACTGGCGGTGAGCGCTCCTTCCGCATCCAGGCGACGCAAGCGGCCGGCGACCCGCCTCTGACACTCACTGCGCCCTCGGACTGCATCGAGGTCATGACCGGCGCGGTGCTGCCGAGAGGCTGTGACAGCGTGGTGCCGATCGAACGGATCGTCATCGAGCGCGGGGAAGCGGAGTTGGCGGCGGATGCGCAAGTTCAGCCGTGGCAGCACGTGCACCGCCGCGGCAGCGACAGCCGGCAGGGTGCGCTGCTCCTGCGCGCAGGCGAGCGACTGCGTGCTCCTGAGATTGCCATCGCCGCCTCCGCGGGTATGGCGCGCATCCGGGTTGCCAGTCAGCCGATGCTCGCCGTCATCTCCACCGGCAACGAGCTGGTCGAGCCCGGCGAGCCGGTGCTCGCACACCAGGTGCGCCGCTCGAATGCGTACGCCATCGTGAGCGCGTTGCGCGAGCACGGCTTCCAGCGCGTCGCCGACGATCACATTCGTGATGATGCGGACGAGCTGCGTGAGCGGCTGCGTTTCCACCTCGAGACGCACGATGTGCTGGTCCTCTCCGGCGGTGTATCGATGGGACGGTTCGACCTCGTGCCGCGCGTGCTCGCAGAGCTCAGTGTGCGCGCCATCTTCCATAATGTGGCACAACGTCCGGGAAAGCCGCTGTGGTTCGGGGTTGCTCCGTCGGGCGCGGCGGTGTTCGGCCTGCCCGGCAATCCGGTGTCGACGCTCGTGTGTCTGACGCGCTATGTGCTGCCGGCGCTGCGCGGCAGCCTCGGCCAGAGTCCCGGCCGGGTGGAACGCATGGCGCTGAGCGCGCCGATCACCGTCACGCCACCGCTGACGCACTTCGTCCCGGTGCGTCTCGAGCAGGATGACTGGGGGCGGGACTGGGCCGTTCCGGCGCCGACTAATGGCTCGGGGGACTTCACCGCCCTCGCCACTACCGAGGGATTCGTGGAGCTGCCACCCGGACCCAATACCTATGCCAAGGGGTTCGTGACCCGGCTGTACCGCTGGTCGTGAGGGTTGCAACGTCCGTTCGTCGCCCCCACCACCGGGTGCAGTGCCACTCCCCCGATGGCGCGTGGCCTTTGGCTCGAGCGGTGCTCATACTCCGAAGTCATGTCCAACCCTGAAGTGATCGTACCGCTGCGTCCCCGGGCTGCCCCGCGCGACGGCTTTGCCCGGCCGATGCGCGACCTGCGCATCTCGGTGATGGACCGCTGTAATTTCCGCTGTCCCTATTGCATGCCGCGCGAGACCTACCACGAGCGTTATCGCTTTCTCGGCTCACGCGAGCGGCTGTCGTTCGAGGAGATCGTGCGTCTCGCGCGGCTGTTCGCGCAGCTCGGGGTGCGCAAGCTCCGCCTGACAGGCGGCGAGCCGCTGCTGCGCGCGAATCTCCCCGACCTGATCGGTGATCTGAGCGATGTCCCGGGGATTGAGGACATTGCGCTCACGACCAATGGCGTGCTGCTCGCGCGCTATGCGAGCGAGCTGAAGGCCGCAGGTCTTCAGCGCATCACCGTCAGCCTCGACAGCCTCGATGCACAGGTATTCGCGCGCATGAGCGGCGGTTTCGGCGGCGTCGATGAAGTGCTGGATGGCATCGAGCATGCGCGGCGCGCCGAGCTCACCCCGATCAAGGTCAACGCCGTCGTGCAGCGCGGTGTGAACGATCACACCGTGCTCGATCTGGTCGAGCACTTCCACGGTACCGGCGTGATCGTGCGCTTCATCGAGTACATGGACGTCGGTAACCGCAATCACTGGAGCGAGGGCGTGGTGGTGCCCTCGAAAGAGCTACTGGCACGCATCGCCGCGCGCTGGCCGCTGCAGCCGCTCGAGCCGAGTTACCGCGGCGAAGTGGCGCGGCGCTACGCCTTCGCCGACGGTGAGGGCGAGCTCGGCTTCATCTCCTCGGTTTCGCAGCCCTTCTGCGGCGATTGCACACGTGCCCGTCTGTCCTCGGACGGCATGCTGTACACGTGTCTCTTCGCCGGCCACGGCACGAGCTTGCGCGATGCGCTGCGCGGCGGCTCAAGCGATGAGCAGCTGCTCGAGCTGATCCGCGCTGTCTGGCTCGCCCGCGCCGATCGTTACAGCGAGCAGCGCGCCAGCCTGCGCCGCGCGTCGCACGAGGAGCGCAAGGTCGAGATGTTCTATATCGGTGGCTGATGGCGCGTCGCGGTCTCACCCATCTCGACTCGCACCAGCAGCCCGCCATGGTGGACGTGGGGGCGAAGGAGGTGACGCAGCGCGTCGCCGTCGCCGAAGCGCGCGTGCGCCTGCCGCCCGGCGTGGCACGCGCGCTGCGGGCCGCGGGGCACCGTACCAGGAAGGGTCCGGTGTTCGACACGGCCATCGTTGCCGGAGTACAGGCCGCGAAGCGCACTCACGAGCTCATCCCCTTCTGCCATCCCCTCGGAATCGAGAACTGTCAGCTGCGCATCGAGCATCGCTCCCGGGAGATCGTGGTGCGCTGCGAGGTGTCGGTCCATCACCGTACCGGGGTGGAGATGGAGGCACTCACCGGTGCAGCCGTGGCGGCGCTGACGATTTACGACATGTGCAAAGCCCTCTCGCACGATATCGAGATTGGCAGTATCCGGCTGCTGGCGAAATCCGGCGGCCGGCGCCGCTTCACACGGAGCGGCGCGCAGCGCCGGGCATGAATACCCGTCCGGTCAACGGTGTCGCGCCGCTGCTGGGACTGGTGCTCGCAGGCGGACACAGCACCCGCATGCGCACCGACAAGGCGGCGTTGCGCTACGGTGGCCGCAGTCAGCTCGAACGCGCCATGGAGCTCATCACCCCGCATGTGCAGCGTGCCTACGTCTCGGTCCGTGCGGATCAGACTGAGGACCCGCTGCGCGCGCGCTTTGCGCAGATCCGCGACGATCGCGCGAATGTCGGCCCGATCGCCGGGCTGCTCGCCGCACAGACCCGTCACCCGCAAGCGGCGTGGCTCGTGCTCGCCTGCGATCTGCCCCTGCTCGATGTGGCAACGCTCAGCTACCTGGTGCGCTCGCGTGCACCGCATCGCTCGGCCACTGCCTACCGCTCGAGCCATGACGGACTCCCCGAGCCGCTGTGCGCAATCTGGGAGCCGCGCAGCGCAGCGCCGCTCGCCGCTTACGTTGCGCGCGGCCGGCAGTGTCCACGGCGCTTCCTGCTCGAGGCCGATACGCAGCTGATCGATGAGCCCAACCCGCACGCGCTCGACAATATCAACACGCCCGAGGAGTATAGGAGTGTGATGAGTGAGCTGCTGCCCGAGAGCACCCCGGACCCGAAGCACATCACCGTGCAGTATTACGCCCTGTTGCGCGAGCAAGCCGGGCGGCGCGAGGAGGCTGTGGTGACGCGCGCGCGTACTCCGGCGGAGCTGTATGCGCAGCTCGCGCAGCGCTACGCTTTCTCGCTCACGCCGGAAGTGCTGCGTGTCGCCATCAATGCCGAATTCCGCGAGTGGACCGCGCCGCTCGCCGATGGCGACGCGGTGGTGTTCATCCCACCGGTTGCGGGCGGCTGAGGTCTTGCCGCAGGACCATGCCCTCCTTCCAGTTCACGGCTGCGCCAATCGCCGCTGAGCAGCTGCGCGGCGCGCTCGCCGACCCGGCTTGTGGCGGGTACGCCGCGTTCGAAGGGTGGGTGCGGGACAGCAACGATGGACAGCGGGTACGCGGCCTCGAATACGAAGCTTTCGAGGCGCTTGGCCTGCGCGAGGGCGAGCGCATCATTGCCGAGGCGATCGAGCGCTTCGGCGTATCACACGCCGCGTGCGTGCATCGCATCGGGTCACTCGCGGTCGGGGAGCTGGCGGTGTGGGTAGGAGTCAGCGCGGCGCACCGCGACGAGGCTTTCCGCGCCTGCCGATACATCATCGACGAGGTCAAACACCGTCTGCCCATCTGGAAGAAGGAGCACTACCTGAACGGTGACTCCGGCTGGGTGAATTGCGAGCGGTGTGGTACCGCGCATGCGCAGGAGGCTACGGTCCACCCGCACGTCCACGAGCCCCGTTAGCGCCTGTGGCGCCCGCCCCGGCGGGTCCCGCCAGAGCGCTCAGGGCCGCACCTGTCCCGTCCCACGCACGACATATTTGTAGCTGGTCAGCTGCTCCACCCCGACCGGCCCACGCGCGTGGAACCGGTCGGTGGAGATCCCGATTTCGGCGCCCATGCCGAACTCGCCGCCATCGGCGAACTGTGTCGAGGCATTGTGCAGGACGATTGCACTGTCGACCCGCTGCAGGAAGTGCTCCGCCGTCGCCGGGTTGTCGGTGACGATCGATTCGGTGTGAGCCGAGCCATAGCGGGCAATGTGCGCGATCGCCCCATCGACTCCAGCCACCACCCGTGCGGCGATGATCGCGTCCAGGTACTCGGTGTACCAGTCGTCCTCGGTCGCGGCGCGGACCCGCGGGTCGACATGCTGCACGCTCGAATCGCCGCGCACTTCACAGCCGGCCGCGAGCAGAGCCTGAATGACCGGTGCGAGATGTGTCGCGGCGCAGGCCGCATCGACGAGCAGCGTCTCGGCAGCGCCGCAGATGCCGGTGCGGCGCATCTTGGCATTCAGCGCGATGCTGCGCGCCATGCGCACATCGGCGTCGCGGTCGATGTAGACGTGACAGTTGCCTTCCAGGTGCCCGATGACCGGCACCCGTGCTTCCTTCTGCACGCGCTCGACCAGGCTGCGGCCCCCACGCGGCACTAGACAATCGAGATACTCGTTCATGCCGGCGAGCATGTAGCCGACGGCGGCACGCTCGCTGGTCGGTACCAGTTGAATGCAACCGAGCGGCAGTCCGGCGGCGTTGAGTCCGCTCGTGAGACACTCGTGCAGCGCGCGACTCGAATGGCCGCTGTCTGCGCCACCACGCAGGATGCAGGCATTGCCAGATTTCAGGCAGAGCGCACCGGCATCCGCCGTAACGTTGGGACGGCTCTCGTAGATGATCCCGATGACGCCGAGTGGCACGATCACCCGCTGGATCCGCAGGCCATTCGGCCGCTCCCACTCGGCCGCAACGCGCCCGATGGGATCCGGGAGCGCCCGCACCGCATCGATGCCGGAGGCAATCGCCTCCGTGCGCCGCTCATCGAGACGCAGCCGCTCGAGGCGTGGGCCGCTCATGTGCCGGGCGCGCGCTGCGGATAAATCGCGCTCGTTGGCGCTCAGGATCGCCCCCATGCGGGAACGTACCGCCGCTGCGGCTGCAGCGAGTGCCGCGTCCTTCTGCGTGCCGGGGGCAAGGGCAAGCACCTGCGCCGCCGCGACCGCGGATCGGCCGAGTCCCTCCATCAGCTCGCCGATGCCCGCGAGGTCCATGGTCAGGGTGCCGGCTGCGGCGCCGGCAGCGCAGGCGCCGCGCCATGCGGGCGCAGCAGCACCAGATCGTCGCGGTGGATCATCTCGTCGCGGCCGCGAAAACCCAGAATCTCGGCGATCTCGGAGGTCTTGCGGCCCATGATGCGCGCGGCATCGGTGTCGGAGTAGGCAATGATCCCGCGCGCGACCTCGACCCCGTCCGCAGCCAGCACGCTCACCGTGTCGCCGCGGTCGAATCGTCCGCGGGCTCCGGTCACGCCGGCGGGCAGCAGGCTGCGGCCGTCCAGCAGCGCGCGCAGCGCGCCCGCATCGATGGTGATGGCGCCCGCGGGGCGCAGCGTGCCGGCGATCCACTGCTTGCGCGCCGCCGCGGGAGTCGCGGTGGGAACGAACCAGGTGCACTCCCCGCCCTCCTCGATGCGGCGCAGCGGATGGCGCGCTGCCCCCGCGGCGATGCACATGTGACAGCCGGCAGCGAGGGCGATGCGCGCCGCGGCAATCTTCGCCGCCATGCCCCCCGAGCCGAGCCTCGATGCCGCGCGTCCTGCCATGGCTTCGATCTCGGGGGTGATGTGCCGCACCTCCTGCAGGAGCCGCGCCGTCGGATCGCGGTTGGGATCGGCGCTGTACAGCCCGGCGACATCCGACAGCAGCACCAGGCAGTCGGCGCCGGTCATCTGCGCGACACGTGCCGCGAGCCGATCGTTGTCGCCGTAGCGGATCTCGGCGGTCGCCACCGTGTCGTTCTCGTTGATGACGGGCAACGCACCGAGTTCCAGCAGTGACTCGAGCGTGGCCCGCGCGTTGAGATAGCGGCGACGGCGCTCGCTGTCCTCGAGAGTCAGCAGCACCTGCGCCACGGTCACGTCATTGCTCTCGAGCAGCTCCTTGTAGGCATGGGCGAGGCGGATCTGTCCGACCGCAGCGGCGGCCTGGCTCTCCTCCAGGCGCAGTGTTCCGTGCTTGAGGCCGAGGCGGCGCCGGCCGAGTGCGATTGCCCCGGATGACACCAGGATGACACGCTGCCCACGCCGGCGCAGGCGCAGCAGGTCTTCCACCAGCGTCTCGAGCCAGGCGCGATTCACGCGCGCGCTCTCCGCATCTACCAGCAGCGCCGAGCCCACCTTCACGACGATGCGCCGTGCCTGCGTAAGGGGAGCCGCTGAAATACCGAGTTCGCCGCCCATGGAAGAAAACTATACGCATCCGCCCTGCGTTGCCCAACCCGACGTCAGCCCCTACACTTGTCGACGGCGAAAATGAACGCAGGGTGGTTTTCGCGGTGAGCAGAGATTACGAGCCGGTGCCTGGCCAGTGGTACGAAAACGTCGAAGAAGAAGAATCCTTCCGTGTGCTGTCGGTGGACGAGGACTCCGAGCGTCTGGAGATCGAATACCTCGACGGCGACATCGAGGAAATCGACCTGGAGACCTGGCGCGAGATGGATCTCGAGCGTATCGAGGAGCCTGAGGGCTGGTCCGAGTCCGACGACGAGGACACCGATGACGATGAAGACTGGGAGGAAGAAGACGAGGAGGACGAGGACGACGACGACTTGGACGAGGACGAGGACGACGTCGACGACGAGCGGGATGAATATTGACAGCAGGCGGCGTCGATAGCTGGTATCACGAGAAAGAGTCCGCCTGGCTGTACCGTCGGGTGGCAGCCGCCGAGGCGGACCCCGCCAAAAGTGCCCTGTTTCTGAAACTCGCAGCAGCCGCAGAAGAGCAGGCAGCCAAATGGCGGCTTGCCGCGGCGCGCGATGCCGGCGGCGCAGGTGCGGCGCGGCGGTTCGCTCCATCGCTGCGCGCGCGCATCGTCGCGCAGTTGCTGGCCCGCTTCGATCCGCGCTCGCTGCGCCCGGTGCTGGCGGCGATGAAACTGCGCGGCCTGTCGATCTACAGCGCGCCTCCTGCTACCGCCGGTCACGCAATGCCGACCTCGCTCGCGCAGGTCGGCGCGCGCCACCGCAGCGCACTCGGCGGCGGCCTGCGGGCCGTGGTTTTCGGAGTGAACGATGGCCTGGTGTCGAACGTGAGCCTGGTGCTCGGTGTGGCCGGAGCCGGGGCAGCGAGCGGCTACGTGCTCACCGCCGGCGTCGCGGGACTCCTCGCCGGGGCGCTCTCGATGGCAGCGGGCGAGTACGTCTCGGTGCGGTCGCAGCGCGAGATGTACGAATACCAGATTGCGCTCGAGCGCGAAGAGCTCGCCGAGTATCCCGCGGAGGAAGCCGAGGAGCTCGCGCTCATCTACCAGGCGCGCGGTGTGGCGCTCGAGCAGGCGCGCGCGCTGAGTCGTGCACTGCTCGCGAATTCGCAGGCAGCGCTCGATGTGTTGGCGCGCGAGGAGCTCGGACTCAACCCCGATGATCTCGGGTCCCCGTGGCAGGCGGCTTCATCCTCTTTCGTCGCGTTCGCGCTCGGCGCCGCCGTGCCGCTCGCACCGTTCCTGTGCGGCTTCGGCGGCGCCCGTGCGATTGGCACGGCAGTGGTCATTACGCTCGCGGCGCTGTTCACGGTCGGACTCGGGCTTTCTTTGTTCACCGGTCGCGATGCGGTGCGCAGCGCGCTGCGCATGGTGCTGATCGGCGGGGGCGCCGGTGCTGTGAGCTACCTGGTCGGGCATGCGGTAGGGGTGGCGATCGGTTGAATCGCCGGCGAGACTGGCCACCGCTGGCACTTGAAAACGTCCCCCGGGGCCCCATGCTGGCGGGCATAGCGCCGTAACGGTACAGTTCCGGCCGGCGAGTGTCCCGCAGCCCTTTGTCAATCGCAGGCTTCCCCATGAAACGCATCGTGTTGTTCATTGCCACCAATCTGGCCGTGCTGCTCGTGCTCACAGCGGTGGCGCGAATCCTCGGGCTCGATAACTGGCTTGCCGTGCGCGGCGAGAGCTTCGAAGGCATCCTGGTGTGGGCGGCGCTGTTCGGTTTTGGCGGCGCGTTCATCTCGCTGCTGTTGTCGAAAATACAGGCGAAGATGTTCATGGGCGTGCGGGTAATCGGCGACTCACCCGATCCGACCGCGCAGTGGCTGGTATCGGTCGTCGAGCGCTACGCGCACAGCCTCGGTCTGAGGATGCCGGAGGTCGGCATCTTCGACTCGCCGGCGCCTAATGCGTTCGCCACGGGTGCGAGCCGCAACTCAGCGCTCGTCGCGGTGAGCAGCGGACTGCTCCAGCGCATGAATCGCCAGGAGATCGAGGCGGTCATCGGGCACGAGATGACCCACGTCGCGAACGGCGATATGGTGACGCTCACCCTGATACAGGGCATCGTCAACACCTTCGTACTGTTCCTCGCCCGGGTCGTCGGCAACATCATCGATCGGGCGGTGTTCCGCTCGGATGATGGCCGCGGCATCGCCTCGATTCTCACCTTCTACGTTCTGCAGATCGTGTTCGGGCTGCTCGCCACCCCGATCGTCATGTGGTTCTCGCGCCAGCGCGAATTCCGTGCAGATCGCGGCGGGGCGCAGCTTGCCGGCACTGGCAGCATGATTGCCGCGCTCGAGGACCTCAAGCGCGGCCACGAGCCGCTGCCTGCACAGCAGTTCCAGGCGTTCGGCATTGCCGATGGCGGCATCCGCGGAGGCCTCGCGCGCCTCTTCATGAGCCACCCGCCGCTCGATGAGCGCATCGCGGCGCTGCGCACGCTCGGCACAAGTTGACCGCGGCAGCGAGCGCCCGGCAGGAGCGGCTGCGCGCGCTGCTCGGCGCAGATTCCGTCCTGACCGATCCGCAGGACTGCGCCCCCTTTCTCGTTGACCATCTCGCGCGCTGCCGTGGGCGCGCGCTCGCGGTGGTGCAGCCCAACTCGGTCGCGCAGGTCGCGCAGTTGCTCGCCCTGTGCGAGGCCGAGCGCATCGGTGTCGTTCCCCACGGTGGCAACACCAGCTACTGCGGCGGCGCCATACCGGATGAGTCCGGCGGTGAGGTGGTGCTGTCACTGCGGCGCCTCAACCGCATCCGCAGCGTCGACCCCGACAATTATTCGCTCCTCGCCGAAGCCGGCTGTCTCCTCGCGCAGATACAGGCGGCGGCGGACGGGGCGGAACGCTTCTTCCCGCTCAGCATCGGCTCGCAAGGCAGCTGCCAGATCGGCGGCAATCTCTCGACCAACGCCAGCGGCGTGAACGTGTTGCGCTACGGCATGGCCCGCGACCTGGTGCTCGGCCTGGAAGTCGTGCTGCCAGGGGGACGGGTGCTCGATGCACTGAGCACGCTGCGCAAGGACAACACCGGTTACGACATCAAATCGCTGTTCCTCGGCGCCGAAGGCACGCTCGGAGTCATCACCGCGGCGAGCCTCAAGCTCTTCCCGCAGATTCGCGTGCGCGCCACTGCGCTCACGGCAATTCCCGACGTGCGTGCCGCGGTGAGCCTACTCGGCGAGCTGCGCGCCGCGAGCGGCGAGCGTGTCAGCTCGTTCGAGCTGATCCCGCGCATCGGTATCGAGCTCACCACCCGCCACATTCCCGGGGTAAGCGCTCCCCTCGGCACGGCCCATGAGTGGTATGTGCTCTGCGAGCTCTCCTCCTCACGCCCCGCCGAACCACTCGATACGCTGCTGGAAGAGGCGCTGGCAGCGGCGCTGACCCGCGGCCTGGTGCTCGATGCGGCGCTCGTGCGCAGCGAGCGCGAGCGCGGCGCACTGTGGAAGCTCCGCGAGAGCATCCCCGAGGCCCAGCGGCACGAGGGCGCAAGCCTCAAGCACGACATCTCGCTGCCGGTCGCGGCACTGCCGAACTTCGTGGCGCGAGCCGCCGCCTGGGTCGCCGCCCAAGTACCCGAGGGCCGCCTGGTCGCCTACGGGCACGTCGGCGATGGCAATCTCCACTTCAACATCAGCCAGCTGCCTTCCAGCGAGCGCGAGCGATTCCTCGCGCGTGCACCGGAAGTACGGCGAGCGATTCACGACATGGTGCGCGAGTTTGGCGGCAGCTTCAGCGCCGAGCACGGAGTCGGCCGGCTCAAAGTGGAGGAACTCGAACGCTACGCCTCGAGCGTGGAGCTCGAGCTGATGCACGCCGTGAAGCGCGCCTTCGACCCGCACGGCATCATGAATCCGGGCAAGGTGCTGCGCAAACCATGAAGGACCCGATCAGCCGCTGCGGGCCGATGGTGCTCGCGCTGGTGCTGCTCGCCGCCGGCTGTAGCCGGCATGAGGCCGGCAAGGGCTCCGCCGCGAGCGGCCCGCCGCCCGTGGGGAGCGCGGCCGGCAGCGGCTCGGCAGCGGACCGGAGCTACGGCGAGGGTCCGCGCATCACCATCTCTGCGGACAACGTGCACATTGAGTACCGGGTCTATGGGCACGGCGAGCCCGCGGTCCTGCTGGTGCACGGCTGGGCCTGCGATGAGAACTACTGGCACGCGCAGCTCGATGCCTTGAAGGCGCGCTACACCGTAGTGACGCTCAATCTCGCAGGACATGGCGCCTCCGGCGCCAATCGCACCGACTGGTCGATTGCCAACTACGCGCAGGATGTCGCGGCGGTGGCCCGGGCACTGCCCAATCCGCAGCTCGTGCTGGTCGGACACTCGATGGGCGCGGCAGTGACGCTCGCGGCGACACCGCTGATCGGTGAGCGGGTCATCGGCGTCGTCGCCGTCGAGGCGCTGCGCTCGGTGGGCCAGCCGCCGCTCACGCCACGTGACATCGAGCAGCGCGTCGCGCCCTTCGATGCAAACTTCGTCGGTGCGACCCGCACTCTCGTGACCAGCTCCCTCTTCGAGCCCGGGGCCGACGCGGCCCTGGTCCAGAAGGTCGCCTACAACATGTCGTTGCGCCCGCCCGCCGTTGCGGTGCCGACACTGCGGTCGCTGCTCTCGATGGATCTGATGGGCCTGCTGCCGTCGATACACGTGCCGGTGTACGCCATCAACTCCGACCTGCTGCCGACCGATGCCGCGCGCATCCGCCGCTCATTACCGGATTTCCACCTCGACGTGCTGAATCACACCGGCCACTTCCTGATGTTGGAAGACCCGCCGCGCTTCAATGCGCTGCTGTTACAGGACATCGGCCTCATCACGCAGCGCGCCGCTCACTGAGCGAGCTCATCGGAGTCAGGCGCCATCGAGCCGCACCGCACCTCGAGCCAGTCGAGCCCGAGTGTGATCTGCTGCGCGTCCATCTGCGCCCAGGAGGTGGCGAGCGGGCTCCCGGCCCCCCGCTCCTGCAACAGCAGCAGCAGCGCATCGCGATCGCGGGCGAATGGCCAGTCGCGGCCGTGGAGCGTCAGCTCGAATGAGCGGCCATCGGGTGTCGAGAAGTGCCCGTGGCCGCCTGCCTCGTACAGATCGAGTGTCACGAGCGGCCGCCGGTCCTGCGGTCTGCCGCTCGCCGACCAGGCAATGCGGCAGGAATAGAGCTGCGCCTCGTTGGCCTCGAAGCGGTTGAAGCCGATCACCTCCTGCTGCAGCTCCCCATCGCTCTGGCGCAGCAGCCGGCGGCGATACCAGTAAAGGTCCTCGCTGATCACCAGCTGGTAGTCGAGGTAGCGGGAGCTGCCGGGCCCGGTGTCCAGGCAGCGCCGTTCGAGCGTACCGCCGCGAAACTGATCGCCGGCACGCGTCAGCACCAGCTCGCAGCCCGCGGAAACACGAATATCTCCCCGGCTCAGCGATTTGAGGAGTGGCGGGCGGTAGTTGAGGTGGGTCCAGCGCGCCGGATCGGTGAAGGTGTACAGCTGCACCCGCACGGCGTGGGGCGGCGCTGCCGCCGGCTCGAGCTGCAGCAGCAGCTGGCGACGCGGTTGCTGCGGGTCGTCCTCGATGAACTCCTCGAGGTAGAGCACATGCGCGCCGAGCCAGGCGATGTCGACCGGCGCGACGATGGTGCGGACGCGCCGCTCACTCGATTGGGGCCACATCGCCGCACCGCGCTCGAGGCTCATCACCACCTGCTCGCTCGAGTCGCGCACCCCGGACCAGACACGCTCGAGCGCGGCGACATCACCGGCCTCGGCACCGGGCCCCCCGGCCGCGACCATCAATGCTGCAGTAAGCGCAAGCATGTGGTCTCAACCCGTGCGCGTCTCCTTCAGGAGGGGCCCTTGCTCCGCACCAGGCCCTCCTGAGCGGCGCTCGCCACCAGCCGTCCGTCGCGCGCGAACACGCTGGCGTGGGCGAAGCCGCGTGCGCCCGAAGCACTGGGGCTGTCTATCGCATACAGCAGCCAGTCATCCACACGCAGCGTGCGGTGAAACCACATGGCATGGTCGATGCTCGCCATGACGAGCGTCGGGCGCAGGAGCGAGGTGCCGTGCGGGAGCGTCGCGGTATCCAGCAGGAAGAAATCCGACACGTACGCGAGCAGCCGTCGGTGCAGCATCTCATCGTCGGGGAGCGGCCCCACCGCGCGGAACCAGATTTCGCGCGCCGGCGCCTCGCGCCGGGGCTCGAGGTACTCGATCGGCCGCACCATGCGGAACTCGAACGGACGGGGCTGCTGAAAGAAGCGCCGCACGCGCTCGGGCAAGCGCGCGAGCAGGTGCGCCGGCGGGCTGTCGACGGGCGGCAGACTCTCGGGCGGCGGCACCGTGGGGCTGTCGATCTGGTGCTCGAAACCGCTCTCGGGGCTCTGGAACGAAGCGGCCATGTTGAAAATCTGCTGTCCGTGCTGGATGGCCACCACGCGGCGGTTGGAAAAACTGTGGCCGTCGAGGCTGCGGTCGACCTCGTAGACGATTGGGGCATTGTAATCGCCGCGCCGCAGGAAATAGGCATGCAGCGAATGCACGACCCGTGCCTCGACCGTCGCGGCAGCCGCCGATAACGCCTGCCCGAGCACCTGTCCCCCGAAGACCTGCGGACTGCCGATATCGCGGCTCGCGCCGCGGAACAGGTTGAGCTCGAGCCGCTCGAGCTCGAGCAACTGCAGCAGGTCCGCGAGCCGCTGATCCATCATCGCGGCGGTCAACCGAACTTGAACGTGCCGCGCATCAGCGCGTTGTGACCCGGGTAGGTGCACAGGTAACGGTAGTCGCCACCTGGCTTGAGGACCGAGGTCGGGAACGTGATGCTGGTCGTCTGCCCACCGCCGATGGTCTTGGTGTGCGCGAGCACCCGCTTGTCATCGGGCTGGACATAGTCGTTGGCGAGGCCGGCAGCCGTGCCGGATGTCGCCACGGCGTTGAAGTCGGCCGCACTCACGAGCACCCAGTTGTGCCCCATGGCCTCGCGCGGCAGCTTCCCCGTGTGGTGCAGCGTTACGGTGACCTGCTTGCAGCTCGCCGGAGCCGTGAGTACCTGCTTGTCGTATTGCATCTGGTCATTGCCGCTGATCTCGAGCTGACAGGGATCGGCGGCGTGCGCGTAGCGCGGCGCGGCGAGCGCGGCGAGGAGCACCAGGGCAGCGGCAGCATTGCGCATGACGGTCATGGTGGCCTTGTTCCGATGTTGGCCGATCAATCGGGCACCCCGAGCCGCTGATGCATGACGGGGCTCGTGGTGGTGTATTGCAGGAACTGTTTCTTCTGCGGATAGAGGTGGTGCTGGATGGCGAATGCGGCCAGCGCCGCCTCGTGAAACCCCGAGAGAATGAGTTTCTTCTTGCCCGGGTAGGTATTGATGTCGCCGACCGCGAATACTCCGGCCACGCTGGTCTGGAACTTCTCGGCATCGACCTTGAGCGCCTTCTTCTCCAGGGCCAGCCCCCATTCGGCGATCGGCCCGAGTTTCGGGTGCAGGCCGAAGAACACCAGCAGCTGCTCGGCGGCAAGCGCCGTGACCGCCCCATCGAGGCCGCGGATATTGACGCCGCGCAACGCGCCATCCGAGACGATCAGCGAGTGCGGCAGCGCTTCGAAGCAGCGCATTCTGCCAGCGGCGACCATCTCACGCATGCGCGCGACGGAGGCCGGGGCGGCGCGAAACTCACTGCGGCGGTGCACGAGCGCGAGGCTCGCGGACCTCGGCAGGAGCTCGAGCGTCCAATCGAGCGCCGAGTCGCCACCGCCGAAGATCACCAGGTGCTTGCCGGCGAGCTCGGCAGCGTTGCGTACGCGGTAGTGGATGGCGTCGCCCTCGAAGGTCTCCGCGCCCTCGATGCCGATACGCCGCGGTTGAAACGAGCCGAGGCCCGCAGCGATCACCACCGTGCCCGCATCGAACCTGACACCGCCGGCCGTCGCCAGGTGAAAGCGGCCGTCCTCGCGCCGGGCGAACTCCGTGACCTCGTGACCGAGGTGCAGCTGCGCCTTGAAAGGCTTGATCTGCTCCAGCAGCCGATCGATGAGCTCCTGTGCGCCGCACACCGGCAGCGCGGGAATGTCGTAGATCGGCTTATCCGGGTAGAGCTCGGCGCACTGACCGCCCGGGTGCCGGAGCGAATCGATGACATGGGCGCCGATGCCGAGCAGACCGAGCTCGAACACCTGGAAAAGCCCGCAGGGACCTGCGCCGATGATGACGGCTTCGGTGACGATCGGCGCAGCGGCGGAAGGAGCGTCGGCGGTGTGGGTCAAAGGAAGACTTTCGCGGTAATCGATCTGCGGGAGTGCATTGTAGTGGCTCCGCGCGCGCGGTGCTCGTACAGCGCCGCGGCGCGCGCAGATGCACCGGCTGCAGGCGTGGCCGTATAGTACGCATGAGCCGCGGACCGCGGATGCAGGGAACCCATGATCACACTCAACCTCAACGGCAGGGACACCACGCTCGAGGTCGATGAGGATATGCCGCTGCTATGGGTGCTGCGCGAGATCGCCGGGCTCACTGGCACCAAATACGGCTGTGGCATGGCACTGTGCGGTGCCTGCACCGTGCATCTGGAGGGTGCGCCGGTGCGTTCCTGCGTAACGCCCGTCCGCGCGGCGAGCGGCAAACGCGTCACTACCATCGAGGGTCTCTCCAGCGACAACAGCCACCCGGTGCAGCGCGCCTGGATCGAGCTCGACGTTCCGCAGTGCGGTTACTGTCAGTCGGGACAGATCATGTCCGCCGCCGCGCTGCTCGCACAGAATCCGCAGCCTACTGATGCCGACATCGATGCCGCCATGTCCGGCAACATCTGCCGCTGCGGCACCTATCAGCGCATCCGCGCCGCCATTCATCGCGCCGCCAGCCTCAAGCAGGGCGGTTGACGCCGCGCGCGTACGCCATCACCCGGAGGACATCCACTTGACATCCAACAGTGAACTTCACGCCCGTCGCCAGCAAGCCGTGCCACGTGGCGTCACCAACTCGCTCGCGGTGTATGCCGAGCGCGCCGTCAACGCCGAAGTGTGGGATGTCGAGGGCCGCCGCTATATCGACTTCGCCAGCGGCATCTCGGTGCTCAACACCGGTCACGTGCATCCCAAGGTGCGGGCCGCGATCGCGCGTCAGCTCGAGAAGCTGACCCATACCTGTTTCCAGGTGACACCGTACGAAAGTTATATCGCGCTCGCCGAGGCGCTCAATGCCCTGGCGCCCGGCAGCGGCCCGAAGAAGACCATCTTCCTCACCACCGGTGCGGAGGCGGTCGAGAACGCGGTGAAAATCGCGCGCTTCCATACGCGCCGCTCGGCGGTAGTCGCGTTTGCCGGAGGCTTCCACGGCCGCACGCTCGCCTGCATCAGCCTCACCGGCAAGGTGCAGCCCTACAAGACGGGCTTCGGCCCGATGCTGCCGGAGATCTACCACGTGCCCTATCCCATGCCGTATCACGGCGTGACGGTCGAGCATTCGCTCGAGGCGCTCGAGCAGCTCTTCAAGGCGGATGTGGATCCCGCACGAGTCGCAGCCATCATCATCGAGCCGGTGCTTGGCGAAGGCGGCTTTTACGCCGCTCCGCCCGAGCTGCTGCGGCGGCTGCGCAGCGTCTGCGACGCTCACGGCATCGTGCTCATCGCCGATGAGATTCAGTCGGGGTTTGGGCGCACGGGACGCATGTTTGCCATCGAGCACAGCGGGGTCGAGGCCGATCTCATCACCATCGCCAAGAGCGTGGCGGGCGGCGTGCCGCTAGCGGCGGTCATTGGCAAGGCCGACATCATGGATGCGCCCCCCCCGGGCGGGCTCGGCGGCACCTTTGCCGGCTCGCCGCTCGGCTGCGCGGCAGGACTTGCGGTGCTCGAAGTGATGCGCGAAGAGCAGTTGCTCGCGCGCGCACAGGAGATCGGCCGCTTCATGAGCTCACGCCTCAAGGGGCTCGCGGTGAGCTTTCCGTGCATCGGCGAGGTGCGCGCTCTCGGAGCCATGGTGGCGCTCGAGCTGGTCAAGAATGGACGTGCGGACGCGCCGGATGCGGAACTCACGCGTGCACTGGTGCAGGCGGCAGGACGCCACGGGCTGATCATTCTGTCCTGCGGGGTATATTCCAACGTGATCCGCTTCCTCGCCCCGCTCACGATTCCCGAGGCGCTCTTGAAAGAGGGCTTTCGCCTCTTCGAGCTCGCGCTCGGCGAGGTCGCGGGAAGCGGCTTGAAGGTGAAGGCTGCCGGCTGACCACCAACCCAGGAAATTGCGCCCGTCAGGCTCCGCGAGCGCTCGCCGCCGGACACGACGCGCAATTTCTCGGGGACCCGGGTTGAGAGGAGTCAGGCTCGGCCCGCGTTGGCGTCCGTCGGCGTGTGGAAGTATTCGCTTTCCGAAGCGAGTTGGCCGATCAGGCGGTTGAGCTCAGCCATACGGCCTTGGGCGGTGCTGATCGGCATGCAGTCCTGACAACGCGGATCGCCGCAGGGCTGGCGTGAGTACAGCCAGTACTGTATTGCACCGGCGAGCAGCCCGTCGGCGATATCCCAAAGGTCAGCGTCCTTGTCCTTGTCGGCGATCCGGTTTCCCAGATCAACGGCCTTGGAAAAAGCCGCATCAAAGGTATCCGCAAGCTCGCTCATTCGTTCGGCCGCCCCTCATCGCCGCCCCTCATCGTTGACCCGTAGTATAGGGCAAAGCGACCGCCGTCTAATCCACCCCCTCCGCGGCGCTCCGCCATCGCCGCAGCCGCAGCTGCCGCTGCCGCTGCCGCTGCCGGTCTATGCCGCCCCCGCTCGCATCCGCGCCGCCCTCTCGCGCAAGAGCCTGGCCGATATGCGATGCCCACCACGGAAGGGCGACACGCGACGAGTGATGATTTCACAACGACCCGTGCCGGCCACCCGACTGGGCTTATGTCGCATGCCCGATGCCTTGGTTGAAACCGCCCACACATTTACCGGCGCTGCCGCGCCGGCACCCCGGCGCGTCTGGCCCTGGGGAGGCCGGCCCCGCTTAGGCATCGGCTGGCGGCTGATCCTCGGCCTCACGGCCGTCGCCGCAGTGCTCATCGCCGGCGAGGTGCTCGCGACGCGCACCACGCGCGAGGCACTCGATGCCGTCCGCAGCATGCAGAACGAGCACGAACCGCTCGCGAGCGCCGCCAACCTCGTGCTCGAGAAGCTCATTGCCTACGACCGTGCAGTGGGGGAGCACGTGCAGACACACAGCGCCGCGGATTTCACCGCCATCAATGCCGCGGGCGCGACGCTGGAAAGCGCCGTCGCGGCGTACTTCCGTAACGCAGGCGCTTCGGTGTCCCCCGCCGCGGCGGGCCTGCGTGCACAGTTGATCCGGCACATTGCGGTGGCACGGCAGCTCGCGAGCCGCGCCGCGCAGCGCCTGCAATGGGTCGATGAGCGCCAGGCGGCCCTCACGCGCGTGTACGAGCGCATCGCTGCGGCCGGCGGCTCGGGCCTCGCCATCAACGGCACGCAGGTCGTCGCCCGCCGTTCGCTCTCGGAGCTCGAGTCGGCGATCAACTCCGTGCGTGGAAATTTCGATACTTCTGCAGTGATCGCCCGCCGTGAGCGCGACTTCATGGCGGTGCTCGATGCGCACGTCGCGGAGTTCGAGGCCTCACCGGGCCACGCCTGGCTCAGCCTCGTGCGGCACGACTTCCAGGCGGCCGCGCGGCTGCGTTTGCAGATCGAGCGCTACGATGAGCAGAGCGGTGCGGAATGGCACAGCCTGCTCGAGGACAGTGCGGCGCTCACCGAAGGTGTGCAGGAGCAGCTGCAGCGGCCGGCGCGCGCCGGGCTGCTGCAGGCGGCCCAGCATGCGGCCACCGCCGCCGAGGGGGCGGAACACACGCTGCGCGACACCGGTGCCGCGGTGCTGGCGCTGCTCGCGGTGGTGTCGGTGCTGCTGCTCGGCAGCATCAGCCTGCCGGTGCGCCGCCTGACCGCTGCGACGCGGCAGTTTGCCGGCGGCGATCGCGCTGCGCGCGCGCGCCGCGGCGGCTCCGCCGAGATCGATGAGCTCGCCGAGTCCTTTAACACCATGGCAGACCGTATCGCCTCGGCCGAGGCGGAGCTGCGCGCACACCAGGCGGAGCTCGAGCGTCACGTGGCCGAGCGCACCCGCCAGCTGCATCATCTCGCGCATCACGACCCGCTCACGCAGCTCCCCAACCGCCGCAAGCTCTCCGCGCACCTCGAGGGGGCGCTCGCGCGGGCGGGCAGCCGCCAGCGTCTCGCGCTGCTATTCGTCGACGTCGACAACTTCAAGTCGATCAACGACACCCTGGGGCACAGTTTCGGCGATCGCGTACTGCAGCACATCGCGCAACGCCTGCACGCCGCGAGCCGCAACACCGGGCTGCTCGCACGTCTCGGCGGCGATGAGTTCACGGTGCTGCTCGAGGATGTCAAATCGCCCGAGCAGGTGGCGAATCACGCCGCACAGCTGGTCGCCACCTTGCAACAACCGCTGGTGGTAGATGGCCGTGTGCTCACGACCAGTGCCAGCGTCGGTGCCAGTCTCTATCCCGATCACGCCGCCGATGCCGAAGGGCTGCTGCGTGCCGCGGACGTGGCCTTGTTTCGTGCCAAGGAGCTCGGACGCAACCGCTACGCGGTCTACAGCCCGGCGCTGTACGATGCGGCCGCGCAGCGCTTCCGGCTCGAGCAGTCGCTGCGGCGCGCGGTCGAGGGCGGTGAGCTGCTGCTGATGTACCAGCCGCAGGTGTCGCTCACCTCGTTCGAGTCGACCGAAGTCGAGGCGCTGCTGCGCTGGCGGCGCCCCGATGGACGCATCGCCAACGCGCAGGAGTTCATCCACGTCGCCGAGAAGACCGGACTCATTCACGATCTCACCGACTGGATCCTGCACACCGCGGCCGCGGCCGCCGCCTCCTGGCGTGTGCAGGGCTGGCAGCGCGCCTGCGTCGCCATCAACGTTTCCGCGCCGCAGTTCTTTGAGCGTGACTTCGTCGAGCATGTGGGCCGCACGCTGGAGATGACCGGCCTCCCCCCGAGTGCGCTCGAGCTGGAAATCACCGAGACGGTGTTCCAGACGGGCCCGAACACGATCGAGTCGCTGCGCCGCCTGCGCTCGCTCGGTGTCGCCATCGCACTCGATGATTTCGGTATCGGCTACTCCTCGCTCACCTCGCTCGAGCAGCTGCCGATCAACCGCGTGAAGCTCGACCGCCTGCTGATCGCCGGCGTCGACACCAACGCACGCTCGGGCGCCATCGTGCGCTCCATCGTTACCCTGTGCCATGGGCTCGGGCTGCAGGTCGTGGCCGAAGGCGTCGAGCGTCCGGCACAGCTGGAATTCCTCTCGCGCTGCGGGCCGATGGGCGTGCAGGGCTTCCTGCTCGCGCACCCCGTGGAGGCAGCAGCGACCCTGCGCGAAGCGCAGGCCGCCGGTACCCGCGCCCGGCTCGCCCTCGATTCGGAGCTGCAGCAGCCGCGCCGCGAGGGCGCAGATCCGCTCGTGTACCTCGGCAGCTCGGGCCGACGTCGCGTCACCTGACATTGCCGCCGCTGCGCCGCTGCGCCGATCAGCTGCAGCTCGGCGCGGCGCCAAGTTGTCTGCCTCCGCCTAGGCAGCGCAACTTCTCCGAGAGCGCGTAAAGCACCCCAGGAAATTCCGCTTGCCGCGAGCGGCCGGCTTTCAACTATCATCAAGCTACGAAGTTGCATGGCAACCCCGCGGGAAAACACGGTGCTGTTGACGGAGCAGGACATCTATCACTTTCGCGAGGGCACTTATTACCGGGCGTACGAGAAGCTTGGTGCCCATCCCGCAGCGGCCGCAGACCCAACTCGCGCGACACACTTCGCCGTCTGGGCGCCGAATGCCAGTGCGGTGTCCGTCATTGGCGACTTCAACCACTGGCGGCGCGGCCATACCCGCCTGAGCCCGCGCAACGATTCCTCGGGAATCTGGGAAGGTGTGGTGGAAGGCGTCGGCCCGGGCACGCTCTACAAGTACCACGTGGTCTCCCGGCACGGCGGGCAAGCGGTCGACAAGAGCGATCCGTATGCGTTCCGCACCGAGCTCCCGCCGCGCACCGCCTCGGTGGTGTGGAACCTCGCTTATGAATGGCACGATGCGCAGTGGATGCAGCACCGCGCGGCGGTGAACGCCCTCGGCAGTCCCTGGTCGATCTATGAGCTCCATCTCGGCTCGTGGCGGCGCGTGGCCGAGGAGCGCAACCGTTTTCTGAGCTACCGTGAGCTCGCCCACGCGATCGCGGACTACGTGACGGACCTTGGCTTCACGCACGTCGAGCTGCTGCCGGTGATGGAGCATCCGTTCTATGGCTCGTGGGGCTATCAAGTCACGGGTTACTTCGCGCCCACGGCCCGCTATGGCAGTCCGCAGGAGTTCATGTACCTCATCGATTATCTGCACCAGCGCGGGCTCGGCGTGATACTCGACTGGGTACCCTCGCACTTTCCCGCGGACGAGCATGGCCTCGCGCGGTTCGATGGCACGCACCTCTACGAGCACGCCGACCCGCGCCAGGGGTTTCACCCCGAATGGAACAGCTCGATTTTCAACTACGGGCGCGCCGAGGTGCGCGACTTCCTCGGCAGCAATGCGCTGTTCTGGCTGGAGCAGTATCACATCGACGCGCTGCGGGTCGACGCGGTGGCCTCGATGCTGTATCTCGACTACGGACGCCGTGCCGGCGAGTGGATTCCCAACCGCTTCGGCGGGCACGAGAATCTCGAGGCGGTGGAGTTCCTCAAGCAGCTCAACCTCGCCGCGTATCGCGATCATCCCGACACCCAGACCATCGCCGAAGAATCCACCGCCTGGCCGATGGTGTCGCGTCCCACCTACCTCGGGGGGCTCGGCTTCGGCCTCAAGTGGAACCTCGGCTGGATGCACGACACGCTCAAGTACCTGCAGCAGGACCCGGTCTTCCGCAAGTACCACCACAGCCGGCTCACTTTCAGCCTCTGGTACGCGTTCAGCGAGAACTTCGTCCTGCCGCTCTCGCACGATGAGGTCGTGCACGGTAAGGGCTCGCTGATCGGCAGGATGCCGGGTGATGAATGGCAGCAGTTCGCGGGCCTGCGGCTGTTGTACGGGTATATGTGGACGCACCCGGGTAAGAAGCTGCTGTTCATGGGCGGGGAGCTCGCGCAGCGCCGCGAGTGGCATCACGAGGAAAGCCTCGAGTGGCACGTGCTGCAACACCCGCTGCACGCCGGCGTGCAGCGCTGGGTGCGGGATCTGAACCATCTCTATCGGCTCACTCCGGCGCTGCACGAGCGCGATTTCAGCGAGGACGGCTTCGCCTGGGTGGATTGCGCCGATGCCGACATCAGCGCGATCACCTATCTGCGCATGGGCGCGAGCGGTCCGCCGGTGCTAGTGGCCTGCAACTTCACGCCGGTGCTGCGCGCGGACTACCGCATCGGCGTACCCGCCGCGGGCCGCTGGCGCGAGTGCCTCAACAGTGATGCCAGCGACTACGGCGGCAGCGGCCAAGGCAACCTCGGCGGCGTCGTGGCCGAGGACATCGCCGCCCACGGGCATGCGCACTCGCTGCGCGTGCGGCTGCCGCCGCTGGCGGTGGTCGTGCTGATGCCGGAGTAGCGGGACCGCGCTCCATGGGTGCACGAGGTAAGGTGGCGGGAAGCCGTGATCCGCTGTGGTTCAAGGACGCGGTCATCTACGAGGTGCACGTGCGCGCATTCTTCGACGCCAATGACGATGGCGTCGGGGATTTCGCCGGACTCACGCGCAAGCTCGAGTACATCCAGGATCTCGGTGTCAACACCATCTGGTTGCTGCCGTTCTACCCCTCGCCCGGCCGTGACGACGGCTACGACATCGCCGACTATCACAACATCCATCCGGCCTTCGGCACTCGCGCGCAGTTCCGGGCGTTCGTCCGTGAGGCCCACCGACGCAATCTGCGCGTCATCACCGAGCTGGTGCTCAACCACACTTCCGACGCGCATCCCTGGTTCCAGGCCGCGCGCCGTGCGCCGGCCGGCTCGGCGAAACGCGACTACTATGTCTGGAGCGACACGCCGCAGCGTTATGCCGGCACGCGCATCATCTTCCGCGATACCGAGAGCTCCAACTGGGCCTGGGACCCGGAAGCCAAGGCTTATTACTGGCACCGCTTCTTCAGTCATCAGCCGGATCTGAATTTCGACAACCCACACGTGCTGCGCGCCGTGCTGCGCATCATGGACTTCTGGCTGCGGCTCGGGGTCGATGGCTTCCGCCTCGACGCGGTGCCCTACCTGGTCGAGCGCGAAGGCACCAACAACGAGAACCTGCGCGAGACGCACGAGGTCATCCGCGTCATCCGCCGGCACATCTCCAAGCGCTATCCCGACCGCATGCTGCTCGCCGAGGCCAACCAGTGGCCGGAGGACGTGCGTGACTATTTCGGTGACGGGCGCGACGAGTGCCAGATGGCGTACCACTTCCCGCTGATGCCGCGCATGTACATGGCGATCGCGCAGGAGGACCGCCATCCGATCGTCGAGATCATGGAGCAGACGCCCGACATCCCCGACACCTGCCAGTGGGCGATCTTCCTGCGCAACCACGACGAGCTGACACTCGAGATGGTGACCAGCCGCGAGCGGGACTACATGTACCAGGCGTATGCCGCAGATGCGCGCGCGCGGCTCAACCTCGGCATACGGCGGCGCCTCGCGCCGCTGCTCGACAACGATCCCGAGCGCATCAAGCTCATGAACAGCCTGCTGTTGTCGATGCCGGGTGCGCCGATCATCTACTACGGTGATGAGATCGGCATGGGCGACAACGTGTTTCTCGGCGATCGCAACGGGCTGCGCACACCGATGCAATGGAGCCCGGACCGCAACGCCGGCTTCTCACGCGCCGACCCGCAGCAGCTGTACCTGCCGCCGATCATGGATCCGATCTACGGCTACGAGGCGGTGAACGTCGAGGCGCACAGCCGCGACCGCTCGTCGCTCCTCAACTGGATGAAGCGCATGCTGCAAGTGCGGCGCAGCACCCAGGCCTTCGGCCGCGGGACGCTGCGCTTCATCCGTCCCGGCAACCGGCGCGTGCTCGTCTACCTGCGCGAGTACGGAGCCGACATCATTCTGTGTGTGGCGAATCTCGCCCGCTCTGCCCAGCCGGTCGAGCTCGATCTCGCGGATCACAAAGGCGCGGTGCCGATCGAGCTGCTGGGCCGCGCAGCCTTCCCGCCGATCGGCGAGCTGCCCTACCTCCTCACCCTGCCGGGCTATGCCTTTTACTGGTTTCGGCTCAGCCGGGAAGCCGAGGCGCCCCCCTGGCACGATGAGCGCGGTGCGCGCGAGGACCTGCCGGTGCTCGTGCTGATCGAGGGCTGGAGCAGCTTCTTTCCGGAGCGCGTAGCGCCATGGCGAACCAACCTTGCAAGTGCGCTGCGCGCGCAGCTGCAGGGGCGTGTGCTGCCCGGGTATCTCGCGACGCAGCGCTGGGCGGCACCCGTCGGCTTCGCGGCCGGAACAGCCCCCGGGGCACGTGGCGCCGGCGCGGCCGGAGCCGTGCTCGATGACTGGTGTCTGCCGCAGCCGGACCTCGAGCGCTGGCTGTTGGCAAGCTTTGAAGTGCAGAGCGGAGCACAAGCCGGGCGTTATTTCGTGCCCTTGACGATTGCCCTCGAGGATGCCGATGAGGCGCGCTACCGCCGCTTACTGCCGGCGGCGCTCGCACGTGTGCGCCAGCACGCCGCCACCGGTGTGCTCGCCGATGCGACGGCGGACGAGGATTTCTGCCGCATGGTGATCGATGCCATCGGCGCAGGCAGAGAGCTCACCAGCCAGCACGGCCAGGTACGCTGTACCCCGACGAGCGCCTTCGCCGAGCTGCGCGCGGCTCACCCCGGCGAGCTGTCGCTCGGGCCCGTGGGCCCGCAGGGAACCAACAGCAGCACGGTGCGCATCGGCGACGCATTCTTCCTCAAGCTCTTCCGCCGCCTGGCGGCGGACAGTCCGGCGGTAGATCTGGCGCGTTATCTCACCGAGGTGGCGCACTTCCCCAACACCCCGCCACTCGCCGGCATCATCGAGTACCAGCGCGGCACTGCGGCACCCTACACGCTCGCCATGCTGCTGGGATTCGTCCACAACCAGGGAGACGGTTGGGACTACACGGTCAACCACCTGGTGCGGTTCCTCGAGGAGCGCGTCACGCAGCCCGCCGCGCCTGCCGATGCCCATGGGTTATACCTGTCGCTGATGGGCAGACTCGCGACGCGCACCGCCCAGCTGCACGGTGTGCTGGCGGCTGCCACCGAGCCCAACCTGGTCCCCGAGCCGATCACCCCCAGCGATGTGGAGGCGTGGCGGCGCCTCACGCGCGCTGCCCTGACCGCGGCGCTCAAGATGCTCGCCGAACGCATGGCGCAACTTGCGCCCGGCGCGGCGGCGAGCGCCGCAAACCTGCTCGCACGGCGCACCACGCTGCTGCGCAGCGTCGGCGCAGGGAGCAGCGGCGCGCCGCGCGGATTGAAGATCCGCTGCCATGGAGACTTCCACCTGCGCCAGGTTCTGCTGCGTCGCAACGACTTCGTCATTACGGATGTTGGTGCCGCGGGCCAGAGCGTCGCCGCGCACGGCCGGCGCTGCTCCCCGCTCGCCGATGTTGCCTGCATGCTGCGCGCGTTTGCTTACGCGCGGCGGATGGCGTTACAACAGTGTTCGCTGATCGCCGCCAACGAGCGCGAGCGCTGGGAGCCACAGCTCGATATGTGGGAGCGCGAGACGCGCAATGCCTTCCTCGCTGCTTATGACGAGGTGGCGCGCGGCAGCGGCCTGTACGGATCGCTGACGGAGGTCATGCCGTTGCTGCGACTGTTCGAATTGGAATGCGCCAGTGCCGATCTGCAACGTGCATTGCTCCACCGTCCCGACTGGGCGGATGTGCCCCTGCGGGTGCTGGCGGCGCTCGCCGGCTGAGGCGTGCCCGGCAGCGCCAATTGATCAAGGAGGATCGACTTGGACACTGACGCGCCCATCCGGCGGCGTTACCAGATGCCCTTCGGCGCGGAGCTCACCGCGAGCGGTGAGGTGCGCTTTAGGCTCTGGGCGCCCGCTGCGCATCGGGTGGAGCTCGTCCTGTGCGATGCGCAGGGCGCCGCCGTGCACAGCACCGACATGGACACGCTCGGCGACGGCTGGTTCTCACTCCTCACTGACGCGGCCGGAGCAGGCAGCCTCTATCGCTACCGCATCGATGGTAATCGTGAAGTGCCCGATCCCGCCTCGCGCTGCAATCCGCGGGGCGTGCACGGACCGAGCGAAGTGATCGATCCCGCGGCCTATGCCTGGGACGATGCCACCTGGCAGGCGCCGCCCTGGCACGAGGCGATCGTCTACGAGTTGCATGTCGGCACCTTCACTATTCCGGGCAGCTACCAGGCCGTGGCGGCGCGTCTCGGGCACCTCAAGCGGCTCGGCGTCACCGCCATAGAGCTCATGCCGGTCGCAGCTTTTCCGGGCGAGCGCAACTGGGGCTACGACGGCGTATTGCCATACGCGCCGCAGATTTCCTACGGCCGCCCCGAGGAGCTCAAGGCGCTGATCGCCGCCGCTCACCGGCACGGCCTCGCCGTGGTCCTCGATGTCGTCTACAACCACTTCGGGCCGGAGGGCAACTACCTGCACCTGTACGCACCGCAGTTCTTCGATACGCACCGCCCGACCCCGTGGGGGGCGGCGATCAATTTCGACGGCGCGGGCAGCCGCGTGGTGCGCGACTTCTTCATTCACAACGCACTTTACTGGCTCGAGGAGTACCACATCGACGGACTGCGTCTCGATGCGGTGCACGCCATCCAGGACGACAGTGAGCCGCATTTCGTCACGGAGCTGGTGCGCGCCGCGCGCAGCGGACCGGGAAGCCGGCGCACCATCTACCTGACACTCGAGAATCTGCACAACAGCGCAGCGCTGCTCGGCCCGGAGGGCGCCCCGGATACCTGCGACGCGCAGTGGAACGATGACGTGCATCACTGCCTGCACGTGCTGCTTACCGGCGAAGGCGAGGAGTACTACAGCGATTACCGTGACAGCCCGCAGGCGCTGCTGTGCCGTGCGCTCGCGGAGGGATTCGCCTACCAGGGGGAGCGCTCGCGTTTCGCGGCGCGCGCGCGCGGGGAGCGCAGTGCGCATCTGCCGGTGAGCGCGTTCATCAACTTCCTGCAGAACCACGATCAGGTCGGCAACCGTCCGCGTGGCGAGCGTCTCGGTGAGCTCGTCCAGGACGCCGCGGCGCTGCGCGCGGCGACCGCCATCGTGCTGCTCGCGCCGCAACCGCCGCTACTGTTCATGGGCGAGGAATGGGCAAGTCCACAGCCTTTCCCGTGGTTCTGCGATTACGAGCCGGCGCTGCTCGAACGGGTGCGCGCGCAACGCGCCGCGGAGATCCCCGGGGCTCCCGATCCGGGCGCGTTGACGACCTGGGCCGCGGCGCGGCTCGACTGGAGTGTGCTGCGCGCGAGTGCGCACGCACGGGTGCTTACTCACTATCGGCGGCTGCTCACCATCCGGCGGCGCGATATCGTGCCGCTCCTGCCGTACCTTCGCGCCGGGAACTGCGTTGCGGGGGCACGCGGCGGCGCGTTCGCGGTCGAGTGGAGCGGGCACGGTCAGACGCTGCGCCTGATCGCAAACCTGGATGCCGCACCCGCCCCGCTTCCGGCGCGGGCAGCGGGCCGGGTGATCTTCGCGACGCACCCGGGAGTGCGCGCGGCGCTGGCACGCAATGAGCTCGCGCCATGGAGTGTGTTGTGGCTGCTGGAGCAGCACGGTGAGCCCGCCTGAGCGGCCACGCCAGGCGCGTCGCCGGCTGCCCGCGGCGGGTGAGGCCGCGGCGGGCGAGGCCGGTGCGGGTCCTGCCATCCCGCGTGCCACCTATCGGCTGCAGCTCAATGCGGGCTTCACCTTCCGCGATGCGCTGGGAGTCGTGCCGTACCTGGCAGCACTCGGCATCAGTCATCTCTACTGTTCGCCCTATTTCCGCGCGCGCTCCGGCAGCGCCCATGGCTACGATGTCGTCGATCACAACTCCTTCAATCCCGAAATCGGCGATGACGCCGACTTCCAGCGCCTGGTCGCGGGACTGCGTGCGCACCAGATGGGGCACATCGCCGACATCGTCCCCAACCACGTCGGTATCCTCGGCACCGACAATGCCTGGTGGATGGACCTGTTGGAAAATGGCGAGTCCTCGCTATACGCAGGGTTCTTCGACATCGACTGGGCGCCGTCTACTGCCGAACGCGCCCACAAGATTCTGGTACCGGTGCTCGCCGATCCCTATGCCACTGCGCTCGAGCGCGGCGAGCTCGTGCTGCGTTTCGAGCGCGACTCGGGCTCCTTTGCGGTGTTCTACGGCCCGCATCGGCTGCCGCTCGATCCGCGCACCTATCCGCGCATTCTCGACCGTGTGGCGGCACTGGTCTCGAGCAGCGAGCTGGAGAACATCCGCCGGGCGCTCGCGGCACTGCCCGACCGGCGGGCGCCGACGCCCGAGCACGTGGCCGAGCGCAGCCGCGAGAAGGAGGTCCACAAGCGGCGGCTCGCGGCGCTCGCCGCGAGCGACGGCACGATCGCCGGCGCTCTCGATGCCGCCGTCCGCAGCTTTACCGGAACCGCGGCCGAGCCCGCGAGCTTCGACGCGCTGCACGAGCTGCTCGAGCTGCAAGCCTTTCACCTCGCGTACTGGCGCGTCGCGTCCGAGGACATCAACTATCGGCGCTTCTTCGACGTCAATGACCTGGCGGCACTGCGGGTCGACAACGAGGAGGTTTTCGAGGCGACGCACCGCCGCGTGCTGCAGCTGATCGGTGCAGGCCAGATCGACGGGCTGCGCATCGATCACGTCGATGGCCTGTACGATCCGACCGGCTATCTGCGGCGCCTGCAAAAGCGCATAGGCGACGCGTGCGGCCGCGACTGGCCGCGCGCACTCTATCTGGTGGTAGAGAAGATCAGCCTGTCGTTCGAGCACCTGCCGCAGGAGTGGCCGGTGCACGGCGAAACCGGCTATCACTTCGCGAACGTCGTCACCCGCATGCTGATCGATGCGGCCACGCGCACGCGCATGGACCGCGTATACCGCGCCCTCAGCGGCGAATCCGAGGACTGGCGCGATGTCGCCTACGAGTGCCAGCAGCTCATCCTGCGCCGCTCGCTCGCCTCCGAGCTCAACGTCGCCGCCAATCGGCTGGCGCGCATCGCGCGCTCGGACCGCAGCACGCGTGATTTTACCTTCAACAACCTGCGGCAGGCGCTTGCCGAGGTGATCGCCTGCTTCCCGGTGTATCGCACCTACGTGGCCGAGGCGGTGAGCGACAGCGACCGCCACTACATCGAGTGGGCCATCGCCGCTGCGCGCCGGCGCCGGGCCGCGAGCGAAGCGCCGGTATTCGACTTCGTGCGTGCGGCACTGCTGCTGCAGCTGCCGGCCGCGAGCGACGCGCAGCTGCGCGCGCACCGCGCGTTCGCCATGAAATTCCAGCAGATCACGGCGCCGATCACCGCCAAGGGCATCGAGGACACCGCGCTCTACCGCTACAACCGGCTGCTCGCGCTGAATGAGGTCGGCAGTGAACCAGGCAATTATGGCGGTGGCGGAGTGCGCGCCTTCCATGCCGATGCCGAGTATCGGGCGCGGCACTGGCCGCACGAGATGCTCGCGACCTCCACGCACGACACCAAGCGCTCCGAGGATGTGCGCGCGCGGCTCGCGGTGCTCTCGGAAATGACTACGCCGTGGCGCGATGCGGTGCGGCGCTGGATACGCATCAACCGCAGGCGCAAACGCGAGGTCGATGGCGCCGCGGCGCCTTGCAGCAACGATGAGTACCACTTCTACCAGACGCTGCTCGGCAGCTGGCCGCTGCCGGAGCCCGACGCGGCGGGTCTCGCCGAATATCGCGCGCGCCTCGAGGGCTACATGATCAAGGCTGTGCGGGAAGCCAAGGTACACACCAGCTGGACCGAGACGGGCACCGCGTACGAGGATGCACTGCTGCATTTCGTGCGCAGCGTGCTCGAGCCGCGCGACAACAACCTGTTCCTCACCGACTTCCTCGGCTTCTGGCGTCCGGTCGCCCGCTTCGGGCTGCTCAACAGCCTGTCGCAGACTCTCTGCAAGCTGACCGCCCCGGGCGTGCCCGACATCTACCAGGGGAATGAGTTGTGGGACTTCTCATTGGTCGATCCCGACAACCGCCGTCCCGTCGACTACCACCGGCGCGGCGTGTTGCTGGCCGAGCTCCAGCGGCAGGCCGACGACCCGCCGTTCGAAAACATGCTGGAGCATATCGAGGATGGACGCTGCAAACTGCTGCTCATCTGGCGGGCGCTGCAGCTGCGGCATGCTCAGCCGCAGCTCTTCAGCCATGGCGATTACCGCCGGCTGCGAGTGCATGGCAGCCGCGCGCAGCACCTGTGCGCTTTCATGCGCCGCTGCGAGCGGCGTGCGCTGGTGGTCATCGTCCCGCGGCTCTACCGGCGACTGCTCGATGATGCCGCGAGAATGCCGCTTGGCAGCGCGGTATGGGAAGACACCTTCATCGAGCTGCCCGGCTCGCGCCGGCCACTGCAAAGCGTACTCGATGGCGCGCAGCTCCAGCCCATGACGGCGGAGGGTGCGACCGGCGTATCGGCGGCGCAGGCGTTGGCAAGGTTCCCGGTAGCGCTGCTGTGCAGCGGTGATTGCTCGATGGATCCGCGGGTCCCGCGGTCGTAAACGCAGCCGACGCCGCTCAGCGATAGCCGCGCGCCTGCAGCGTGAACAGGTGCGCATAACGGCCCTCGAGCCGCATCAATTCCTCGTGGCTGCCACACTCGACGATGCGGCCGCGATTGAGCACTGCGATCTGATCCGCCATGCGCACCGTCGAGAAGCGGTGCGAGATGAGAATGGTGATGCGCTCGCGCGCGAGCTGGCGGAAGTGCTCGAACACCTCGGCCTCCGCCTGTGCGTCCATCGCCGCGGTCGGCTCATCGAGCACGAGGATATCCGCACGGGTGCGCATGAAGGCACGCGACAGCGCGATCTTCTGCCATTGGCCGCCCGAGAGCTCGCGGCCATCGCGGAACCACTTGCCGAGCTGCGTGTGATAGCCCGCTGGCAGCGTGTCGATGAACTCGCTCGCCCTGCCTTTGTCCGCTGCCGCGCGCCAGCGCGTCTCATCCTCGAAGAACCGCTCATCGCCCGCACCGACATTCTCGCCGACCAGCATCTGGTAGCGCGCGAAATCCTGGAAGATGACCCCGATGCGCTCCCGCAGTGCGCGCTCGTCCCACTCCGCGAGGTCCTGGCCATCGAGCAGAATCCGCCCAGCGCTCGGTGCATACAGGCGCGTCAACAGCTTGATCAGCGTAGTTTTGCCCGAGCCGTTCTCGCCCACGAGCGCGAGGCTGCTTCCCGGTGTGAGATGCAGACTGATGTGCTCGAGTGCCGGCTGCTCGGCTCCGGGATAGGTGAAGCTGACATCCTCGAAGCGCACGCCGTCCTCGGGATGGGGACCACGCACCGCGGCTCCGCCCGGTGCCGGCACCTCGGTCTCGAGGTACTCGTAAAGGGTGGAGAGGTAGAGGTTATCTTCGTACATCCCACCTACGGCGGCGAGCATCGCCGACACCGCCGCCTGTCCCTGCCGGAAGAGGGCCACGTACATGGTCATCTGGCCGACCGTTACGATGCGCCGCACGGCAGTGACCGCGATCCAGGCATAAGCCGCATAGAGCGCGGCGGTCGCGATCGAGCCGAGTGCCAAGCCCCACAGATCCCGGCGCACGGTGAGTGCACGGTCTTCCGCATACAGGCGGCGGAAGATATCGCGATAACGCTCGAGCAGCCGCGGACCGAGCCGATACAGCATGACCTCCTTGGCATGGTCCTCGCGCGCGATCACGGTCTCCAGATAGATCTGCATGCGGGTCTCCGGCGATCGCCAGCGGAACAGCCGGAACGCATCGCCGGAAAATTTCGCTTCCGCTACGAACGCGGGGAGCCCCGCAAGCAGCAGCACGGCCACCGCCCAGGGAGAGAAGTGCGCCAGCAGTACGCCATAGCTCGCGAGTGAAACGGCGTTCTGCACGAGTCCAAAGGTGCGGGTAACGAGGCTGAGTGGGCGCGTGGAAGCCTCGCGGCGCGCACGCGTCAGCTTGTCGTAGAACTCCGAGTCCTCGAAGTGCTGCAGCTCGAGTGTCAGCGCCTTCTCGAGGATCATGACGTTGACGCGCTGCCCGAGCTGCGCGCGCAGCAGCGACTGGCACAGCGACAGGCCGCGTTGCGCGGCGGCAATCGTTGCGATCAGCACTCCTTCGAGCGCCACGAGGCGCAGCACGTGTGCGGCACTGCCTGCGGTGCGGATCGCGCCGAGAACGGCATCGACGATGAGCGAGCCGACGTAGGCCACCGATGCCGGCAGCACGCCCGCAAGCAGTGTGAGCAGCGCGAGCGCCAGGGTGAGGCCACGGTCGGTGCTCCAGACGAGCTCGAGCGCCCGGCGGCTGTAGCGGAAGACGCCGAAGAAGCCGCGCAGGGTGAGCGACTCGGGCGCCGGCGCGCGGCCGGTCGAACGCGGCGGATGCACGGCAGTTGCCATCAGCTCTCACCCGGCGGCCCGACACGGGTGATGAGCCGCGAGCCACGGCGGAAGAAGACATAGCTGTATATCCAGGAGAAAAGCACGGCCACGCGGTTGCGGAAACCGATGAGCACCGTGATGTGCAGCGCCATCCACGCGAACCACGCGAGGAGTCCCCCGAAACGCAGTCGCCCGAGCTCCACCACCGCACGTGATTTGCCCACAGTGGCCATCGAGCCCCAGTCGCGGTAGTGGAAACCGCGGGCGCGCTCGCCGCGCCTACCGAGCAGCTCCGCAGCGATGACGCGCGCCACGTAGCGGCCCATCTGCAGCGCACCCTGCGACACTCCGGGCACCGGCACGCCGCGCGCGGGATCGATGAGCCAGGCGGCATCGCCGATGACGAACACCTCGGGATGACCCGGCAGCGAGCAGTCGGGCGCCACCTGCACGCGGCCACCGGGTCCGAGCGGTGCGCCAAGCGAGGCCGTGAGAGGCGCGGCGCGCACACCCGCGGTCCAGATGACGTTGTTACTGCGCAGCCGCTCGCCGCCCACCTCCACGCCATCCGCCAGCACGCGCGTCACCGGCGCCCCGAGGCGCACCTCGACATTCAACGTGCGCAGCTGCCTCAAGGCACGGGCCGAGGAATCCGGGTGCAGCGCCGGCAGCACCCGCGGGCCTGCCTCGATGAGAATGACACGCGCCATGCGCGTGTCGGCCACGCGGTAATCACGCGGGATCACATCCACCGCCAGCTCCTTGATGGCACCGGCGAGCTCGACCCCGGTGGGGCCTGCGCCGACGATGATGAAGGTAAGGTGCGCGGCGCGCGCGAGCGGGTCGGTCTCGATTTCCGCGCTCTCGAATGAGCGCAGCAGGCGCGAGCGGATGAAAGTCGCCTCCTCCACCGCTTTCATTCCCGGCGCAAAGCGCTGCCATTCCTCGTGGCCGAAGTAGTTGTCGACCGCACCGGGCGCGAGCACCAGGAAGTCGTAGGGCACGGACATCCCGGCTGCGATGACCCGGCGCGCGGCGAGATCGATGTGCTCCACCTGCGCGAGCATCACCCGGGCGTTGCGCTGATTGCGCAGGATGGTGCGGATCGGCTGAGCGATGTCCGCGGGCGCGAGCGCCGCGGAGGCGACCTGGTAGAGCAAGGGCTGAAAGAGGTGGTAGTTGTTGCGATCGATGACCAGTACGTCGGCCTGCGTGCGCCGCAGGGCACGGGCGGCGAACAGACCGCCAAAGCCGCAGCCGACGATCACAATCCGCGCCCGATCAGTCCCCGCCAACACGTCCTCCATCTCGCCGTACTTGAGGATGTGGGGGCGATTATCCGTGCCCGCAAGCCCGAGCGGCCAGCGGCGCAGGAGCCGCGGCGGTCACCGCGATCAGGAACGATCTTACGGCATGCTAGGGGACAACAGGGCTGCCTCTCTGAGCGCTCGAGCTTTCGCCGCCAACTATCGGCTTGCCGCCGCGGCGCTACGACGCACGAGATGGGCGACCCACGCTTCACACAGCTCCACGGCTTCCGCCGGCCGGAAGGTGCCCGGCTCGAGGCACCACTCGAGCCACAGGCCATCGAGCAGCGCGGTAAGACCGATGGCCGCAAGATGCAGATCGACGGACGCTGCGGCGCCGCCGCGGCCGGCGCGCCGGCTGCGCGCCGTGCGCGGTTGCGGCAGAAGCTCGGCCAGCATCTCGCGCAGCAGACTCACGTAGCCCTGATAGGTCTCGCGGTGAATGCGCTGGATCAGCCGCGAATGGCGGTAGAGCCCCCAGAACACCACCCACACCGCGAGCGCATCCGCATCGAGACTCGGTGCCGAGAACCAGGCCTCGAGAAAGGCGCGCATGCGCGCCTGCGGTGATCGGCCCGCGCGGGCCACCGCCGCCTGCATGCCGAGAACGAGCTCGGAGTTGATGTGGCGGTAGGCCGCCGCCACGAGCTCGTCCTTGTTCGGGAAGTGGTGATTGATGAGCCCGACCGATACCCCGGCCTGGGCGCTGATGGTGCGGATCGAGAGCCCCTCGTGGCCATAGCGCTTCAGGCACTCGATGGTGGCATCGACCAGCGCCTGACGGCGCACCGCGGGTGGCTGACGGGCGAAGCGCGGTTTCCGCGCAGCTCGCGCCATCTCAGGCCACGCGCCGCAGGCGACCGCGACGGAAGTCCGCGAGCACCTCACGCGCGGCGTTGTGTCCCGGCGCGCCGGTGACCCCACCGCCCGGATGCGTGCCGGCGCTGCACATATAGAGACCCTTGAGCGGTCCGCGGTAGTTGCCATAGCCGAGCATCGGTCGTGCCGAGAACATCTGGTCGAGGTTCATCGCCCCGTGAGAGATGTCCCCGCCGAGAAGCCCAAAGGTCCGCTCCAGATCGAGCGGGCTCATGATCTGGCGGCCGAGGACTGCAGCCTTGAAGTTCGGGGCGTACGCGTTGACGGTGTCGATCATGAGGTCGGCGACCGCTTCGCGATGGGTATCCCACGAGGCGCCCGCGGGGAGCTGCGGCGCGACGTGCTGACAAAACAGACTCGCCACGTGCCGCCCGGGCGGCGCCAGCGTGTCATCGAGCGTTGAGGGGATGAGCAGCTCGACGATCGGCCGGCGCGACCATCCGTAGGAGCGTGCATCGAAATACGCCTGCTCCATGTAACCGAGCGTCGGCGCGATGATGATGCCCGCGGTGTGATGATCGGCAACCGACCTGCCCGGCAGGCAGCTGAAGTCCGGCAGCTCCGCGAGCGCTACGTTCATGCGGAAGGTTCCCGAGCCGCAGCGCCAATGACCCATATGCTCGCGCACTTCAGCAGGCAGCGCCGCTGGAGCGATCAGCTCGAGGTACAGGAGCTTCGGATTCAGATTGGAGATCACCGCGGCGGCGCGCAGCGTTTCGCCCGCCTGGGTGACTGCGCCGACCGCGCGGCCGCCTTCCACGAGCACCTCGCGCACGGGTGTGGCGAGGCGGATCACGACCCCGCGCTCGCGCGCGGCCGCCGCCATGGCCTGGGTGATGGCGCCCATCCCACCAATGGCGTGTCCCCACGCACCGTGCTTGCCGTTCACTTCGCCGAATACGTGATGCAGCAGATAGTAGGCGGAGCCCGCCGAATAAGGGCTCGCGTAATTGCCGACGATGCCATCGAAGCCGTAGGCGGCTTTGATCGGATCGCTCTCGAACCAGTTGTCGAGGTAGTCGCCCGCGGACATGGCAAAGAGCGACAGCAGCTCGCGCCGCAGGTTCATGTCGAGCCGCCGCAGCCGGCCACCGACGCGCGCGGCGCGCACGAGCTCTGGCAGGGCCGCGCTCCAGCCTCCCTCGATCGCATTGGGTGGCGTAGTCAGCACCAGGTCCCGCAGCACGTCCGCGATGGCATCGAGCCGCCGGCCGTACTCCGGCACTCGTGCCGCATCGCGCGTGGAAAAGCGTGCCACTTGCGCCTCGGTGTGGCCGGCGCCGGTGATCAGATAGCTCCCATCGGCAGTCGGCAGGAAATTGGCGCAGCGGCGCTCGACGATGCGCAGTCCGTGGCGCGCGAGCTCGAGATCACGAATGACCTTCGGGTTCAGGAGCGAGACCGTGTAGGAGGCGACCGAATTGCGGAACCCGGGATGGAACTCCTCGGTGACCGCCGCTCCGCCGACCACCGAGCGCCGCTCGAGCACGACCACCCGCAGCCCGGCGGCGGCGAGATACGCCGAACAGGTGAGGCCGTTGTGACCGCCGCCGATGATCAGCGCATCGTACGCCGCGCCGTTAGCGGCTCGCTCAGCCATGACTCCAGCCCCGAGCCGGAGGCTGTGGGAGTGTGCTCTCGGGAATCAGGGCGCGCAGGCGCCGTGCGAAACTGTGCAGGCACACCTCGCCCGAGCTCAACGGGCCGGACACGTAGCTGCTCGATGCCATTCCCGCCTGCACCCGCTCGATCAGCTTCTTGTCCTCGAGACTCACGCGGCGATTGATGCGCCAGTTGAGATAGCGTGCGGCGCGCATCTCGCGGCGCGCATCCGGGTGCACGTATACCACTTCGCGGATCATGGTCTCGGTGGGGGACACCGGCAGAAACTGCATGAAATCGACCTGGTCAGGATAGATGTCGAAGGCGATATTCGGCCAGAGCTTGAAGTAGGTCCATAGCCGCTGCCGCTCGGGCGGCAGGTGCGCGACCGGCGGCAGCAGCCGCTGGTATGCCCGCTCGGACCAGTTACGCGAAGGCGTATCGCGCATCACGCCCCACATCTTGTCGATCCACGGCCGAGCCTCGATACCGTAGCCCCTGCCGAAAAGGCGGGTGAGGCCCGGATGCGCTACGTTGATGTGCAAACCATCCGAGTAGTTGTCGGCGACGTTCTTCCAGTTCACCGCACGCGGCCGCAGGCTCGTTCGCCCGAAGGGTACCAGCTCTTCGAGGCGGTAAGCGGCCATTTCCGCGGCATACGGTGCCGCCATCTCGCGCACGCTCGGGAGCCCGGGTGCGAGGCGCACGAAGATGAAGCCCATGAACACTTCGTGCTCGACCGGGGCGAGTCCATGCCGCGAGACATCGAGCGAGCCGAAGGCTTCACGTTGCGGCACGCCGATGAGCCGTCCATCGAGCGCATAGGTCCAGGCGTGGTACGGGCAGGTGATGCGCCCCCCGCAGGAGCCGCTCGGTCCATCGAGGAGTCGCGCAGCCCGATGGCGGCAGACGTTGTGGAAGGCACGCACGCCCTCTGGCGTGCGTATCACCACCAGCGGCTCGCCGAGAAATTCGAAGGTATGAAAGTCGCCCGGACGCGGCACATCGCTCAGGTGGCACACGGGCTGCCAGCTGCGGCGGAAGATGGTCTCACGCTCGCGCTCGAAGAACTCCGGGTCGCGATAGATCCATGCGGGCAGGCTGTGCGCGTCCGCGTCGGCGGGCGCAGCGCAGGCGACACGGCGGAGCGCGGCGGCGTGCATCGGGGGAGCGTCCAGGGAGGGTGAAAACCTTGTTGAACGATCGTACAGCAAGGAGCGCGGCAGCCGCAAGAGCCGCCGCGGCGCGCGGCCCGGGGTGCGCCTGGCGGCACGCATTTGTGGTAAAAAAAGCCCCGCACCCGGCCGGCCCGCGCGGGCCCGCAGGGCTCAACAAGACCAACGGTGCCACTTGATAGACATCGCCCACCTGATCCAGTCGTCGGTCGCTCCGGTGTTCCTGCTGTCCGGAGTGGCGGCGACCCTCGGCGTGCTCACCAATCGGCTGTCGCGCATCGTCGATCGGGCACGTCTCCTCGAGCAGCAGCTCGAGGGTCATCCGGGCGAAGCGCCACGGCTGCACGCGGATCTCGCGGTGCTCGCCCGCCGTGCGCACTACATCAACATCGCCATCTCACTCTCGACCATCGCTGCGCTGCTCGTGGCGCTCGTGGTGGTGACGCTGTTCGCGAACGCATTCCTCGGCTCGGAGCTCGCGCTGGTGATCGCGTTGTTGTTCGTCGGCGCCATGGTGTGCCTGAGCGCGGCATACGTCGCCTTCTTCATCGAGGTACGTGTGGCCGTGGCGGCGCTGCGCATCGGCATAAACCGCGCCTGAGGCCGCACCGCTCGGACTACGGCGGCGGCAGGAGGCGGCCCAGGCAGGAATCTGCTACCCTGCGCACCCTTTTTCACGGCCCAGCCAGGCTGCGCCCGCGCCACAAGTGTGGGCGCTGCCGCGCGGTCGTCGCACCCTTCATGAATCTCCCGATCCGCAACATCGCCATCATCGCCCACGTCGACCACGGCAAGACGACGCTGGTCGATTGCCTGCTCAAGCAGTCCGGCACCTTCGCCGCTCACGAGCGGCTCGGCGAGCGCATCATGGACTCCAACGACATCGAGCGCGAGCGCGGCATCACCATCCTCGCGAAGAACTGCGCCATCGAATACGGCGGCACGCGCATCAACATCGTCGACACCCCCGGTCATGCCGATTTCGGCGGCGAGGTCGAGCGGGTGCTGTCGATGGTCGATGGCGTGCTGCTACTCGTGGATGCGGTCGAAGGGCCGATGCCGCAGACGCGCTTCGTCACGCGCAAAGCGCTCGCGCAGGGCCTGAAGGCGATCGTGGTCGTCAACAAGATCGACCGGCCGGGCAGCCGCCCCGCCTGGGTGGTCGACCAGACCTTCGATCTGTTCGACAAGCTCGGTGCGAGTGATGCGCAGCTCGATTTCCCGGTGATCTACACCTCGGCTCTGCAGGGCTGGGCGAGCACCGATTACACCGAGCGCCGCCCCGACATGTCGGCGCTGTTCGAGGCCATCCTGACGCACGTCCCGCCGCCCGCCGCGGACGCGGGCCGGCCGCTGCAGCTGCAGATCTCGACGCTCGACTACAACTCCTACGTCGGCCGTATCGGCATCGGCCGCATCCGCTGCGGGAGCCTCCGCCCCGGTGAGAGTGTCGCGCTGCGCTTCGGCAGCGAAGACCGGGGCACCGGGCGCATCGGGCAGGTGCTCACCTTCAACGGCCTCGAGCGCCGTCCGGTTGCGGAAGCGGAGGCCGGCGACATCGTCGCCGTCACCGGGATCGGCGAGGTGAATATCGGACTCACGCTGTGCGACATCGAGCACCCTTACGGGCTGCCGCCAATCAGCGTCGACGAGCCGACGCTCGCCATGAACTTCCAGGTGAACACCTCGCCCTTCGCGGGGCGCGAAGGGAAATTCGTCACCAGCCGGCAGCTGCGCGAGCGGCTCTACCGCGAGCTGCAGAGCAACGTGGCACTGCGGGTCGAGGACACCGAAGAGCCCGATGTGCTGCGCGTCTCCGGCCGCGGCGAGTTGCACCTGACCATTCTCATCGAGAACATGCGCCGCGAGGGCTACGAGCTCGCCGTGTCGCGTCCGCAGGTGCTGACACGGCTGGTGGATGGCGAGGTACATGAGCCCTGGGAGGCACTCACCGTGGACGTCGAGGATGCCCACCAGGGCGCCGTGATGGCGGCGCTCGGCGAGCGGCGTGCCGAGCTCATCGATATGAGCCACGACGCCCAGGGGCGCGTGCGGCTCGATTATCGCGTGCCGGCGCGCGGGCTGATCGGCTTCCAGGGAGAGTTTCTGACCCTCACGCGCGGCACCGGCCTGATGAGCCACATTTTCGATGGCTTCGCCAAAGTGACCGGTGAGATACCCGAGCGGCACAACGGCGTGCTGGTGAGCAATGAGAACGGCGAAGCGGTCGCCTACGCCCTGTTCAACCTGCAGGAGCGCGGCCGCCTGTTCGTGGGCCCGGGCGAGAAACTCTACGAGGGCATGATCGTCGGCATTCACAGTCGCGACAACGACCTGGTGGTGAACCCGATCAGGACCAAGAAGCTCACCAACATCCGCGCGGCCGGTAAGGACGATGCCATCCTGCTGACTCCGCCCATCCAGCTGACGCTCGAGTATGCGGTCGAGTTCATCGCCGATGACGAGCTGGTCGAGGTGACCCCGGCCTCGATCCGCATCCGTAAACGCTTCCTCAGCGAGCAGGACCGCAAGCGCGCGGCGCGCAGCGAAGCCGCGGCGCCTACGAGTGCGTAGGCCTTGGCCGCAGCGGCAAGGCGCGCGAGGCGCTGGCCGCCACTCGCTCAGCTTGGCCTAGACGGAGGTTAGCCCATGCACTACTCGCGTCTGTGCGCGCTTCTCATCGACTGCAGGACCACCGACATCGACGAGGCGGCTCGTTTCTGGGCAGCGGCACTCGGTCGACCCGTGGACCCTGCGCATCCGGGCACGCGCGGCAATTACCGCATGCTCGAGACCCCGCCCGATGAGCTCATCGTGCAGATCCAGCGCGTGGACCACGAAAGTCGCGTCCACCTGGACATCGAGACCGACGACATCGCCGCCGAGGTGGCGCGGCTGGAGAAACTGGGCGCCACGGTTGCCGAGCGCCTGCGGGCCTGGGTCGTGATGCAGGCGCCGACCGGCCAGCGCTTCTGTGTGGTGCGGGTTCAGCGCCCGGGGTTTCCGAAAAACGCCAACCGTTGGCCTTGACTCGCTGCGCCGGCCGATCGCGCGGCGCCGCTACACTTCGTGCGTACGCGAGATACCGATGAAGCTCAGAAATTCCGTGCGCGTGCGTGCATCGCTGCGGAACGTCCCGGTCATGCGGCTGGTGACCATGGACACCCCGCGCTTGTGCACGCCGCGGGTGGTCATGCACTCATGCACCGCGTCCACGACCACGCCAACCCCTCGTGGTCGAAGCACCTGAGTGATGCAGTCGGCGATCTGCGCGGTGAGCTTCTCCTGCACCTGGAATCGGCGGGCATACCCCTCCACCACGCGCACCAGTTTGCTGATGCCGACCACCTTTTCAGCGGGCAGGTAACCGATGTGCACGCGGCCAATGATGGGGGCCATGTGATGCTCGCAGTGCGATTCGAACGAGATGTCGCGCAGCACGATCACCTCGTCGTAGCCGCCAACTTCCTCGAACGTGCGCCGCAGGTACGCTGCCGGATCGATCTGGTAGCCGGAGAACCAGTCGCGATAGGCATCTACGACGCGCTGCGGGGTATCGCGCAACCCCTCGCGGTTCGGATCTTCCCCTGCCCACGCGAGCAGCGTGCGCACCGCCTCCTCGGCTGCGCGGCGTAAGGTTTTAGGTCGTGACTTCGCCATCACCTGCTCTCCCCTCGGCTGCCTCCGCCGCGGCGTCGGTCACTGCAGCGCGCCCGCTGCGAGTGTAGCCTGCGCTGTGACTCAGGTCAGGAAGCGCACCATGCCACAGGTCAGCAGCAGACTGCAGGAGCCGACGAGTATCGCGACCACGAAGCCGGCCGCGAGCGGACGCCATCCGATGCGCCACATGTCGGTAAAGGACACCGAGAGCCCCACCGCCGTCATGCCGCAGGTGAGGAACACCTCCGAGGCGGTGTAGCCGGTGTTGACGATCGCCGGCCACATCGAGCCTGCCGCCCCTTGGAGGGCATCGCCCACCGTGCGTACCACGATGAAGCCGATGAACCCGAGCACGAAGAGCGGCAGGACCGGCGGCCGCGAGCGCGTCACCCCTGCAGAGCCAGTGTCGGAGCCGTGCGTCCCGTCGACCGGTCGCGTTCCGGTCGCAGCTCCCTCGTGGCGCTGCACCCACCACGCCGCCGCAGGAATGAGCACCGCGATCGAAAGGTTACGCAGCAGCTTGGCCACGCTCGCGGCGGCGAGCGCCGCGGGAGCCGCCGCCTGCTGCGAATAGATGAGCGCCGCACCGATTACCTGCGAGGTGTCGTGAATCGCCGTGCCGAGAAACACGCCGGCATGTACCGGGGATGCGGCGAGAAAGTGCGCGGCGACCGAGGGGTAGCACAGCATGGCGATGCAGCCGAAAAGCACCACGCAGGTCACCGCAAACGCAGTCTCCGCATGGCGTGCCCGGATGACCGGCGACACGGCGACCACTGCTGTGCAGCCACAGACGGCCGTGCCGATCGCGAGCAGCACACCGAGGCGGCGCGGTGTGTCGAGCGCCCGGGCAACACTTAAGCCCGCGAGCAGGGCGACAATGAGGCAGGAGATGGCGACGGGAAGGGCCGTGATCGCGATCGCGGTCGCGCCGGCCAGCGTGAGGCGCAGGCCAACGAGCGCAATCCCAACCCGCAGCAGACGATGCATCGCCCACTCGAGCCCGCGCGTGGCCCAGCCGGGCACGCCCATGCTATTGCGCCACAGCATGCCGAGCAGCACCGCGCACATGACCGGGCTCAGGGGAAACTTCGGCAGGCCGCCGACACCGTGCGCTATCGCCTCTGCGAGAACGCGAGCCAGCGTCGCGAGCCCGACCGCGAGCGCAAGACCGGGCGCCGCCTGCCGCAGCGCGATCCAGGCGGGAGCTAACGCCCGACGCCGCTGCACGGCTACAGGGGCAGCCGCTTCTCGCCTGGAAGGTCGTGCATCCTGACGCGCCGATTGATGACCATGCGGTCATTCAGCTCGGCGATCGCCCGGCTGCCCGTGCGCACGAACAGGAAGGGCAGTACGCCGTGCACCAGGCAAGCGAGTCCCGCAAATACCATGCGGACGCCGAAATACAGCGCCCTGAAGAGGTGCTCGAAGTAGCTCTCCCCGACGGAAGCGGGGTGCCCGGTGAAGGCGCGGATCAGATTCATCACCGCTCAATGTAGCCTTCCCGCCCCGCTACGTGGTTGCAAAGGCATGGCAAACGGGGACAGATTGCGCAACAATGTTGCGCGCCGCTCGTCATCCGTGGATCTTTGTTTCAATGGACAAGCTGGATGCGAAAATCCTGGATCTACTGCAGCAAAACGGTGAGCTCACCGCGGCGGAGATCGCGGACCGCGTAGGCCTCTCCAAGGCGCCCTGCTGGCGGCGCATCCAGAAGCTGCGCGAAGCGGGCGTCATCCGCCAGACCGTGACGCTGCTCGATGCACGTGCGCTGAATGTCGGCACCACCGTCTTCGTGACACTGAAGACCGGCAATCACAGCGAGGCGTGGTTCGAGAAGTTCGTGCGCGCGGTTCGGGAAATCCCCGAAGTGACCGAGATCCATCGCATGAGCGGTGATGTCGACTATCTCATCCGCATCGTCGTGCCGGACATCGATGCCTACGACGTGGTGTACAAGCGGCTGATCTCGGCCGTGGATTTCCAGGATGTGAGTGCGAGCTTTGCGCTCGAGACCCTCAAGTACACGACGGCGCTACCGCTGTGCTACCTGAAGCCTGATTGATCCGCGCTTTGCTGCTGCGCGGATGGCGTGACGCCTTGCGCGGTGTGCTCGCTGTTCTCCTCGATGATCTGCTCGATGCGCGTGCGGATCTCGCTGCGGTCGATGTCGAAGACGCGCGTCGAGAGCACTGGCTGCTGACGGGCAGTCTGCGCGAGCTGCGGTCCGGAGGTTTCGCGTACCTCGACCGTGACGACGGTCGAGAGCCCGATGCGCAGCGGATGCGCACTGAGCTCGCGGGGCTCGAGCTCAATGCGCACCGGCACCCGCTGTACGACCTTGATCCAGTTGCCCGTGGCGTTCTGCGCGGGCAGCAGTGCGAATGCGGAACCCGTGCCGAGGCCGAGGCCGGCGACATGGCCATGATAGGTCACACGGCCACCGTAGAGATCCGCCACTACGGTCGCCGGCTGGCCGATGCGCATGTGCCGCAGCTGCACCTCGCGGAAGTTGGCCTCGAGCCACAAGCGGCCGATGGGCACGATGGCCATGAGCGGTGCGCCCGGAGAGATGCGCTCACCGAGCTGCACGCTACGCCGGGCCAGGTAACCGGTCACCGGCGCGCGCACATTGGTGCGCACCAGCGCGAGCCAGGCGCGCTCGACCTGCGTGGCAGCGGCGCGTACATCGGGATTGTCGGCAACTCCGGTGTGCCCCACCAATGCGCTGCCCGCGGCGAGATTCTTCTGCGCGGCGAGCAGCGCATCGCGAGCAGCCTTGAGAGCATCCTGAGCATGGCCGAGCTCCTCACCCGAGACCGCACCGCTCGCGGCGAGGTTGCGGCGGCGATCGAAGTCCGACTGCGCACGTCCAAGGTCGGCGCGGCGCTCGGCGACCACGGCGCGCAGCTGATCGCGAGTGGCGAAGACGGTATGCGTCTGACGCACGGTGCGTGCGAGCTGCTGCTCGGCATCCTGCAGGGCGATGCGCGCATCGGTCGCATCGAGGCGTACGAGCTCCTGCCCTCCCTCGACGAGGTCGGTCTCGTCCGCACCGATCGAGACGACGGTACCGCTCACCTGTGACATGACATTCACCCTGTCACCTGCCACATAAGCATCGTCGGTGCTCTCGTAGAATCTGGAGTACCGCAACCACCACGCGAGCCATATCAGCCCGAGGAGCGCGATCGCAGCGCCGAGCGCGAGCAGCCAGCGGCGCCGGCGGTCCGGCAGCACGCGCGCACGCGGCGCAGAAGCATTTTTGACCGAGACATCCACGCTTCAACCCGCGGGCGGTGTGTAGCCGCCACCGAGGGCACGGACGAGATCGACGCTGAAGGTGAGGCGCCGCGCTTCGAGCTCCGCGCCCAGCCCCTGGGCGGTGAGCACCTGATTTTGACTCGACAGCACGCTCAGATAGTTGTCGAGCCCGGCGCGGTAGCGCTCGGTGGTCAGATCGTACGAGCGCTGCGCATCCTCGAGTGCGCTCTGCTGCTCGCGCGTCTCGTGCTCGAGCGCACGCCAGTTCGCCACCACATCCGCGACCTCGCGCACCGCATCGAGCAGGGTCTGGTTGTATTGCGCCACCGACTGATCGACCTGGGCCTGGCGCGCCAGCAGTGCACCGCGCAGTGCGCCGCGGTTGAACACCGGCAGCGACAACGCAGCCCCAGCGCCGAGGATGCGGTTACCCGGCTCGAAGATCCGCGCGAGATCGATACTCTGGAAGCCGGCAAAGGCCGTGAGATTCACATTCGGGTAGAAATCCGCTTCGGCCGCCTTGACCGCCTGACCCGCCGACTCTACCTGCGCGCGGGCCGCCGCCACATCCGGCCGCCGTCCGAGCAGATCTGCGGGCAATACCGATGGCAGCGCGATCGAAGCGGGCGGCGCAAGTTGCGGCCGCCCGAGCTGTGCACCGCGCTCGGGGCCTGCACCCGCGAGGTCGGCAAGCTGATTACGCGCCAGCTCGATGTTGGCTTCGACGTACGAGACAGCGGCGCGCGTCAGCGCGACCTGGCCCTCCGACTGTTTCACGCGCGCGGTGTTCTCCAGCCCCGCAGCGACGCGCTGCTGCGTGAGCTCGAGTATGGATTGCTGCTGCTTCAGGTTGTCGTTCGTGACATCGAGCAGCGCATACTGCAGATCGAGCTGAACGTAGGCCTGCACCACGGCCACGGCGAGCGCCAGGTGCGCCGCCGCGCGGTCGGCCTCCGCTGCCGCGACACCCGAGCGCGCCGCGGCGAGCAGCGCGCGGTTGCGTCCCCAGAAATCCAGGTCCCAGCTGAAATCGAGCGCCGCACGGCCGTTATTGACATAACTGCCGGCAAAGGGCGGCGGGAACAGGTAGTCCTCCGGGTAACGCTGGCGATCGGCTTGCGCACTCACGGTGGTGGTCGGCAGCCGCGCGGCGCGAGCCGTGACCGCTTGCGCCTGTGCAGTGCGCAGCCGCGCCTGCGCCGTCACGAGGCTCGGACTCCCCGCGAGCGCCTCATCGACCAGGGCATCGAGCTGGGGATCGCCATAAGCGCGCCACCAGCCATCCGCAGGCCACGCAGAAGGCTCGACCTGCGCATCCGCCACCGTGCGACCGAGCTCGAGCTTGCTGGGCGCAACCGGCGGCGCCGGCTGCCAGTTGCCACGATCGACGCAGCCCGCGAGCGCGAGCGCCAGTACCGGCGCCGACAGTAAGAATCGCCTGCTCATGGCTTCCCGCCTGAAGCGGACTCTCGATTGTCCAACTGCGACTGTCCGTTATCGATCATCCGGTGGAGGTAGCTCTTGAACGCCTCGATCTCGCTCGCGCTGAAACCGGCGAGGTGCGCTTCGACGATGCGGGTCCCCACCGCCAGCAGGCGCGGCAGCAGTGCCCGCCCCGCCGGCGCGAGGCGCAGGAACACGACGCGGCGGTCCTCGCGGCCGCGTTCACGGCGTACCAGGCCCTTTTCCTCCAGCCGATCGAGAATGCGCGTCATGGCGCCGGTGTCGTAGCGGTTGCGGCGGCAGAGATCGGCAGCGGTGCGCGCTGCGCCCTCACCGAGATGCTTGAGCACCAGGAAGTGCGTACTGTTCAGACCGAAGCGTTCGAGCTCTGCATCGAGAGCGTTGAGGAGCGAGGCGCGCGCGCAGCTCATCAACTGGCCTACGCCCAGGCTCTCGCCCGTACCCTGGGCGGCACCCTGCAGCTGCGCTCCGATCACTGCCCTGCGGCTCATGTGCGCGGCTTGCTATCCTAATGACTGCTGGGGAGATTACTGCCGAAGATAATACTGCCTTGGCAACTAATTGTCCAGTGAGGAGGATCTTCTTGCCGCCGCGCCGATCCGTGCGCCGCGCGTCCTGGGCGCACCGCTCGCTCGGGGGCGCAGCGCTGCTGTTGCTGCTCGGCGGCTGTGTGCGCTCGGGCCCACCGGCCGCACCGCCACCGCCGCAGGTTGGCGTCGTCGTGGTGCATGCGCAGCCAGTGCCGCTGACGCGCAGCCTCGTCGGGCGGCTGTCGGCCACGCGCTCGGCGGACGTGCGAGCACGCGTCGCCGGGGTGCTGCTGCGGCGGCTATACGTGGAAGGCTCCGACGTCAAAGCGGGGCAACCTCTGTTCCAGATCGATCCGGCCCCGCTGCGCTCGGCACTCGATGGCGCCCTGGCCGCGCTCGCCCAGGCGCAGGCGAGCGCGACCAATGCGCATATCGCCGCGCAGCGAACGCGCGATCTCGCCCCGAGCGGCCTGGTATCGCGCTCGGATCTCGACAATGCCGAGGCCACGGAGCGCTCGACTGCCGCCGCGGTGGAGCAGGCGAAGGCCGCGGTCGGCACCGCGCGCATCAACCTCGGCTACGCCACCGTGAGCGCGCCCATCTCGGGCCGCGCCGGACAGCAGGGCGTCACCGAGGGGGCACTGGTCGGACAGGGCACCGCGACGCTGCTCACCACGGTCGAGCAGATCGACCCGATCTACGTGAACTTCGACCAGCCCGCGGTCGACATCGAACGCCTGCGGCGAGCACAGGCAGCGGGCGATGTCACGCTCGCGCCTGGCAAGCAGGTCATCGTGCAGCTGACATTGCCTGACAACACGCCCTATACGCACAGCGGCACGCTCGATTTCCTCGACGTGAGCGTCGACCCGGCCACCGGCGCAGTCGCTCTGCGCGGGATCATTCCTAACCCCGAGCACCAGCTGCTGCCGGGAATGTTCGTCGGCGTGCGGCTCACCTCCGCAGAGGTCAATCGCGCGTTTCTCGTACCGCAGGCGGGTCTGCAGCGCGATGCCAACGGTCCATACGTGCTCGTCGCCGCTGCCGACGACAAGGTGGTGCAGAAACGCGTCACCGTGGAGATGCTCGCGGGACCCAACTGGATCGTGACCGCGGGGCTCATCGACGGCGATCGCGTCATCGTCTCGGGCACACAGAGCGCGCACCCCGGCAGCACAGTGGCCGCAGTACCCGTCGCGGCGGCGGCGAATTCCGCCCATGCTGCGGACAGCGCCGCGCACGCCGCCGCCGGAGCACGCTAGTCCCGCATGCCGCAGTTCTTCATCGACCGGCCGGTGTTTGCCTGGGTGCTCGCGATCCTGATCGGGCTCGCCGGTCTGCTGGCGCTGCTGCGGCTACCGAGCGAGGCCTACCCGGCGATCGCCCCGCCGCAGGTCGCGATCACCGCCTCCTACCCGGGCGCGAATGCCGCCACGGTGGAAACAACCGTCACGCAGGTGATCGAGCAGCAGCTCACCGGCATCGACAACCTCCTCTACTTCACTTCTCAATCCGCTTCGGATGGCTCCTCGACCATCACACTGACCTTCGAGAACGGCACCAATCCTGACATCGCGGCCGTGCAGACGCAGAACCGCGTGTCGCTCGCCGCGCCACGCCTGCCGGCGGAAGTGAATCAGCAGGGAATCCGCATCGCCAAGGTCGCCGCAGGATTCCTCGGCGGCATCGGGCTGGTGTCGGCGCCGGGCGGCCCGAGCGCCGAAGAGCTCAACAACATCGTCGCCTCGCGGGTACTCGACACGATCCAGCGCGTTCCCGGGGTCGGTGCCGCGGTGCAGTTCGGCTCCGAATATGCCATGCGTATCTGGCTCGATGCCGACAAGCTCAAGGCCTACAACCTCTCGGCATCCGCGGTACTTGCCGCGGTGCATTCACAAAATGCGCAGTTCGCTTCCGGCTCGATCGGAGCGTGGCCAGCGCAGCGCGAACAGACCACCACCGCCACCGTGACGGCCGAGGGACGCTTCAGCTCGCCGGAGCAGTTCGAGCAGATCCTGCTGCGCACCGAGCCGAATGGCGCCTCGGTGCGCCTGAAGGACGTGGCACGCGTCAGCCTCGGCGCCGCGCAATATGGCTTCGAGACCGGCATCGGCACGACGCCGATCGCGGCGTTCGGCATCCAGCTCGCTCCCGAGGCCAACGCACTGGAAGTCTCCAGGGCAGTCACCCAAAGGATGAAGGCCATACAGGGGAGCTTTCCCGCGGGCGTGAAGTGGGAGTGGGCCTGGGACTCCACACCCTTCATCAGGGTCGCCATCCGCGAAGTTCTGATCACGCTCATCGAGGCGGTAGTCCTCGTGTTCCTCGTGATGCTGGTGTTCCTGCAGAATTTCCGCGCCACGCTCATCCCGACGCTGGTGGTGCCGGCGGCACTGCTCGGTACACTGATCGGCATTTACGCGGTCGGCTTCTCGATCAACCAGTTGTCGCTGTTCGCGATGGTGCTCGCCATCGGCATCGTGGTCGACGATGCCATCGTCGTGGTAGAGGCGGTCGATCGCATCATGCGCGAGGAGCACCTGCCGCCAAAGGAGGCGACGCGCAAGGCCATGCAGCAGATCACGGGGGCGATCGTGGCGATCACTTCCGTGCTCGCCGCGGTATTCATTCCGAGCGCGCTGCAGACCGGCAGCACCGGGGTGATCTACCGGCAGTTCGCGCTCACTATTGCGCTCTCGATGGGCTTCTCGGCGCTGCTGGCGCTGTCGTTCACCCCGGCGCTGTGCGCTTCACTGCTGCGGCCCGAGCACCTGAAGGGCAACCTGGTCTTCGACTGGTTCAACCGCGCGTTCGAGACCACCCGCGCCTCCTACGTCCACCGGGTGTACCAGTCCGTCGGCCATGTTCCGCGCTGGATGGCAGCCTTCGCGGTGATGCTCGCGGTGGGGGCGTTGCTGTTCATCAAGCTCCCGGGGAGCTTCGTGCCCGAGGAGGATCAAGGTTATGCGCTCATCGACGTGCAGCTGCCCGCTGGTGCCAACCTCCCGCGCACTCGCGAGGTGATGGAGCATATCAACGCCACCATCGGGCGCAGTCCCGATGTGGACTATGCGTTCCTGATCGTCGGTTCGAGTTTCACGGGCACGGGTGAGAATGCCGGCCGCGCTTTCGTACACCTGAAGACCTGGGACCGGCGTCCCGACACCGCGGCACAGTTCATCGCGTGGGCGAACGCCACACTGTCGCGCGAGATCCACGACGCCCGGGTGTACGTGCTCAACCTGCCCACCGTGCGTGGCCTCGGCTTCTTCGGCGGCTTCGACTTCTTCCTGGAAGATCGGGGCGGACTCGGGCGCGAGGTGCTCACCTCCGCACAGGAGACACTGCTCGCGAAGGCCGCCGCAGACAAGCGCACCCTGAGTGGCGTGCGCGCCAACCTGCTGCCGCCCGCCCCGCAGCTACAGCTGTCCGTCGATCGCGTGCAGGCGCAGTCAATGGGACTCTCAGCGAGCGATGTGTACACGGCGCTGCAACTGATGCTGGCGCCGGTGTACGCCAACGACTTCATCTATGAGGGGCGAGTGCTGCGCGTGCTGCTGCAGGCGGATGCTCCCTGGCGCATGACGCCCGAGGCGCTCGGGCACTTCTACGTGGCGGGTGCCGGCGGCAACATGATCCCGCTGGCGAACTTCGTGCACGCCGACTGGGTGGTGGGCCCACCCTCGCTCACGCGCTTCAACGGCTACTCCGCGGTAGAGATCACCGGCAACAATGCCGCGGGCCGCAGCTCCGGGGAAGCCATGCAGGCCATGCAAGGGATCGTCAACGAGAGTCTGCCGCGCGGCATCGGCGGGGACTGGGCCGGCCAGTCGCTGCAGGAGCTGATTTCCGGCGCCCAGGCCCCCATGCTGTTCGCGCTGTCGATCCTGGTGGTGTACCTGTGCCTCGCCGCGCTCTATGAGAGCTGGAGCGTTCCGGCCGCGGTGCTCATGGCGGTACCCGTCGGGCTCATCGGCACGGCCATCGCTGCGCTGCTGCGCGGACTGCCGAATGACGTGTTCTTCAAGGTGGGACTCATCACCATCATCGGACTCTCCGCGAAGAATGCGATCCTGATCGTCGAATTCGCCGTAACGGCCCAGCGCGCGGGCAAGAGCCTGCACGATGGGGTGCTGGAGGCGGCACGGCTGCGCTTCCGGCCGATCCTGATGACCTCGTTCGCATTCATCCTCGGGGTGTTCCCGATGGTGGTGTCGACTGGCGCCGGCGCCAACGCGCGCCATGCCATCGGGACCGGAGTGGTCGGCGGCATGCTGAGTGCGGCCTTGCTCGGGGTACTCATGATCCCGGTGTGTTATGTCGCCGTGCGCCGTCTCATGGGAGAGAAGCTCGATGCGCCTGCCGGGCTTTCTGGTGCGGGGACCGTGCCGGGGCCGGCGCAACGCCGCGAGAACTAACCTGTTGGCTGCGCGGCGCTGAAGACATCCGCGCCGAATGTGCGCAGGTCCTGCTCCGCGGCGTACCCGAGATACGGCAGGCCGAAAATCGCCTCCACGGTGCGCAGCAGCGAGTAGTGATTGTAGGGTACGGTGGAGACTGTTCCCGGCCGCACGAACTTCGACAGCACGATGGCGCCGATGCGCCCGCCGCCTGGCCCGCTGAAACCCGGCTGGAAGCGGGCGCCGGGGAGCGCTTTTTCCGCGCAGCAGGCGCTCGAGCCCTCGGCGCCGGCGCCGTCCGATTCGTCGAAGGTGATGATGAGCAGGCCATCGGCCACAAACGCGGGCGAGGCCTCGATGAGTGGCACCCAGCGACGCAGGAACTGATCGATGGCTGGGAGTCCACCGGTCCGCCCGTCGATGCAATGCACGTCGTGACCGTCGCTGCAGAGGTTGGGGGTGATGAAGCTGTAGTTGGCGGTCATCGAGACGCTGGCAAGGTCCTGCGGGAGGCGCTCGAGGTTCACCACGTGGGTGTCACAACGCACCTGATCATCGATGATCGAATGGAAGTAGACGAAAGGGTTGTGCTTGGCGGCGTACTGATCGCCAGCGCTCGCCACGCTGGTGGTCTCGGCTGCACCGGGCGGCACGTGCCCGCAGGTCGCCGGCTCCCGCGCAGGATTCTTGCCCATGTCCTCCATATACGCCCGCCAGGTGAATCCGGCGGTCTCGAGCTGATCCGGGAGCGATGGGACGCTACGCGGGTAGATGCAGCCGGATCCGTGCAGCTGGCCGTGCCGATCGAGCGAAGCGGCGCTGGCACGAAAATCCGCGTACGTCGAGCAGTCGAGCTGGGTGGCGAGGTTGGGAGCCTGCCCACTGATGAGCGCGATGTAGTTGCCGAGACTTGCATGCCCGATCGCGTAGTACTGGGTGAGCAGTGCGCCGCGCGCCGGCAGGGCGCGCGCCAGGTAGGAAGCCGGCGAAGGGCTGCCAAAGGTGACGCCGTAGGATTGATTCTCGAGCAGCAGCACGAACACGTGGCGGATGGGCGGCAATGCTTCCTGGCGCGCCGCCGCCGCGGGTGCAGGCAGCAGCGCTTCACCAGCGGGTGCGTTGGTTGCTGCGAGGCCGAGCGCAAGGAGCATCGGCAGGGGAGCCGCGGCTCGCGCGGGCATCAAGCCTCCGGTGCCGCCGCCGGATTCTGCAGCGCGAGCGTTTCAGGTGTCAGGCGCAGCGCCCTGAGGAAGAGTACAGCGCAAGCCACCGTGAGAGCGGCTGCGGTGAGAAAAGCGGCACCGGGAAAGTACACCTTGCTCATCGGATCGGAGAACCGGCTGAAGATCTGCGTCATGACCGGCGGGCCGATGATCGCACTCAGGCTGAGGAGTGATGCCACCGCACCCTGCAGCTCACCCTGCGCGTTCGCCGGGATCTGCTCCGAGGCGAGCGCATTCATGGAGGGATAGGTGAGCGCGAACAGGAAGGTGGTGAGCCCGACCACGTACATCATCCAGCCTTGTGTCGCAAACGCGTAGCCGATGTAGGCGAGAAACGCAGCGAGCATGCCGGCGAGCGCCGCGCGCCGCGCGCCGCCGAGCCACGGGATCAGCACCCGTGTCATGACACCCTGCGACAGCGCCATGAGGAGGCCGACGAAGCCCAGTGAGTATCCGACCTGCGCGCTCGACCAGTGGAACTTCGAGATGGTGTAGAACGCCCAGGTGCCCGGCAGCACCTGGTGGGCGAGCTGCCACAGGAAGAGTGCGCCAAGACTCAGCATCACGGTCGGATAGCGGCGCATCTGCGCGAGTGTGCCGAGCGGATTCGCGCGCACCCAGTGGAACTCACGGCGCTTCTCGGCCGGCAGCGACTCGGGCAGGGCAAAGTAACCATAGGTCGCATTGGCGAGCGCGATCACGCCGGCGGTGAAAAACGGTGCGCGTGGGCCAAACGTACCGAGCAATCCGCCGATGGCGGGTCCGAGAATGAAGCCCACGCCGAACCCGGCACTCATGAGCCCGAAATTCTGCGCACGCCGCTCCGGCGGCGTAATGTCCGCAACATATGCATAGGCAGGCGTGAACGACGCGCCGGTAATGCCGGCGATCGTGCGGCCAAGGAACAGCCAGCCGATCGTGGGGGCGAGGCCCATGATGAGGTAGTCGACCCCCAATGCCAGCACGGCAAACAGCAGCACCGGCCGGCGGCCGAGAGCGTCGCTCAGGTTGCCGAGCACGGGGGCGCAGAAAAACTGCATGAGCGCGTACACGAAGGAGAGCCAGCCGCCATAACGGGCTGCGCGATCGATGCCCACACCGGTGAGCTGCATGATCAGCTTGGGCAGGACGGGCAGAATGATGCCGAAGCCGATCGAGTCGACCAGCACCAGGGTGAAGATGAACAACAGGGCGCCGCTGCCGGCTTTGCGCACGCTCGCAGGTCCTTCGTAGGGGGCGCCGCTAATCTTATACGAACCCGTGTGCGTGCCGCGCCCGCAGGCGTGTCACGCGGCCTTGCGGCTGAACAGCAGCACCGCGGCGGAGGTGGTGACCAACGCGATTTCCAGCAGCCTGATCATGTCCTGCGCCAGCGAGTGAAACGAGGTGCCCTTGAGGAACAACCCCTGCATCAGGCGCAGCATGTGGGAGAGCGGATTGATCGTGGTCACGAACTGCAGCCACCACGGCATGTTCTCCACCGGTGTGGCAAAGCCTGACAGCAGCGCGAATGGCACCAGCACGGCGAACGCTCCGAGAAACGCCTGTTGCTGGGTGTACACCATTGATGAGATGAACAGGCCCACCCCGGCGCACGCCAGGGCGAAGGTCAGCACCGCGGCGTAGAGGAGGAGCACATTGCCGCGGAAAGGCACGCCATAGAGCAGCGTGACGATCAGCAGATACAGCGTCGCCTGCACCGCCGCCACCAGCAGCGGCGGCAGAAGCTTCCCGAGGGCGATCTCCACCGGTGTGGCCGGCGACACCAGCGTCTGGTCGAAGGTCCCGAGCTCGCGCTCGCGCGCCACCGACAGTCCCGTGATCATGAGCGCCACGCCGAGACTGAGCATTCCCACCAGATTCGGCAGCATGTACCACCGGTAGTCGAGGTTGGGATTGAACCAGTCCGTCATCGCCACCTCGGCCCTGGGCGGTGACGGCGCCGCAAGCGCCGCTCCCGGCTGCGGCGCACCGCCGCCGCCGGCCACGGCGGTGGACACGATGGTGCTCACGTACTGCGCGGTGATCTGCGCCGCGTTCGAGCGCCGCCCATCGAGCAGCAGTTGCACGCTGGTGGGTCGCCCGCCGGCGAGGTCCGCAGAGAAGCCACTCTGCAGAACCAGGACACCGATCACCCGCTCACGCTCGAGGGCATTGCGGGCCTCAGCCAGGGAGGGATACAGCGGCAAAGCGGTGAAGCTCGGCGAGCCGCGCAGGCCCTGCAGTACCTCGGCGGCGTACGGCCCGCGATCGAGATCCACCACCGCAAGGTGGATGTTCTTCACCTCCATGGTCGCGGCCGAGGAAAAGATGAACAGCTGGATGATGGGCGGCAGGACGAGCGAATAGCGCGCGCGCGGGTCGCGCAGCATGGTAATGAGCTCTTTCCTGATGATGGCCAGCAGCCGCTGCAGCACCGCACACCTTCCGTCAGTCGATCCGCTTGTGCAGCCGCCGCCAGGTGAGCCCGAAGAACAGCACACCGACCGCGAGCATGAACAGCATGTTGGGAACGAGCACCGCCCATACGTCGCCCGCAAGGAACACCGTCTGCAGCGAGATGTTCATGTAGCGCGCCGGGATCAGATAGGTCACCGGCCGCAGCCAGGCTGGCATGGAGTTGATGTCGAACAGGAACCCCGACAGCATCATCGCCGGCAGATAGCCAGTCATCAGCCCGAGCTGCGCCGCTGCCATCTGCGTCTTCATGGTGACCGAGATCAGGAGACCCTGGCCGAGTGCCGGCACCAGGAACGCGGCGGACACCAGGCCGAGCGTCAATAGCGAGCCGCGCAGCGGTAGCCGGAACAGCAGCAGTGCCGTGAGTACGCACACCGCCATGGACACCATCGCCAGGACGAAGTAAGGCATGGTCTTGCCGATGAGGATCTGGCCGCGGGTCAGCGGCGTCGCGTACAGCGCCTCCAGCGTGCCGCGCTCGTACTCGCGCGCGATAACCAGTGAGGTGAGCAGTGTGCCGAGCAGCGTCATGATTACCGTCATCGACCCGGGGATCAGGAACCAGCGACTCTCGGCATTGGCGTTGTACCAGTAGCGCGCTTCGACGCTCACCGGCACGGTAACGGGGGCACCCTGCTGCATGGCGCGCGCGGCGAGAAAGCCGCTCCAGATCGCGTTCATGTAGCCGTGCACGAAGTTGGCGGTGTTGGGCTCGGCGCCGTCCACCAGCACCTGCACCTGCGCACTGGTGTCCTCGGCGTGCAACATGCGCCCGAACTGCGCCGGTATGATCACCACCGCCTTGACGTTCTGGTCTTGCAGCAGCCGCTCACCCGCACGCCGGTCCACCGCCGGTAGAACCAGGAACCATTTCGAGTTGGTGACCGCGGCGGCCAGGTCGTGCGCATCGCGTCCGTCGTCCTCGCGTACCACTGCGATCTTCACCACCGTGGTGTCGAGGGAGATGCCGTAGCCGAACAGGAACAGGAAGGTGAGCGGTAACGCCACCGCGATGATCCAGCTCGAGGGATCGCGGGTGACCTGCTTGGCTTCCTTGATCATGACGGCGAGGAGCTGCTGCCGCCAGGAACGCAGGCGCGCGCTCCGGTCCAGCGCGTTCGCCGCCGCCGGGGTGGCGCTCACGCTGCCTCCGCTTCGACGAGCGCGATGAACGCATCCTCGAGCGTGGGCTCGGGCTGCCGCGCGCTGCGCACGCGCGCCTTCAGCTCATCGGGTGTGCCCTCGGCAATCTTGCGGCCACGCCAGATGAGGCCGATGCGGTCGCAGTACTCGGCCTCCTCCATGAAGTGCGTCGTGACGACCACCGCCACGCCGCGGGTAGTCAGAGCATTGATGTGGTGCCAGAACTCGCGTCGCATGAGGGGGTCGACGCCACTGGTCGGCTCATCGAGGAACAGCACCGCGGGGGCGTGCAGCGTGGCGCAGGCGAGCGCGAGGCGTTGCTTGAAGCCGAGCGGCAGCAGCGCCGCGTTGCTCTCGAGATGCGGCGCCAGCTCGAACATCTCGATCATCGCCGGCACGCGCACGCGCTTCGCGGCGCGTGTGAGCCCGTAGATGTCGGCGAAGTAGTCCAGGTTCTGACCCACCGAGAGGTCGCCGTAGAGCGAGAACTTCTGCGCCATGTAGCCGAGCCGCGCACGCGCGCGGCTCGCGGCGTGCAGCAGGTTGACTCCGGCGACGCTCGCATCGCCGGCGGTCGGTTTGAGCAGGCCGCACAGCATGCGGAAGGTCGTCGACTTGCCGGCGCCGTTGGGCCCGAGGAGGCCGTAGATCTCCCCGGCGCGCACCTCGAAGCTGATCGTGTCGGCCGCGACGAAATCGCCGAAACGGCGCGTCAGGTCCACCGCGCGCACCAGCACGCCCGCGTCGCGCGCGCTCTCCGGCCCAGGTGGCACATCGCCGTGGGCCACCGGCGCCTGCGCCGGCCAGCCGCGCGCGAGCAGACTCTCGCCCTTGCGCGGGCCGCCGAGGAGCTCGACGTAGGCGTCCTCGAGCCGCGGCTCCACGGGCTCGTACAGAGTGCCCTGGAACGAGGACTCGCGCTCGGGCCTCGCGACCAGCCGCACGCTCGCTCCCTGGATCACGGCATCGAGCACGGCGTCGCGCGCGAGCTCCTGTTCGGCGATCTGGCGCGCTTCGCCCGGGCGGACGCGGCGCCGGAACACGCGTCCGCGCACGCGCTCGCTGAGCTCCCGCGGCGGACCGTCGTAAAGCAGCCGCCCCGCGTCGAGCAGCCAGATGTAGGCGCAGCGCTCGGCCTCCTCGAGGTACGCTGTCGACCAGAGTACCGTGACGCCGCGTGCGACGAGCTCGCTCACCATGCGCCACAGCTCGCGCCGCGACAGCGGATCGACGCCCACGCCCGGCTCATCGAGCAGCAGCAGCCTGGGTGCGCCGAGCAGCGCACACGCCAACCCGAGCTTCTGCTTCATGCCGCCCGAGAGCCGGCCGGCCAGCCGTTCGGTGAAGGGTGCGAGATCCGTGAAGCGCAACAACTCGGCAAAGCGCCGCCCGCGCTCTGCGGCATCGAGCGCGCGAAGGTTGGCATAGAGATTGAGATTGTCGAGCACCGACAGGTCTTCGTACAGCCCGAAGCGCTGCGGCATGTAGCCCGTCTCGCCCTGCGTCGTGCCGCCTTCGGCCTGCGGGGTGCGTCCGAGCACCTCCACGCTCCCTGCGGTTGGCGCCATCAGCCCCGCGAACAGCCGGATGAGCGTCGTCTTGCCCGCGCCGTCCGGGCCCACCAGGCCGAGGATCTTGCCCTCGGGCAGCGTCGCGCTGATGCCATCGAGGGCGCGCATCGCACCGAAGCTCTTCACCAGCGCGCTCACTCTGGCCGCGGGCCGCATCGGCGGCGGCGCAGCGGGCGGGGTCGGAGCCGGCGTGCTCATCAGCTGCGCGGAGCAGGAAACGTCACTGCGCCGCGGCGGGCGCTGCGGCGATGAGCACGGTGACCGGCATGCCCTGACGGAAGACGTTGTCAGGATCGCTTGCAATCACGCGGATGCGATACACCAGATCATCGCGCACCTGCTCGGTCTGCACGGTCTTGGGGGTGAATTCGGCCTCCGGCGAGATGAAGCCGACCGTTCCGTCGTATTGCCTGCCGGGCATCGAGTCGATGGTCACCTTGACCGGCATGCCGGGTTTGATGCGCCCGAGCCGCGGCTGCGATACGTAGGCCCGGATCCACACCGGATCGTTCAGCGTCAGCGTATAGACCGTCTGCCCGGCCTGCACGATGGCGCCGGGTTCGCGAGCGCGCACCGAGATGATGCCCTTGCTCGGCGCAAGGAGCGTGGCATCCGCGAGTGCGGTCTGCGCCTTCTCCAGTCGTGCCTGGGCCGAGGCCACCGTCGCCTCCTGGGCCTCGATGTCCTCGATGCGTGAGCCACGCAGTTCCAGGGCGAGCTGCTCGCGCGAGGCGGCGAGCGCCGCCTCGCTCATGTGCACCCGCGCCTGCGCATCGTCGATCTGCTGGTGCGTGACGAGACCAGCCGCCACCAGCTGCTCCTGTCGGCGCAACGTGACCCGCGCGTTCTCCAGATCCGCGGCGCGCTGCGCGGCGTTGGCACGGGCCTGAGCAACCTCCTCCACGCGAAAACCGCGCCGGGTCTTATCGAGCTGCGCCTGCGCCTGCGCGAGATCGGCTTTGGCGGAGTCCACATCGGTCCGAAAGGGCACGGGATCGAGCTCGGCGAGCACCCGACCTGCGCTCACCTTGTCGCCCTCCTGCACCTTCACGGCCGAGATCCGACCGCTCACGCGAAAGGCGAGCTCCACCTGGTGCACATCGACGTTGCCGGAAAGCGAGAACGCCGCACTGGGATCATTGGCACCGTGCTGGCGCCAGAGGTAGGTGGCGAGCATTGCAAGCACGATGAAGAGGGCGAGCGCGGCGAGCAGCACACCCCAGCCGAAGCGGCGGCGGCCGGTGGGCTGCTGCGCTCCGGTGTCGGGTTTTGCTGTTGTGGCATCGTTCACCGCACGACTCCTCGCACTCTATGGCTATTGTGCTTGCAATCCCCAAACTACGCGCAGTCCCGCCCACAAAGGCCTGCCGAATTATTGTTGCCGAGCCACCCTCAGGCCCCGCAGCCAGCCCCGCAGCCAGAAGACGGGCACCCCGGCGAGGATGATGGCGAAGGTGATACCGGTGTTGCGCGGGTCGGTGATGAGCGCGTTCAGAACCATGTACAGCGAGGCGAGCACGAACAGCGCCGGGACGATGGGGTAGCCCCAGACGCGGTAGGGACGGGGCAGCTCGGGACGGCGCGCCCGCAATATGAACACCGCCGCCACGGTGAGCGTGTAGAAGGGCCAGATGCCGAGGATGAATTTGTCAGCGAGCTGCGCGAAGTCATTCTCGAGGACATAGGCCACACCGAGTGCGGTGGCGAGCCAGATGGCGACTGAGGGGCTGTCGAAGCGCGGTGAGACGCGTGCCGCGGCGCGAAAAAACAGTCCACGGTCGGCCATGGCATAGAAGATCCGCGAGCCGGCCAGCATCGAGGCGTTCAGACCGCTGAAGGCCGAAATCACCACTGCAGCTGCAACCACCGCCGCACCGGCGCTGCCGAGCAGCGAAATGCGTGCGGCGACACTCGACGCAACCAGCGTCGAGTCGGCCATCGTCTGCGGCGTAAGCGCGTACAGGAAGCCGACGTTGACCACCAGGTAGACCACGATCACGCACAGGGCTCCCGCGATGAGCGCGAGAGGCAGACTTCGCTGCGGGTTGCTGACCTCGCCAGCGACGAACGCCGCGTCCGCCCAGCCGTCGTAGGTCCACATCACCGGGATGAGAGCGGTCGCCAGCGCCGACAACGGAGCACTCGCGGGCCACGCCGGCACGAAATGCGCGGCGCTGCCGCCGCGGGCAGTGAATGCCAGCAGTCCGAGTCCGAGCAGCACGGCGTACTTCACCGCGGTCGTGGCGCTCAGGACCGCGGCCGCACGCTGCACACCCACATAGTTGATGAGGCCAATGAGCACGATGGCGAGTGCCGCAGCGGCTTGCACGTGCGCCGCGACCAGCGGTACGAAGTAACCGAGGTAGTCCGCGAAAATGGTCGCGATCGCCCCCAGGGCTGACGCACGGATGACCACCAGCTCGGTCCAGCCGAAGAGGAATGCCGGCAGGGGGCCGTAGGCTTCCAGCAGGTACGCGAATACGCCCCCCGAGCGCGGCAACGCACCGGCGAGCTCCGCCACCGTGAGCGCGCCGCACACCGCGATGACACCTCCGAGTACCCAGCACAACAGCATCGGGCCGGGGAACTGCAGCTGCGCGGCGACCGTGGCTGGCACGCGGAAGATCCCGCTGCCGATGGTGATGCCCACCGACAAGGCAACGATCTGGGGGAAACTCACCGAGCGCGGCATGCGCTCGCCCCACTCGTCAGCCACGAGTGAGTCTCGCCGCGATGAGCTCGATCCAGTGATGCACCGGCAGTGCCGTGCCGCTGCGCAGGTGCGCAAGGCAACCGATGTTGGCGGTGGCGATGAGCTGCGGCGCACCCGCCTCGAGCGCACTCACCTTGGCGTGCAACAGCCGTGTGGAAAGCTCCGGCTGCAGCAGGGAGTAAGTGCCCGCCGAGCCGCAGCAGCGGCCGCCGTCGGCGACTTCGGTAAGACTGAAGCCAGCTGCAGCGAGTAGCGGCTCGACGACTCCAGACACTCGCAGCGCGTGCTGCAGGGTGCACGGCGCGTGGAAGGCCACGCGCAGCGGCGCGCTTTGCCGCGAGGCGGCGCTGGCCGCGGCGAGCGGCGCCTGCAGCGCCTCAGCGTGCGCGGCGAGCAGCTGGCTGATATCCCGGGCGAGCGCGCCGACGCGCGCAGCCCGCTGCGCGTACGCGGTTTCATCGCGCAGCAGCCGGCCGTAGTCACACACCATGGCCGCGCAGGCACTCGCGGCGACTACCACCGCCTCTGCGCCAGCCTCAACGTGCGGCCACAGCGCATCGACGTTGCGCCGTGCCTGCGCGAGCGACTCCTCGTGCGCTGAGAGGTGATGCGCGAGCGCTCCGCAGCAGCCGCCGAGGCGCACCGTGCTGAGGCCAACCCGGTCGAGCACCTGCGCCGCCGCGCGGTTGATCTCCGGCGCGAATGCGGGTTGCACGCAGCCCTCGAGCAACACTACCCGCCGGGCGTGGCGCGGGCGTGGCCAGGCGGGTATGCGCCCGGGTCGCCCCAACACAGCGTGCCGCGCCGCCGCTGCCGGCAAATGCGTCCGCAGCGAGTGCGGCAGCAGCGGCCGCACCGCTGCAGCGACCCCGAGCAGCGCACGCACGCGGTGTGTAAAGGGCAAGATCTTGCGGAGCAGGAAGCGCTGCGCGCGCGAGCTCACCCGGCGTGGCACGCGCGTCTCGGCGAGCGCGCGTCCGATCTCGAGCAGCCGTCCGTAGCGCACGCCCGATGGGCAGGCACTCTCGCAGGCGCGGCAGGTGAGACAGCGATCCAGGTGCAGCTGCGTGCGGTCACTCGCGGGCTCGCCCTCGAGCAGCTGCTTCATGAGGTAGATCCGGCCGCGCGGACTATCGAGCTCGTCACCGAGGAGCTGGTAGGTCGGACAGGCCGGCAGGCAAAAACCGCAGTGCACGCAGCTGCGCAGAATCGCATCTGCCTCGCGGCCTGCGGAGGAGCTCCTGATGAAATCGGCGAGCGCGGTCTGCATAACCTCCCGATTCCATCGGCCCGGACCCGGGCGGGAGTCGTGAAGGCGGCAATTCTACGCGCAAACGCCGCTTGAGGCGGCGAGCGGAAATTGGCGCGCTGCCTTAGCCGGTAATGATCTTCAGGCGCTGCGTGCGCGAAGCATCGCCGAGCTCGCCCACACGCCGCAGCAGCTCGCGCGCAGCATCGGCCTGGAGCGGCCGGCTCAGCAGGAAGCCCTGCGCATCCTGGCACTCCTGCTCCTGCAGGAAGGCGAGCTGCGGGTAATTCTCCACCCCCTCGGCAGTCACATTGATGTGCATTGAGCGCGACATGGCGATGATGGCCGCCGCGATGGCGCGGTCGTCGCCGTGATCGGTAATGCTGGTGACGAAGGAGCGGTCGATCTTGAGCCGATCGACCTCGAAGTGCCGCAGCCGGCCGAAGCTCGAGTAGCCGGTACCGAAGTCATCGATGGCGAGAGAGATCCCGAGCGCCTTGAGCTCCTTGATCGCCTTTTCCGCCCAGACTTCATTCGCCATGACGACCGATTCGGTGATCTCGAGCTCGAGCACCGCCGGTTCGAGACCGGTCTCCCCGAGGATCTCGGCGACCTCGCGTGGATACTCCGCGAGTGCGAACTGCCGCCCCGACACATTCACCGCCATGCGCTGCACCGGCAGCCCTTCGGCACGCCACTCCTGGGCCTGCTGACAGGCGGCGCGCAGCACCCACTTGCCGATGGCGAGGATCAGGCCGGTTTCCTCGGCGACGGGAATGAACTCGACCGGGCTCACCGCGCCGAGCTCGGCATTGGTCCAGCGCAGCAGCGCCTCCACTCCCGAGACAGTGCCGGTGCGCACATCGAACTGCGGCTGGTACTGGAGCGAGAACTCGTTGCGCTCGAGCGCGCCACGCAACTGCTCCTCGATCGTGAAGCGGTGCAAGGCAGTGGTGTTCATGGAGACATCGAAGAATGCGAAGGTGCCGGGCGCGCGCCGCTTGGCGAAGTACATCGCGAGATCGGCGTTGCGCAGCAGCGTCTCCGCGTCCGTCCCGTCCTGCGGATAGAGCGCGATCCCGACACTCGGGGTGACGACCAGCGAGTTCGAGCCGATCTGTATCGGCTGGCGGAGCGCCAGTATCAGCCTCTCCGCCACCGCGCCCGCATCCACGGTGGTGCGCAGATTCGGCAGCAGCACCATGAATTCATCACCGCCGAGCCGTGCGATGTCTCCCGGCCGATTGCCGCCGCCGCCCGGTGCGGACTCGCCGCCGTAGCGCAGCGAGCTGCGCAGCCGGTCCGCGACCACGCAGAGTAGCTGGTCGCCAACCGCGTGACCGAGGGTATCGTTGACACGCTTGAAGTTATCCAGGTCCAGGTACAGGACGGCCAGTAGCCCCCCCTTCTCCTTCGCCGCCTGCAGTGCGCCCACCAGCCGGTTGCGCGACTGCTCGCGGTTGGGTAGCCCGGTGAGGGTATCGAAATAGGCCAGGCGCACGATGCGCCGCTCGGCGCGCCACTTGCTCCCGAGCGCGATGGTCATCTGCCGCACTTCGTGCGGATGGAATGGCTTCTGCAGATACGAGAGCTTGTCCTCGGGGGGCACGTAGCCGCCGATCTCGCCGGGATCGGCGTCCGAATACGCGGTGCAGATCACGATCTCGACCGCCGGGTCGAGCTCGCGGATCTGGGTTGCTGCCCAGACTCCGTCGTGGCCCGGAGGCATGCGCATGTCGAGGAAAACGACGGCAAAGGGCTCATTGCACGCGAGCGCCTCCTTGACGGCCGCGACCGCCTCCTCAGCCTGCTCGCAGAACACCGCCTCGAAACCCTTCGCGCGTGTGGCCGCCTGGCGCAGCGCCTCAGTTGGGTTCTTGCGGAACAGGCGGCTGCGCAGCTCGTGGAAGCCCGTCATCTCGAGGTTGACTTCAGTCTCGCACAGGATCTGCCGGTAGGCGTCCCGGATCTCCGGCTCGTCATCCACGATCAGTACCCGGATGGGTGTATTGCGTTCAGCCATGAGGACCTCAGGCGGCTCCTGCCGCGGGAGCAGTTTCACGGACGGCGAGCGGGACCAGCAGATGCAGTGCGGCACCGCGCCCCAGGCCATCGCTCGCGGCCCAGATGCGGCCGCCGAGCGCGCCGATCGCATTGGCGCACCAGTGCAGGCCGATTCCGTGGTTGGTTTCCGGAGACTTGGTGGTAAAGCCCATCTCGAATACGCGCTCGAGATCGTCGGCGGGGATGCCGACCCCGTCGTCGACACACTGCAGGTGCAGCTGCTGCCGTTCGGCCTCGCGTACGATCTCGGCGCTCAGGCGCAGCGTACCGCGCTCCTTGCCCGCATCGCGCACGGCATCGGCCGCATTGATGATGAGGTTCTGCAGTATCAGGCGCAGCACCGTGCGCGCCACGCGCACCACACCGAGCTTGCGCACCGACTCGTCGGTATCGACCATGAGCCGCCGCCGGCAGACATCCGGCACGATCTCGAGCGACTGGGCGACGAGCTCGGTGAGCCGCACCGGCTCGATGACGTGCTCGTTGCGAGCGGCGCGCAGCTGCTCGGTGAGCGTAGTCTGGATGATGCTCGTCTGCCGAGTGATCAGCGCCACATCCTCGCGCGCCCCGCGCACCGTCCCCGCCAGCTCGCGGCTCGCGAGGCGCAGGAACTCCTCGAGGTCCGTCGCGCGCTGCGGATCCGCGCTCCCCGCCTGCAGCTCGGTAACCGCCTGCTCGCTGTCCTCGGCCGGAGCTGCGCGCAGCCGCTCGCTGAGCGTCGCGAGACGCACGCCGATCGGAGTCATGGCGTTGCCGATGTTGTGCAGCACACCGCGCGCGAGCTCGGCGAAGCCGGCTTCGAAGGACTGATCGACCAGCTGCGTGCGCGACTCGGCCACCCGGGCCACCATGCGGTCGAATTCGCGCGCGAGTACCCCGAATTCATCCCGCCGCCGCAGATTGAGCCGCGTGGTGAGGTCCTTGTCCTCGCCGAGGGCTACCGCGTGGCGCGTGACGAGTGCGAGCGGCTTGAGGATCGCGCGGTTGAGCACCACGCCCAGCAGCAGGAGCACGATGATCGCCGCAGCGAGCAGACACAGCGAGGCGTAGCTCACGGCGATTCTGCCGCGCGCGGTAATGCCGCGCGGCACAGCGACCTGCAGGCGCATGATCGGGCGGCCGTACAGATCCTGGAAAGACTGTGCGATGCGCGTCGTGCCCTCGTCCTCGGCGAGCTCCTCGGCAGGCGACTGCGCGCCGGCCGTCAGCAGCTCGAGATCGACCTGCGCCTGGGCACCGATGTCGCGCACGATTTCCGGTGACAGCAGCCGCCCGATAATCACCATGCCGCGGGCGGGCCCCTGACCCTTGCCGTTCAGCACTGGTGCGGCGCCCAGCATGAGAATGCCGCTCTTCGTGTGCAACAGCCCCGGCACCGGCGTCGTGGCGTGCAGATCGCGCCGCCAGGGGAAGTCCGGCGGCAGCTCCGCGAGCGAGGTCAGCTCGAGATGCAGCCGCTGATCGGTCTGAAGATCCATGTCATAGCCGTGCAGGATGTGCCCGTCCTGATCGACGATGAGCAGCGCGTTGGCATTGAGCTGGCGCATGGAAAAGTTGCTGACGTTGGTCGCGATGAACTCCGCGTTATGGTCCCCGGCAAAGCGATAAAGCTCGGCCCAGTTCCCCCAGTCGGCAGCGAGCATGGCGAGCTCGTGCAAGGTCCGCTCGAGCGCATAGTTGACCCGCCGCATCGCGGTGCGCGCATCGGTGCGCTCGAGCTCGGCGAAGCTCGGCATGACGACCTGCCGCTCGACCAGCACCTCGGCCCAGACGAGAATGGCAAAGATCGCACCGATCAGCGCGATCACCTTGAGGCGGATGTTCACGACATAAAGCTACGTCCAAACGCGCTTTATCTTCGTGTCCTGGCCTCTCAGAATCGCATGGGCGGCGATCCCATGGCGACGACAGAAGTGACGCCGGTCACATAAACTCCGGCGCGCGGCCGGTGCCGAGCTTCGGCGGCAGGCTGCCGTCGCCCGCCGCCCGCAGGGAGAATTGAAGATGAGCAGAGTGTCCAGACGCGAGTTTCTTGCACTCACCGCCGCCGGCGCGGCGATTGCAGGCCGGGGGAGTCCTGCGGCCGGCGCGAGCGCACCCGCTGGCGGCCTGAGCTCGCTTACCGGGAACGTGCGGCCGATCGACACCGAGGAGCACGGCGCGCGGCTCGCCAAGCTGCAGGGGCTCCTGCAGCAGCACAAGGTCGGCGCATTGCTGATCGAGTCCGGATCGACGCTCGAGTACTTCACCGGTGTTCGCTGGTGGCGCTCCGAGCGCACCACCGCGGCGCTCATTCCCGCCGAGGGACCGGTGGTGGTCGTCACGCCCGCCTTCGAGGAGCCCTCGGTGCGCGAGACATTGAGAGTCGCCGCGGAGGTGCGCCCCTGGAAGGAGGATGAAAGCCCATTCGCGCTGCTCGCGGGCGCCTGGCGCGATCACGCTCATGGGGGCCCGCTCGCCATCGAGCCGACGACGCGCTACTTCATCGTGGAGCGGATCGCGACAGCGGGTTCACCCGTGCCGCGCATCGTCCCGGGAGAGGACCTGGTGCGCGCCTGCCGCATGATGAAATCACCCTCCGAGCTCGCGCTCCTGCAGGCGGCGAACAGCGTCACGATCGCCGCGCTGCGCTATGTGCATGGGCAGATCCGTGCCGGGATGGAGGCGACCGACATCCTCGCGTCGATCGTGGCCGCCACCAAGCAGCTCGGCGGGTCGCACGAGTTCACTCTGGTGCTGCTGAACGACGCCAGTGCGTATCCGCACGGCTCGATCAAGCCGCAGCAGGTGCGCGAAGGTTCGGTGATCCTCATCGACACCGGCTGCTCGGTGCACGGCTATCAATCGGATATCTCCCGCAGCTGGGTGTTCGGTGAGGTCTCGGCGCGCCAGCGCGAGTTATGGGACACCGTGAAGCGGGGGCAGGAGCTCGCTCTCGAGACCGCGAAGCCCGGCGTTGCGGTGGGCGCCGTGGACAAAGCGGTACGTGCCTTCTATGAGCAGAAGGGCTGGAGCCGCGACTACGGCCTCCCCGGGCTGTCGCATCGGACCGGCCACGGCATCGGCATGGACGTACACGAGCCGCCGTATCTCGTGCGCAATGACACCACGCTACTTCAGCCGGGAATGTGCTTCTCCGACGAGCCCGGCCTTTACATCCCCGGGGAGTTCGGTATTCGCCTCGAGGACTGTTGGCACATGACCGAGAACGGACCGAAGCTTTTCACTACGCTCGCGCGCTCCATCGAACAGCCGGTGTGAAGCCGCACATGGATTGGGCGCAAGCGCAGGCATGGCGGTTGCCGCTGCCGCCGCTAATGGCACTCGTACGCCAAGGGTCCTATGTACGCCTTCGCTCAACCACGGTAGAAGACACGATTCCGGAGTTCGCGCCGGGCTGACGGTCCTTGTGGACCGCCCGCCTCGCCTTTTGGTCCAAGGAGAGCTGCCGTGAGTATTCTTCCGTACCTTCGCATCGGCGCGCTGTGTGCGCTGCTCGCCCCTGCCCTCGCGCTTGCCGCAGACAAGCCGGTCGTCAATGAGAAATTCGCCGATCTGGAGCCTGCGATCCAGATGCTGCGTGAGGAGGTAGGCAAGGATCGCCGTCAGATCGTCAAGGCGAACATGTTGCTCACCAACAGCGAGGCCGCTCGATTCTGGCCGATCTACGACGAATACCGCGCGGAAATGAACAAACTCGGCGATCGCCGGGTGAAGCTCATCACCGACTATGCTGCCAACCGCAACTCGATGAGCGAGGACGAGGGGCACCGGCTGCTCAAGGAAGCACTCGACTTCGACAAGGAGAGGGTCGAGCTCAAGGAAAGCTATGTAAAGAAATTCAACAAAGAGCTCTCTGCGCGCACGACTGCACGGTTTTTCCAGATCGATCAGAAGCTCGATGCGGCCACCGATGCGGCACTGGCCGCGAGGATTCCGCTCATCTATTGAACGACTGCCCGCTGGTGTAGCCCCTGAGGCGTGCCCGGGGTTATTCCCTGGTGGGGTAAATTGCCTGGCTCAGCACGATCAGAGCCCGGGGCGTGTGCGCCTCGGGCAACCACCCTCGGCCTTCAGGGATGGCCGTCCTGCGCCACAGTCGATTGCAGATCGAGTTGCGAGGGATCGATGACGTTGGGGATATCCTTGCAGGTGAGCAGCATCGCGCCCTGGTAGCCCTCGGTCGGAAAGTATTTCAGCTGCCACGCGGCAAATCCCCACACGTCGAGCCCGGCTTTGAGATATCGCGCGGCGTGATCGGCCGCCTCGCAGTCATACTGCGAGCGGCTCGCGTGCTCCTGCATCTCGTGCAGCAGTTCGGCGCGCGCTTTGGCTTCGGAGCGTTGCAGCAACGTTTCCTTGAGAGTCACTGTGCTCCCAGCGCGGTGTGCACGGCGATGCACTTTGTAGTCCGGATCGGCGTAGGGATCGATGCCGTCGGGCTGGACGGCGGTGGTTGGCTCGGCAGTCGTGTGGGCGGCGGTGGCGCCGGCCTCATCCGCCGGACTGCTCTGCGCTGCCCCTGCGGCGCTGGCTGCGGGATCGAGAGTGTTGGTCAGTGCAGCACTGCGGGCCGCTTTCGCGGCCATATAGTCGCCCAGCGCCCAGACACCGAGGGCAATGAGAGCAGCAACGGCTCCGATGGGAGCGGCATAGCGGATGAAGCCACCGACAATGACGTGTCCAGGCATTGTGCGGATGCGCGTACGGATCTCTTCGCGCTGCAGCCAGCCGAGGGAGTGTCGGATGCCATACAGCCCGCTCTGCGCGATAACGAAGCCGAGAGCGGTGCCGATGACCAGTTGCATCATGCTCATGACCGGTACCGTGTACATGCATGGTCTGCCAGGGAAGCATTTTGCGGTGCAGTTCGCTCGCCATCCGTGAGCAGGTTCACATGCGGCCGGTGGTCCCTCCGTGCATGCCGCACGCAATCGGAGGGATCGCCTCGCCCGCGGCCGCGGGTGACAGCACGGGTGTTTCGGGGCGAGAATGCCGGCCGCATCCAACCGCCCGGCGCCGCAGAAAAGTGAACACTGGGAGCGCGGCGGCAAATAGCGATAGCGGAGCAGGCTGAGGAGGCCGAACGCGTGCCACGCCATTCAATCGTCACCTTCGTGCTGTGTGCCGCGATCTGCGCTGCCGAGACGGCGCACGCCGATGAGGGCATGTGGACCTTCGACCACTTCCCTGCCGCCAAGGTAAAAGCCCGCTACGGTTTCGCGCCCGATGAGACCTGGCTCGAGCAGGTGCGTAATTCGGCGGTGCGGCTGACGAGCGGTTGCTCCGCCTCGGTGGTCAGCAAGGATGGCCTCGTGCTCACCAATCATCATTGCGTGGTGGCGTGCGAACAGACCATGTCGACCGCCGAGCAGGATTTCGTAGCGCAGGGGTTCTTGACTCACGCCCGGACGGAAGAGCGTCAGTGCCCGGGAATGCAGGCCGAAATCCTGCGCCAGATCAGCGATGTCACGCAGCAGGTGCACAGCGCCATCGCCGCCGGGGATCCGAAGGATGCGGTCAAGTTACGCGATGCCGCCACCGCCCGGATCGCGGACGAGGCATGTCGGGGCGATACGAGCAGTCGCTGCCAGGTGGTCTCGCTCTATCAGGGTGGTCAGTACAAGCTCTACAAATACCGTAAGTACAGCGATGTGCGCCTGGTATTCGCGCCGGAGTTCGCGATCTCATTCTTTGGCGGCGACCCGGATAACTTCAACTTCCCGCGCTTTTGCCTGGACAGCGCCTTCGTGCGGCTGTACGAGAACGGGCAACCGGCGCAAACGGCCACTCATTTGAGATGGCGCCGCAGCGCGCCCGCAGCCGGCGAACTGGTGTTCGTCGCGGGCAATCCCGGCTCGACCAGCCGTCTCGACACGCGCTCGCAGCTCGAGATGCAGCGCGACTGGGAGATCCCCATCCGCCAGCTGGTGCGCTCGGAGCTGCGCGGGCGGCTCAGCCAGTATTCGCAGATCGGGCCGGAACAGAAGCGCACGGCCAGCGACATCCTCTTCTTCATAGAGAACTCCTTCAAGGCCTTCTACGGACGAGAGCGCGCGCTGCTCGATCCGGCATTCTTCGCCCGCCTGGCGGACGAGAAGAACGAGCTGCATGCCCGCGTCACCGGCAACCCGCAGCTGGCCGCCGAGATCGGTGACCCGTGGAGGCAGGTCGATGCCGCCATCGGCAGCTATCAACAGATCTTCCTTGCCCACGATTTCCTCGAGGCGCGTGCCGGCTCGATTTCGCAGCTTTTCCCGTACGCACGCACACTGGTGCGCGGTGCCGCCGAGCGCGCCAAGCCGAGCCCGGAGCGGCTGCGCGAGTATGCCGACAGCAGCCTGCCGCTCCTCGAAAAGGAACTGCTCGATCCGCAACCCGTCTATCCCGATCTCGAGCGGCTCGGGCTTACGATCTGGCTGTCGAAGACGCGCGAGTACCTCACAGTCGACAATCCGCTCGTTCGTCATCTGCTCGGAGCTGATTCACCGGAGGCACTTGCCGGGCGGCTCGTATCCGGCAGCCATCTCGATGATCCCAAGGTACGCGAGGCGTTGTGGCGCGGTGGCGCCGCAGCGGTCGAGGCCTCAGACGATGCGCTGATCCGCTTCGTACGCGCCAGCGATGCCGACGCACGCGCGCTGCGCACGCGCTATGAGCAGGAAGTCGAGGGGCCGCTCACGCGCGGACAGGAAAAGCTGGCGCGTGCCAGGTTCAAAGTTTATGGCCAATCGGTGTATCCCGATGCAACTTTCACCCTGCGACTCTCCTACGGGAGCGTTGCAGGCTGGACGTATCACGGCGAGACCGTTGCCCCCTTCACCAACTTCGGCGGCCTGTACGCGCGGGCCACCGACAGCGAGCCCTTCCGCCTGCCGCAGCGCTGGCGGGATGCGCAGAATCGCATCGACCCGCAGACACCGCTCGATGTGTCCACCAACAACGACATCATTGGCGGAAACTCGGGCTCGCCGCTCATCGACCGTGAGGGGCGTGTCGTCGGAGCGGTCTTCGATGGCAATATCCATTCACTAGGCGGTGAATTCGGCTTCGACCCGCGGCTGAACCGTTCGATCGCGGTGCTCACCACGGCGATCGGTCCAGCGCTACGCAATATCTATCAGCTGCCGGCACTCGCCGATGAGCTCGAGAGCAATTGAGCCACTGGTTGCGGCGGAGACCGGCGCAAGGGGAACAGGGATGAAAACCGCGATACTCGCAAGCCTGCTGCCGCTCGTCGGCTGCGCTCATACGGGCCATGTGCAGGACCTCGGTAATGGCCTGCACGCGGTCACCGCGAGTGCCAACTTGGGCGGTTATACGGGCAGCCGGGAAGAGACCATTGCGCAGGCCAACGACTTCTGCGCAAAGTCGAAGCAGACGGCCGCGATTGAGAGCTTCGAGGACAAGCCCGGCGTCAGCGCAAAGGGCGAGCAGACCAGCACACTGTCCTTCAGATGCGCCGCACGGCCGGTCCTGCAGCTGAAGTAGGGGTAGCGCGTCGTAACGACTGACGATCGACGCGGAAAGCCGCCGGGTTGTGCATCTGCGACACGCCTCACGCTACTGATTCACCGGGTTGGACCGAGCCGCATCGGTCTGCAGGGCAACCCATGGACAATAGCCCAGATGTGGTTGCGCACGGCTTTCATCGTCGCGTTGGCAGCCGCCGGGGTGTGGCAGGGCTACAACCGCTGGCAACTGCGCCCCGTGCATCCATCAGACGGTCCTATCGCTCCGGATGACCCGCTGCAGGCGGATGCCGACGGCGCATCGCCTGCGGTGCTCGGTCGCTGGCGGCTCACACCGCGCGCGCGCTACGACATCACGGCACGAATCCTCGCGCGCGAGGACTACCGCTTCGATCGGCTTTCCGATCTCATTCCCGAAGATCTCGCACTGGGGTGGGGACCGATGTCGGACAACAAGGTCATCCGCGCCTTCGATATCAGCCAGAGCGTCCGGTTCTACTCCTGGATGCCGAAGCAGGCGCTGCCCATTCCGCGCCAAGCGGTGATCGAACACAGTGCGAATACACATGTCATTCCGGCGGATGCGGGCGTGGCCCGTCAACTCAAGCGTGCGCGCATCGGTCAGGTGATCCATCTGAGGGGGTATCTGGTGAATGCGGTGCGCGATGACGGTGTGTACATCACGACGTCGATGACACGCAGCGATAGCGGGCCTGGCTCGTGCGAGGTGCTCCTCGTGGAGCAGGTCGAAATCTTCTGATCCCCACCGTCAGCCCGCAGCCGCGCTGCGACCGCTCGAATGCTCAGTTGCTTCTGCGCGCAGAAGCAACATACTTGAGACCGCCACGAGTGCCTGACGCAACATAGCCCGAGGTCACAGTGTCCAAAAGAGACGTTCGCCGGGTTGGACCAGCGTCCACCCCCATAGGACTAACGGAAAAGCGCTTGTCGCGACTATTGCGCAGCATGATCTGCGGTGCAGCGCTATGCCTGAGCGCATGCGGAAGTACAACTTTCACCTCCACCTGGAGGGCACCTGATGCGCAGCGCGTCGATCCGGTGGGCAAGAAGATCGCAGCGCTGGTCATCTATGGCGATAAGAAGCGGCGGCGCGATGCGGAGGTCTATCTGAGTCACGAGCTGATCCTCCGCGGTGCGCACGGTGTCGCTGCATACACGCTGATAGGTCTCGATGAGCCCAAGGTGGATTACGCCCGCGAGCGTTTCAAGGAAGCCGATGTGGAAGGTGTCGTGGTCATGCGCCTGATCGGCCATGACCAGCGCGTCATCGTTGACCCGGGCGGCTTCTCGGGAACTGCGTACGGGTCATTCGGGTCCTACTACTCTTCGTATGGGGTAGGAGTGAGCTATTCCAGCGGCTCGGTTCAAACCGACACTGTGGTGACGATTGAGACGCTGATCTACTCCCTGAAGCAGGATAAGCTCCTATGGGCGGGTACCAGCCGGACGAGCAACCCGGAAGGGCTGCAAAGCCTGATCACGGAGGTTGCCGATGCAGTCGCGAGCGAGGTAGCCAGGCAGGGGCTGGTGGCTCGTTAGGCCTCGCAAGCGCCGACTTCGTTGATCTCCCCTGCGCGACTCACAGCCTGACTACTACCAGCAGCTCGCCCGTATTGGTGTCGGTTACGTAGCTGCAGGCGCCGGGTGTGTGGCGCAAGTGGACGAGCGCTTCGGCATCGCTTCCTGCGACCAACGGGGGATTGAGGCCGTCACGGAAAGACTTCTTGGCCCAGGTCGTCGCGTACTTAGCAGCGTTCATCTTCAGTACCTTGTCGAGGAACAGTGCTTGCGCTGCGCTGTTGTCGATCGGCACCAGCTTAGAGGAGCCCGCGAACTGCTTCTCACCGAGAAACAGGTCGCGGACGTCGCCCGGGGTGAGGGAGGTGCCATGGAGGTTGCACACAACGATCAGATCGGCCGCGTGCGCTGCGGCGCCGCCGCCGCACAGCAGCCCCACCAGGATGGCTGCGCACAACAGCGGCGAGGCGAAGCAGACAGAGACTCGACGATGCGCGGGCCATTGGGGAAGAAGGACGCTCCAGTAAAGGTCCGCTGCTGATCATCCGCGTCCATTACCGCGCGTCGGTCTGAGCGCTGATCTGCCTTTCCCTCGAACGCGTATTGCCCGAATTTCAAAGGTCTACAAATCAAAGACTTGCTAGGACTACAGTGCCGATACCGTGCACTCAAGGCACAATCAGTTCACAGCCGCGCAGCGCAGCCGCAGGTCGACGGTGAGCGGTCACACGCTTGCACTAGAGTTGGATGGGACGAATCATCGCAGCAGCTCTCGACGAAACGCACGACCCACCAACAGCCGGCGACGGGCGCAACCCAATCGCCCAGCGCGCGGTATCAGACGTGCGAGGGGTTTTCTGCGCGATACTTTGCGCACTGGCCTGCGGCTGCGGAGGAGGAGGAGACAGCAGCGGCAATCCCCCTCCCCCGCCCCCACCACCGACCAACGCGACTCTGCTCGCCGTCACGAATGCGACGACTGGGACCATCGACACTCTCACGACGGACCCAAGGACCGGCGTCCCAACGCCGATCGCCGGCAATCCTTTGCCGGATGGGCCGACGCCGTCGGCGGTTGCGATTGATCCCAAGAAACGGTTCCTGTATGTGGCCTCCAGTTCGGGTGAGATAAGAGGGTACCTGATCGACCCATCGAGCCTGAAGCTGACCGCAGTCACCGGGAGTCCGTTCTCCACCAGCGCCCAGTCCGTCGCGATCGCCATCGATCCCAGCGGACAATTTGTGCTGACGGCTAACGGCAGCGCGAACACCGTGTCGGTATTCAAGATTGGCTCGAGCGGCGCCCTTGCTGAAGTTGCGGGGAGCCCCTTTGCCACTGGGGCAGATGCCAGCGCGGTCATCGTTGCCGCGGGGCAGTACGTCTACGTGGCGAATACTCTCGGTCGCAGCGTGTCCGCTTACAGCATGAACACGACGAGCGGCGCTCTTGCGCCCGTGGCGGGCAGTCCGTTTGCCACTGCAGGGTTGCCGAACGGATTGGTCGTTGACCAGACTGACACGCATGTCTACGCGTCCGAATCGCAGCCGGACGAGTTGTCCGGCTTCTCGATCGATGCCAGTACCGGCGCGCTAACGGCTATCCCCGCCAGCCCGTTCGCAGCCAGCTACACGATCCGGTCGCCAGTCATGGATGCGGAAGGCAAGCGGCTGCATGTTGCGAACGGCACCGACGTAGACTGCTTTCTGGTCAACGCGAGCTCCGGCGCCTTGACGGAAATTGGACTGTCCTACACGAACGGACGCGCCATTGCCCTGGCACTCGATGGTCCAGACGACTTCCTGTATGCGCTGGACAATGTCGGCAATCAGATCGAGGTGTTTTCGATCAATCCAAGTGACGGCGCGCTGACGCTCATCACCGGAAGTCCCTTTGCACTGTTTCCGGGCGCGAGCACCCAAAATCTTGGGCCCAACGCGATCACCGTACAGCACTGAAGCATCAGGGAGTCTGGATCTGTATTGGTTTGCCTGGCTCTGCCGCTGAGCCGGCTGCAATGACGAGATACCGGCGTGCTGCCGGTGCCCCGCTCTCTACGAGCTGCCGGATCGGGCCTACTGCATTCACTATCGCCGAGCCGGCCGGGTTAGCCGTGAAGCTAGCCAGCGCCTGCAGTGTGCCGCTCCCGTCCGCGTGCGCGGCGAGAGCGAGTACGTAGGGGTGCTTTGGCTCAAGCCCGGTGACCGATGCTTGCACCACTTGTACGAGCCCCTGATCAAAGAGAGTCACGCTGGTCGGCGCGCGGCCGTCTGCGGTTTGTTGATCACTCACAGACCGCATCGACAAGCTCGCGACTTGACCCGCAAGCCCGAGTTGCTCGAGCCCTTCGGTCCCGGCTCCTTCAGGAACGGCGTCCGGGACGTAGGTCAGTGCCTGAGGGGCCTGGCCAATTCGCACTGTGGCAATCACACGGTTGCTGAGCGTGTCGACACCGATCAGCTGATCGTCATTCTCGAGCCCGACGTATATGCGCGTTCCATCGCCCGATGGCCAGATTCCGTGAGGCAGCTTGCCGACCGGGATCATAGCGATTTGACTGAAGTCGTCAGTCCGGAAGACCTTGATTTCGTTTAGTCCGCCGACAGTCACATACGCGAACATGCCGTGGGCATTGCGCACGATATTTACGTGATTGGTGATCGGGCCGGTGTCGAGCGTCTTGAGAAGCGCGAATGGCGGGTGAGCGTCGAAGACCTGTGTCTTGCCGACGTCCTTCAGGGTGAACCAGACCTGGGAACCGTCCGGTGTCGCCGCGATATCCGGGCAGAATGGGCTTGCTTGCTGCACCTTGCCGACGATCTTGTGGCTCGCGACGGAGATGACTTCGGTCTCAGGGTTGAAGGACGAGCAAACATATCCATACTGGCCGTCTGGCGAGAAAATCTGCATGCCAGGGCCATTCGGCACAATGATCCGCGTCTTCTCCTCGTACGTCGTAGCGTCGAGCACGCTGACGTAGTTTTCACCTCGCACCGTGACCCAGACTTCCTGGCCGTCCGGCGTGAAGAAAGCCTCATGAGGCGCCCGGCCTACATAAGTAACGTGCTTCACCGCATTGGTTGCAGTGGCGATAAATGTCACCGAGTTTGAGCCGATCGACACGACAGCAATGGTGCGATGGTCAGGTGAGAAGCCCATCCCATGGACCAGAAGCTGCCCCCGATAAAGCGGGCTGAAGTTGGTCGGCTGCGGCTCGCCGAGCCGAATCACACCGAGCAGCTTGTTGTCAACCGGGTCGGTAACCGACACGGTGTTGGAGAACTGCTCCGCCGCGTAGACACGGTCATGGTGGCTGATCGCGATGTCGGGTGCCGTTGCGCTGCCGGGCGCTTGCCCCGCGAAGACGTATGAGCTTGCGAGGACACTGCCGCCTAGAACGGCGGAGAACACCGAAGCTCTCATTTTGCGTTCCTTTCACATTTTTCATCGTCGGGTCGGGACGCCCGTAGGCGTCAGGTCAACGGCTTGGTCGGGTGATACCTGAGGCCGTGGCGAAGATTGCTTCAGGGCCACGCGCATCACAGCGATCTCCTGTTGTTGCTCGACAATGATTTCCTGGGCGATACGGCGCAACTGTTCGTTTCGCCCGTAGCGCAGTTCCGATTGCGCCATGTCGATGGCTCCTTGGTGATGTGGAATCATGATCGCAGCGAAGTCGTGATCCACATCCCCGGACGGCGTGACATCCATGTCGCCCATCATCTTGTCCATCGCAGCGCGGTTTTCGGCGATGAACGACGCCTCGGCGGAGCGTATGGGCTGTCCGCCTGCAGCAAGTACGCAGAGCGCTCCACCGAGCCCTAGCGCGACGGATTTCCAAGCTCTCACCGGTATGCGCACGCTTTGCTCCTGGAATCTACTTACTGCTAAACGGAACAAGGTGATCTCAGATCATACAGGCGCAACGTAGCGGCGCTGAACGGAGAGACGCCTAGCAGTGCAACGGAAGCTCAAGCGGTCGCCCCAAAGCAGACCCGTCAATCCGGCAATCATCGACACGAGCAAAGCTCACGCTCTAGTCGCCGTATAGGACCTAGGTCTGATTGGTCTCTAGTCCGCTCCCGAAAATAATTCGGCGGCCGTTGAGCGCCCCAGTCGCACCGCCCCTCGAGAAAGGAGTTGTAGTAATGAAGACCAAAAACATACTGATCAGTTTGGGTGTCACGGCATCACTTGCCATCTTAGCGACGGGTGTCGCGATCTCCGCTCAGGACAAGTACACCCTCAAAGTGCCAGGTGGGCTTGCGTTCTCCGAGTTCAAGGGGTACGAAGGCTGGCAGCTGATTTCCGTCAGTCACAACGGGCCGCTGCTCGCGGCGATCTTCGGGAATCCCACGATGATCGAAGCCTACAGGGCGGGCATTCCCGGCAACGGCAAGCCCTTTCCCGACGGCTCCAAGATGGCGAAGGTCCACTGGAACCCGAAAAAGAACGACGCACAGCCAGGTCAGCCGCTGCAGCCCGCTACCCAGCATGACGTCGACTTCATGGTGAAGGACAGCAAGCGCTTCGCGGACAGTGGCGGATGGGGATGGGCCGCGTTCGAGTACGACGTGGCGTCTGCTTCGTTCAAACCCGCCGACTCGACTGCCAATCCGCCGCAGGGGAACGACGCCAAGTGCGGATTTGCGTGCCACCAGATCGTGAAGAAAGAGGACTACGTTTTCACGGAGTACGCTCCAAGATAAGTCGTTCGGTAGCGGCTACGTGCGGCCTTGGCCGCGGATCACCGGGCTTCGCGGTTGCATCAACGATGTTCTCCTTGGCTTGCGCGCCTAATTTGTCTGGGACACGTGCCATTTCGCAAATGAACGTACCCCAGGCGGGTTACACGACGCTCTATTTAGTTAGCGACTCCGCGGATATCGACTGGGGAGCGCCGAGTGACCGAGATTAGGGGCTCGGCGATTGAACTTGACGTCGCGCTAGTTCTATAATTCCAAAGCCATGGAATCAAATGCCGCGGTCGAGTCGCTAGCTGCCCTCGCACAGAACAGTCGTCTGCAAGTCTACCGGCTGCTCGTTCAGGCCGGCCCGGAAGGCGTGGCGGCGAGTGAGCTTGCGCAACGGCTGGACATCCCAGCTAACACACTGTCGTTTCACCTCAAGACTCTGAGTCATGCGAACCTCATCCTGGCTCGCCAGGAAGGCCGTTTCATTTACTACTCGGCGAACTACGAGCAGATGAGCGATTTGCTCGGATTCCTGACTGAGAACTGTTGCGGCGGGCGCAGCTGCCCGCCGAAGGCTGTTGCGCAGGGAAAAAGGAGAGCCTCATGAAGCGCTTACACGTTCACGTATCGGTGCGTGATCTGGCCGGGAGTGTTCGCTTCTATAGCCAACTCTTTGCTGCTGAACCGGCCGTACGAAAAAGCGACTATGCCAAGTGGCTGCTGGAAGACCCGCGCGTGAACTTCGCGATCAGCCAGCGCGATGGAAAGCCCGGTGTGCAGCACCTGGGTATTCAGGTCGAGGATCGCGCGGAGCTGGCGGAAGTCTACGAGCGCCTGCGACACGCCGAGGGCCCCGTAATCGAGGAAGGAGAGACGACTTGCTGCTACGCCCACAGTGAGAAGAGCTGGATCGACGATCCGCAGGGTGTCCAGTGGGAGACGTTTCTCACCACGGGAGAGAGCACCGAGTACGGCACGGACGAGATACGCCCGAAATCCGGCAAGGCGACCGGGACCGCTTGCTGCGCCCCAAGCTGCTGCACGCGAAGTCAAACGTAGCCGGGGACCCGCCCGCGTGTCAGAACTGGGTCGCGCCTCCATGCAGGATTTGATCGCAATCCGAGCGCTGCTCGAGCGGTCCGGATTACCGACGAGTGATCTGGAATCGGCGCGGCCTGAATTCGCCGTGATCCGTGAAGATGGGCGGATTATCGCGGCCGGAGCGCTGCAGCGCTTCGGCTCATCGGCGCTCCTGCGGTCGGTGATCGTGGCGCCGGATCGCCGTGGTAGAGGTCTGGGGCAAGCTGTTGTGAGCGAGCTAGAGCGTATGGCGCGCGGCTCGCAAGTCATCTGTTTGGTCCTGCTCACACAGACCGCCGCGGAATTCTTCGCACGCCAGGGTTACCGAGTGATCGAGCGCAGCACCGTGCCCCAAGCCATGCAGGGAAGCGAAGAGTTTCGCTCGCTGTGCCCCAGCTCTGCGACCTGCATGGCAAAGAGGCTGCCGCCTTAGAACGCTATATGGCCGACCGCCCCTATAACGTACTTTTTTTGTGCACCGGCAACTCCGCGCGCAGCATCATCGCCGAGGCTCTGATCAATCAGTGGGGCCGCGGCAAGTTCAAGGGCTTCAGTGCCGGCAGTCATCCCAAGGGGGCTGTGCACCCGATCGCGCTCGAACTCCTGAAGCGCATGAAGCTCCCGACCGAAGGCCTTCGCAGCAAGAGCTGGGACGAATTCGCCGCCCCTCACGGCCTGCCCCTCGATTTTGTGTTCACCGTCTGCGACAACGCTGCCGGCGAGGTCTGCCCGTACTGGCCGGGACAACCGATGACCGCACACTGGGGGCTTCCGGACCCGGCGGCGGTCGAAGGGTCCGAAACCGACAAGTGGGTCGCCTTCCGGGACACGTTCAAGGCGCTGGATAACCGCATCAAGATCTTTACGAGCCTGCCGCTCGCTTCGCTCGATCGGATCAGGCTCCAGGAGCACCTGGATGCGATCGGTAAGACACCGCCGGATGCGGGCACCACGTGAACCTGTCGCGACGTTTGGCCGCCGAGGGGATCGGCTCGTTGTTTCTGGCGGCGACGGTCGTGGGTTCGGGCGTCATGGCAGAGCGCCTTGCAGGCGGAAATGCGGCAGTGGCATTGCTGGCAAACACCGGGGCGACCGTGGCAGTGCTCGCCGTTCTGATTGCGCTATTCGCCGCAGTGAGCGGAGCACATTTCAACCCGGCGGTGACGCTCGTGCAGGCAATTCGCCGCGAGATGACCTGGCATGAGGCGATCGCCTACGGATCAGTGCAGATCGTGGCTTGTTGCGCGGGCGCGCTTTTGGCGCATGCGATGTTTGAACTGCCACTCATCCAGCACTCACTCCACGCCCGAGCCGGACCCGCCCAGTGTTTGTCCGAAGGCGTGGCGACATTCGGGCTGCTCCTAGTCATCCTCGGGTGCCGGCGCACTGAGGATGCGCCGTGGATGGTGGCGGGGTGGATCGGCGCCGCCTACTGGTTCACGGCTTCTACTTCCTTCGCGAACCCGGCGATCACCATCGCCCGCTCCCTCTCGGACACGTTCGCCGGCATCCGACCGCAGGATGCACCGGCGTTCATTCTGTCCCAGCTGGTCGGCGCCATGGTGGCCTACTTCGTTGCACGTCGCCTGTTTTCACTGCAAGGACCGCGCAACCGGCTCCGGAATAACGACGCGCGCACCAAGGGAGCACTGCATGCTCAAGTACACGATTGAGATCGTTGGATGGCTGGCCGCGGCACTTATGCTCTCGGCATACCTCCTGCTTACGAGCGGCAGGCTCAGCAGCCGCTCAAATCTCTATCACTGGTTAAATGTGCTGTCCGGCGCCGGCATTGTCATCAACAGCGGTTGGAACGGCGCTTACCCGTCCGTATTTATCAATGTCATCTGGGTTGCAATCGGACTGTACGGGCTCCACGGCCGAAACCTTGCTGCACCTTCCAGCACCGCTCGTTAGGTATGTCCGCTTCCGGGGCATCTGGCTTTCTTAATGCAATGACCGGGATCGATCGGGCTCGCGACACCGATAGCGCTCGATGATTGCCGACTCCAACGGCAGCCGTCGCACCGCAAAACGCCTTGCCGCGCCTATAGAGCTACTAGTCGATTTCCAAGCGATGTAAACATTCACGGTCGCCAGGTTGCGCGTAGGCTGCTATGAGGGACGGATCGCTCTGAATGATGACCCGGCCGAGAGGAAACCCATCAGTTGCTTCCCGTAGCATCTGGCGCCGGTGGGCATTCAGTACCAAGCTTGAGTGCCGTTAGCACAACGACGATACGACGGAGTAAGCGATCATGAAGAGAACCGTGGCAGCGCTGGTGACTATATGCATTGGAGCACTCGCTCTCGCTGATACACGGGCACCTACGAAACCACCAATATCTGAGGGCGAGGACACGGCAGAAACCCTGAAGGAGCTCGAACGGCAGTGGGCTGGTGCCATGAAGGCCGGCGACGGCGAACGGATAGGCCGGATATTGGGCGAGGATTGGATTGAAGTCAGCAACGACGGCAAGAAGCTCACAAGAGCACAGCTCATCGCGGGTGTGAAGAGCGGCAGGGTCAAAGTCGAGTCCATCGAATTCGGACCCTTCGAAGTGAAAGTACTGGGCGAGGTCGCCGTGGTGCAGGGCAGCCACGTTGAAATGAGTACCACCAACGGCCAACGCACTCGCGGAGAAGTGGTCTGGATGGATGTCTTCGCGAACCGTGACGGCAAATGGGTCGTTGTACGATCCCAATCGGCCGCCCGGGTCGAAGTGGCTTCGAGGCCTCGATGGCCGATTTGAGGCGATGCTCCCTGGCTCGACTCAGAACTTCCCAGACTCGGCTGCGCAGAGTGATTCGGTGTCGGAGTCCAAGTTGCCGATCAGCCGAGATTCGTGCGTTGTTGCGCCGGCCGCTCGCGCGGGCCATCCTGGGAGCCGGTGGCAGCACAGGTCCGGGGCACATGAGCCTGGGATGAACCCTCATCTTTTTCTCGCCTACTGCTTCGCCGTTGCGATCCTGGTCCTGATGCCCGGACCGATCGTTACGCTCGTCGTAGCCAATTCACTAAGCCACGGCAGCCGGTCAGGCCTTGCAACCGTCGCGGGAGCGAGCATTGGCAATGCAATCCTTCTCGGCGCCACCGCGGTGGGGCTGGTCGCATTCTTCGCATTGCTGAGCGAGATCTTCGAGGTCGTGCGCTGGGTCGGCGCGCTGTATCTGATCTGGCTCGGGGTCAAGGCGTGGCGGGTCCGTGGCGGGCAAGCGCTGGCGATCGTGCCGGCAGCCAATCGGTCCTCGCGCGCTGTATTCCTGCAGGGCTTTCTGATCGCGATCACCAATCCCAAGGCGATTGTCTTTTACATCGCTTTCCTGCCACAGTTCATCGATTCGCATCGCGCAGCCGCACCGCAGCTTCTCGTGATGATTGGGACGATGATCGTCATGGCTCTGCTCTCCGACAGCGCCTACGCGCTGCTTGCCGGACGCGCCCGGGGCTGGTTCAGAACTCCCGCACGGCGGCGGCTGCAAAGCCGCATCACCGGGACGCTGTTGATCTGCGTCGGCTGCGGCCTGCTCCTCGCGCGACGTGGGACCTGAAGCAAGGGGCGTCGAGACTCGGGGGTGTCAAACATCAGCCAGGAGCCGAGCTGCCCGCACGGGCCACACCAGGGCGATGCTTCAACAAATGCAGGAGGCGAAGATGAGTGAATCAAGATATCCAAATGAAAGCAAAGAGTACCGCGAAGCGCGCGACGCATTGCTGAAAGACGAACGGGAGCTTGTCGAGAAGGTGAAGGCCGTCGCCGCCAAACGCCGGAATCTTCCGCGCGGCGGGCAGTTGAAAGAGGACTACACGTTCCAATGGGCGAACGACGGGAGAGTCGGGAAGAGTGTCAAATTTTCAGAGCTGTTCGTGGACAAGAACACGCTATTGCTTTACTCGTTCATGTTCGGTCCCAACTGGGACAACCCGTGTCCTTCCTGTACGTCACTCGTCGATGGGTTTGATCGCAGCTCATATCAGGTAACCCGAGACGCCGGATTCGTCGCAATTGCCAAAGCCCCGCCCGATCGCATCAACGCGTGGGCCAAACAACGTCAATGGTCGCAGATCGCGCTGGTTTCCGGATTCCATGCCACCTATCAAGCCGACTACAAATGTCAGGGGGACTCAGACGACATGCAGTGGCCAGTGATGCATGTGTTTGTGAAGCGGGACGGAGCGATCTTTCATTTCTGGGGAACTGAACTTGCGGGCAACCACGTTGACACGGTGTGGCCGTATTGGAATCTCATGGACTTTACGCCAGATGGTCGGCCAGACATCCCGACGCCGCCACAGAATTTCCGGTCCGGATTCTTGGAAAGAAACTACCTCAATAGGAAGTAGGTGACACGGGCGTCGGCACTGGCGGCCCGCGCAGCGAGAGCTTCACGCGCTGAACTCTCCCCTCGTTGTTAGTTGAGCTTCGGATTTCCATTGTCTTTCTGCGCGCGCTCCGTAATGTCCCTACCTTGCAGTTCAAGACCTAGAATCACCGTAGCGGTCCTGCAGACTTTCGTTTCGACGCGCGTACCCATTTCGGACTCGCGGCGGCAGTAGAGCACTTGATCTCCATGGCCTTCAGGCTTGTAACCCTTTGCGAGAATCTGCTTGAGCTGCGCGCCGTCCAACGTTTCGTCCCGCAAGACTACCTTGGTAGGCTTGTTCGCAGACGTCGGTGTGGGGGCGGCATCCGATCCACCTTTGGCCGGCGGGAGGTGCGAAGGCGTTGCCTCGGCGGGGGTGGTGCTCGCGGGTGTGGACTCCGGAGCAGGGGATCGCGCGCCGGTCACGCCCGGGGGAGCCGGTGCAGAGGGTTGCGATACCGATTGGTCAGGCTCGACCGCGTTCGGGTCGGAACCGGCGGCCACGGCACTGCCGCCGGCGCACGCACAGATCACAGCCAACAGGCGAACGACGGCATTCACGACGGCTGCACTCCCATGCTAGATCACTCGGCCTGAAGCGCACCTTACTAACTTTTACGCCGTAGCGAAAGCTTCCCAGATGTGGCCGAGGCCACCAGTCAAGCGCTGAATTACCTCCAGGGATGGAATTTGCACGCCGGTCCCGTCTGCCTACTGCAACCTGCGCTTTGGGCGCTCCCCTTGAAGCACTTTGGTCTGCCTGCCAAAGCGGCGAATAGAAATATTCAGCACTTGCCCGGACATTGACCACTTGAAGGCGGGAGGGGCGCGGTAAGTGTTTGATAACTGGCGCGCCCGGAGAGATTCGAACTCCCGACCTCCTGGTTCGTAGTTCGACGAGAGGTTTCTAGGCCGCTTTTTCGCATTGCCAAGATATTGATCCACATAGACCAGCCCGAGTGGCGTCCGTTGCATTTGGCAC
>DASYFL010000019.1:0-6315 GCA_036498445.1 Steroidobacteraceae bacterium
GTCGCTGCGGCTGGCTGAAGGACAAGTACGGTGTTTCCTGGCAGGTGGTGCCGACCGTGCTGCCGGTGCTGCTGAGTGACCCCGATGTACCGAAGGCGCAACGCACGATGCAGGCCATGTTGAGAATGGACAAGCTCGACATCGCGACACTCGAGAAGGCACATTCCGGCCGCGCCTGAGGTACTGCGCGAATCCGCGACGCGACGGCCGGCTGGCCCGCCAGGTCCGAAAATGGCTACTGTGCCGCGAGTCCGGCGCGTATCGTTGCGCCATGGAGCTCATCTGCGGACTCGATCCCGAGGCGCTCAATCGCGCGCGCATCAGCCGCGATCCACGCTTCGATGGCAAGTTCTTCATCGCCGTCACCTCGACCGGCATCTACTGCCGTCCGATTTGCCCCTCGCGCTACGCGAAGCGCGCGCACGTGCGCTTTTTCGGCAGCCCAGCGGCCGCGGAGGCGGCGGGGTTCCGGCCGTGCCTGCGTTGCCGCCCTGAGGCTGCACCGGGCACGCCCGCGTGGCTTGGCACGGCGGCCGTCGTGCGCAGGGCGCTGCGGCTGATCGAAGGCGGCGCACTCGATGAAGACTCCGTGGAGTCGCTTGCCGGCCGGCTCGGGATCGGGCCTCGCCACCTCTTGCGCCTCTTCGTCCGTCATGTCGGCGCCTCTCCCGTAGCGGTCGCGCAGACACGCCGGTTGCACTTTGCCGTCTGCCTTCTGGAAGAGACGCGGCTCCCGATCACCCAGATTGCGATGGCGGCGGGGTTTGGCAGTTGCCGTCGCTTCAACGATGCGTTCCGCAACACCTACCGGCGGGCCCCGAGCGAGCTGCGCCGCGCGAGGCGGTCCGGCGCAGCCACGAGCGACCGGAAAGAGGTGGTGCTGCGTCTCGCCTATCGGCCTCCGTACGACTGGGACCATCTGCTGAGCTTTCTCGCCGCGCGCTCGATCAGCGGTGTCGAGCGGATAGAGGCCGGGGAGTACGCGCGTACCGTGGCCTGCGAAGGCGGTCACGCCATCATCCGCGTCGCTCCAGTGCCGGGTGAGGACGCGCTCGAGTTACGGGTCGCCGGGGCGCCGCCGGCCTCGCTGTTGCAGCTCTCGACCGTGGCGCGCCGTGTCTTCGACCTTGCTGCAGATCCCCAGCGCATCGGGCTCGAGCTCGCCTCCGACGCGCTGGTCGGACCACTGCTGCGCGCCCGGCCCGGTTTGCGCATTCCCGGCGCGTGGGATCCGTTCGAATGTGCCGTGCGCGCGGTGCTCGGGCAGCAGGTGAGTGTCGCTGCCGGGCGCACCTATGCGGTGCGCCTGGTGGAGCGCGCTGGCCTCGCCATCGGTCGCGGCACCGCGGGACTCACTCACCTCTTTCCGGATGCCCGGACGCTCGCCGAGGCGCCACTCGAGTCGCTCGGCATCACGCGCTTGCGCGCCGCGACTCTCCGGGCGCTCGCGCACGCGGTGCTCGCCCGCCGCATTGACTTCAGCGCCGCCCCCGAGGAAGTGATCGCAGCGCTCTCGGCGATTCCCGGTATTGGTGCATGGACGGCCCAGTACGTGGCGCTGCGGGCGCTAGGGGAGCCGGACGCCCTGCCCGCAGGAGATTTGGTTTTACGCCGCATGGCTGCAGCGGCGGAGCGTCCGTTGACCGTGCAGGAGCTCGAAGAGCGCGCCCGTTCGTGGCAACCGTGGCGCGGGTACGCGGTCATGCATCTGTGGCGCACCGCGGCGGCTCGCACGCAAGTGAGGAGAGGCATATGACGTACTGGCACGAGATCGACTCTCCCGTTGGCCGGCTCATGCTGGTGGGCACCGCGCGCGCACTCGCACGCATACATTTTCAGGCTGGACCGCAGGTGCTGCGCCCCGGGAAAGGTTGGCAGCCCTCAGCAGACGCCTTCGTGCAGGTGCAGGCCCAGCTCATGGAGTATTTCTGCGGTGCGCGCCGCAGCTTCGACCTGCCCACTGCAGCCGAGGGCACCAGCTTCCAACTGCGGGTGTGGCAAGCGCTCGCTGCGATCCCCTATGGCGAGACGGTCTCCTACGGCGAGCTCGCGCGGCGTCTCGGTCTCAGCCGGGGTGCGCGCGCGGTGGGACTCGCAAACGGCGCGAATCCGCTGCCAATCGTCGTGCCCTGTCATCGGGTCATTGGCGCCGACGGCACGCTCACCGGGTTCGGCGGCGGCCTGCGTATCAAGCGCGCACTGCTCGCGCTCGAGGGTGCGGAGTGCGCCGTGGACCTGTTCGCAGCCGAAGAGCGTGCCGGTTTTGCAGGAGAGGGCTCGACACGGGATCCGTACCCTCGCGCCACCCAACACGACTAACAGCATCATCTTCGTTCGACGCGAACCTGCCCCCGCTGCCCTCGAGCGCGCGGCACGCCCCATCATCCGCTAGCATTGACCGGTCGCCAGCTGGTGTCTTACCCGCTGCAGCCGCAGGGAGAGAACATCATGAGTCCATCATGCAGAGCAGCCGTCCCCGCCAACCTAGGCACCTTCCGAGCGGCCATACGACCCTCGCTCCGGGTAAGGGCATTTTCGAGGGCTGGCCCCGCGACATCCGCCCTTATCCTCGCCGCCGCGCTCCTCGCCGCTTCGTTGCTGCCGCAGGTCACCAGCGCCGCCAACCGCAGGTATGTCGAGCACAGCGTGCCCGCGGGAAGCGCACCGCTCCCCTTCAGTGACGCAGTGCTCTCGGGCGATACGCTGTACGTCGCCGGCCACATCGGCACCGACACTCACACCGGCAATGCACCCGCGGACCCGGCTGTCGAGGCGCACCTGGTGATGGATGCCGTCAAACGCACGGTGGAGTCCGCCGGGCTCACCATGGACGATCTCGTGTCCGTTACGGTCTATTGCACTGACCTCGGGCTGTACGACACCTTCAACGCGGTCTATCGCACGTATTTTCACGGGCACTATCCGGCGCGGGCCTTCATCGGCAGCAGCAGGCTGCTCCGTAACGGGCACTTTGAGGTCCAGGGCGTAGCCCTCAAGAGCTCCCCGTGAATCGACGCGAGTTTGCGCAACTTTTTACCACAGCGGCCGCACTGAGCGCCGCTCGTACGGCAGCTCCCGCGGCCGCGCCGGCCGCGGATAAGCCTTTGGCAGTGAGCGATGCGGCGCGCGGTCTCTACGCGAGCGCTCTGGTTCTCGACTGCAACTCGGCCCCGCCACTGGCCGAGCGCCTGCCCCTGCCACAGGCCGACCTCGACCTGGTCCGCGCGAGCGGCATCGACGTCATCAAGCTGTCACTCGGTGGAATCAACAGCGACTTTGCGCACACGGTCACCTCAATCGCCCAGGTGCAGCAGCTCATCGAGCTGCACCCGGATTATTTCAGCGCGGTCCGCAACGGTGCGGACATGGCGCGCGCAAAGCGCGAGCGCAAGCTCGGGATCATCTTGTCTTTCGAGAGCGTGGAGATGCTCGAAGGGCAGCTCAGCTCTTTCGAGGTGTTCCGCAACCTCGGGGTGCGCATCATGCAGTTGTCCTACAACCGCAGGTCGCCTTTCGCCGCAGGCGTGATGGAGCCAAAGGGCGGAGGGCTCACGCCGCGCGGGCACGAGGCCGTGCGGGAAATGAATCGCCAGGGGATCGCCATCGACCTGAGTCACGCTAACCCGGCGACCACCATCGACGTGCTGGCCTTCTCATCTCAACCCCCGCTGATGACGCACGCGGGTTGCGCTGCGCTCCATGCTCATCCGCGCAACAAGACCGATGAGCAGTTGCGGGCGCTTGCTGCAAAGGGTGGAGTCGTGGGGATCTACGAGCTGCCGTACCTCACCGCCTCGCCACGCCAGCCGACCGTCGATGACTACATGGCGCACCTCACTCATGCGCTCCAGGTGGCCGGGGAGGACCACGTGGGCATCGGGAGTGATGTCGACATCGCACCCTTCGATACCTCACCCGCAGGCATGGCGGAATTCGCGCGCAACATCGACGAACGGCGCGCGGCGGGACTGTCGGCTCCCGAGGAAGACCGGCCGACCTACGTCATCGGTCTCAACGAACCGCGCCGGATGGAGATCATCGCCGATCGGCTGCTGAAGCGTGGCTACTCGCCTGCGGTCACCGAGAAGGTGCTCGGCGCGAACTTTGCCCGCGCACTCACCCAGATCTGGGGTACCTGAGGTGAACCATAACAGCACCGAAGTTCACGGTCCGGCGGGCCCGAAGCCCGCCGGAGTCGCGACTGGTGCCTCTTCATTGCGGCGCCGTTGCTCGTGTCAGCGATGCAGGAGGTTGACCGTATTGCTGCCGTCATCCACGAAATAGACCCCCGCAGCCGGGTCGAATGCCAGTCCGAAGAGCGTGCCCGCACCCGGTGGCGAGCCGGTATTGTCGAGCTGCATCTTTGCGAGTTGCGTCCCGTGGGGCGAGATCTCGGTGATGAAGCCATCGCCGCTGTTGACGGTCAACACAGTGCCGGCCGGCGTGACGACGAGCCCGAGCGGCCCATTCAGGCTGCCACCGGAGCTCAATGTATGGCCGATTCCCGCAGTGGTGGTGCGGGTGAGCGCGCGATCGAGTACCGCTACGCGGTCACTCAGCGTATCGGCGACGTATAAGAGTGAACTGTCGCGGTGATCGCCGTCCTCGTGATCCGCGCAGTCATCGCGATCGCCCTCGCAGCTCGCGCGCAGTCCAACCCCGGTCGGGCCAATGACCAATGCCGCCGGATCGGTGCGCTCCGGGAATCCCGAGCCGATGATGGTGATGGACTCCAGCGCCGGCTTGACGGCCGCGGACACCTTGAGGTTCAGTCGTGTGACCGTGCCGCCGTGCACCACCGCCCCGCCGGCTGCAACGGTGCCGTTCAGCACGTTGGTGACGAAGAGCGCCGCATCGTGCTCGCCATCGAAGGCGGTCATGTCCCACGGGCCGTTGATGAGCGATCCATAGAAAGTCTCCACCGGGGTCCCAAGGCTGTCGAGCACAATGAGACAGCCGGGACCTGTGAACACCGTGCCCTGATGGGCGGTGGGGAGACTTCCGACGATGACCCATCCTTGCTTGAGTACTACCAGTGCCGTGGTCAAGCCGACGCCACCCGGACAGCTCCCCGGCAGCTTTGCCGGGTCGAGAGCCGCGAAGAGGCTCACGCTGCCATCGGGTGCGACTTCGACGATCGTAGTGCCCGTGCCCTGGAAGTTGCCGGAGTCATTGAAGTTGCTGACCAGTATGTTCCCGGCGCGCAGGTTGCCGATCGTTCTCTTCACCTGTGCCATGCCGTAAGGGTTGACGTCGCCGTTGGCGGGAACGGTGGAGGCGATTGTCTTGATCTTGGTCAGCGACGGCAGGACCGCCTGATCGTCGCCGGCCAGCGCCGTGGCTGGCAGCACCATGAGGAGCGAGGTCATCAGCGCAGCGGAGAGCTTCCCTGTTGGTTTAGCGAGTGCCTTCATGTGTTTCCCCTTGTGAGTGCGGCCCGCGAACACGCTCGCAGCCCGCGTTGCGCCAGGTGAGTTGCGGAGTTGAAACGGCGGGTTCTCGTGCCCGCTGCAGAGCCGTTCCCGTGTCAGCTTTGGCGCCGGGAACTATTGCGGTGCATCAGCCTGCCGCGGCTGCGCTTCGCCGAGCGCCTCCAGCAGCAAGCGCACGAACTGCGGTCCCTTGCCGGCTTCCTCGTGTTTGAAATAAACGTAGACATCGCTGCAGCCGGCGGTGTTGGCACGGATCCGGTCCGCCCAACGCCGCAGATCCTCCGGCGTATAACCCTCATCGCGCAGGCGGAAATAACCGTAGCTCGCCGTGATCTCGAGCGGCGTCGAGAACTTCTCACTGTCGGCGACGCACAGGGCGAGATCCTGCGCACGCAGCCGGGCGAACACCTCCGCGTCCATCCACGAAGCGTGGCGGAACTCGAACGCGGCACAGGTGCCCGCGGGCAGCAGGGCGAGGAACGCATCGAGCGCCGCCAGATCCTTGCGGAAGTAGGGCGGCAGCTGGAACAGGATGGCGCCGAGCTTCGGACCGAGCGATGCGCTCACCCGCAGGAAGTAGGCGAGCAGCTCGCCGCAATCCCTGAGCCGGGCGATGTGCGTGATGCGCTTGGGCGCCTTGAGCGTGAGGCGAAAGCCATCCGGCGTGTCACGATTCCAGCCGGCGAGAATCTTCGTGTTGGGTACACGATAGAAGGTGTAATTGATCTCCACGCTGGTAAAGGACTGCGCGTAGAAGGGCAGCATCTTGGCCGCCGGCAACTTCTCCGGATAGAAACTGCCCTTCCACTCCGGATAGTTGTAGCCGGATGTTCCGACCCAGATCGCCATCGGTGCACCCGCCGCTCAACGGGCGTCGCCACTC
>DASYFL010000020.1:0-1922 GCA_036498445.1 Steroidobacteraceae bacterium
AGCGGCACGTGCCAGGTCTGCGGACGATAGCGATCGTAGACCGTGACCCGTTCACCGGAGATTGGCGAGACCTCCCGGGTGTAGGCATAGCCGGGAAAGTCGATCTGCTTAGTGCTCGCTGCGCCGAGTGCTGCGCTGGCATCGCCGCTCGCCGGCTCGCGCCAGCCGGAGCTGTAATCGAGCACGATCTCTGTGCCTCCAAGGCCCGCCGCCGCAGCGTCCGCTTTGCACACGAGCTCACGCCAGCCCGCGCCGTGCTCTGCCACCAACTCTGCGAGTGCAATGATGGTGTTGCGGGTGACGCGTACACGCGTCGCGTAGTCCTTCCATGAATGCGTCTCGACCAGTACGGTAAAGCGATTCCTCTGCGGAAAATAGCCGGTGGAGAAGCGCGGCGAATAGACTGTCAACCGGAACCCCGAGGACGGATCGTCGGTGACGGCGAAGTCCGGATAAAAGGGCAGGGGCATCGACCCCTGCGCGACGAGTTTGGCAACCAACGCATCACGCAGCTCGCGGCCCGCTGCTTGCAGGTGTGGATCGCCCTGATTGAGCGGCTCGACCTGTAGTGAGACATCGGGCTGGAAGTCGGCGCCGTCCGTAACGTGCAGGTCAGCGCACACGAGCGGATCCCAACCGCGGATCAGCTCGAGCAGGGCACGCATTTCGGGCGAGTCGGCCTTGGTGTAATCGCGGTTGAGATTGAGGTTGTGCGCGGTCGTGCGCCAGCCGGTCTCCTCTGGTCCGTTCTGGTTGGGGCGGTTCCAGCGTCCGAAGCGCTCGTGCCCGTCGATGTTGAAGGCGGGAACGAACAGAATGGTCACGCGCTCGAGAACACCCGGCGCAGCGCCGCCGGAGAGGAGCTCGCGCAGGGCAATGAAACCCGCGTCCTTGCCATCGCTCTCGCCGGGGTGAATGCCCCCCTGTAGCATGAGGAGCGGTAGCCTGCGCACCTCGCCGCGGGAGACGAGCAACGAGCGCATCGTGCGGCCTTCGGCAGAGCGGCCGAACTCAATGTGGTGCACCGCATCTGGCCAGGCAGCCGCGAACCCCTCGCAAAGGCGGGTGACCTCATCGCTCCGTCCGGTATGGCGAAACCCGGATTGCTCGGCGATGGTGGCAAGCATCTCGTCCGACATGAGAGCAGTTTACGGGAGCGGGCGAGTTGGGTGCGCTCTTTGTGCGTAGGCGCTTCAGGCGCTGCGGTACCAGGCAACACCCGACGCATCGAGCTCGCGTACCGCGAGCCCGCGCGCGATCAGGCAGTTAAGGTGAGCCACACTCTCCCCGGTTGCCATGATCAACATGTCCGCGCCCACCTTGCGGCGAAAAAGTAGTCCGAACACATCGACTGCCCGCTTGGGCACTTCGAGTTCCACCTGCATGCGCTCGAGCCGCTGCTCGTGTCCGCTGATGAGTGTCTTCAGCCTCGCGTGCAGTCCCCGGAACGGTTCGTTGTGCGAGGGCAGCACCAGGACATCGTCCGGGACGCGCGCGGCGATCGAAGCGAGTGACTCGAGCCACTCCTGTAGCGGATTTGCGTCCGGCTCGGTCGGGAAGACCGATACGTTGGAGGTGATGCGCGGCAGCACCTGGTCGCCGGAGATCAGTACCCGAAGCTCCGCGGAATGCAGGCACAGGTGTTCCGGCGAGTGGCCCCGGCCGACCACGGCACGCCAGCTGCGACCGCCGATGAGAATGTCCTCGCCATCCACGATCCGCCGAAAACTGTCCGGCAACGTGTATACCGCCTTGCCGAAGCCGCCGAAGCGCGCCTTATAGGAGCCGAGCGCCTGCTCATCCCAACCGGCGGCATGGTAGAACCGTAGCGCATCGGGCGGCGCCTCGCGGCCCGTGTCGGCGACGAGCATTCGGCAGGTGACGTACTCGTGCCGGGTGGTCCACAGGCGACAGTCGTTCTG
>DASYFL010000021.1:0-21410 GCA_036498445.1 Steroidobacteraceae bacterium
GAGATGTCAGCCCAGCGGCTTCGTCCGAGCAGACCGGAGCGGTTGTGACGTTGCATATGAGCGCAGCGACGCGCCACAAGAAGTCCTTCCCTGCTCGAACGTTGTTGTTACGGCCGGCCTGTGGCCGATGTCTTGCTGTTAGGAAGTATGTCGCATCGCTGTCGATTCATCCACTGCGCGCGCAGCTGCATTATGTAAATCCATTGACTGCCGCCGCAGCGAAGTCGGAGGCGGGGCGGGAGGTGCGTGTTACAAGTCTCCGAACTGCCGTTGCAGGAGCGTGAGGGCTGCGATCGCAGCGGTCTCCGTGCGCAGCACGCGCGGACCGAGATTCACCGCCGTGAAGCCTGCCGCCTGAGCATCGGCCTGCTCCTCATCGGAGAGTCCCCCCTCGGGGCCGATGAGCACGGTGACGCCGCTCGCCGGGCGCGGCACATCCTCGATGCGCTGCGCAGCGGCAGGTGAGAGCAGCAGCCGCGCGCTCTCGCCCGATGGCTGTCGCAGGAACTCGCGCAGTTGCGCGGGGAGTGCGACCTCGGGGAGACGGTTGCGTCCGCACTGCTCGCAGGCGGCGATGGCGATGGCCCGCCAGTGACTCGACTTGCGATCGGACTGCTCCTCATCGAGCCGCACGACGCTGCGCTCGGTGACTAGCGGAATGAGGCGCGACACCCCGAGCTCGGTTGCCTTCTGCACCACCAGGTCCATGCGCTCGCCCCGTGAGATGCCCTGTGCCAGGGTCAGCGCGACAGGCGACTCGCGCTCGATCGCCTGATGTTCGCCGACCGCCAGCCTCACATCGCTGCGGCGCACGCGTTCGATGCTCGCGGAGTATTCGCCGCCCCGTCCGTTGAACAGAGTCAGCGCGGCGCCGGCACGCAGCCGCAGCACGCGCGTGAGATGCCCGGCCGCGGTGCCCGAGAGCTCAACGAGCGTCCCCGGCTCGAGCGCCGCATCGAGATACACCCGGGTCAGTCGCATGTGGCGCGCTCGATACCCTCGAGGGCGACCTCCACCATCAGGTCGATTTCCCCCGGCGTCACCACGTAAGGCGGCATGAAGTACACGACATTGCCGATCGGCCGCAACAACACACCGCGCGCCAGCGCATGACGGTAGATGCTCAGGCCGCGGCGCTCCTGCCAGGGATAGGGCTTGCGCGCCGCCTTGTCGGCCACGAGCTCCGCCGCCACGATCATGCCGCGCTGGCGGACTTCGGCCACGTGCGGGTGTGCTTCGAGCTCGCGCGCGCGCTCACCCAGGTGCGCAGCGAGGACGCGGTTGCGCTCGAGGGTGCGATCCTCGCGGAAGATGGCGAGAGTCGCGAGCGCCGCAGCACAGGCGAGCGGATTACCGGTGAAACTGTGCGAGTGGAGAAAGGCGGTGAGCTTGGTGTACTCGTCATAGAAGGCGGCGTACACGGCCTCGGTGGTCATCACGGTCGAGAGCGGCAGGTAGCCGCCCGTCAATCCCTTGGAGAGACACATGAAGTCCGGACGGATGCCGGCCTGCTCGCAGGCGAAGAGCGTGCCGGTGCGGCCGAAGCCGACCGCGATCTCGTCCGCGATCAAATGCACGTCATGGGCATCGCACGCCTGGCGCAGCAGGGTGAGATACACCGGATCGTACATGCGCATGCCGCCGGCGCACTGGACGAGAGGCTCCACGATCACTGCACAGGCTTCGTGTGCGTGCTGCCTCAGCAACTCCTCCATGGCGGCGAAGCGCCGGCGCGAATGCTCCGCCCAGCTCTCGCCCGGCTCGCGTTGGTAGCAATCGGGTGAGGGTGCAGTGATCACCTCCATGAGCAGCGGGCGGTAGATCTCCTTGTACAGCTCGACGTTCCCCACCGCGAGCGCACCCAGAGTTTCGCCGTGATAACTGTTGGCGAGCGTAATGAAGCGACGCTTGGCGGGCTGCCCGCGGTTGCGCCAGTAGTGGAAGCTCATCTTCACTGCCACTTCGACGGCAGAGGAGCCGTTGTCGGCGTAAAAGCAGTGCGTGAGCCCGGGCGGCGCGAGTGCCGTCAGTGCTTCCGAGAGCGCGATGACGGGCTCGTGAGTGAAGCCGGCGAGGATCACGTGCTCGAGGCTCTCGAGCTGGGAACGCACCGCGGCATTGATGCGTGGGTTGGCGTGACCGAACAGGTTCACCCACCACGAGCTGATGGCATCGAGATAGCGCCGGCCTGCGTAGTCCTCGAGCCAGGCTCCGCGGCCGCGCCGGATCGGGATCGGCGGCTGTGCCTCGTGGTCCTTCATCTGCGTGCACGGATGCCACACGTGCGCAAGATCGCGCGCGACGTAAGGGGAGTTGCCGGCGGTCATGCGCTCGATTGTGGCATGATCGGCGCGGTGAAGATCGATCCCGCGACGGGGCTGCTTGCCGGCGTGCGTCAGGTTTTGTCGCCGCATTTCGACGCGCGTCCCACGGGTGTGCTTCCGGAGCTGCTGGTCGTGCACGGCATCAGCCTGCCACCGGCGCAGTTCGGCGGTCCCTGGATCGACAGGCTGTTCACCGGCACGCTGCCGGCGGACGCACATCCATACTTCCGCGAGATCGCCGCACAACGCGTATCGGCGCACGTGCTGATACGGCGCGACGGACAGCTCGTGCAGTACGTGCCGTTCGGCGAGCGTGCCTGGCATGCCGGGCCATCCACGTATCGCGGCCGCAGCGCCTGCAACGATTTCTCGATCGGTGTCGAGCTCGAAGGCACCGACGACACGCCCTACACCGATGCCCAGTATGTCTCACTCGCCGAGCTCACTGCGGCCCTGCTCGCGGCCTATCCCTCTCTCTTCGCACAGGCCGTTGCCGGCCACAGCGAGATTGCTCCAGGACGCAAGACCGACCCCGGCCCTTCGTTCGACTGGGTGCTCCTGCGGCGACTGCTCGGAGAGAGGCTGCGGGGCTCCGCGCCGAGCTGAGCGGATCGAAGCCTTCGATCGCAGTGGTCTTTGGATCTAGGGCGGTCCCTTGCCCCGCTCGTGACGCCACAGCACCTCGGCGCCGCGCTCGTGGCGGGCCAATACGCGTGCCAGCACGAACAGCAGATCCGACAGGCGGTTGAGATAACTCGTGACCTCCGGGCTCACGGTCTCCGCGCTTGCCAGAGCCCATATACGCCGCTCGGCGCGCCGCGCGATCGCGCGTGCCAGATGGCACGCTGCCGCGGCGGGCCCTCCGCCCGGAAGGATGAACTCCTTGAGCGGCGGCAGGCTGTCGTTGAATTCATCGAGAGAGTTCTCGAGGCGAGTGACGTGCTCGGCCGTGATGGCGCGATGCCCCGGAATACACAGCTCGCCGCCCAGGTCGAAGAGCTCGTGCTGCAGCTCGGTGAGGCAGGCGGCCACCCCCGGTGGCACCCCGGGCGTGGCGAGAAGCACGCCGATGGCACTGTTGAGCTCATCCACGGTTCCGTAGGCTTCGACCCTCAGGCTGTCCTTGGGCACGCGCGTACCGTCGCCGAGACCGGTGCTGCCGTCATCGCCGGTGCGCGTATAGATCCTGCTCAGGCGATTGCCCATGCACGTATCCTAAGCGATATGGCCTCGAAAGAACTGATGGCGGCGGTGGCGGCGGCGCGTGCCGCGGCGGAAGTCATCCAAGCCTTCTATCGGCACAACCCGGCCGTGCGGCGCAAGTCTGACCAGTCACCGGTCACCGAAGCGGACGTGCGCGCCGAAGAAGTCATCCGCAGGACGCTCGCGCAGCAATTTCCAGGCTACGGCTTCTATGGCGAGGAGACCGGGCAGCATGCCATGGCGGCCGAAAGCGTCTGGCTCGTCGATCCGATCGATGGCACCAAGTCGTTCGTGCGCGAGATGCCATTCTTCTCGACGCAGATTGCGCTGCTGCGCGCCGGAGAGCTCGTGCTCGGCGTGTCGAATGCACCCGTGTACGAGGAGCTCGCCTGGGCGGAGCGGGGCGGGGGTGCGTACCTCAACCAGCAACGCATCCGGGTGAGCGCGGTGGCGGCGCTCGAGGAGGCCTTCCTCTCGATCGGGAACTGCAAGAGTCTCACAAGGCCACCGCACTGGCTGCGCCTGGGGGAGCTTGTCCGCCGCGCCGGGCGGGTGCGGGGCTATGGAGACTTCGTGCACTACCACCTGCTGGCGCGCGGCTCGCTGGATGTCGTCATCGAGTCTGACGTCAACATTCTCGACATCGCCGCGCTCGTCGTGCTGGTGCGCGAGGCCGGCGGCACCTTTACCGATCTCGCCGGCGCAGCGGTGGGGCTCGGCACGACGAGCGTATTGGCAAGCAACGGAGTGCTGCACGAGAGCACACTCGGCGCGCTCACGCCGTGACGAAGACACGCCGGCCGTCCTGGCCGAGCTCGATCATCGGCGTGGCGTAGAGCTCCGAGAGGCTCGCGGCCGTGAGTGTCGTGCCGACTGGTCCCAGCGACCAGCGGCCATCGCCAAACAGCAGCAGCACGCGGTCCGCGAAGCGTGCCGCGAGCGTCGGGTCATGCAGTGTCGTAATGACGGTGCTTCCGCAGTCCGCCAGGCCGCGAAACAGCGTGAGTACCGCGAGCTGATGATGGGGATCGAGATGATTGGTCGGCTCATCGAGCAGGAAGATCGCCGGCTGCTGTGCGAGCAGTGCCGCCACAGCTACACGGCGCTGCTCCCCACCCGAGAGGGTGTCGGTGCGGCGCAGGGCAAATTCCTCCATGTCCACCGCGCGCAGCGCTTCGCGCGCGATGCGCTCGTCGCGCGCGCTCTCCCACTGCCACAGCCCCAGATGCGGGTGCCGGCCGATCAGTACCATCTCGATGGCGGTGCTGACGAAGGCATCCTCCAGGTCCTGCGGCAGGAGGCCGAGCCGCAACGCCAGCGCGCGCCGGCGCAGCTGGGGCATGGCCACTCCATCGAGCGCTATCAGGCCCTCGGCCGGCTCGCGCAGGCCGGCGAGCGTGTGCAGTGTCAGGGTCTTGCCCGAGCCGTTGCGGCCGAGAACGGCGATGACCTCACGCGCGTTGAACTCCGCCGAGAGCGCGCGCACCAGTTCGCGTGCACCCGCGCGTACGCTCACGGCGCTCGCACCGAGGCGCGCGGCGGCCGACATGCCGCTCTTGCGGCTCAGTGCGTCCACCGGATCTCCAGCGCGGTCTCCGGCCCGACCACGACGCGCGTAAGCGTGCGCGGCATCTCCCACTCGGAGGCGGAAAGGGCACGGCGGCCGGCCATGATCTCCGCCCGCTCCTGCGGGTAAAGCGGATCCTGGTCGCGGTCGGCATAGCCGATCGGGAAGCGCGGCGAGCCGGTGCCGAGGTCGTATTTGTCGCTGGCGCCGACCGTATGCAGCAGCTCGTGCGCAATCACGATGTCGTTTTGTGCCGCCATGGCGGAATCGGCGAACAGGTGCACCACACCGACGAGTCCCTTCTGCAGACCGTGCGAATCGGGAACGCGCTCGAGCGTCGTGGAATCATGGTAGAGGAGGAACAGACGCACTCTCGCTGGCGCACGACCGGGCACTTCGGTCGAGCCTGCAGCGAACCAGCGCAACTTGAGGCTCCACCACGCAATCCCGATGGGTCCGGCCCCCGCATCGATGGTGGGAGGAAGCTTCGACCCCTGCGGGTACAGCTCCACGTGCACCGGCTGCTCGAGTGTCAGGCCGTAGCGCTTGCCTTCCCGGGCGAAAAAATCCTCGACCGCGTTGAAGTCCTTCGGCCGGAGCGAAGCGAGATACTGCTCAGTCGATGCGTTGCCATCGGCGTTGAGCGGAAACAGTCCGACCCACAGGGGCTCGCGCCAGCTGTGCGTGGCACGCGCGTCGAGCCAGGCGTGGAGCGCCACTGCGGTGAGCACCAGCAGCAGCAGCAGGATCCGGATGCCTTTCCACACCGGGGCAGCTCACCGGTGTGCGAGCGGCACACGCCGCGTGCTCACGGCTGCAGCCGCGTCGCCACCCAGGCGTCCGCCTTGAAGGACGACCCGGAGGTGAACCGCAGCGTGCGTTGCCAGCGTGCACGGTCGTGAATACGTGCGGCTCCTTCCACCCATAACTCCACGGTGTCCGCCCATAGTCGATACCCGCCCCAGTGAGGCGGGCGCGGTATGGTCACCTTCAGCGAGTCGTCCGCCCCCGGTGAGCCGGGAGTTGGCGCGCCGAAGCGGCGTGCGGTCTCGGTAACGGCCTCGAGCAGCTGGTTGCGCGAAGCGATCGGCTCGCTTTGCTGACTGGCCCAGGCGCCGATGCGACTCTGCCAGGCGCGCGTAGCGAAATAGGCGTTACTGTCTTCCCCGGGAGCGAGGACCACCGCTCCCTCGATACGCACCTGCCGATGCAGCGCATCCCAGTGCATCACCGCGGCGGCGCGCGGGTTGTCCTTCAGCTGGCGACCCTTCGCGGAGAGGTAATTCGTGTAGAACACGATGTAGCCGGGCTGCGGCACGACGTCCTTGCACAGCACGACGCGCGCGCTCGGCCGACCGTCGCGGCTGCTGGTGGCGAGCACCATGGAATTCGGATTTGGCTGGGTGTGCGCCGCCTGCGCTTGCGCGAGCCACTCGCGGACGATGGCAAGCGGGTCCGCGGGCAGCGGCTCGGCCAGCGTCTCGGTGTGCTCGGTCATGGTGCAATGTTAGAGGGTTTTTCGCGCGCCGTGTCCCGAACCGGTACCCGGCGGCCGCGCGATCCGTGCTGCCCGACAGCGCGGTATGCTCGAGACTCGCGGTGTTCTTACGCGCGGGAGGTGAAGTGCCGCAGGCTACCAAGCTGCTCGCGCGGTCCTCGATCGGGCTCGGCATTGGGCTGCTTGCACTCGCGGGGCTCACCGCTCTGCTCTTCCTCGCCGCCCTTCTCGTGAATCGGCACGATGAGCCGCTCGCACTCGAGGCTCGCGCCCTGCTCACACCGCCGCAAAACCCATATGGGCCGGCTGACAACATCTACGTCGCCCTGCTCGGCCTCGACGCGCCGCCGGCCGAATCGGTGATCGCCGCAGGCGAAGCGCAGATCCAGTATTACAACCGTGCTATCGATGCGGCGTCACGCGGCCCCGCTGCGGCAAATCTCGCAGGCGCGAGCCTGAGAGGGCTCAGGGACGAGCATCGACTCGCCTTCAAAGGCGATATCGGTTTCATCCAGCCTCTCGAGTCTTCCGTTTGGAACGAGGCTCCACAGCACGAGCGGGAGATCACCGCTCTCCTCGCGGACAATCACGAGCTCATCGAGCGCTATCTCGCGGTGATGCTGCTACGGGGGTATTACGAAACGGCGCGTCCGAGTGTGCTCGCGCCTGACCCTCCGGCACCGAGCCAGGTACGCCGGCTGTTTCTCGCACAAGTCGCCCTGCAGATGCGTGCGAGCAATCATCTCGAGCGGGTGCTCGGGCTCGCCGAGCTCGAGAGCGACATCAGGCTGTGGCAGCGCGTGCTCGATGGTGAAGGCACGCTGCTGTGGAAGATGCTGTCGCTCGCCTTTCTGCAATCGGACTACCTGCTGCTCGCCGACCTGATTGCCGACCGGGACGTGGATCTTGCGCCGAGCGAGACCTACGCCGAGTCGCTCGTGCCGCCGTTCGATGCCACGGAGTTCGACCTCGGCAAGGCTTTCGCTGCCGAGTTTCGTATTCAGGCGGCGACGCTGCGCGAGCCCGCCGCCGCCGTGCGCCGGGGCCTACATGGGTGGCTCGAGCACGCGGGCGGTCGCCTGACGGATCAGTTCCTGAAGCCAAACGCCACCGAGAACCTCCTCGCAACAGTCACCCGGCGATGGATGGCCCTGGCAGCGGATCCGGCGGCCTTCTACCGCCTGGCCCCACCGGGCGGGCGGCCGGCTGCAGCCGAGGGCATCTGGTTGCTGCCGGTGAGCTACAACCCCCTCGGCAGGGTCCTCGCCTCGGCGCTGACCGAGCCCTATCGCCACTATCCGCCGCGCGCATGGGACCAAGCCGCCCTGCAGCGCCTGGTGAGAGCGGGATACGAGATTCGTCAGCGGCGTGTCGCGCCCGCGGACTTACCGGCGTTCCTGCAGGCGCACCCGCAATGGTCTACGCACCCGGCCGATGGCCGTCCCTTTCTCTGGGACGCGGTAACCGGTGAACTGCGCGTGCAGACGATCTCGCAACATCCTCCCGGATGGCGTTTCAGCATCCGCATCTGGCAGGCGGCGCCCGCGGGCTGAGCGCATTTCGAGCCCGCAGCGCCCGTTGACCTTGCACCCCCCGCTGCACCCCGATAGAAAGGAGCGGGACTTCAGGAGACCCCCTCCCATGACGCGCGATACCGTGACGCTGGAGAACCTGCGCCAGCGAGTCAACGATCTCGACCGCCAGCTCATCGCGCTGGTCGCCGAGCGTAAAGCGGTGAGCGAAGAGGTGGCGCTTGTGAAGCGCGCCACCGGCAAGCCGACGCGCGACTACGAGCGCGAGCGCGAAGTCATCATGGCGGTACGTGCCCTGGCCAGCGAGCGCGGGGTGTCGCCGGAGCTCGCCGAGCAGCTGTTACGGCTGCTCATTCGCTCATCGCTCACCACCCAGGAACAGGCGAGCGTCATCGCGCAGGGCGCAGGCAGTGGCCGCCGTGCGCTGGTCATTGGTGGCGCGGGCAAGATGGGTGGCTGGTTCGTGAGCTTTCTCCACTCTCAGGGGTTCAGCGTCGAAGTCGCGGACCCTTCGGCCGCTTCTCCCGGCGTACCGCGCGTGGAGGATTGGCGCCGCACCGATCTCAAGCACGATTTCATCGTGCTCGCCACGCCGCTCGGCATCACCGATGCGATCCTGCGGGATCTGGCGCTGCGCCGCCCGCCGGGGGTGATCTTCGATGTGGGTTCGCTCAAGTCACCGCTGCGCGCTGGGTTGCTCGCGCTGAAGTCGCACGGCTGCAAGGTGACCTCGGTGCATCCGATGTTCGGGCCGGACACCGAGCTCCTTTCCGGAAGGCACGTGATCTTCGTGGATCTCGGCAATGCCGCAGCCCTCGCGGCCGCGCGCGAGCTGTTCGCCGCCACGATGGCGGAGCAGGTGGTGATGAGCCTCGATGATCACGACCGGCTCATCGCCTACGTGCTCGGTCTCTCGCATGCGCTCAACATCGCGTTCTTCAGCGCGCTCGCCGACAGCGGGGAGGCGGCGCCGAAGCTGGCGCGCATGTCGAGCACGACCTTCGATGCGCAACTCGATGTCGCCACGCGCGTCGCCCAGGACAGCGCGGAGCTGTATTATGAAATACAAAGCCTGAACGATTACGGAGCTGAATCGCTCGAGGCTCTCGCGCAGGCGGTGGAACGCCTGCGTACTGCCGTCCTGTCGCAGGATCACGACGCATTCGTTGCTTTGATGCGCCGTGGGCGCGATTATCTCCAGGACCGGCGCAGCGTGACGGAGAGGCGCGCCTAGTAGAGAGAGGATGCTCGCGCGATGCGCCGACCTCAGACCGAGCCGAATGCAGCGTCCGCAGCGCACCGCGATACGCCCGAGTCGGAAGTCGCGCGGCTGGAGCACGAAAACGGCCTCCTGCAGACGCGCCTCGCCGCGCTCACCGAAGAAGTGGGCCGCAACGACTCCCTGCTGCGCAAGACCCAGGAGCGCGAGCTCGAATTGCTGCGCGCCGGCTCGCTCGCACAGCTCTTCGAACGGCTCATCGTGGGGCTGCGGTCCTCCTATCAACTCGATGAAGTGGCGCTCATCCTGCACGACCCGCAGCACGAGATTCGCCATCTGCTCTCGGGAGACGGTGCGGCGGAACCGCCCGGGGTGTGTTTCGTCGATGCCCTGGTGAGCGTCGCTCCGCAGCTCGCCAATCTCGAGCGGCCCTGGCTCGGGCCCTACCGCAAGGCGGATCACGAGCTGCTGGTGCCGGGCATCGCCGCCCGGCCCGCAAGCCTGGCGCTCATCCCGCTGCGCCGCAACGAGCCGCTCGATGGCGTGCTCGTGTTCTCGAGCAGCGATCCGCAGCGCTTCACGCCTGAGCTCGCGAGTGATTTCCTCGCCCACCTGGGGCTCGTCGCTGCGATTTGCGTGGAGAACGCAGTGAACCGGGCACGCCTGCTGCGCAGCGGACTCACCGACTTTCTCACCGGCTTCCACAACCGTCGCTATCTGCACGCGCGGCTGCGCGAGGAGCTGTCGCGGGCGCAGCGCGCCCGGCACTCGATCATCTGTCTGATGATCGACGTCGATCACTTCAAGCGCATCAACGACCAGTATGGCCACCTTGCCGGCGATAACGTGCTGCGCGAAGTGGCGCAGCGCATCGACGCCGAGATGCGCCTGAGCGATACGGGCGCGCGCTTCGGCGGGGACGAGTTCGCCATGGTGCTGTCGCACGCCAGCATGGGCGATGGCGAGAAAGTCGCCGCCCGCGTGCTGCATGCGGTGCGCCAGGAGCCGATCGCAGTCGGCAAAGATGTCACGGAGACGGTTACCCTCTCGATCGGCGTCGCCGCAGCGCGCCCCGGCCAGGGGCAGCGCGACTACAAGGTGCTGGCAGAGCGGCTGATCGCCGAAGCTGACGCGGCGCTCTATCGCGCCAAGAGCGCAGGCCGTAACCGCATCGCGATCTCGCCGAACGTGGTCGCCTGAGGATCTGCGCAACGAGGTTGGCGAGGACCGGCCCGGCTAGCGCGTTCGTCCCCGCAGCAACGCGACGAAGAGGGGCGCGCCTACCAGCGCCATGATGGCGCCGACCGGCAGCTGACGGGGACTCGCCACGGTGCGGGCGATCAGGTCCGCGCCCGCGAGCAGCATGCCGCCGGCGAGCGCTGCGGCGGGCGCGACGATGCGATGGTCACTGCTGCCAAAGCTCAGGCGCACCGCGTGCGGAGTGATCAGGCCGACGAAGCCGACGGTCCCGGCGCTCACCACGGCGAGTGCGGTGAGCGCGGCGCAGGCAAGGAACAGCACGCTGCGCCACGCCTCGAGCGCGAGCCCCAGGGTGCGCGCGCGCAGCTCGCCCGCCGCAAGCACGTTCAAGGGGCGCGCTACGAGGAGCGCAACCCCCACCGCGAGGAAGGCGGTGCCGGCGCTCAGCCAGGGGTTCGTCGCCCACTCCAGGTCACCGGCCAGCCAGAAAACCATTCCGCGCACGCGCGAGGTGTCGGCGAGCGCCAGCAACACGCTCACCAACGCGCCACATGCGCTCGCCAACACGACGCCGGTAAGCAGCAGCCGCGGCGTACCGCCGCCGCGCGCGAGCAGGTACACCACTCCAACCGCCCCGAGCGCACCCACCGCGGCCGCGGATTGCACCACGAGAGCGGCGGCGCCGGCGATCATCGCCAGCAACGCTCCGACCGCGGCACCACCGGACACACCGAGCACGTACGGGTCGGCCAGCGGATTACGGAACAGCGCCTGCAGCAACACCCCCGAGAGCGCCAGCAGGCCACCGACACCAAAACCGGCGAGCACGCGTGGCAGCCGTACGCCGAGCAGCACGGTGCGCGTCGCTTCGTCGCCGCCGCCGGCGAGCGCAGTCAGCGCCTTGCCGGGGCTGATGCCGGAGCTGCCGATGAGGAGTGCCGCGAGGAACACCGCCACCGCGAGCAGCACGAGCAGGGCAAGTCCCCGCGCCGGCGCGAGCGGCGCGAGCCTCGATGCCGGGAGTGAGGAAGCGTTTGCACCTGGGGCAGACACGGACGTGTAGCGTCACGGAATTCGTTGCAAAAGGCCATCCCTGCGAGGAGGGTGCACGGTGCATCGGCGAGTCTCGCTGCGACGCTTGTGGCAGACTGTCAGCTTCATATGAGCGACCTCATCGACGCCGAAGGTTTTCGGGCTAACGTGGGCATCATCCTGATGCACAACGAAGAGGTGTTTCTCGGGCGCCGTGCCGGCGGGCGGGGGTGGCAGTTTCCGCAGGGCGGAGTGCGCCGTGGCGAGGCGCTCGAACAGGCGCTCTACCGCGAGCTCGAGGAGGAGATCGGGATCGCAAAGTCAGGCGTCTCGCTCCTTGGGCAGACGGAGCGCTGGTTGCGCTACCGGCTCCCGGCACGCTATGTACGGCGCAACCAGCAGCCGGTCTGCATCGGCCAAAAGCAGCGCTGGTTCCTGCTGCGCCTGAAGGCGGCAGACACCGGCTTCGACTTCACCCGTACTGCCGAACCCGAGTTCGATCAGTATCGCTGGACGCCCTACTGGGAACCCGTGAAGGAAGTGATCTATTTCAAGCGCGCGGTATATGCGCGGGCACTCACCGAGCTGGCAGATCTCGCCTTCCCCAATGGCAGACCGCCACCGCATCCGCAGTGGTGGGACCGTATGACGACACGCCGGCGCCACGAAACTTCCGCGCCCGCCGAGTGAAGGGCGGTTGGGGCCACTCGAATCCATGTTGGGCAAGGAGGGCGCACCGCTCGTGGTGCGGCGCCGCGCGCCGGCACTGCGCACGGCGCTGCTGGTCGCGGCGCTACTCGTCGGGCTCTTCGCGCTCTACGTCGTCTATGAGCTCGGGCGGTACGACGCCGGTTACGATCGCCAGGCCGCGGCGCTGCAGCGCACGGCGCTCGATGTGCGTATCGAGCACCTGGAAAAAGACAACCGCGAGCTGCGAACCCGCCTTGCCGAAGCTGACACCGTCCGCGCCGGCCGCGCACGCGAGCAGGCCGAAGTGGCACGCGCCATGGGCGAGCTGCAGGCGCAGGTGGACCGCCAATCGCAGGAGCTGGCGTTCTATCGCGGCGTCGTTGCACAGAACGCCAATACGCCCGGAGTGAAAATCGAGCAATTGCGCATCATCGCAGACAAGCGGCCAGCGACGTTCAGCGTGCACCTGTCGCTGGTACGCTCGGGCCGTGCGGACAGCGCGGCTGCAGGGACGGTGCACCTGAGCCTCGATGGCACCTACGACGGCAAGACGCGCTCGCTCGATCTGGCAACGCTCACCGGCGGACAGATCCGCGAATTGCGCTATAACTTCCGTTATCTGCAGAATTTCGACCAGGACCTTTCGCTGCCACTCGCGTTCAAGCCGGAGCAGCTGGTGGTCGAAGTGCAGTCGAGCCGCCATGATGTGGCGCCGCTCTCACAGACGTTCCTGTGGAACGTCGAAGCCTCGCCGTAGACCGACTCACAGCATCGGAGCCCAGCAATGTTCAACCGCGACCCCCGGCAAGCCCGTATCGACACACTGATTGGCAAGACCGCCAAAGTGCACGGCGATGTCGATTTTCAGGGAGGCCTGCATCTGGACGGTCACATCATCGGGGCGGTGCGCTCGGACGAGTCTCGGGACTCGACGCTCTCGGTGAGCGAGACCGGCTCCATCGAAGGAGCGGTACACGTGCCCAACGTGATGCTGCAGGGCGCCATCCATGGGGATATCCATGCCATCGAGCGCGTGGTGCTCGGCGCCACCGCGCGCGTGGAAGGCAACGTGTACTACGGCATCATTGAAATGACACTGGGCGCCCAGATTATTGGAAAGTTGGTGCGCCTCGAGCCGGAAACGCCCCCTGCGGCACCCGCCGCGGGTTCTGCGGCCTGATTTCCGGGGTGTGACGGGTCACTTTGACCGGACCACGGCTGCCTAGAGTAGACTCCTTTCTCATATGGATGCCATGACTACGACCGAAGCGCTGCAGGAGGCTCCTGCGCTCAAATTCACCGATGCCGCTGCCCGCAAGGTCGGCGACCTGATCCTTGGGGAGGGCAACCCGAAGCTCATGCTGCGCGTGTTCGTCCAGGGCGGTGGATGCTCCGGGCTGCAGTACGGCTTCGAGTTCGATGAGACCGTCCAGGAAGGTGACACCTGCGTCGAGAATCTCGGGGTGAAGCTGCTCGTCGACCCGATGAGCGTGCAGTACCTCACCGGCGCCGAGATCGATTACCGCGAGGGACTCGAAGGCGCGCAGTTCGTCATCCGCAATCCGAACGCGGTGACGACCTGCGGCTGCGGATCCTCGTTCACGGCCTCCTGAGTCGCCCGGGCCGCGCGTGCCGCAGGTCACCGCCACCGCGCGATCCCCAGAAAGCCGAGCCACCCCCCGCAGCGCCCCGCGGCCCGTGCCAGACGTCCTCGCCGCCGTGGATCTGGGGTCCAACAGCTTCCACATGGTCGTGGCGCGCTACTCCCATGGCCAGTTGGTCATCATCGACCGCTTGCGCGAGATGGTGCGCCTCGCCGCCGGTGTCGCCGAGAACGGCCGCATCGACAAGGACGTCGCCGCGCGCGCGCTCGCCTGCCTGCAGCGCTTCGGGCAGCGCCTGCGCGACATGCACGCCGACAGCGTACGCGTCGTCGGTACCAACGCCCTGCGTCTCGCGCACAAGAAGCAGGCTTTTCTCGAGCGCGCACGTGAGGCGCTTGGCCACCCGATCGAGATCATCGCCGGAATGGAGGAGGCACGCCTCATTTACTCCGGTGTCGCGCACACCATGCCGAGCGAGCCGGGCAAGCGACTCGTGGTCGACATCGGCGGTGGCAGCACCGAGCTCATCATCGGCGAGGCACTGAATCCGCTCGAGCTCGAGAGCCTGCAGATGGGCTGCGTGTCCTGGAGCGAGCGTTTTTTCCGCGACGGCAAGATATCCGCCAAGCGCTTCGAGCGAGCGCGGCTCGCGGCGCGCCTCGAGCTCGAGCCGGTACAGGCGGAATTCCGCCACCTCGGCTGGGATAACTGCGCGGGCAGCTCGGGCACCGTACGCGCGATAGGCGAGGTGATTCGCGCGCTCGACCCGGCCGCGCTCGTCATTAACCCCGCCGGGATCACCCGAGCGATCGAATACTGCGTGGACGCCGGTCACGCGCGCGAGCTTACGCTCGAGCCCATCACCGAGGACCGGCGGCCGGTCTTCCCGGGCGGGCTGGCAATCCTCGCAGAGATCTTCAGTGTGCTCGACATCCAGGAGATGCGGATCGCCGAAGGCGCGATGCGCGAGGGGCTGCTGTACGACATGCTCGGCCGTTACAAACGCGAGGATGCGCGCGAGCGCACCGTGCGGGGGATGCAGCAGCGTTATCACGTGGACATCGCCCAGGCGGAGCGCGTCGAAGCCACGGCACGCAACTTCCTCGAGCAGACGCGCGAAGCCTGGAAGCTCGAGGAGCCTTTCGCGCACCTCGCCCTCAAGTGGGCGGCGCGACTGCACGAGATCGGCCTCGACGTCTCGCACAGCGGCTACCACCGCCATGGCGCCTATCTGCTCGAGAACGCCGACATGCCCGGGTTCCCGCGCGAGGAGCAACGGCTGCTGGCGCGTGTGGTCGGCGCGCATCGACGCAAGCTCATGCTGGAAGGCGTGGAGGAGCTCGTGCCGCCCTGGGACCGCAGCGCCGTCTACCTGATCGCGCTGCTGCGCCTCGCAGTGCTCCTGCATCGCGGGCGCAGCTCCACCGCGCTCCCGCCGCTCGAGTTGTCCGCCACGGCGCGTTCGCTCGAGATGCGCTTCCCGGCCGGCTGGCTCAGGGACCACCCGCTCACCTCCGCCGACCTTCAGCAGGAGGTGGATTACCTGCGCATGAGCGGCTTCCGGTTGCGGGTATTCAGCGGGCGCGAAGCCAGGTCGCAGGATGCACGCACGGCCTGAGCGCCGGCCGATTGAGGCCGGGCAGCGGCTCGCGGCTCGGGCCTGATCAGACCACCAGGGTGGGACCCGCGGCATAGGTTGCCAACAGCTCCGCCTGAGCGTTGACCGCACGCTCGGCGCCACGCTGGATTCGCCGGTAGCTGCCGTCGGGCTGCAGCAGCCATGCCTGGCAGTTGTCCTTCAGACACACCTCGAGGTCGCGCAGGATGCGCGCGCGATGCTCGGGCCGGCGGATCGGGAAGGCCACCTCGACGCGGCGGAAGAAATTGCGTTCCATCCAGTCGGCGCTTGCGCACGACATTTCCGGCTCGCCGCCGTTCTCGAAGTAGAACACTCGCGAGTGCTCGAGGAAGCGCCCGACGATCGAGCGCACCGAGATGTTCTCCGATACCCCCGGCACCCCCGGCCGCAGTGCGCACACGCCGCGCACGATCAGCTCGATCTTCACTCCGGCGCGCGAGGCGCGGTAGAGCGCTTCGATCGCCTGAGGGTCCACTAGCGCGTTCATCTTGGCGATGATCCGTGCGGGGCGTCCTGCACGAGCATGCTCGGCCTCACGGGCGAGCTTCTCGAGCACCATCTCGTGCATACCGAAGGGCGATTGCGTCAGGCGGTTGAGCTTCGGTGTCTGCGTAAGGCTCGTCAGCTGCAGGAAAAGCTCGTGAACGTCCTGGCCGACGTCATCGTCGCAGGTGAACAGTCCATAGTCGGTGTACTGGCGTGCGGTGCGCGGGTGGTAGTTACCGGTGCCGAGATGGCAATAGCGGCGAATGCCATTCGCCTCGCGCCGCACGACGAGCAGGAGCTTGGCGTGGGTCTTGTATCCGACGACGCCATACATCACGTGCGCTCCGGCCTCCTGCAGCCTGTTGGAGAGCTCGATATTCGCTTCCTCATCGAAGCGCGCCCGCAGCTCGACGATCACCGTCACGTCCTTGCCGGCGTTGGCCGCGGCGACCAGCGCATCGACCAGCGGGGAATCGTGGCCGGCGCGGTACAGCGTCTGCTTGATGGCGAGCACCTGTGGATCGGCCGCGGCCTGGCGCAGGAAGTCCATCACCGGCGCGAAGCTCTGGTAGGGGTGGTGCAGCAGAATGTCCTTCTGGCGAATGCAGGCGAAGAGATCCGTGCTGCCCACCAGTCGTTTCGGCATTCCGGGAGTGAAGATGGGGTACTTCAGGTCCGGCCGCTGCACAAGGTCGTATACCGCGGACAAACGGTTCAGATTCACGGGCCCGGCGACCGGGTAAGTATCGAGGCCGTTCGAGGCGAACTGCGCCTGGAGAAACCTGACCATGTCCTCGGGGCAGTCGTTGGAAGTCTCGAGCCGCACCGCAGCTCCATAGCGGCGATGCGCGAGCTCGCCCTCGAGTGCGCGGCGCAGATCATCGATTTCCTCGTCGTCGACGAACAGGTCGCTGTTGCGAGTGACGCGGAACTGGTAGCAACCCATTACCCCGATGCCGGTGAAGAGCTTGTGGACGAACGCCTGCATGATGCTCGACAGGAGCACGCAGGCTCGCGTGGCTCCGGCACCGGGCAGCGGCACGACGCGCGGAAGCGACCGGGGTGCCTGCACGATAGCGAGCTCGCTGTCGCGGTTGAACGCGTCCTTGCCTTCGAGCCGCACGATGAAGTTGAGGCTCTTGTTCTGGATGCGCGGAAAGGGACGCGCCGGATCGAGCCCGAGCGGCGAGAGGACCGGCTCGATCTCCCGCTCGAAGTACTGCTCGAGCCACTCGCTCTGCTCAGTGCTCCAGTCGGAACGGCCCAGCAGCGGCACACCCTCGGCGGCGAGCTTGGGTAACAGCAGCTCGTTAAGGCAGCGGTACTGATCCGCCACGAGGCGAGTGGTGCGGTCATGGATCGCGGCAAGCTGCTCCGGGATCGACATCGCATCGGCGGTAAGCTGGCCGCCGCCGAGCTCCTGCAACTGCTTGAGCCCTGCCACGCGGATCTCGAAGAACTCATCGAGATTGCTGCAGGAGATGCACAGGAATCTCAGCCGCTCGAGCAGCGGCACGGACTCATCGAACGCCTGGTCGAGCACTCGCTGATTGAACTCGAGGAACGAGAGCTCGCGGTTGATGTAGTGCTGCGGTGCCTTTAAATCCGGCGTATCCATGAGGGCGTGGTTTTGGCTGGCCGCACCAGGGCGGCTTGCTCAAGCATACCAGCGCGAGACGACGCTGCCGTTAAGAAGCCTCAGGACGGTCGCGTTACTGCATGGCCTGCGCCATGCTCCCGGCCGCCCGTGGCAGAGAAGCCCGGCCGATGGGTTCGTAGCCCGTCTGCCGGGTCAGCGGGAGACCAGCATTGGGCCCGCTGGCGCATCGAGGGTCGCCAGCAGCGGTGCCGAGTGGCCGAGGAAGTCCTCGCGCCAACGTGCGTCGATCGGTGCCGCAGCCGGCAGCGCCACGGTCTGGGGATTTTTGAATATCCCGTTCACCCGGTACTCGTAGTGGAGATGGGGTCCGGTGGCGAGTCCCGTCATGCCTACGTAAGCGATAACGGTTCCCTGCGCCACGTGGGCTCCCACGTGCGTGCCGCGGGCGAATCGCGACAGATGCCCGTAGAGCGTCACGATGCTGGTGGAGTGCTCGATCTCGACGCAATTGCCGTAGCCGCCCATGCGACCCGCAAAGACGATGCGGCCATCACCCGCTGCGTGCACCGGGGTACCGACCGGCGCGGCGTAATCCACGCCCTTGTGCGCACGGATCATGTTGAGGATGGGGTGATAGCGCGCCGAGTTGAAACGGGAGCTTACCCGGGTGAATTCCACCGGCGCGCGCAGAAACGCCTTGTGGAGGCTCCGGCCGTCGGGCGTGTAATAGTGGAAGTGGCCTTCCGGGTCGGCGTAGCGCACCGCGCGGTACGCGTGGCCCTGGTTGACGAACTCGGCCGCCTCGATCGGCCCATCGTGCAGGTACGCCCCGTCGCGCCAGATCTCCTCATAGGTAACGACGAAGCGGTCGCCATGGCGCACGTCCAGCACGAAGTCGACGTCCCAGCCGAAGATGTCCGCGAGGCCCACGGCAGTCTGATCATGCGCGCCGGCCGCCGCGACGGCCTCGAAAAGCGAGCTGTCGATGACGCCGCGAATGGTGCGCGGGCGCATCTCGATCGGGTTCTGCAGGACATCGGCCCTGAGCGCCGCGCCATCGCGCGACACCTTGAGCGTCTGCGTCTCACTCAGGCGGCGCTCGAGTCCGAACAGCTCACCGTCGTGGTGCGTGAAATGCAGTGACTCTCCAGGCCGCAGACTGTCGAGTGCATTGCGAATGCCGGGGAGGCTGCGCAGCGAGGCGAGATCGGACAGGTTCAGCTTCAGCCGCCGGAAAATGCGGTCGAGCGTGTCGTTGCGGGCGACGATGACATCGACGGCAGCCGGCGGCGTACTTGCCGGGTCAGAACCGGGCGGCTCACCGCCAGCGGTACCGCCCGCGCCGGGCGAACCGTCGGAGGCATCCGCGTCCGCTTTGAAGGCGACCGGATCCGCCAAGGTGCCCGCCGCCACGGCAGCCGGCTGCCCGGAGGGAGCGATGCGCACTCCACCGTGCAGCAGCGACCAGCCGACGATGGCGCAGGCGCCCGCCTGCAGCCAGAAAGACGCCGAGAACAGCCGACGAACGGAGCCCCTTACAGCGAGTTTGAAGTCGAATGACATCGACAATTGTTATGCAGATGATTAAGGGGCCGGACCCTACCGGAGGCAAGAGCTTTGCGTCAATGTATGTTAAGTAGTCACCTTCAACTCCTGCTCACCGCAGGTGAGGTTACAGACTAACTGATCTCGCTCCAGTACGCGCTTCACGAGAACCACATGAACTTCGAGGAACAGATAGCCGAGCTGCAGCGTGGCGCACACGAAGTGCTGACCGCACCCGACCTGAGAAAAAAGCTGGGGCGTGGCGTGTCGCTGCGGGTCAAGGCGGGGTTCGACCCGACGGCGCCCGATCTGCATCTCGGGCATACGGTGCTGCTCAATAAAATGCGGCAATTCCAGCAGCTCGGGCACGAAGTGACCTTCCTCATCGGCGACTTCACGGGAATGATCGGCGACCCTACGGGTCGCAACGCCACGCGTCCTGCACTCACGCCGGAGGAAATCCAGAGCAACGCTCGCACTTACGAGAGCCAGGTGTTCAGCATCCTCGACCGCGAGCGCACGCGCATCGACTTCAACTCGCGCTGGCTCGCGAAGCTCACCTCCACCGATATCGTGAAGCTCGCGGCGCACTACACGGTCGCACGCATGCTCGAGCGCGACGATTTTGCCAAGCGCTACAAGGCCGGCCAGCCGATCTCCATCCACGAGTTCCTCTATCCGCTCGCCCAGGGCTACGACTCGGTGGCCATGCGCGCCGACGTCGAGCTGGGCGGCACGGACCAGAAGTTCAATCTGCTCGTCGGACGCGCGCTCCAGGAGGCTTACGGCCAGGAGCCGCAGGTCGTCATTACCACCCCGTTGCTGGAGGGGACCGACGGGGTGAACAAAATGTCGAAATCGCTCGGCAACTACATTGGCATCACCGAGGATCCCGACAGCATGTTCGGCAAGCTCATGTCGATCTCTGATGAGCTCATGTGGCGCTATTTCGAGCTGCTGTCCTTCCGGCCCCTCAGCGACATCGCGGCACTGCGCGGGCAGGCCGCGGGCGGCCGCAACCCGCGCGACATCAAGTTCGAGCTCGCGCGCGAGATCGTGGCGCGCTTTCACGACCCCAAGGCTGCCGAGCGTGCGCAGCGCAACTTCACCGCACGGGTGAGTGAAAAAGCGGTTCCGCAGGACCTGCCGGTGAAGGTGGTGCCCGTGGAGAGCGGGGGGTTGCGTCTCGCGAACCTCCTCAAGGAAGCGGGGCTGGCGGCAAGCACGACCGAGGCGAGGCGAAAGATCGAGGAGGGGGCGGTCCGAATCGACGGGGCTCGCGTTTCCGACCTGGCGCTTACCCTCAAGGCCGGGGCCGAGCACGTGCTGCAGGTGGGTGCCAAGCGCTTCGCCCGGGTCAGGCTGGAGCCTTCGGTTTAAGCTCGATTGCCGGTTCTGGCACCCCCCGCTACCCCGGCAGCTACGCGCCGGGCAGAGGTTGTGACGGCGGCTGGAAAAGACGGGGTCGAGGCCACACATAAGCTATCCGAGCCCAATAGAATTAAAGGCTTGGCTCCGCATCGGTCCGGCTAGTAGCTTGAGCTGAGCAGACCATGGGAGGCCGGGACGGGAGCGCCCGGATCCAGTCCCCGTGGCGCCCATGACACTACGTTGACAAGCCCCCAATCAGGGCTATACTGCGCGCCCCTTGCAGCCCCGGCCGTACATGCGGCGGGGGCGGCGGGTTTGTGCGTGAGCACTTATGTTGACCGGGGTGGCCTTTGGCCTTACTGTGCCGCCCCCCTTCCCCCAGCCACCGCCGCTGCGGGGTGCTTTTTAAAAGTTTGGATAGGTAATTTGTGTGGGGACTCGCGTCTCAAAGCCTTTGGCTATTGAACCGAGTGACCAAAATGTCCAGCAGTAAGTTGGAGCCATTTTGGATCCACTCATTCGCTCGATGATTCTCGAAATCTTCAAGTGAAGAGTTTGATCCTGGCTCAGATTGAACGCTGGCGGCGTGCCTAACACATGCAAGTCGAGCGGTAACAGGTGTAGCAATACATGCTGACGAGCGGCGAACGGGTGAGTAATGCTTCGGAATCTGCCCAATGGTGGGGAATAACCAGCCGAAAGGTTGGCTAATACCGCATAAGTCCTACGGGAGAAAGCAGGGGATCGTAAGACCTTGCGCCGATGGATGAGCCGAAGTCGGATTAGCTAGTTGGTAGGGTAACGGCCTACCAAGGCGACGATCCGTAGCTGGTCTGAGAGGACGACCAGCCACACTGGGACTGAGACACGGCCCAGACTCCTACGGGAGGCAGCAGTGGG
>DASYFL010000022.1:0-7184 GCA_036498445.1 Steroidobacteraceae bacterium
CTGTTGGAGCTGGGCGTGTTGGCCGTGTGCCTCGTGTGCCTGGTGCCGCAATCCATGCAGCTGATCCTGCGCCCGCAGGCTGCGCGTTGGTCCGCCGTGGACCGTTATCAGTACTTTGAGGGACCGGGATCCGGCTACGGCTACCCCGAGGCTGCCGACTTCATTCTGCGTGCCAATGATGTGCCGCGCAGGATCCATTCGCTGGACGGTCACAGTGCCTGGCAGCTGCGCAGCTACTTACCCGCTACCTGGCGCGCCCGTGTGACACCGGTTTTTTTTGGCGCTGATGGCCGAGTGCTGCGTAGCGAGGACGAGCGGTTGCAGAATCTGCTCACGCCGCCCGGCTGTTGGCTCATCGTTCCGGAGCCGTTGCTCCGCCGTCTGCTCCAATCGAGCGTGGGCGCCACGAACGCGGCGCGGCTGCGGCTGCGGCCGCTCGCTACCTTCGACAAGCCGGGTGAGCAAACTCGGCTGGCCATCTACGAGATCACAGAAGCGAACTAGGCGAGCTCACCCACGACCAGGCTGAAGGTTTGCAGGAAGTGGAACTCCGGCCGGCGCAGTGCGAACGAGGGCTCGCATGGATCACACAGACGCGACAGCTCGGCGAAATCCTCGGCGGACAGGTACGGACGCAGACGTTCCCCCCAGGTGCCGCGGAAGATCGCCTCGAGGAGATAGGCCTCGTCTGCAGGGCTCAGCGGGGAAATCCGCTCGATGACGCGCGTGTGCGTGGTGACCTTACGAAATTCCGCGCGCCGCAGCAGACCGACGAGGCCGCGCGCGTCGGTGAGCTCACGTTCCGAGAGCTGGTAGCGGTCACGGTAGTAGCGGTGCACCGCGGCAGTGGTCAGCCGCTCCAGCCGGGCGTCCCAGGCGAAGAACATGTCCGGCAGAAGCGAGCTTTGACCGAGCGCGATCCGCCCGCCCGGACGCAGCAGACTCGCCAGGGTGCGCAATCCCGCGAGCGGCTCACGCAGGTGGTTGATCGAGTTGACGGACCATATGAGATCAACGCTTTGCGGTAGGAGCGGCGGCTTGCGCACATCCGCCTGCAACACCAGTGTGTGCTCGGGTGCGTGTGCGCGTGCGATGGCAACGTGTGCCGCGGCGAGGTCGACGCCGATCACTGCACCGCCGGGGGCTACGGCATCGTGCAGCCAGCCGAGCGCCTCGCCGTTGCCGCAGCCGGCATCGAGCGCGCGCATGCCCGTGGTGAGCCCCAGACTGTCGATTGCCGCGCGCAGCTCGGGGGCGGCGAACGCGTTGAAGAGACGCAGCTTCCGCGAGTAGTCACGAGCACTCGTATCACCAAGCAGCCCTGTCGCGGTTGCGGTCACCGGCTGCGCGCCCTCGTCTCGTCAGAACCGCGGCCGCAAGGGCTGCAGCCGATACTTTAGGTCGGCGACGATCCAGGTCGGCGGATCGCGGAAGAAGCGAATCTTCTTGCCCTGCTTGAAGGAGCGCGAGCAGTAATTGACCGGGATTTCCAGCGGCCGGTAGCCCTTCAGCAGCAGCTTGATCACCAGCTCGTGGTCGAAATCGAAGCGGTTGCACTCGAACTGCAGACCATAGAGGCAATCCCGGCGGAAGACTTTGAACATCGTGAAGGGATCTTTGAGGTTCTGGCCGTACAGGACATTGATGACACCCGTAAAGAACAGGTGCGCGGTGTCGAGGACGACCCCGAGCAGCCGCTGGTCGGTGAACCTGCGCATCCTCACCGTACCGCTGTGCCGCGAGCCGAGCACGAACGCAGCCCGCTCCTGTAGGAGGGGCTCGAGCAGAGCCTCATAGTCGTCGAGGTCGTACTCGAGATCCGCGTCCTGAATCAACACTATGTCGCCGCTGGCTACGCTCAGGCCTGCGCGCACCGCGTTGCCCTTGCCCCGCGGACGGTCCTGCCAGATGACCTTGACGCCAGGCACATCGTCAAAGCCTGCGACCAGCTCGCGCGTGCCGTCGGTCGAGTTGCTCTCGATCAGAACGATCTCCCGATCGATCCCGAGATGATCGAGCCGCTTCGCGAGCAGCATTCGCATGAGCTCGGGAAATGTCGCTCGCTCGTTGAATACCGGCACGATGATCGAGCACACCCGGCGCGCGCGGGCTGTAGCGGCTCGCCGCGCGGAAACGCACGGCGCGGCCCGCCACGAGTGCGCCCACACCTGATGGAAGCCACGCCGCAGCAGCGTGAGATGCAGCGCCTCGCGCTCATCGGCCGCGCGTGCGCGCGCGGGGGCCGCCGCGCTTCGGGCGCCGCGCTCCCAGGCCGAGGGTGTGCAGATCACCAGCAGCATCCCGGTCCGGATCAGCGGAGCCAATGCGGCGAGGAGCGGCTCGAGGTGCGCGGCGCGCGTATCGGCAGCGACCAGGACCACTGCGCCAAAGTCGTCTGCGGAGATCAGCCGGTGCGCTTCGCTGACTCGACCGCTCACGACCGTGAGATCTCCGGCGGGGCGGCCAGTTGCTGCGAGCGGGCCCTCGGAGAGCAACAGAACGGGCTCGGCCTTGAGACCGCGGTGCCGCAGCACGGTGGCCACTCGGTCCGGGAGTTGCGCGGTGGCGCTCGGAGCGAGGACCGCTGTCGGCGCCGGTTGTTCCGTGAGAGTGGCGATCTCCTTGGGGCGGATGGCGCTCATGACCGGCCTTGCCCGCGGACAAATACCACGTGAGTCAGCATGAGGAAATTCGCCACCATGGTACAGCCGTTTGAGGCAATGACCGCGATGTAGGGCGAGAGCGAGGCCCGCGCTGCGAGGCCCACCAGCCCCTGCATGACCACGAAGTTCGAGATCAGCATGATGACGTAGCGCATTCCCTGCGGGACGACGGGCAGATCCTGGACCCGGTAGGTGATCCAACGGTGGTAGATGAAGTGCGGCACCGTGCCGAGTGAATACATGGCGGTTATCGCTAGTGGATCCGACAGGTGCAGTCGCGTGCGGAACCAGTAGAGCAGCAGCAGGTTAAGCGCCGCGAGACAGGCGCCGACGCCGACGAAGTGCGCAAGTTGCGCCGCGTGCTCGCGCGCGTAGGCAAGCAGAGGCCGAACAAGCGAAGCGCTCGGGCGTCGGCTGTCGCCACTTGATCGATGCACAGCGGTCACCCGCACGCACAGATCGTCTGCAGCGGGGCGATTCATTCGCACAGGGAGTATCCCGCCGCGGTGGCGTCGTCGTAGAACATCTTGACGGTCTCGAGCGACAACTCCTCCAGGTTACGACCCACCAGCGGCAGCTTGCGCAGCAGGTCGGGCGTCACGGTGATGATGTGACAGCCGATGCTGTCGGCTTGAAAGATGTTGAGCAGCTCGCGCGGGCTTCCCCAGATCAGCTCCGCCGCCGGAATGGTCGCGAGGATCCGCACCGCCGCCGCCATGAGCGGCACAGGATCCACTCCGGTGTCGGCAATCCGGCCGGCGAGCACGGAGACGTAGCTGGCAACCTCCGGGTTGAGCGCTGCTGCGATCTCCCGCACCTGCGACAACGTCAGTATAGCCGTGACGTTAATCTTCACGCCCCGGCTCGCGAGCCGCCGCACCAGCGCATGGCTCGGCTCCCCCCGGGTGTTGGTCACCGGGATCTTGACGTACACGTTGTCACCCCAGCCGGCGATCTCCTGCGCCTGACGCTCCATCTCTGCAAACTCATCGCTAATCACCTCGAACGACACGGGCTTGTCCCGGATGTGCTCGAGGATGTCGCGCGCAAACGCGCGGTAGTCGGCGATGCCGGCCTTGCGCATGAGGGTCGGATTCGTCGTCAAGCCCTTGATGAAGGGTTGCGCGTTCATCGACAGCATCGCCGCACGGTCGGCCCCGTCGGCGAAGATCTTCACCTTGAGGCGCTCGAAGGCCGTCACGACATTGACTCCCACTTGCCCGGGGCGCGCTGTAGCAGTGGATGCGAAACCAGCAGGTGCCAGATCACCGCCTGAAAGGCCTCGGTGTGTGGGGTGACTGCCGCGGCGTTTACCGTGGGAACAATAACGCAGGCGTCGGCGTTGCGTGCGGTGTAACCCCCGTCGCGACCGACGATGCCGAGCACCGCGGCCTTCACCTCGTGCGCGAGCTCGATGGCCGCCACGAGATTCGCGCTGATGTTGCGCTCGCGATCGCCGCCGCCGACCGACATGATGAAGAGCGCGTCGGTCGCCGCGAGGCGGCTGACCTTGAGCCACTCGACGAACACGCTCGCCCAGCCCTCATCGTTGGTGCGCGCGCTCAGCTCGCAGACGTTGTCGGTCGGCGCGTAGCACTCCAGGCCGGCGAGCTTGCGGAAATCGTTGACCGCATGCGAGCAGTTGCCGGCGCTGCCGCCGACGCCGAGGAAGAACACCCGGCCGCCCTGCGCACGCACGTGTGCGAGCCGCGCGGCGACTCTCTCGATGGCCGCCGTATCCAGGCGCCGAATGATTTCAGCAGCTTCCTGCAGATAGTGTTCGCTGTGGCTCATCCTCGGCCCTCAGGCTCCGCAAATACCGCTCGGTGGCTTCCAAACCCGCGAGCGAGCCGATTTCGTAGAACCGCTCGCTGACCTCGAGCCCCGCGAGCTCGCCCCGCAGCGACAGCGTGCGGTAGAGATCTGCCAGGTCGAAGGCGGCGCCGGCAGGATGGCTCTCCACGGCTTTCCTCGTGAGGACAGTCAGACCGAAGTCGACGTGTACCATACCCGGCGGCCGCGGCGACCGTTTGTCGTACTCGATGATCTTGCCGTTCCCGAACAACACGTTGCTCGTGTCCCAGCGATCGTCATTGCGCAGGATCGTCATCAGCGCGGCCGTGCCACGCGCCACAAAGGCCGTCTGCACGTCCGGGAATGAGCACGGCAGGTACGAATCGCCGTACAGAACGAAAAACGCATTACCGAGAAGCGGCAGGGCGTGTTTCAATGCGCCGCCGGTTCCGAGCGGGCTCGGTCCGTCGAACGAGTAGCGCACCCGCACCCCAAATTCCGCACCGCTGCCGACTGCGGCCCGGATCTGTTCGCCGAGGTGGCCGAGGCACAGGACGACCTCACTGACACCCTGCTGCGCGAGCAGTGCGAGCTGCCAGTGAATGAAAGGGCGGCCCGCGACCGGCAGGAGCGCCTTGGGCACCGTTGCGGTGATCGCACCGAGCCGCGTTGCCCGCCCGCCGGCCAGCACTGCAACGGGGAGCATGGTCATGCGAGGATCACCTTCGTGCCTTCGAAATCGAATCTGAAGCGCACCTCCTGCAGGCCGGCGTCTGCCAGGGTCCGGCGCAGCCGGTTGCGGTCGCCCGCATAGAACATCAGGAACCCACCGCCACCTGCGCCGACGAGCTTGCCGCCGATCGCGCCGTTCTTTCGGGCCAGCGCGTACCAGGAGTCGATCTGCGAATTGCTGGTGCGCCCCGAGCGTTGCTTCTTGTGCTCCCACTGCTCGTCCATGAGCTCACCTAACAGCCCCAGGTTGCCGGCTTCCAGCGCCGCGCGGCTGCGGTAGCCGAGCTCCTTCACGTAGTGCAGATTGCGCAGCATCTCCGGCGATTGCGCGCGGTCGTGCTGGTCCCTGAGGATGTCGGCGCCCTTGCGGCTGAACCCGGTGAAGAACAGCAGCAGGTTGTCCTCGAGGTCGAACATGGTGCTCATCGACACGCGCAGTGGCTCGGCAGTCACGCGCTCGTCCTTATGGAAGCTGAAGCAGGTAAGGCCGCCGTAGGCGGCGATGTACTGATCCTGCTTGCCGACCGGCTCGCCGAGCCGATCGATCTCCAGGTGACAGGCGAGCTCGGCCAGCTCTTGCGGATGAATCAGCTGGTGACGGAAAGCGTGCAGTCCCTTCAGCAATGCGGTGCTGAAGCTGGCGGAGGACCCGAGCCCGGTGCCGGCAGGAATATCGGCGAGGGTGGTGATCTCGATCTGCGGCGTGGCTAGCTTCTGCAGCGCCAGCGCCTCGCGGATGATCGGGTGGCGGACCTCAGCGACCTCGGCGACGTGCTCGAGCGTTGAGTACTTCAGGTAGATCCCCGGGCTGAAGGGTCGTGTGACTGTCACGTACACGTACTTGTCGATCGCTGCCGCCACGACGAAGCCCTCGTGACCGCGGTAATAGGAGGGCAGATCCGTACCGCCCCCGCCGAGGGTGATCCGCAGCGGACTGCGCACGATGATCACGTGCACACCTCGGGCACTGGCTCGCGAAGCTCGAGCAGCCACTCGTTGTCGCGCAGGAACGCGACGGTGCGGCGCACGCCTTCCTCGATGCTGAGGAGCGGCTGCCAGCCGAGGGCCCGGATGCGCGTCGTGTCGAGGAAGATGAACGGATTATCGCCGACCCAGCCGCGGTCACCGCCCGCGTAGTTGATCTGAGGACTGACCCCCAACGCCGCGCAGATCCAACCGACCGAGTCGCGCACCTCGCAGTAGGCGTCGACGCCGAGGTTGAATATGTTCACACGCGCGCTGGCCCGTGAGATGGCGAGCAGCATGGCATCGATGCAGTCCTGCACGTACAGGTAGGACTTGCGTTGCCGGCCGTCGCCTAGCACGCGCAGCTGCGCCGGATGGCGGCGCAGCTGCCGATAGAAATCGAACACGTGTCCGTGCGAGTAACGCTCGCCGAGTATCGACACGAACCGGAAAATCCACGCTCGAAACTCGAACGCTTCGCAGTACGCCGCGATCAGCCCCTCGCCGGCAACTTTGGAGGCGCCGTAGAGCGAGGTTTGCACCGGGAACGGCGCGTCCTCGGGCGTCGGGAAGATCGTCGCCTCGCCGTAAACAGAACCGGTGGAGGCAAAGGCGATCCGGCGCACGCCGGTGAGTCGCATCGAGTCGAGCACATTGTGCGTGGCGAGGGTGTTCTGCTCGAGATCGCGGCGCGGCTGCGCCGGACCGAACCGCACATCCGCATTGGCGGCCAGATGAAACACGCAGTCTGCGCCCCGCATCGCGGCTGTGAGTGCGTTGCGATCGAGTAGATCTCCCTCGATGAGACGGAACCCTGGCTGCTGCAGTGCTCCCACGAGGAAGCGCCGCTGTCCGGTGGAGAAGTCATCGAAGCCGACCACCCGGTCGCCGCGCGCCAACAGCCGGTCGACCAGCTGACTGCCGATGAATCCTGCACAGCCCGTGATGAATACCGTGGTCATCGTTTCCTCATCACCATGAGGAAGTGGTCGCCCATGTTGCGAAGTCCCGGCCAGCCGCCGATGCGCC
>DASYFL010000023.1:0-3561 GCA_036498445.1 Steroidobacteraceae bacterium
CTGATTGGCCGTCAGGATGGCGGCCACCGTCCCGTCGGCTGCCGGCTCGTTGGCCGCCTCAGCCATGCTGAGTGCCAGGGTTGCGCTCAGGAGAGCGCTCATTGCCTCGCCGCGCTTCATGTTTGCGTCCAACTCCTCCACGACGACCGGCCGGCCGGCGTTCGTCTCCAACTGATTTGAACAGCTTTCGGAGCAGATGGTTTGAAATCCATTGATGGCCGGCCACATTCGGATTCGCTGAACGTAGCGAGGTAACAAATGAACCCTACGCTTCGGTCTGGGTCGGCGCATCGATGTCGGCGCGCAGCCGGTAACCCAGCCCGGTCTCGGTGATCAGGTAGCGCGGCTGACGCGGGTCGGGCTCTAACTTGGCGCGCAGGTTCTTGATGCACACCCTGAGACCTCGTGAATCGTCCTGGCGCTCGGGACCCCACACCTCGCGGATCAGCTGCTGCTGCATAACGATGGAGCCCAGGTTGCGCGCGAGGCGGGTTAGCACCCGGTACTCGAGAGGGGTGAGGTGGATTTCCCCGTCGGCCCCCGTGGCTTCGCGCCGAGCCAGGTCGACGCGCACGTGACCGAACTGCAGCAACGCCGTGGGAGCGGCCCCGCGCACCTCGCGGCGCAGCGCCGCGCGCACCCGCGCCAGCAGCTCCGGAGCGCTGAAGGGCTTCGTGACGTAGTCGTCCGCGCCGGCGTCGAGTGCCGCGATCTTCTGCTCCTCCATGGTGCGCGCCGAGAGCACCACGATCGGCACCTGCGACCAGGCGCGTACCCGCCGGATCACCTTGAGCCCATCAGCATCTGGCAGCCCGAGATCGATCAGCAGGAGATCGGGCTTGTGGCTGCGCGCTTCGATCTCGGCGCGCATCGCGGAATTGGCCTCGATATAGCGATACCCCTCCGCCTGCAGCAGCACGCGCAGCACGCTGCGGATGGCAGGCTCGTCCTCGATCACGAGCACCTGGTGCATCGCCTGGGTCATGCGGGCGTGCCCTGTGTGGTGGGCAGCGTGAAGGCAAAGCGCGCGCCGCCCCCCTCGCGGCGCTGTGCCTCGATCTGTCCGCCGTGCGCGCGCAGGATCGCCTGGCAGATTGCCAGCCCGAGGCCCACACCGATGACACTGCCTTCCTCGTGGCCGCGCTGGAACTTATCGAATAGCCGCGCCGGGTCGCCCCCGGGCAGCCCCGGGCCGTTATCGTCCACCGTGACGCGCACGAAATTGCGCTCGGCATCGGCGATGGCGGTGATCGTCACGCGCGTAGCCGGCGGGGTGTACTTCGCGATGTTGTCGAACAGGTTACTGAATACCTGCACGATGAGGGTTGCGTCCGCCCACACCGGCTGCAGATCGGCCGCGAGGCGCACCTCGGTGGGGTACGCGGCGAGCTTCTCCCGGTACGCGGCCAGCGCACTGCCGATCAGGTCATCGAGTGTCTGCCAGTCGCGCCGCAGCACCACCTGTCCGGACTCGAGCCGTACCAGGTCGAGCACGTTCGACACGAGCTCCGACATCTCGCGCGCCTTGGTCTCGACCGAGCGCGCCAGCTCGATACGGGTGGCCTCGTCGAGACCGGCGCCATGCTGGGCGAGGGTACTGCCGGCGGCGGTCATCACCGCGAGCGGCGTGCGCAGATCGTGCGAGATCGAGGCCAGCAGCGTGTTGCGCAGCGTCTCGCGCTCGGCGGCGACGCTCGCCTGCTCGGCCACCTCCGCAAGGCGTGCGCGCTCCAATGCCAGCGCAATCTGCCCGGCGAAAGTGCTGAGCAGGTGGCTCTGTTCCGGCAGCAGTACATGCCGCGGTTTGCTCGGGCGGATGCCGAGCACCCCGACCGTGCGACTCTCTTCACCCAATGGCAGATACAGCCCCGGGGCGGCCGGCAAGGTATCGGTGCCGAGGCCCGCAGACTGACCATGATCGGCTACCCACTGCGCCACGGCGAGGTCGGCATGACGAAAGGAGCTCTCGAGCGGTGTCTCCGGCGGATAACCCAACTTGCCACTGGCGTCGCGCAGCAGCACGACGGCCTGGCAGTGGAAGACCTCCGCCACGTGCCTGACGGCCACCCGCGCCATGTTGGGAGTGCCGCGCGTGGCGGCGAGCTCGCGGCTCATGGCGTACAAGAGTGCCGTGCGCCGCTCACGCGCCCCGGCGACGCGCGTCTGCTGGCGCACGCTGGCGGTTAGATTGGCGATGACCAGCGCAATGGTCACCATGGTGCCAAAGGTCACCAGGTATTCCGCATCCGAGACTGCGAACGAGAAACGCGGTGGCACGAAGAAGAAATCCAAGGCGATAACATTCAGCACCGCCGTGAGGGCCGACGGGCCACGCCCCAACCACAGGCCCGCCACAGTTACCCCGAGGAGATAGATCATCACCAGGTTGGAGAGCTCGAAGTGCCGGTACATGGCAGATGCGATCAACGTGCAAAGCGCGCTGATGAGCGCGGCCTGCGCGTAGCGGTCCCAGCGCTTCCTGGCTGGGGCGCCAGGCCCGAGGGCAGCGGCAGGTGCCGGCGGTGTTGTGCGCGCCGCCGGGGCGATCATCAAGAGGTCGAAGCCGCGCGCGCGCCGCACCAGCTCGGTGGCTGTCGAGGCTCGTAGCCACGCGCGCCAGCCCTGACGCTTGGGCGCGCCGACGATGACGCGCGTAGCGTGGCGCACCTGCGCATACTCCGCGAGCGTCGCCGCGGCGGATGGTCCGTCGAGCGTCACGGTTTCACCGCCGAGCGACTCGGCGAGGCGCAGCACATCGATGCGCCGGTTGCGCGCCGCCTCCGACAGCTTGAGCAGCGCCGGCGTTTCCACGTATACGACCGTCCACTCGGCGTCGAGCGCATCGGCCATGCGCTTGCCCGCGCGCACCAGCTCGGGGGCCTGCTCATCCGGTCCGACCGCCACAAGCAATCGATCACCCGCGAGACGTGCCTGCGCACGGTCCACGGGCAGCGCGCGCGAGGCCGCCTCGACGCGATCAGCGACGCGGCGTAGCGCGATCTCGCGCAACGCCATGAGGTTCTGCTTGCGGAAGAACCGCTCGACCGCGGTGCCAACCTGCTCGCCAACGTAGACCTTCCCGGCGCGCAGGCGCGCGATCAGATCATCGGGCGGCAGATCGATCAGCTCGATGTCATCAGCTTCGTCAAACACGTGATCGGGCAGCGTCTCGCGCTGGCGCACGCCGGTGGTCTGAAACACCAGATCGTTCAGACTCTCGAGGTGCTGAACGTTGACCGTGGTCCACACGCTGATGCCGGCCGCCAGCAGCTCCTCGATGTCCTGCCAGCGCTTTGGGTGGCGCGGTGGTGGCTCGCCGCCGGTGAGGTTGGAGTGTGCCAGCTCATCGACCAGCAGGATCTCGGGATGACGTGCGAGCGCTGCGTCCAGATCGAACTCGTGGCGCACGATGCCGCGGTAGCTCACCGCGAGCGGCGGCAAGCGCGGCAGCCCTTCGAGCAGCCGCTCGGTCTCGACACGCCCATGCGGCTCGACGTAGCCGACCACGACGTCGGTTCCGGCCGCGAGCATGCCGCGCGCGGCTTCCAGCATCGCGTAGGT
>DASYFL010000024.1:0-31112 GCA_036498445.1 Steroidobacteraceae bacterium
GCCACCGGATTCATCCGGTCCTGGCAGACCGGCCAAGCGGGCTTACCGGCCACGTCGAGGCTTACGCAGAAGGCTCCTCATGGAACATACTTGGCAGTGCACCAATACCGTTACGGTCAACCCGACATCTGCCGAAGGCGCAAACAGCAACAGTGACAGACAACCATGGCATGCGCGCGGCCGAAGGCGCCGGGCCGCCTACAGGGCAAAACACTACCGATCAGTCGGGCGAGATCTGGATCGGTCTCGACACTGGGGGCACGTTCACCGATGCGGTGGCTCTCAGCGCCGAACGTCATGTCATCGCGAGCGTCAAGGCGCTTACCACTCATTGGGATCTATCCGTCGGGCTCGGCGAGGCGATCCGCGCCTTGCTCGCAAAACTGCCGGGCACCGTGCGCCGTGAGCACATCTCGCTCGTCTCGGTCTCGACCACTCTGGCGACCAACGCCGTCGTCGAGAACCGCTTCAGTCCGATCTGCACGCTGCTCATCGGCTTCGACGAACAGATGCTCGAGCGCTCGGGCCTCCGGCGGGCGGGTGGACAGCTGGTGCGGATACGCGGCGGCCACGAAGCGACAGGCGAAGAGAGCGAGCCGCTCGATGAGGCGGCGATCGATGCGGCGGTGCGCAGCTACGGCTCACAGGTCGAGGCCTTCGCCGTCGCCGGTATGTTCTCGGTGCGCAACCCTGCACACGAGCGGCGCGCGCGCGAACGCATCCGGGCGCTCAGCGACCAATCGGTCACCTGCAGCTACGAGCTGAGCTCCCAGCTCGATGCGCCGAAGCGCGCACTGACTGCCGCGCTCAATGCGCGGCTAACTCCGCAGATCAGACATCTGCTCGCCGCGCTCGGCGAGGTGCTCGCGCGCGAAGCGGTGTCTGCTCCAGTCATGGTGGTGCGAGGTGATGGCACTCTGATCCGTGCGGAGGTCGCGCTCGAGTATCCGGTAGAGACGGTGTTGTCGGGGCCCGCTGCGAGTGTCGTCGGCGCGGGCTTCCTGAGTGAGCTCGCAGACTTTGCAGTCGCGGACATGGGCGGAACCACCACGGACGTTGCGATCGTCGAGCGCGGCAGTCCTGTGGTGCGCCCAGAGGGAGCGGTGGTCGGCGGCTGGCGCACCATGGTGAAGGCGATCGACGTACGCACCTGTGGGCTCGGCGGCGACAGCGAAGTGTACTTCGACCGCGATGGGGAGCTGCGAGTCGGACCGCGGCGTGCACTGCCTTTGGGCCTCCTCGCCACGCAGTTTCCGGAGGTACTTGGCAGCCTGCGCAAAATCGCCGGTGGCGAGCGCCTGCCGCCTTTCGCGGGTCGCTTCGCCCTGCGTAATCCCCGCCGCGAGCCGGACACGCGGCTCGATCGTATCGAGCAACGCGTATGGGACGCGATGGCGTCCACACCGCGCCCGCTCGCCGAGGTGGCACGCACGGCTGTGGGAGTGGAGGCCCTCAGACGCCTCGTCGACCGCGGTCTTGCGACATTGTCCGCGTTCACGCCGAGCGATGCCCTGCATGTGCTCGGGCGGCAGAATGACTGGAGCGTGGATGCAGCGCGGCTCGGTGCGTCGGTACTCGCTACCGAAGAACGCAACACACGCGGACGGACTCAGACGGAGAATCCCGAGGATTTCGCCGAGCGCATCTACCAGCAGGTCGTGCGCGAAGCGACCCGGGTGGTGCTCGAGTGCGCGCTCGCGCACGATCCGGGTGTGGAAGCCAGCCACGGACGCTGGGGCCCGCTCGGCAGACTCATCGAAGACATCATCGCCGGTCGGCAATTCTCTGCCCTCGTGAATGCCGGACTACGGCTCGCGACACCGCTGGTTGCCATCGGTGCGCCGGCCGGCTCCTATTACCCGGAGATAGCACGGCGCCTGGGTGCGCAGCTGCTGGTTCCGGCGCACGCCGCGGTGTGCAACGCCATCGGCGCCGTGGCGGGGGTCGTCTCCGAGACCTGCGAGATATTGGTCAATCAGCCGGCGTTGAACCTATTCCGGGTGCACGACCCGGCGGGCATGCGCGACTACGCCAATGCAGATGCAGCAATCGGGGAAGCAACGCGCGTCGCGCGTGAGCTCGCGCTGGCGGCGGCACTGCGGGCCGGAGCGGTCGACCCCCACATCGAGACTTCGGTCACGGAGCGCCGTGCACCGGCCGGCTCGAATGCCGAAGTCGACTACCTTGCCGAGGCGGTGGTGCGTTCGCGGGCCACGGGACGACCCGCGACCGGAAGAGAGAATCGACGCAGCACGGATTTCTAGAAACCCGCCGACAGGACCGACGAGCGGAGCGGCTCTAACGATTGCACGACCGTCAACACCCTCTTTAGGCAGAGGCGCTCGATCGAGGATCCGGCGATCCTGGGCTCCATGACGTTGCTGACAGGTCTGCTGATCCTTCTAGCGCTCGCCGCCGTAACAGGCCTCGCGGTGCTCGGCAGGATCGCTGCGGCCGCAGAGATCCTGCCGTCACGATCGACGCAGGTAGAGGAGCGCCGCGAGGCGCCCTATGCGCACCGCGTCAGAACCGTATTCCGACCCTGATCGGGATGAAATCCCAATACCCGCCCTGGGGCTGCTTGATGCGCAGGAAGCGTCCGTCGATGAAGAAGGTGGCGGGATCCGAGAGCGGCCACTCGAACCCGATACCGGCATTCCATGACTTGAGCCAATCGGTCGTGCTCGTCTGCGCCGTCGAGTAGACGGGGAAATAGCCCGGGTAGCAGTAGAACCAGCAGATGTTTCCCTGCTGGTAGGTCACGCTTTTCAGCGTCGTTCGCTCCTTGTACCAGCCGATACCTCCGAAGAAGTACTCGCGCGCGTGCAGACCGAGGTGCAGGTCGATCTCTGCATCGATGTCTCCGCCGTAGAAGTCCGTGTATCCATCGCCGATGTTCTGACCGGTGGACTGCGTAGCAAGATCGAGCGCGTGCAGGGTCTGAGACAGGCTCGTGTAGCTGCCATCGACGCGGACACCTATCGGAATTGACGCAGTGGGAAACCAGGTAATGCCAAATCCGGCGCTGCCGCCATCATTCAGCAGCGTCTTCACGTCGCTTCCCTGAGTGATCGTGTAGCCGCCTTCGATCTGTACCCGCCATGGGTGGTATTTGATGCCCTCCTGCGCATGAGTAGTCGAGTGGGTAGAAGTGCGCGCCGTGGAGCCCGACGGTGATTGGTACGGTTGAGAGGGCGGCGGCGGCGGTGGATAGACTGGCGGTGGCGCCTGCTGATAGGGCGGTGCCTGCTGATAGGGCGGTGCCTGCTGATAGGGCGGTGCCTGCTGGTACGGCGGCGCCTGCTGGTACGGCGGTGCCTGCTGGTACTGCGGCGGCGCCTGCTGGTACTGCGGCGGTGCTTGCTGGTACTGCGGCGGCGGCTGCTGGTACTGCGGCGGTGGCTGCTGGTACTGCGGCGGTGGCTGTTGCGCGAACGCCGGCGCCACCAGCACCAGGGCAGTTCCGAGGGCACACACTACTTTTGTATTCATGATGTCATCCCTGCCAACGAGGCGCAGCCCCTCACTCGGCCGTCGACGGAGTGCCTCCTGCTCCGGCAGCGGCGCCTCGATACTCCTGGCACCGAGGCAGTGGCGTGCTCACCGATCTGCACGCAGAGGGTAGGGTGGTTATTGGCGGTCCACCTCCGAAATTAGCCGGATATCCCCGACGGTCGAACGCAATGCGGACAGAGACCAGTTTAAAACGCTGAGCGCAGCAATTCCGTTGACGTGCACTGTGCCATGGAGTTCCGCTGTTCCCAGCGTCATTTGACAGATGACCGCTACGGGGCTGGAGCGCCGGGGGCGGTCGCTACGCAAATAGCCGAGTTCTCGGCCAAGTCCAGGTCCGTGGAGCGCGGCGACCGAGCCTAAAGAGGCGGTCTAAGGCGCGGGAAGCTCCCTCGAAATATGAGGAGCGCGCTGCTATCCGCGCGGGGTTGGAGTGCGCCGTCGTGGGACCTGGGGGCTAGGAAAAAGGCACGGTCTCGGAGCAAGCGGAGTTGACGCCCAGCTCGTGCGAGTATGGAATGCCATCCGTGGCAGTCGGCTCGTCCATGCTCAAACGCTCATCACACGTCCTGGAAGTCGACACGCCGCCCCGAGACCGTCAGGCAAGCGTCAGATCAGATCGGGGGGCTGATCCGATCGACGCGATGGGGACAACCGTTTGGCGCGGCGCGGCTTCTTGCGCCGCCGCCTGCAGCAGCTGATCGCAGGCTTCCTGCAGCAGCTCATCGATGGCGACCGGGCTCGCGGCGGCGAAGCGCACAATTGCGACCTGCAGCGGTAGCGCCGCAGCCTCTGCGCCGCTTTCGGGCTGACCTGCCCGCGCCATGATCCTGTTGCGCGAGGCATTTTCTGCGATCGGCGTAAGCGCTGTGAAATCGCCAGTGCTCAGCCGGCCGAGAACCTCATAGACCCCGTAACTCGGGAACAGGTCGCGCAGGAAGTTGCCCATTCGCCGCAGCAGTACCTCGCGCGCCATCGAAATGTCATGGTCCGCGGCCGCAGGGCGTGTGGGCTCAGCTGTATTGAGTCGGAAATAGACCAGATGCACATCCTGGTGGTCGCGCAGCGCGAGATCGAGCAGCCGCGTGGCGCTCTGCATGAACCCACGCCGGTTCAGGAGGCCGGTAAGTTCGTCATTCAGTGCCGCCGAGCGCAACGAGTGCATCAGATTCATCAGTGCGCGCGACTGCAAGCGCACGCGCTGCCCCTTGGTGAGTCCGCGAACACGTAACAGGTCGGACAACAGACGGGCGACGCGGGTGTCATCGCCCTCCATGATGGCGGCGCGCAGCTGGGTGGCTACCTCGAGACTGCGGGCCGCCCAGCTGGCGGCAGGTGCCGCGCGGGCTGCCGTCGACTGAACGACCGATGCCAGTTCCATCATGCGAGTCCTCACGCACCAGGAAAGCGCGACACACGTTACGAGCGAGGCGGCGCATCATTGCGCCGGTGCAGAGCGCGGTGGATCGTCGGTTGTTAGCCATCGCTGCAGTAGGGTGGCTCCTACACTTTCGCGGCGCGCACCGTAGCTCTGCACCTACAGTGCGTGATCGCAACTCCCGATCGGCTCTCAACAGTGCGGCCGCGGAGGCTTGCCGGCGCGTCCGAGGTCACTCGAGCGCAGAATTTCCAAAGGTTTTCCACGATTCAGAATCGAACTCATGTCATTTGGGAGCGACCTCCCGCCGAGGCGACTTCCTGAACGGGAGATGAACGCCGCTCGGGTTGAAGGCCACAGGTACAGGAATGGAATTACACGCACAGGCTGCCGCAGCGGAGCTGAGTGATGTCGCCACGCTCCGGGAGGTTGCGCGGCGGAAGGTCGGAAACGGCACGCTGGCGAGCGCGCGCGGTGCAGACCGCCATACGGTGTTGCGGCGGCTGAACGAGGCGCTTGCGACGGAGCTCGTGTGCACTCTGCGCTGCCGCCAGCACTACTTCATGGCGTTCGGCAGGGTTGCGGAATCGGTGCGCCAGGAATTCCTCCAGCGTGCACAGCAGGAGCTCGCCCATGCCGACCGGATCGCTGCACGCATCGTGGAGTTGAACGGCGAGCCCGACCTCCCTCCGCGCGGCCTCGCTGAGCGGAGTCTCGCCGAGTACACCGTCGGCGACACGCTCGAGTCGATGATACGAGAGGAGCTCGTGGCGAAGCGTATTGCGATCGACTCCTATCGTCAGATGCTGAGCTACCTCGGTGGCCGCGACCCGGTCACGCGGCGACTCATGCAGGAGATCCTCGCGAGCGAGCAGGCGCACGTCGAGGGCCTCGCGAGTCGCCTGCAGGACGTAAGCTCTGGCGCGGGCCACAGTGCTCGTTCCTGACGCTGGAGCTCGGCGGAGCGCGGCGCAGCGTGCGCTGGGCGGGAGCGCGCGAGCTGGATCGCTCGATCGCGCGCGGGCACACGATCACGGTATCATCCGTGGGCTCATGAGCTCGATCGCCCGCCAGATCGTGTTGGTTGCGCTGCTCCTTGCCGCGGTCCTTGGGCTGTTCATTGCCGCGGAGTCCGGGCAGCGCAGGCTCGAGGATGCAAGCCACCAGGTGCAGCGTGCGGCCCAGCGTGAGCGGGCGCTGGCAGATGTGTGGCAGATGGTGCGCTCGGCCGAAAGCAGCCAGCGCGGCTACATTCTTACCGACAACACCAATTACCTGATGCCGTTTCAGGAGGCTTCGGGAAGTCTTCCCCAGGCCCTCGGCCGCGTCAATGAAGCGTACGCCGCAGCGCCACCGGGGGTGCGCGCGGACGTGGCGGAAGTGGAAAAGCTCATCAACGAGAAGTTCGACGAGATGCGGGAGACGCTCGAGGCCTATCGCACGCACGGCCGGGCCGCGGCGCTGGAGCTGATGCGTACCGACGTCGGTGTGCTCACCATGCAGAAAATCGACGACCGCGTGCGCGATATCGAAAAGGCCGGCACCGCCGACATCCTGCAGGCGAGCGCTTCGTGGCAGATACGCCGCTGGGTGGGACTGGCCACCACCACTGCGGCATTGGCCGCGAGCGTTGGACTCGTGCTGCTGTTGAGCCGGCTAGCGGTGCGGCAGCTGCGCTTCCGCGAGCGTCAGGCGGCAGAGCTCGCACAACGGCACGCCGAGCTCGAGCAGCTCGTGGCACAGCGCACCGCGGAGCTCTCCGAGCTCTCGACCCATCTGCAGTCGCTGGCGGAGCAGGAGAAATCAGCGCTCTCACGCGAGCTGCACGACGAGCTCGGGGGGCTGCTGGTCGCCGCACGCATGGACGTGTCCTGGATCGAGGAGCGCCTCGGGACAGTGGATCCGGAGCTGCAAGCGCACTTTCGTCGCGTGCACGACGCGCTGCAGTCGGGCGTGGACGTCAAGCGGCGTGTCGTCGAGAACCTGAGGCCATCGCTGCTCGATAATCTGGGCCTGTTTCCCGCGCTGCGCTCTCAGGTCGCCGACGCCTGCCGCCGCGCAAGCCTCAGGTGCATCGAGCACTACCCGCAGGAAGAGCTGCAGCTCACGCCTGAGGCCTCGATTACCGTGTTTCGCATCGTCCAGGAAGCTCTTACGAACATCGTGAAGCACGCTCGCGCGCGCACCATCGAGATTTGGATCGAGCCCCGCGCTCCCTGGCTGCTGCTGCGTATTCGCGATGATGGAGTGGGCTTTCCGCTCGAGCGGCTGCGGGCGTTGCGGGCGCACGGCCTTGCGGCTATGCGCCAGCGGGCTGCCGGGCTCGGGGGCGAGTGGCAGGTGCGGCGGCCCTTGAGCGGCGGCACGGAAATTGAAGTGCGCCTCCCGCTCCTGCGGGTAATGCATGAGGCTAACGAGGAAGAGTTGAGAATCGGTGCCTAGTGAGGCCGCGCGGTGCGATCCCGTGCGAAGTCGGTCAGCAACGAAGGCAGGCGGAAGTAGTCCCGCGACTTATCGAGAAAAGCCTCGACGCCGAAAGACTCCGCCTCGCGGCGGTATTCCGGCAGGCCGAAGTTGGTGAGGATGACGATCTTCGGTCGCGGGCCTGGAGCCTTCCTGGCCCGCGAGAGCGCGCGCAGGACCCCGAAGCCCGAGCCGCTACGCAGGTGCAGGTCGAGAATGAGGACATCCGGCGTGTCGGAGGCGACGTGGCTCAGCGTGTCGGCTTCACAATCGACCGTGCCGACGAGCTCCACGTCCGGAAGCCGGCGGATCAGCTCCGTGAGCCGCGCGGCGAGCAGAGTAGAGTCCTCCGCCAGTAACACCTTCAGAGAAGAGCCATTCGACATTTGTTGAGCCGCCGTCACATCCTGTTCCGGCAGCAGATGGGTGGATCCCCCACCGCTACCACGTATGCAGTGTAACCCCTATGGAAGGTAATGGTGCCGGTGGCCACCCCCCGTACCTGTCAGCGCATGCTGACTGGCTACGTTCGAGCTACTGCACCAGTCCATTGCGCAGCGCGTAGGTGGTGAGGTCGGCGTTGGTCTCCAGGTGCATCTTTTCGAGGACACGCGCGCGGTAGGTGCTGACCGTCTTGACGCTGATACACAGCTCCTGGGCTATCTCCGAGACGCTGCGCCCAACGGCAAGTTTGCACAGGATCTGGAACTCGCGCTGCGACAGCGCGGCATGCAACGGGCGATCGGCCGGCTCATCGAGTGCATTCACCAGCATCTCGGTAAGCGCGGCACTGGCGAAGCGCCGCCCGGCGAGCACGGTGTGCACCGCCCGCATGAACTCTTCCGGTGCCTGGTCCTTGGCCAGATAACCCGAGGCGCCCGCCCGGAGCGCATAGATCGCATATTGCTTCTCGGAGAAGCCGCTGATGACCAGCACCCGGGTCTGTGGATGCCCCGAGCGGATGTGCCGCAGGATATCGATGCCACTGCGGTCGGGCATGTTGATATCGAGCACGACCAGGTCCCACGACCCATCGCGCAGCTGTTGTAGAGTCTCAGCTCCGCTGCAAGCTTCCGCCACGGCTTCCACTGAACGGTCCTGCTCCAGCCAGCGGCGCAGTCCCGCGCGAATCATCGCGTGATCATCAGCAATCAGTACCCGTGCCATCGCGCCTCCTTCATCGGGTCTGACGGTGTATGCCCACAGTACCGGGTCCGCGTGTTATGTAGCGTACGCCATACGCCTCACCGATTGTAAGAGGAATCCTACGATATCCTACAGGCCGCAGGAAAGGAGATTCAGCGCAGCTCATCCTTCACCCGGCTGCGCTTGCCTCGAGGGGGTCTGGGGATGAGCGAGAGGTTCCTCACCAGGACCACACCCGCAAAGATGACGGTCGAGCCTGCAACCTGTAGCGCATCGAGCCGCTCTCCAAGCAGCAGCCGGCCGGCAACCACTGCGACCAGCGGATTCACGTACGCATACGTGCCGATACGAGAGGGTGTCTCGTGCAGCAGCAGATAGCTGTACGCGACGAAATCGCGCCGTCGCGCGGGTAAGGCGAGACCGCGCGCACGCGCGATGAGTGTCAGCACTACGCCGGAGAGCATGAAACGCGTGCCGGCTGCAAGCAGCGGCGGCAGTGCGAGCGCCATGATCCGGTTGACGGCGAAGGTGAGTCCCCACACGAGGTAGATGACGGCGAATGCCAGCTGCAGCGTGGTGCGGCTGCGGTGGGCGCGAAGCAATGAACCGGAGGGCGCCGGGCGAGCCTCGACGCTCACGCGAGGCGAAAGTCCGTCGCGTCGACTTCGAGGAGCGTCGGGCCGGGATGAGTCAGCGCGACGCGCAGCGCCGCGGCGAGCGAGGCAGCGTCACGCAGCCGTGCGCCCGAGGCGCCGCAGGCACGAGCCAGCGCTACGAAATCCGGATTGCGTGCGACCACGCCGATGGGAGCGATGCCGGCGGCGCGCATGTCGTCCCGGATCTGAGCCAATGCATGGTTATTCCAGACGATGAAGGGCAGCGTCAGGTCGAGCTCCACGGCGGTCATGAGATCCGCAAGCGTGAACTGAGCCCCGAAGTCCCCGGCGAGTGCGACGATGGGCCGCTGCGGCTGCGCGATGCGTGCGCCGATTGCCGCCGGCAACGCATAGCCGAGCGCGCCATAGCCGGAAGGGTGGAACCATCCTCCGGGCCGCTCGGCCGGGAAGGCGTAGTTGCCGAGGTAGGCGAGCTGCGTCATGTCAGTGAAAACGGCGCCCTCTGCCGGGAGGCTTGCGCGCAGCGCCTGCAGCACCGCGAGCGCGGGTCTCGAATCGGGGCTGAGCTGCGCCTCGATACGCGCGCGATGCGCCGCGCCATCTCCGGCGGCCGTGCGCCATCCGCTGCGTGCGGCGGCGCTTCGTGCGAGGTGCTGCAGCGCCGCGGCCGCATCGCCCTGCAGTGTGAGGCCGGCCGCGTAGTGATCGCGCAGCTTCTGCCCGTCGACATCGATGCGCACCAGCCGTCCGTGCAGCGCCAGGCGCGTGGTCGTGTAGATGTCGGTTTCCGAAAGCTCGGTGCCCGCAGCCACGACCACATCCGCGGCGGCCGCGAGCTCCTGGGTGGGCGCGTAGGGAAGGCTCACGCCGAGATTGGCGGGGTGGCTCTCGGCAACCACCCCTTTGCCTGCCACGGTCGTAACGAGGTAGGTGTCGAGAGACTCCACGAGCTGACGAAGCGCGACGCCCGCCGTGCGCGCGCCGCCCCCGGCGATGAAGAGTGGCCGTCGCGCCTCGGCGAGCAGCCGCTGTGCCGCAGCGAGGGTCTCGGCAGGAGGTGCCGGCACAGGAGCCGCAGCCGCGAAGACTTCCGGCCGAAGTGTCGTCGGCTCGCCGAGCAGATCGAGTGGGATGTCCAGGTAGGCCGGCCGCGCTCTGGCACTGCGCAGCGCGGCGAACGCGGCGCGCAGCTGAGCACTCAGCTCAGTATCGCTCCGCGCGCTTGCGGCGAAGGCCGTCACGCCCGCGACGAGCGCGCGCTGATCGGGCAGCTCGTGCAGCACGCCCCAGCCGCGGCCGAGCGATGCGCGTAGCGGCGCGCTCGCGACGAGCAGCACCGGCACCGAGTCGGACCAGGCCTGGGCGAGCGCGGTGAGAGCGTTGGTGACACCGGGCCCGGAGATGACGAAGGCGGCCGCCGGTTGGCCACTCGCCCGTGCGTAGCCGTCAGCTGCAAATACCGCGTTCTGCTCATGGCGCACCAGCACGTGCCGTACGCGAGCGAGCTCGAGACCCCGATACAGCTCGATGTTGTGCACACCGGGGATGCCGAACGCGGTGTCGATGCCGTTCGCGGCGAGTGTCTCGACCAGGTAGCGTCCAACAGTCCAGGCGTCCGCGCTCATGCGCTTGAAATGTTAGCACCCGACACGGCACAGTAACCGAGTGAGATTCTCAGCACTGGTCGATCGTGTGCGCGGCGAAGGGGCCGCGGCGTGGCGCACGCACTACGAAGCGGTCGCCGCGCTCGAGCGCGGCGAAGACGTCATCATCCTCAGTGTCGGTGATCCCGACCTCGAGACCCCGGCTCCGGTAATCGAGCGGGCCATCAGCCAGCTGCGCGCCGGCGATACGCATTACGTGCCGGCGCCCGGGCGCACGGCGGTGCGCGAGGCCATCGCGCGTGCACACACGCGCCGCTGCGGACAGGCGGTGGGTATGGAGAATGTCGTCTACCTGGCAGGCGCACAGAACGCGCTCTTCGTGAGCTCCTTGTGCGTCGCAGGGCCCGGGGACGAGGTGGTCACCTTCGAGCCCCTCTATCCCACTTACCCGGCGACCATCGAGGTCTCCGGAGCGCGGCTGGTGCGTGTACCCGCGACCGCGGGCTACCGTCCCGATGTCGCAGCGCTCGCCGGCCTCATCGGTCCGCGGACGCGGGCGATCCTTTGGGCGAGTCCCAACAACCCGAGCGGGGTCGTGCTGAACCACGATGAGCTCGAAGTTCTCGCCGAGCTCGCGCAGCGCCATGACCTGTGGCTGATCGCCGATGAGGTCTACGCGGGGCTCGCCCCCGAGGGACGCGTCCCGAGCCTCGCTGCACGGCTGCCGGAGCGGGTGATAACGCTCGGGAGCCTTTCGAAGTCGCATGCGATGACCGGCTGGCGCGCCGGGTGGCTGGTCGCACCGCGTGAGCTCGCGTTGCATGCCGAGCACGTCGCGATGTGCATGCTCTTCGGGCTTCCCGGCTTCATACAGGAGGCGGTCATCAATGCGCTGGAGCTCGCCGAGGAGGCCGAGGCACGTATCCGCGCCTACTGCACCGCGCGGCAGGCGCGCTTCGCCGCGGGCATCGCCGGCATTCCATCGCTGCAGCCGCTGCCGCCGGAGGCTGGCATGTTCATGCTGATCGATGTGAGCGGTACCGGCCTCTCCGGCGCGGAGTTCGTGCAGGCCCTGTACGCCACGCAGCGCGTCTCGGTGATGGACGGCGCGGCCTTTGGCGCATCGACGGCGCGCTGCGTGCGTGTGTGCTTTGCGACCGATGAGGACACGATCGACCGCACCTGCGCGCGTCTGCGGCAGTTCTGCGAGCAGAACCTCCCGAGGAAAGTACCGGCGGCAGCGGCCACCCGTACTGAAGCCTAGGCCATCTTCCCGGGAACCTTGCCTTCGGGAGTGAGCTTGTCGATCGCCGTCGGCAGCACCTGCGAGAGCTTCTGCGCCAGCTCCTGCGGGTTCATGCCCGCCTTGGCGGCAAGTTGCGCGAGGGTGCCGCCGCCGAACGCCTGGTGAACCTGATCCGGCGAGATCGGCTGATTCGCCCCGGTGCCGACCCAGGACTGTACGGTCGGACCCAGTCCCTGCTTTTCGAGCTGCGCGACGATCCCCTGGACGCCGCCGTGCTGCTGAATGAATGAATTGACCATCGTGGCCATCTCGCCGCCGATGACGCCGCCCAACAATCCATCTAACAGGCCCATGCTGCCTCCCGCTTCTTTGGTCGAGTTCCTACCCGCGGGCTATTGTCCGGCAAACCAAAGCCGGGACTCAAGGGACGCGTGTGCACCGCGGCACGGGCCGCTGCCGTGGGCCGTGGCTCTGTTATATTATTACGACGACATTAAAAAAGCCGCGCCCGGCAGCGCGGTTCGGCAGCGGGCGGAGCGAGGGGACGGCATGCGGCAGGTGCGAACGCTGGGTCTTCTGGGTACGGGGGTGATCGGCGGGGGCTGGGCGGCGCGAGCGCTGCACTTCGGCATCGATGTCATCGCGGCGGATCTCAAGCCGGAAATGGAGGAGTGGCTCCGTGGCGCGGTCGCCAACGCCGCAGGTGCCCTGGCGCGGCTCACCTTCGCACCGCTGCCGCCAGCCGGAAGGCTCTCCTTCACCACCGATCTGCATGCCATGGCGCGCGCCGCGGACTTCATCCAGGAGAACATTCCCGAGCAGCTCGAGCTCAAACAGCGGGTGCTTGCCGATGTCAGCCGTCACGCGCCGGCAGATGTGGTGATCGCCTCGAGCACCTCCGGTCTCACGCCCTCGGACCTGCAGCGCGACATGCTGGCGCCGGAGCGGATGCTGGTCGCTCATCCTTTCAATCCCGTTTACCTTTTGCCGCTCGTAGAGCTGGTCGGCGGCCGGGCGACCTCGGCCGCAGCCCTGGAGGCGGCCGCAGGCTTTTACACCTACATCGGCATGCATCCGCTGCGCGTGCGCCGCGAGGTGCCCGGGCATCTGACCGACCGTCTGCAGGAGGCGCTGTGGCGCGAGATCCTGCACCTGGTGAACGACGGTGTTGCCACCACCGGCGAGCTCGATGACTCGATCGTCTACGGACCGGGGCTGCGCTGGGCCGGCATGGGCACCAATCTCATCTACCATCTCGCCGGCGGCGAGACGGGCATGCGGCACATGCTGCGGCAGTTTGGCCCGTGCCTGAAGTGGCCCTGGACGCGCCTCGAGGCACCCGAGCTCACCGAAGGGCTGATCGACAAGATGGTCGAGGGCACCGAGAAGCAGGCCGCCGGCCGCTCGATCCGTCAGCTCGAGCGGCTGCGCGATGATTACCTGGTGGCGATCCAGCAGGTCCTGCGGGAATACAACATCGGCGCCGGTGCGACGCTGCGCGCACTCGAGGAGCGGCTTTATGAGGCAGCGGCGGCGGGCACGCGCCCACGGATCGCGGCCGCGGCCGCCGCCGCCGCCGCGGGGAGCAGTGGCCCCTTGCGACTGCTCGAGGTGCAGGTGCGCCCCGAGTGGATCGACTACAACGGGCATATGACCGATTCACGCTATCTGCAGGTGTTCGGGGATGCGAGCGACGCCCTCTTCAGGTACGCCGGGATCGATGCGGCATACCGCCGCTCCGGCCGCGCGCTCTACACGGCCGAGACGCACCTCGTCTACAAGGCCGAGGCGCGCTCGCAGGAGCGGCTGTACGTGCAGAGCCGCGTGCTCGAGGTCGATGAGAAGCGCGTGCGCGTGCTGCACGCGCTCCATCGCACGCGCGACGATGTGCTCGTCGCTAGCGCGGAGCTGCTGTATCTGCACGTCGGCACGCAGGAAGGCAGAGTCTCACCGCTCGACACAGAAGTCCGCGCGCGCCTGGCTGCGGTCCAGGCCGCTACGCGCTGAAGCGATGCCGAAGATCGTCGACCACGAGAAGCGGCGCGATGAGATCGCGCTCATCGCCTGCCGCGTGGTAGCGCAGCATGGCTTCGAGCAGGCCACCATCGTGCGCATCGCGCGCGCCGCCGGCTGCACCACCGGCATGATTGCCCACTACTTCGACACCAAGCAGGAGATCATCGTCGCGGCGCTGCGCCTGATCCTGCGGCGCATCGAGGAGCGGCTCACGCAAGCCCAGGGTACGGCTGACCTGCTGGCGCTCCTCAGCGAGGCGCTGCCGATCGATGAGACCCGTTACATGGAATGCGCAGTGTGGATCGCCTTCTGGGGACAGGTGCCCGCCGACAAACGCCTCAAGCGCATCAATGCCTGGCTGCACCGCGAATATCTGCGGCTGTTCGAGCGCTGCCTGGCGCGCGGCTGGAGCGAATGGAGCAGCTGGCCGCGCGCGACGCGTGAGCAGCTGTTGCGCTCGGTGATCACCTTCATCAACGGTGTGACCGCGAGCACCGTCGCGAGTCGCGCCGACTGGCCCGCGGCGCGGCAGATCGGCCAGCTGCGCCTGCAGCTCACCCTGCTGCACGCCTGGGCGTGCGGCGGCGCCGATGCCGCCACGGCGCGCGATGGCGTCCGGCTGAGCCGCGCCGGCTGCAAGGAGTGAACGATGGACTTTGCCCTCACCGAAGAGCAGCAGCTCATCATCAAGACGACCCGTGATTTCGTGCACCGGGAACTCGTGCCGCACGAGCGCGAAGTGGAAGCCACGGGCGTGCTGCGCGAGGAGCTGTGGCGGCCGCTCAGGCACAAGGCGCTCGCCGCGGGGCTCTATGCCGCCAACATGCCGATCGAAGTCGGTGGCGCGGGCCTCGATGGGGTGAGCTGGGTGCTGTATGAGAAGGAGCTCGGCTACACCAACTACGCATTGCAGTACAGCTGTGTAGCACGACCCTCCAACATCCTGCTCGCCTGCCAGGGCGAGCAGCGTGAGCGCTATCTGCTGCCGACGGTGCGCGGCGAGCGCGTGGAGTGCCTGGCGATGACCGAGCCGCAGGCGGGCTCGGATCTGCGCAGCATGCGCACGAGTGCTGTGCAGCGCGGCGGCGAGTTCATCATCAATGGGACCAAGCACTTCATCAGCCATGCGGACCATGCCGATTTCGTCATCCTGTTCGCGGCGAGCGGCGAAGAGGATTCGAACCGCGGCAAGCGCAAGCTCATCACCGCGTTCCTGATCGACAAGGGCACCCCCGGGTTCGAGGTACGGCCCGGGTACCAGAATGTCTCACACCGCGGTTACCACAACTGCATCCTGCAGTTCAGCGACTGCCGCGTGCCGGCCTCCGCCGTGCTCGGCGAGGTGCATCGCGGCTTCGAGGTCGCCAACACCTGGCTCGGGGCGACCCGGCTGCAGGTGGCTGCCAACTGCCTCGGCCGGGCGGAGCGCGCGCTCGAGTGCGCCAAGCAGTGGGCGGTCGATCGCGTGCAGTTCGGTCAGCCGATCGGGAAGTTCCAGGGTGTGTCGTTCAAGCTCGCCGACATGGCGGTCGAGCTGCGCGCCGCGGAGCTGCTGACGCTCGAGGCCGCCTGGAAGCTCGATCAGGGGCTCGCGACCGACATGGACATGGCGATCGCGAAGCTCAAAGCCACCGAGATGCTGGCCATGGTGGCCGATGAGGCGCTGCAGATCCATGGAGGCATGGGGCTGATGAGCGATCTGCCGCTCGAGCGCATCTGGCGCGATGCACGCATCGAGCGCATCTGGGACGGCACGAGCGAAGTGCAGCGGCACATCATCTCGCGCGCCCTGTTGCGGCCGCTCGGAGGGTAGCCGCCAGCCCCGGCGCTGCGGTCACTTGCCCTTCCACACCGGGGTGCGCTTTGCGGAGAAAGCGCGTGCACCTTCCTTCAGGTCCTCCGAGCGAATGACTTTCTGCACGGCGTCCAGGCTGTCGTGGAGCTCGAAGGCGGCGTGCTCCGCCACGACTTCGGTGTGCCGCAGCAGCTGCTTGATCGCCGGGAACAGCAGCGGTGGACCGGCTGCCAGCTGTTGCGCAATCTCGCGCGCCTTGCCGAGTGCCTCGCCTTTCGGCACGACGTGATTGGCGAGTCCCCAGTGCTTCGCTTCGGCCGCATCCATCCAGCGGCCGGTCATCAGGAATTCGACGGCGACGTGGTAGGGGATGCGCCGGCGCAGCTTGATGGTGCCGGCATCGGCGAGCACGGCGACGTTGATCTCCGGAAGCGCGAACCGGGCATGCTCCTCCATCACGATGATGTCGGTGCCGAGCACGATCTCGAAGCCGCCGCCACAGGCGATGCCGTTCACGGCGGCGATCAGCGGTTTATCGAGATTGCGCGGATAGTTGAGGCCCCCGAAACCCCCGACTCCCCAGTCCTCGTCCGAGTCTTCCCCCGCGGCAGCCGCCTTCAGATCCCACCCGGGACTGAAGAAGCGCTCACCCGCTCCGGTCACGATCGCCACGCGCAGCTCGGGATCGTCGCGGAAGCTCGTGAATACCTCGTTCAGCTGGCGGCTGGCCGCGAGATCGATCGCGTTCGCTTTGGGGCGGTCGATGGTGACCTCGAGGATCGGGCCATCGGTTCGGGTCCTGATGCCGGCGGACATAGCGTGCTCCTGGTGCGAATACGGGTAGAGGAGTCAGCTGAGACGGATCAAGGCGTCGACCGCCACCGCGCCACGGCCGCGCGGGCGCGCGATGACGGGATTCAGATCGAGCTCGATGAAACGTTCCAGATTCGCAAGTGCGTAACGTGTGCAGGCGAGTGCGGTCTCGACCAGCGCCGGCACATCGGCCGCGGGGCGGCCGCGGAAGCCGCGCAGTAAGTGTGCCGAACGCAGGCGAGCGAGCGCACTCGTGATGTTGCCCGCCGTAAAGGGCGGCAGCAGCGTCACGCTGTCGTGCAGCAGCTCGGTCAGCACCCCACCTGCACCGAGCACGAGCACCAGCCCGAACTGTGGGTCGACGCGCAGGCCGATGAGCACTTCCGCGACGCCATCGCCGACCATCTCCTCGATGAGTAGCGATTGCGAAAGCGCCGACAGTTGCTGTGCGGCTGCGGCAGCCTCCGCGGCAGTGCGCACGTTGAGCACCACGCCGCCGAGCTCTGATTTATGCTCGAGCGCGGCGCCGGCGGCCTTGATGACCACCGGAAAGCCAAGTGCGGCAGCTGCCTCCGGCGCCTCGCGGGGAGCGACGACGCGGGAGCGCGGCACTACGACTCCGTAGTCGGCCAGTGCGTCCTTTGCCTCCGGCTCGGAAAGTGAGCGCGCGCCGGCGGGCGCTGCGCCGGGCCGCTGCAGCGCGAGCGGTGCGCCGCGCTGCCATGCCTCACCGACCCGGGCAGCGAGATCGATGGCCTCGAGTGCTTCGCGCTGCCCCTGGAGCGGCACGAGGCCGAGTGCGAAGCACCTCTCGCGGACCGCGCTGCGGAGGGATTCGGGGAGCGAGCACATCACCGCCCCGCGTGTTGCAGCTCCCGGCAGCGCGGCGCCGAACTCCTCGATGGCGCGCACGTAAGCGCTGTCATCCGCCCCTGCAGGCGGGCAGTCGAGCAGGAACGCTACCAGGTCGAAGCCGGCGCGTTGCGCGAGGCCGAACATGCTGCGTTGCCGCGGGTAGTCGAACCACACGTGCGTGTGGAAATCGAACGGGTTGGAAATGTGCACACGCTCGGAGAGCAGGGCGCGCAGCTGGGCGGCGGCTTCCGCGGGGAACGGCGGAAACTCCAGCGACAGGTCGCGTGCGGCATCCGCGGCCATGGCGGTGTCTCCACCGGAAGCGCCCATGGCGAGGATGCGCCGGCCGCGAAGTGGACCCCCGCAGTGGAAGATCTTCAGGGTTTCGCACAGGCTCGCGAGCGATTCGCAGCGCGCCACCCCGGCCTGCGAGCAGAAGGCATCGAACACGTTATCAGCGCCCGCGAGCGCGCCCGTGTGCGTGCGCACCGCCTCGCTCGAAGCCTCGGTACGGCCGGCCTTGATCAGAGCGAGCGGCTTACCGGCAAGGCGCGCATGCGCCGCCGCCTGCGCAAAGCGTGCCGCATCTCGCAGGCCCTCGAGGTACATCCCGATGGCGGTGACGCGCTCATCGGCGCACAGATGCTCGATCAGGTCCTCCGCCGCAAGGCGCGTCTGGTTGCCCACCGTGAGCACGCAGCCGAGCGGAAGCGAGCGGTCGTTGAACAGCAGGTTGAGCGCAATGGTGCCGCTTTGGCAGATGAGGGCCACGCCGCGCTCGCGGCGCCGGCCGACCAGCTGGTCGGGCCAGAGCGCCGCACCATCGAGAAAGTTGACGAAGCCGTAACAGTTCGGCCCGAAGAAGGGCAGGTCGCCCGCACTTGCGAGCAGATCGTTGGTGAGATGCTGGCCCTCCTCGGTCGCAGTCTCGGAGAAACCCGCCGCAAAGCACACGAAGCCACCGGCCCCCCGGCGGGCCAGTGCGGCGGCGATGCCGGGCACCTCGCGATTGGGCGCCGCGACGAAGGCGGCATCCGGTGCCGAGGGCAGCTCATCGACCGAGCGGAAATAGCGCTGCGCGGCCGAAGAGACGCGCGTCGGGTGGACGCGCCACAGCTCGCCCGTGTAGCCGAGCACCCGGCTCGCGGCCTGCGCGGCATCCGCCCAGGTGCCGCCGACCAACGCCAGGCTCCGGGGCGCGAGCAGACGCTGCAGGTTGCTCAGGCTCATGCGCGCGGGGGCGGGCGCAGCTCCATGCGGCGCGAGCCGGGACCCTCGGCCGGCAGTCCGGCGCTCGCCGCCTGCAGCTCCGCCAGCGCGGTGCGCACCTCGGGGGGAAAGGGAGCCGTGCTCACCGCATCACCTGCCCGCTGCACGTGCAGCAGCATGACTTCGGCCGTGGCGGCGACTCCGGGCTTTCGGGCGCGGGTAATCTCGAACGCCGCGTGGATGCGCTTGTGATCGAGGGCAGCGATACGCACCCCGACCAGCGCAAGGTCGGACTGATGCACCTCCTTGAGGTAGTTCAGGTGCATCTCGAGGGTGTAGATCGTGCAGCCGCTGCGGCTCCGATAGGCCTCATCGAGCCCGACCCGATCCATCAGGGCATCGATGGCGACACTCACGATGAGGCCGTAATAGGCATCGCGCACGTGGCCGTTGTAATCGATCCACTCCGGCCGGATCGCAGTCTGATAGATCGGGATGCCGGCCACGGGTCAGGAGAGCTTCAGCCGCTCGCGCGCCTGGGCCGGGGTGAGAACCCGCGCGCCCATCGCCTCGATGATGGTGCGCGCCTTCTCGACGAGCTGCGCATTGCTCGCGTATACCCCGCGCGAGAGGTACAGATTGTCCTCGAGCCCGACCCGTACGTTGCCCCCGAGGAGTATCGATTGTGCCACCCACGGCATCTGCATGCGGCTCACGGCGAACGAGGTCCAGATGCACTCCGGCGGCAGGTAGTTCACCATGGCGAGGAGGTGTCCGACGTCCGCGGGTACGCCATAGGGAATCCCGGTGCACAGCTGGATCATCGCGGGCGCGGGAATCAGCCCTTCCTTGATCATCTGCTTCACGAACCAGAGATTGCCGGTATCGAAGACCTCCAGCTCCACCTTGACGCCGAGATCGCGCAGGATGCCGGCGCCTTCGCGACAGTAGTCCGGGGTGGAGATGTAGGCGCGATTGCCGTCACCGAAATTCAGCGTGCCGCAATCGAGTGTGGCGATCTCCGGGCGGTAACGCCCCTCCTCGCACAGCTCGATGACGTGGCGCATGCGCTCGCGCTGGGTGACGAAATCGCTGCCCGTGGCGGGGGTGTCTTCCAGCCCGCGCTTCCCTATGCAGATGTAGCCGCCCATGCCGCAGGTGAGGTTGACCAGCACGTCGACCCCACTTTCGCGGATGCGCTTGACCACCTCCCGGTAGTGGCGTGTCGCCATGCTGAAGGCGCCAGTCTCGGGGTCGCGCACGTGGATGTGGACGATCGCCGCGCCCGCCCGCGCCGCATCGACTGCGGAGGCGGCGATCTGCTCGGGTGTTATCGGGCAGTGCGGACTCTTGGTAACCTTGGTGTCATCGCCGGTGATGGCGCAGGTGATGATGACGTCGGGGTTCATGGCGGTCCTCGTCGCAGCAGCGCACACCGCAAGTTAATATTATGGCTGTAATAATATAAGCGCGCCGCGCGCCCGGCAAGCGCACGCCGCCTGGCAAGCGTGCGCGGTCGAGCGGGCGACTCATGGCAGGAGAGTGGCATGAACACGAAACTGTTGATCGGCGGACGGCTCGTCACGGGTGAGGGAGCGGCGGACGCGGTGCTCGATGCCGCGACTGGAACCGAGATCGCGAGCGTACACGCGGCATCGGTGTCACAGGTGGAGGAGGCGGTGAGGGCGGCCGAGGCGGCGTTTCCGGGCTGGGCACGCACTGCGCCCAAGGAGCGCTCGCTCGCGCTGCTGCGCATCGCCGAGGAGATCGAGGCCGACGCGGATGGCTACGCCGCGCTCGAGTCGCGCAACACCGGCAAGCCGCTCGCGGCGGCGCGCAACGACGAAATGCCCTCCATCGCGGATGTGTTCCGCTTTTTCGCCGGCGTCTGCCGCAGTCCCGCGGGACTCGCCGCGGCCGAGTACCTGCCGGGACACACGAGCTTCATCCGCCGTGACCCGGTGGGTGTCGTCGGCTCGATCGCGCCGTGGAACTACCCGCTGATGATGGGGGCCTGGAAGATCGCGCCGGCGATCGCCGCCGGCAACACGCTCGTGCTCAAGCCCTCCGAGTTGACACCGCTCACCACGCTCAAGCTCGCTGCACAGCTCGCCGAGCTGCTGCCCGCCGGGGTGGTGAATGTCATCTGCGGCCGTGGCGAGCCGGTCGGCACTGCGCTCGTCAGCCACGAACGCGTGCGCATGGTGTCGCTCACCGGCTCGGTGGCGACCGGGCAGAAGGTGTTGAACGCTGCGGCCGGCAATCTCAAGCGCACCCACCTCGAGCTCGGTGGCAAGGCGCCGGTCATCGTATTCGACGATGCCGACCTCGAGGCGGTGGTCTCCGGGGTGCGCACCTTCGGCTTCTACAATGCCGGCCAGGACTGCACCGCGGCATGCCGTCTGTACGCCGGCAAGCGCATCTACGACCGCCTGGTCGCAGACCTCACCAGCGCCGCCCGCAGTCTCCGCCTTGGCTCGCAGCAGGAGGCCGGTGTCGAGATGGGACCGCTCATCTCGCAGCCGCAGCGCGAGCGGGTCGCGGCGATGGTGGCGCGCGCGGCCGCCACCGGGCATGCCGAGATCACCACCGGCGGCAAGGCGCGTGCGGGCGCCGGCTTCTTCTACGAGCCAACGGTGGTTGCCGGCGCGCGCCAGGACGATGAGATCGTGCAGCGCGAGGTGTTCGGGCCGGTGGTATCGGTGACCCCCTTCAGCGATACCGAGGAGGCGATCCGCTGGGCCAACGACAGCGAGTATGGACTCGCATCCTCGGTCTGGACGCGCGATGTGTCGCGCGCCATGCAGGTAGCCGCGCATCTGCAGTTCGGGGCCACCTGGATCAACACGCATTTTGCGACCGTGAGCGAGATGCCGCATGGCGGCTTCAAGCGCTCGGGCTATGGCAAGGACCTCTCGGTGTATGCGCTCGAGGATTACACGGTCGTGCGTCACATCATGGTGAAGCTATAGGAAATGATCGGCACCCCGCGGCAGGGCCGGCCCCGGCGCGCCGCGACCGCAACGGCCGCGGTCGCCGTCGCCGCGCTCGCCGCAGCGTTAGCCGCCGCCGTGTTGAGTGCCTGCGGCGCCGGTGCCGGCGGCACGCCGGCGCGCGAAGCCGGGGAGCTGCGCGTCTACAACTGGGCGGACTACATCGGCAAGAGCACCATCGCCGACTTCGAGGCTCAGACCGGCATCAGGGTGATCTATGACACCTATGATGCGGATGAGACGCTCGAAGCGAAGATGATGGCGGGCGATGCCGGCTATGACGTCGTCAGTACCTCGACCGACTACTTCAGCCGCCAGATCAAGGCCGGGATTTACCGTCCGCTCGACAAGACGCTGCTTTCCAACTGGAAGAATCTCGACCCCGCAGTGCTCGCCATCGAGGCCGAGGCGGACCCGGGCAACCGCCATGCCGTGCCCTACCTGCGCCACGTCAATGGCTTTGCGTACAACACCGAGTTGATTCGTGCGCGCATGCCGGATGCGCCGGTCGACAGCCTCGACCTCATTTTCAAGCCCGAGATCATCCGTCGCTTCGCCGATTGCGGGGTGACCTTCCTCGACCAGGCCGAGGACGTGCTGCAGCTCGCCCTGAACTACCTGCATCTCGATCCGAATAGCACGCGCGCCGAGGACTACCGCCAGGCCGAGAAGTTGCTGCTCGCGGTACGCCCCTACATCAAGGCTTTCGACTCCACTGAGTACCTGAATGGTCTCATTAACAGCGAGTTCTGCATATCCATGTCCTGGTCGGGGGACTATGCAACCTCGCGGGCGCGCGCCAGGGCCGCAGGGATCGACGTCCCGCTCGCCTTCACGGTGCCGAGAGAAGGCGCCAACGGCTCGTATGACGCCTGGCTGATTCCGACCGATGCACCTCATCCGCTCGCCGCCCACAAATTCCTCAACTACATGCTCGAGCCGCGGGTGATCGCGGCGGTCACAAACGACATCCACTACGCCAACGACAACGCGGCGGCGGCGGCGTACGTCGACCCGCAGATCCTTGCCGATCCCGCGGTCTACCTGCCACCGTCGGTGGAGGCACGGCTCTATCACTCCGCGGAAGCAGGACCTGCGCTCGAGCGGCTGCGCACCCGCACCTGGACGCGCATCAAGACCGGCCTGTAGCGGTGCTCAGTGCGCGGCGAGCCGGGCTTCCAGCACCCGGCGCCGCTCGGCGCGGATCATCAGCCCGCGCGCCGCGATGATGCACAACCCTACCGCGCACACGATGAGGCTCGCGAGCGCATTGATGTCGGGACTGACACCGAGCTTCACCTTGGAGTAGATCACCATGGGCAGAGTGCTCGCGCCCGGCCCGGCGACGAAGCTCGAGATCACCAGGTCATCGAGCGACAGCGTGAAGCACAGCAGCCAGCTCGAGATGATCGCTGGCGCGATGATCGGCAGCGTGATCTCGATGAAGGCGCGCGCCGGGGTGGCGCCGAGGTCCTGCGCGGCCTCCTCGAGCGAGCGGTCCGCGGCCTGCAGCCGTGACTGCACGGTGATGGTGACGTACGCAGTGCAGAAGGTGATGTGCGAGAGCACGATAGTGGTGAAGCCGCGGTGCGGCCAGCCGAGCAGCTGCACCATCGAGACGAACAGCAGCAGCTGCGTGATGCCGGTGATGATCTCCGGCATCACCAGCGGTGCATTCACCATGCCGGTGAGCAGCAGCCGCCCGCGAAAGCGTGCGAAGCGCACCAGCGCGATCGCCGCCAGTGTGCCAAGCAGGATGGCGCCGGTGGAGGCGGCGAAGGCCACCTCCACCGACAGCAGCGCGGCTTCCAGCAGTTGGCGGTTGTGCAGCAGCTGCCCGTACCACGCTATCGAGAAGCCACCCCACACGTTCACGAGCGGCGAGGCGTTGAAGGAGTAGGCGATGAGCACCAGGATCGGCACGTAGAGCAGCGCAATGCCAATGAACAGCACCGCGAGCAGGGCGAGCGAGGAGCGGCGCTCCATGGTGCGTGTCAGGCCTCGAGCTGGCGCACGTTGTAATACTGGTAGATCGCGATGGGACCGACCAGCAACAGCAGGAAGGCGATCGCCACGGCGGACGCGACCGGCCAGTCATGGTTGCCGAAGAATTCATCCCACAGCACGCGGCCGATCATCAGCTGGTTCGGGCCGCCGAGGAGCGAAGGAATCACGAACTCGCCCACCGCCGGGATGAACACCAGCATGGATCCGGCAATCACCCCGGGGATCGACAGCGGCACGGTGACCTCGAGGAACGCCCGCCAGGGCGGGCTGCCGAGATCGGCAGCCGCTTCGAGCAGCGTCGGATCGAGCTTCTCGAGCGTGGCAAAAAGCGGCAACACCATGAACGGCAGGTACGAATAGATGATGCCGAGATACAGCGCGAGGCTGGTGCGCATGATGTGCAGCGGCTCGCGGATGAGGCCAAGATGCAGCAGCGCCGTGTTGAGAAACCCGGTGTCGCGGATGATGCCTTCGAGCGCGTACACGCGCAGCAGGAACGAAGTCCAGAAGGGCAGCATGATGATGAGCAGCAGCAGTCCCTGGGTCGACTTCGGCGCCCGCGCGATGGCATAGGCCATCGGATAGCCGAGCGCGAGACAGATCAGCGTGGAGAAGAACGCGGTACGCAGCGAATACAGGTAGGCGATGCCATAGACCTGGTCGGTGAGCAGATAGCGGTAATTGCCGAGGGTTGCGGCGAGGCTCAGGTGATGATCGGGAGTGAAGCTGATGACGCTGGTGAATGGCGGGACACTCGGTGAGGTCTCGGCGAAGCTGATCTTGAAGGCGAAGGCGAACGGGATGAGAAAGAATATGAGCAGGAACAGCAGCGGCGGCAGGATGATGAGCCAGCGGCCCGGTGCCCAGGTTCGTCTCATGATTTAAAGTGCGCAGAGTGCCTGCGGAGTATTGTGCGGGATAAACTTGCACGCCGTACAGCGATGAGCCCCAACACGCGAATGTCTCGAGGAGCCGCAGCGAGTCAGGTGCCGGGCGAGCGGGCATCGGTGAGCGAGCATCCCGCGCGCGGCGGCTCGCGCATCCGTCAGCGTCAGCGGCAGCGCCTCATCGATGCCTGCATCTCCGCACTGCACATCTACGGGCCGTCGCGCACCACCGTGGAGAAGGTCGTGGCGCTCGCCGACCTCTCGCCGGGGATCGTGCGCTTCTACTTCGAATCCAAGGGAGCGATGCTGGTGGCATCGCTCGAGCACCTGGCCGCTGAGTTCGGCGAGCGGGTGCTCGTGCCGGTCGCGCGCCTCAAGGACGATCCGGTGCAGGCGCTGCGGCTGCTGGTGAGTCTCTACCTGGATGCGGATATCGCCAGCCCGCGCAAGGTATCGGTGTGGTATGCGTTCTGGGGCGAGGCGAGCGCGCGCCAGGAGTACCAGGAGATCTGTGGCAAGAAGGACGAGGAGTTCGCCGTACTGGTTCGCGAGCTGATGGAGCGCATGATCGCCCAGAGCGGCGCGACTCATCTCGATGCCGATGCGGTGGCACTCGGGCTCATGGGCGTGCTCGAAATGTTGTGGCAGGGAATCGCTTTCCAGAGCGAGGCGAACATCGATCGCGAGGCCGCGGTAGCGCGCTCGCTGCGCTACCTGCGCTCGGTATTTCCCGGCAGGTTCGCCGAGCCGGCTCGTGGCCCGGCAGGGGTCGCCGCCGCTGCGGCCCCGGGCGGCGACCGGCTGCCGGCGCGAGCCTATCGGGACGAGGCGCTGCTCGCCGCCGAACGCGAGCAACTGCTGCTGCCGGCCTGGCAGGTGCTCGGGCACGAGGCGCAGCTGCGCGCCGCGGGCGACTACCTGAGCGGCGAAGCGGCAGGCGAGCGCGCCATGGTAGTGCGCGCCGAGCGCGGCAGGCTGTACGCATTCCGCAACGCCTGTCGGCGCCGTCCGCACGCGCTCGTGACCGCACGCCGCGGGCACCTGAAGAGCGCAATCCACTGCGCGGCGCACGCGCTGACCTACAGTTTCGATGGCCGCCTGGTTGCGGGCGCGACCCCCGGCGATCTCGCTCCGCTCGAGCTGCGGCACACGGCGCGGTTGCTGCTCGTGCGTATCGCGGCCGGCACAGCTGCGCTCGCGGGCGCGGATGAATCCGTGTGGGCGCCATTCAGCGAGCTCACACCGCTCGAAGTGACTGACCAGGATATCGCGGCCGATTGGAAGCTCGTGGTCGAACAATGGCTCGAGGCCCCACTGCCCCAGCAGAAGTTCGTCGCGCCGAATCAACTGCTCGAGGTCCGCACCGATGGTGGATGCATACTGCAGGTGGTGCCGACCATCGCCGGCCGCAGCCGGCTGCGCCGTTTCGAATTCTCCCGCGGCACGCGCGCTGCCCGGCCACGCCGCGAGCGGCCACCGAGGCGAGCGTTGGGATGGCTCAGGGAGCAGATCACGCTCGCCGAGTCGACACAGGCAGGTCTCCAGGGCACGAGCGATGAAGTCATCGAGGGCGGTCCCATCGCCCCTGCGCTCGCGCAGTTTCGCGCGCAGATCGCGGCGCTGCTGCACACGCTGCCCCAGGAGCGAAGCGGGCGCTGACTTCAGGCGAAGCGGGCGCTGACTTCAGGCGAAGCGTGCCGGCCGCTCGGGGAGTGATACCTCCGGGATGCGCGCGCGCAACAGGTCGTGGAATTCGAGCATCCAGGTCTCGATGCGTGACAAGGGTCCTGGACGGTAGGCGCTGTCGTTGATTCCACGCTGCAGCCGCTCGCACAACAGCCGGTCTTCCCTGTTGACCTGCATGTTGATGCGGTTGCCGAGCCAGCGGATGAGGCGCATCTCCCGCCGTTCATCGGCAATCCCAAACGCCGCTCCCCGGATCACCGTCTTGCCCGCACCAAGCGGCAGCACCTGAAAGAAATCCATCTGCTCCGGCATGATGTCGAGCCCGATATTCGGCAGGCAGCTGTAGAACCGCCAGCTGCGCCGCTGCGCTTCCGGCAGGTGCGGTGCGGTGACCGCGCCGACGTGCTGCTGGTAGACACGCTCGCTCCAGCGCGGCGAGGACGCTGCGCGCATCCAGCTGAAGCCGCGGGCAATGCCCGGGACCCCGCGCTGATCCTCGTAGTCGGGGGTGAACAGGCGGTTCAGCCCCGGGTGCCCGATGGGCACGTGGTAGGACTCGAGGTAATTGTCCATCGCGATCTTCCAGTCGACATCCCATTCTTCGTGGTAGAGGGGCTGGGTCTGGACGAGCTCCTCGAGCCGATAAGGCGCGAGCTCCTCGGCGATGGGCGCCCACACGGCTGAGGGCGGGGGCGGCGCCTCTCTCGCGAGGCACACCCACACGAAACCGAGCGCCACCTCCATGCGCACCGCATCGAGGCTGTGCTCGCGCAGGTCGAGCCCCGGAAAACTATCGCGCGCCGGGGTCGCAAGCAGTGAACCGTCATAGCGGTAGGTCCATCCGTGGTAAGGGCAGGTGATGCGCCCCGGACAGCGGCCCGTGCCTTCCAGCAGCCGTGTGCCGCGGTGGCGGCAGACATTGCGCAGCGCGCGGATGGCGCCCCCGGCATCGCGCAGCACGAAGATGCTGTCGGCGCCGAGCTCGAAAGTGATGTAGTCGCCGGGACGGGCTACCTGGCTGATGTGGCAGGCAATCTGCCAGCTGGGCTTCAGGATCCGGTCGATCTCGAGCTGTGTCAGCCGCGGATCGTTGTAGACCCAGGCCGGGAGCGAACGCGCGGTCCAGCTCGTTTCGGGCGGTGTGGTGCGAGCGGCGGGTACGCTCATGGCAGCTCTCCCGGCGGGTATATGACCGTATAATTCTAACCCAGAAAACTATATGGTCATATAGACTCCCGCTCCACCCAGTGGTACCTTGGCAGGACGTCCTGCACGGTCAGCCACTTAGAAGAGCAGAGGTAGCCATGGCCAGGAACCTCACCCGTAGCCACGAGCACTACCGGCGTGCCCTCGCACGCTTGCCGCTCGGTGTGGCGTCCAATTTCCGCTTCTGGGGCGAGGAGCGCACGATCTACGTGAAAGAGGGACGCGGCGCGCGCGTGACCGACCTCGACGGTAACGTGTACGTCGACTACCGCATGGGCTATGGCCCCGCCATCCTCGGTTACGCCGATCCGCGCGTGGATGCCGCAGCCCGCGAAGGCATGCAGGTCGGCGGCGTGTTCGCACTCTCCACCGAGCGGGAATACCGTGTGGCCGAGCGCATCGCGCAGATGGTGCCGGCGGCGGAGCTGGTGCGCTTTTCCAACTCCGGCACCGAGGCGGTAATGGCGGCGCTGCGCCTGGCGCGTGCCTACACCGGGCGCGACAACTACGTCATTCTCGAGGGGAGCTATCACGGGTTGTTCGACGCCGCCATGTGGTACACGCCCATGGAGAAGTGGTCGCAGGTGGGCGATCCGGTCGTTTATCCGTACAGCGAGGGGGTGCCGCTCGCGACCCGCAATTTCGCGCATTTCGTGCAGGCGAACGACGCCAATCAGCTCGAGGACGTGCTGCGCCGGCATGGCGAGCGGATCGCGTGCTTGCTGATCGAGCCCATCATGGGCAATTGTCTCGGCATCGCCGCGGAGCCCGCCTACGTGCGTGCCGCGCGCGAGCTCTGCGACCGCTACGGCGTGGTCATGATCATCGATGAGGTGAAGACCGGGTTCCGCGTCGCGCGCGGCGGAGTACAGGAGCTCTACGGCGTGCGTGCCGATCTTTGTACCTTCGCCAAGGCGCTCGCCAACGGCTATCCGATCTCGGTGCTCGCCGGTAGCGAGCACATCATGCGCAAGCTCGGTAAGGGCGTGGCACACGGCGGCACCTACACCGCGCACCCGGTGTCGCTCGCCGCGGCGGAGAAGACACTCGAGATCCTCGCCAGCACCGATGCGCTCGAGCGCGTCGCTGCCTACGGCACGCGGCTGCGCCAGGGTAAGAGTGCCATCCTCAAGGCGCGCGGCATCGCGCACAGCTTCGTCGGCCACCCGTCCATGAGCGGGCTGTACTTCGCGCACGACCCGCCGCGCACTTACCGCGACTGGAAGGGGAGCGACTACACCTTCTACGATGCCGTTGCGCGGGTACTGCACGATGAATGCATCCTGTGCGAGCCGGATTCGCGCGAGCCCTGGTTCATGTCGGCGGCTCACGATGAGGGGTGTCTGCTCGACACGCTCGCCGCATTCGAGAAGGCGGTCGATCGCACGCTCGAGGCATCGCCGAGCACGCGCCGCCTGCCCGCCTGAGGCGCGAGAAAGCACGACGCGCCGCAGACCATGCGCAGCGCCAACCGTCATGACGCCATCGTCGTCGGGGCCGGCCACAACGGCCTGGTGAGCGCCTGCTATCTCGCGCGCGCCGGATTGAAGGTGCTGGTGCTCGAGCGCAACGCCTACATCGGCGGCGCGGCGGTGAGCCGCAAGCTCTACGACGGCTTCACCTACTCGAACTGCTCCTACGTCTGCAGCCTGCTGCGCACGGAAATCATGCGCGCACTGGAGCTGCCGCAGTACGGTCTGCAGATCATTCCCTACGAGGGTGGCTGCACCTTCATGAGCAATGGCGAGCATCTCGCCATCTACGACAATCACGACGCCCTGCGCCGCGAGTTCGCGCGCCACTCGCGCCACGACGCCGAGGCCTATGAGCGCTACCTGCGCGACATGCTGCGTCACTGCCGCTTCATCAAGCCATTGCTGCTGCGCACCCCGCCCGATCCGACTTCCTTCCGGCCACGCGACCTGCAGGAGCTGCTGTTCCTCGGACGGCATCTGTACAAGCTCGGCGAGGCGCGCATGTACGACACGCTGCGTTTTTTCACCATGAGCTGCGCCGAGATGCTCGAGGAGTATTTCGAGAGCGAGATCGTCAAGGCGCACCTCGCCGGCAGCTCCATCATCGGCACGGCGCTGGGTCCCCGCTCGCCGGGATCCGCTTACGTGCTGCTGCACCACTACATGGGCAACATCGATGGAGCGGTCGGCGCGTGGGGCTTCGCGCGCGGCGGCATGGGCGCGGTCACCCAGGCGCTCGCCGCCTCACTGCGCGCGCACGGCGGCACGCTGCGCACCCAGGCACCGGTCGAGCAGATCCTCACCCGCAATGGCCGGGTACTCGGTGTGGTGCTGGAGGATGGCGAGGAGCTCAATGCACCGATCGTCATCTCCAACCTCGATGTGAAGCGCACCTTCCTCGAGACCGTGAAGCCCGGGGAGCTGCCGCCGGAATTCCTCGCGCAGGTGCGGCGCTTCAAGATCCGCGGCTCTTCCGGCAAGCTCAACATCGCGCTCGATGGTCTGCCGCACTTTCCGGCCATTCCCCAGGGTTCCCCGTGCACCCGCGGCGATATGCACGTGACCGACACCCTGGAGATGATCGAGCGCGCCTACGATGACTGGAAGGCGGGCCGCTGGTCGCGTGCCCCGTACATCGACATGCTCATTCCGACGCAGATCGATCCAACCATGGCGCCGGATGGCAAGCACTACATGTCGGTATTCGTGCAATACTGTCCGTACCGGCTCGCCGAGGGGGAGTGGAGCGCGCAGAAGCGCCAGGCGTTCGGTGACACCGTGATCGACACCATAGCGCGGCACAGCCCGGATTTCCGCAAGCTCATCCTGCATGCGGAGGTGCGCACGCCGCAGGATATCGAGCGGGAAGTGGGCCTCACGGAAGGCAACATCTTCCAGGGTGAGCTGACCTTCGATCAGCTGTTCTTCAACCGTCCGCTGCCTGGATATGCACAGTACCGCTCACCGCTGCGTGGACTGTACATGTGTGGTTCGAGTAACCATCCGGGCGGCGGAGTGATGGGTGCGCCCGGCGCCAACAGCGCCGCGGCCGTCCTGCGTGATCTGCGCCGGCACCCCGCCGAGGCGCGTCCGTCATGAACGCCCCGGCCGGCGCGCGCTACGACACCATCGTGGTCGGTGGAGGCCACAACGGCCTCGTCTGCGCCACGTATCTCGCCCGCAGCGGACGCCGGGTGCTCGTGCTCGAGGCCGCCGCGCAGGTGGGCGGTGCCGCCACGACACGCGAGTTCGCTCCCGGTTTCCGGGTCTCCGCGTGTGCACACCTGCTTCACCTCATGCCGCGAGGCCTCGCGCGCGAGCTGGCGCTCGAGCGGCACGGATTGACCTTCGCGGCGGTGGACTTGCCGAGCACCGCGCTCGGGCGGGAGGGCGCGCACCTGCCGCTCGGAGCCTCGGCGCCGGGCGCCCTGCGCGCACATTCGGCGGCCGAAGCGGCCGCGTACACGGACTGGCGAGCGCTGCTCGCACGGCTCGCGGCGGCGCTGCATCCGGTGCTCGATGCAACGCCACCGCGGCTCGGCACCGATGCATGGCGCGACCGCAGCGCGCTCCTCGGTCTTGCCTGGCGTTTGCGGCGGCTCGGGCGTCGCGACCTGCGGGAGCTTCTGCGGATCGGCGGCATGTGCGTGCACGATGTCCTCGAGGAGCGCTTCCAGCTGCCGCTGCTCAAAGGTGCGCTGGC
>DASYFL010000025.1:0-10501 GCA_036498445.1 Steroidobacteraceae bacterium
TCCGTCGGGGGTGTTGCCAAGCGCAATGACGCACGGCTTGAGCTCCGTTCCTTTCAGCACCAGCCGGCCGACCAGATACGCACCGCGATTGCGGTAGAAGCCCGCACGCAGCATCTCGATGCCGCGTAGTCCGGCGCCGGCTCGCTCAGCGAGCACCTCATTCAGCCGGCGCGCGATCAGCTCGGCGTCGCGTGCGGGATCACAGAAGGGAACGGCCAGCGCTGCCACCTGCAGCACGCGTTGGATGACGAGCGCATCTAGCGGCCAGGAACAGGGAAAATACTCCGACACCGCGTTGGCTGGCGGCAGCACGCGGTGCGAGCCACCGAAGCCATACTCGACCGGCTTCCACTCGCCGTGGTGCACGCGCCGCTGTGCCGAGTGCAGATACGCGAGCGCCAGATCCGCCTCGTAACGGCCATCGACAAGGTTCCGATAGTGCCCCTCGACCCCGTGCCATAGCGCCTCGTGCTCGTTCAACTGCGGGAAGGCGCGCTGCAACTCATCGGCGAGCGGATAGACCGTGGCGTTGTACAACCCGAGTCGCCGCCGCGCATTGGCGACGGCGGTCGCCGGATCGCGGCTCTCGAACGCGGCCTTCGCAGCCCAGGTGAGCTGCAGGAACTGCGCGTAGAAATCATCGAATACATCGAGGATCCATTCCGCGGTGAGCTCGATCCGTGCACGCTCGGATGTCGCCGACCCGATACGTGCCCGCTGATCCTTACGCGCGCGCTCCCCGCCGGTTGCGGCAGGGCTATTCACGCAGGGGTCTCCCCGGCGTGCGTAGCTGCGCAGCGAGCCGCCGCGCGAGCGCGCACAGCGCTTCGTCCTCACCCCTGCGGCCCACCAACTGCAGCCCGGCGGGCAAGCCTTGCGCATCGATCGGCAGGGTGATTGCCGGGTGCCCGGAAAGGTTGAACTGCCGCACGCAGGCGCTCAGAGCAAGTGCCGTGGCCGGATCCGCGGCGGCTTCGAGCGTGGGCGGCACATCGGTCAGCGTCGGGAGCGCAAGCGCCTGCAGCCCGGCGAGCGCCGCGTCGACCTCGTCGGTGAAGCGCCGCCGTACCTCCTCGGCGGCTGCAACCTGCGCGGCAGCGATCTCGCGCGCGCTGCGCAGACGCTGGGCCACATCGGTACCGAGCTCGGCACAATCGAGGAGGTGACCGAAGGCCGCAGAGGTCTCGGCGCCGACGAGTGCCAATGCCGCTTCGTAGGCGGTGGTCCAGGACGGCAACGACACCTGGCGCAGCGTCACTTCGGTCTGCGAGAGCGCGGCATGCGCGACAGCGGCGAGCGGGGGCGGCGGCCGGATTTCGAGCCAGCCCACCGCCGGCGCCACCGATGGAGCGGGCCGCGGCTGGAACGAGGCATCGATGATGCTCATCGCGCGCTCGATCATCGCCACATCCCGAGCGAGCGGACCCACACAGTCGAGGCTCGTGCGCGCCGGCCACACTCCTCTGCGGTCCACGCGCCCGAACGAGGGCTTGAGTCCGTACACGCCGCAGCAGGCAGCCGGTATGCGGATGGAGCCTCCGGTGTCATTGCCGAGGGCGAAATCGGCAAGACCCGCGGCCACGGCCACCGCCGAGCCGCTGGACGATCCGCCCGGCACGCGCCCCGGCGCGCGCGGATTAACGGGGGTGCCCGCCCAACGATTGATGCCGGTCACTCCAAAAGCGAGCTCATGCAGGTTCGTCTTGCCCACGATCCGGCAGCCGGCGGCGAGCAGCGAGTGAACGACTGCCGCGTGGGATCCGGCGGGCGGCGCTGCGGCGAGACAGGCGCTCCCCATGCGGGTGGGAAACCCCGCGATGTCGATCGAGTCCTTGACCGCCACGGTCGGAGCGCTGCCGCCGAGCTCCATCCTCGCCAGGAAGACGAACCGGCCCGGGTCCGCGCCGCGCGCCATCGCCGTTCGCCTCAAGTGACCAGGTTCTGCGGCGTGCCCGACGCCCAGGCATCGATGTTGTCGATGAGCTGGTCGGCCAGAAACTGCATGGCCCCCTGCGAGGCCCAGGCGATGTGCGGAGTCACGATCAGATTCGGCAGTCGCAGCTCGAGCAGCGGATTGCCCTCGCGCGGTGGCTCGACCGTGAGCACATCGAAGCCGGCACCGGCAATCCAGCCTTCCTGGAGCGCGTGCACCAGCGCGCGCTCATCGACGAGCCCGCCGCGCGCGGTGTTGATCAGTATCGCGCTACGCTTCATCGCGCGCAGCTGCGCTGCGCCGATCATGTTGCGGGTACCAGGCAGCAGCGGGCAATGCAGGGTGAGCACGTCGGATTCGGCGAGCAGCCGCGGCAGCGGATGGTACTCGAGATCCTCGCCGACGCGCTGCGGATGATCGAGGAACACCGGCTGCATGCCGAAGGCGGCGCCGATCGCCGCGACCGCCCTGCCCAACACGCCTTCGCCGATGATGCCGAGCTGTGCGCCGTGCAGATCGAGGATAGGGTGATCGAGCAGACAGAACGCCTGGCTGCGGTTCCACATGCCGCTCTGCACATCCGCGCGATAGGCGAGCAGATTGCGCCGCAGCGCGAGAATCAGCGCGAACGCATGCTCGGGAACGGTGTGCACGGCGTAGTTGCGGATGTTGGCCACCGCGATCCCGCGCTCGCGGCAGTAACCGGTATCGATCACGTCGTAGCCGGTGGCCGCAACCGCGATCATTCTCAGCTCGGGCAGCTCGCGCAGCGCCGGAGCGCGCAGCGGAACCTTATTGGTGATGGCGACCGTCGCGCCTCGGAGCCGCTCCACCACCTCGCTCCCCTGGCTGCGGTCGTACTCCGTGTAATCGGTCGCCGCGCGCGGGCGCCTGATGTTGGCGACGATCGACGCGCGGTCGAGGAATACGACGCGGAACGTCACCGCTGTGCTCCCGCGGGCGCCGGGCGCGTACGCCAGAACTCCGCCGCAGCGGCGACACCGCTCCCCGCCTCGATACGCACGCCGCAGTCGAGCATCGCCATCTCCGCACCGGCGAGAGCTGCCATCAGCATCAGCTCGTTCGAGTCGCCGAGGTGGCCGATGCGGAACAGCTTGCCTGCGACCCTGGAGAGCCCTGCGCCGAGTGCGAGGTTATAGCGGCTGAACGCGCGTGCAACGATGGCCGCGCCGTCGATACCCGCGGGCACCATCACGGCCGAGACGGTATCGGAATACCACAGCGGCGCGCGCGCACATAGCTTGAGCTTCCAGCCCTCGAGGATGGCGGCGCGCACACCACCAGCGATGTAGCTGTGACGGTAGAACACGTTATCGAGACCTTCCTCGAGCAGCATCTGCAGCGACTCGCGCAGACCGTACAGCATCGGGATCGATGGAGTGTAGGGGAAGTAACCGGTGGCGTTGGCAGTCACCATGTCGCGATAGTCGAAATAGCAGCGTGGACTACGTGCGCGCCTGGCGGCACCGAGCGCCTTCTCGCTCACGCAGCTGATGCCCATGCCGGCCGGCAGCATCAGGCCCTTCTGCGAGCCGCTGATGCAGACGTCGACAGCCCACTCGTCCATGCGGAAGTCGATGCTGGCGAGCGCGCTCACCGTATCGACGAACAGCAGCGCCGGATGGCGTGCGTCATCGAGCGCGCGGCGGATGGCGGCCACATCGCTTGCCACTCCGGTCGCGGTCTCGTTCTGACACACGAGTACCGCCTTGATGCTGTGGTTGCGGTCGGCTTCGAGTGCGGCGCGGTAACGATCGATGGGTGTGCCTTCCCCCCATTCGACCTCGAGCACCTCGACCTCGAAGCCGAGGCGCTGACACATGTCGATCCACAGATGTGTGAACTGTCCGAAGCGCGCCGCGAGGACGCGGTCACCGGGATCGAGGCAGTTGGTGAGCGCCGCCTCCCAGCAACCCGTTCCCGATGAGGGAAACAGAATCGGGGTGCCGCTCGTGGTCTTGAAAATCTGTTTGAGATCCGTGAGGCAGCGCAGTGTCAACTCCGGAAAGGTGCTCGAGCGATGATCCTCCATCGGCACCGCCATGGCGCGCAGCACCCGGTCCGGAACGTTGGTGGGACCCGGGACGAAGAGAAAGTTACGACCGGCCATAAGCTTTCCTTTCTGCTGGCATAAGGCAAAGAAGAGGTGTGAGCAGCGCCGCGGTGCGGCGCTTTCCACCTTACTCCCAACACCGTTGGTGCGCTAACGCGCCGATGCTGCACTAGCGCGCTGGCTTCCCCGTCCAGGCGTTCGTGAACAGCGCCTCGGCATTGCCGCGGTAGATCCTGTCGACCACGGTGCGCGGCAGGCGCAGGCCGGGAAACGCAGCGTCGAAGTCGGGCGAATGCATGCGCTCGGAAGTCACGAGGAAGCTCCAGTCCTTGAGCCAGTCGGCGTGCAGCGCGGCAATTTCCGCGGGCGCGGACTCCTTGGGGCCGTAGCCCGTGTCGCTGCCGTAAAGGATGCGGTCCTGATAGCGGATCAGGAAACGGCGCACCTTGTCCGGGTCACCCGCCGCCTGGTACTCGAGGTGTACGAGACGCGCGGCGAGATCGACCACGGCATTGGGGAAGCGATCGAGAAAAGCCGCGACCCGGTCGACGTCCCACTCGAGCGAGGCGAGATGCACGCCATCGAACCGCAGCTGCGGATGCGCGCGCAGCATGCGGTCGCGCGCGGCGAGGATCGCATCCTGGGTGGGCATCTCCGGGTGGCGGTACATGTAGTACTGGGGATGCTCGCGGAAATAGTCCCGGTCCGAGCGGACCGTCATCTTGTCGGGCGCCAGCCAGCAGTTGAGTGGCTCGGCCTGATGCCCGAGCAGCACGATGTGGTGCTGCTCGAGATGCGTGATCACCGGCTCGAGCTGCGGGTCATCCGGCATCACATAGCTGCCGTCGGCATTGCGCAGCACCATGCCGATGTTCTTCCAGATCTTGACTCCGACGGCGCCCTGAGCGACTGCGCCATCGATCTGCCGCACCGCTGCTGCGCTCCAGCCCGGCGAGCCGAAGCCCTCGACGGAAAAGGTGGCCGCGAATGCCACCCAGCCCGGGTAACGCTGCCGCAGCGCGACCGCTGTCTGCTGCTGCTCGGGAATCGGCGGGAAATCCGGAGAGTCGACATTGATCGTCAACACGCGGAAACGGTCGGCCATCGCCTGCGCCATGAAGCGCTCGGAGCGCCCGTGCAGGTGCACGTGGGCGTCGATCTTGTCCACGCGCGCGAAGTCAGCGAGGGTGTAGTAATCACCCGCCGAGCCTCCGGCCGCGGTCGCTCCGGCCGCGGTCGCTCCGGTCGCGGTCGCTCCGGTCGCGTCCGCCGCCGCGGCGAGCGCCGCCAGCGCGCGGAGCGCGAGCACCCAGGCACCGATTGCCGAGGCCAGCTTCACACCAGGCGCACCTCGACCCCGCATTGGCGCAACTGCTCGATCGCATCCTGTGGTGCCGCACGGTCGGTGATGAGCATGTGCAGCTGCTCCACGCGCGCGATCAGCGAGATGTTGCGGCGGGTGAACTTGGAGGAGTCCGCCACCACCACCACCTGCTGGGAGATGCCGATCATCTTGGCGTTGAGCTCGGCTTCAGCGAGGTGCGGCGTCATTACCCCGATCTGCGGATCGACGCCATCGGCACCGAGGTACAGGCGGTTCGCACGTAGTGTCGCCAGGGTGCTTTCCGCCATCGGGCCGGACAGGGAGTTGGATTCACGGCGCAGGATGCCGCCCGGCACGATCAGACGCACCGAGGGGACATCGATCAGCAACGCCGCGATGTTGAGGGCGTTGGTGATCACGTTGATCGACTTGAGATCGAGAGTACGGATGAGGCGGGCGATCTCCGCGGTGGTGGTACCCGAATCCAGAATGATGGTCTCACCGTCACGAATGAGGCCCGCGGCGGCGGCCGCGATACGCTGCTTCTCGGCGCGATGCTGCAGCTGCTTGACATCGAGCGACTGGTCCGCCTCGGGCGGACTGAGCGCGCCGCCATGGGTGCGGGTCAGCGCGCCGGCCGACTCGAGAATCGAGAGATCCGCGCGGATCGTCACCTGCGAGATGCCGAAACGCGCTGCAAGCGCCTCCACCCTCACCCGGCCCTCTTCGCGCAGCAGTTCGCGGATGCGGCGCCTGCGCTCCTCGATCATCAGACCGCGCTCGCTGCCGGGTGTCATCACACCGCCGCCGCCTCGAGCAGCAGGAAACGTTCGAAGGTGAGCGGCAGCGTCGCACCCGGTGCGGATACTTCTCCCAGCTCACGCGCGTTGAAGTAGTCGCGTACCCGATAGCGCCCCGGCGCGAGCCCGCGCAGGCTCACGGGACCGTTCCAGGTGCGGGCGTAAAACGCGTAATAGAGCAAGCCGGACCTCTCGACCACGTGGGTCTCGGGCTTATCGAAACCGATGTCGTAGAGCTCACCGCGGTAGTTGCCCTGCGGGAGCAACCGCTCGTTGTAGAGCGCGATCCATTTGCGCCAGAGCGCCTCGCGCTCGGGAGTCAGCAAGAACGAGTCCTTGGGCTTCGGATCGCGCGGCCAGGTGAATTTGGTGGAGACGATTGCGCCAATCCCGACGGTGGAGGCGAAGTCATCGCCGCCGTCGCTGAGCTCGACGTGGTCGCCGGCGAAGGCGGCACTTCGCCCCATGAGAGCCTTGAGCGTCTTGCCTTTGTGGCGCACCTGCCAGGAGGACTCGGGGTCCGAGGCCGGAGCCTGGTTCATGGCGGTGAAATTGAAGAACGAGTACGCGGTACCGCAGGGACACAGCTCCATGACGGCCTGCGGGTCGATGTGCAGGGCAGCGCGGTACATTGCCTGCAGAAAACTCTGCAGCTTTTCCACCGATTCCTCAGGGCGCACGTGCCGGTGTGCGGGGTTGTAACAGGGCGCGACGCCGTTGAGGTGCTGGCCATCGACCTTCAGGCCCGCGAAGCGCCACTCTCCGATGAAGCGACGCACCAGCGTCTCGGTGTACTCGACCGTCTTGGCGTAGGCGGGGCACAGATAGAAGCAGTTCCACCAGGAGATGTTCTGCGGCACACCATCCTTGTCCAGCAGCAGCATGTCGGTGTGATCGTGGAGCAGATCGGACCCCGGAGCGGTGGCGAGCGGCGCGAACCACAGCCTTGGAGCGAGCTGCTGTGCGCGGATGTCGCGCACCAGCCGCTGCAGGTCGGCTGCGCCGCGCGGGAACTTCTGCGCATGCGGCTTCCAGTCCCCGACATTCGACTGCCAGCCGTCATCGATCACGGCCCAACGCAGGCCGAGCTCCCGCACTTTCGGTAGCGTGCCTTCGATGAGTTGCGGCGTACACTCACGCTCGTACCCCCACGCGCACCAGATGGGCTCGTACGCCGAGTCCGGTGCCTGCGGAGAGCGCACGCCTCGCTCGGCCATGATGCGGCGGTAGGCATCGAGCGTCGCGAAATAATCGCCGGTGTGCGTGGCGATGAAGGTCTCGGGGGTCTCGAACTGCTCACCGGGCCGCAGTGAGCGCTCGAGCGCGCCGGCGATCGCGAGGCTCACGCCACCATCGACGCGTTTCACCGGCAATGACAGCAGCCGCGGCGCCACCTCCAGGTGCCCGAGCGCAATGCCACAGTCGCGACGCCAGACATCCACGACCGGAGTACCGCCGCCGTAGTCGGAGGCGGTCATGCCCATGTAGTTCTCCTGCGCGAAGCCGCGGCCTACCGGCTGAACCCAATCACGCCGGTCGGCGTGCGTACTGCCGCAGTAGGACCAGAAGAGCGGCTCCGGCTGCGGGTTATCATGCGAGCGGTCCGATGGCAGCAGTTGAACGTCGGCACTGCGCCAGCCCTGGAGAGCGAGCGACCGGGGCGAGAGGTTGCGATACGACACGCGGCAGAATGCGAAGCCGGGATAGCGCCGCCACATCTCGATGCGCACGGACTTCTCGATGCCGGATGCGCTACGGCCTGACAGCACCAGAAGAGTGCCGTCACCGTGCGGACCGCGCGCCGCCTCGCGCTGCTCGCGCTCCAGCGCGAACTCGGCGAGCCGGACGCCATCGGCGAGCAGCAGATAGTCGCTTTCGCTCCAGGGAGTCAGGGCGAGCGGCGGCTGCGGCGCATCGCGCCGGATATGCCACGCCCGCGAGCGCATCGCGGAGTCGAACTCGAGACGCAGCGCCTCATCGGCGATCACGGCCACTGCTTTGCTGTCGCCCGATCGGTGCGGGGCTGTAGAAACCGCGCTGCCCGGGCCCGGCGGCGCTGGGCTTGCGGCGTCCGCTGCGGCAAGTGCCGACCCCGAGGCCAACGCGGTGCCTGCGGAAAGCTGGAGAAATCGACGCCGCGTGGTGGGAATGCGGGTCACGCCCTGAGCCTCGTGTCCGTCTGCCGGAGTCTATCCAATCGACTGCTTCGGGAGATGCTGCGGTCTGGCCGGAGTACCGATCTCTCCGCTATGCGCTCTTGCAAAATCCCTTGACAGGTACGAAAGTACTCGAAATATTCCAGGAAACAATTCGAAAATACAACAGGGTGATTGAACTTTCGATTTCTTTCGAATCAGCGGGTGGGATGGTCGACATGGGTGGTTCCCTCGCACACGAGAACAGCCTTCCGGCGGCCCGCACGGGGGAGCACATCGGGCTCGTCTTTGCGCTCGTGACCACGGCGTTCTGGGGAGTTTGGGGCGCGTTCGCCGGCCGCCCTGCCGAGAACGGCTTTCCGGAGACTCTGATTTACGTGGTGTGGTCACTCACCATGATCGTCCCGGCGCTCTATGCGCTTGCGCGGATCGACTGGAAGCCCGAGCACGACCATCGGGCGATCGTCTACGGCTCGCTCATCGGGCTGCTCGGCGCGGGCGGACAGATGCTCCTGTTTCACGCCGTCCGCACGGGGCCGACCTATCTGATCTTTCCGCTGATCGCGCTGTCGCCCGTGGTGACGATCGCACTCTCGGCCGGTTGGCTGCACGAGCGGGTCAGCTGGGTCGGCGCTCTCGGCATCGCACTCGCGCTCATTGCACTGCCGCTCTTCGACTACACACCGGGCGAGAAGGCTGGCGGCTACGGGATCGCCTGGTTCGTGTATTCGCTGATCATCCTCATTGCATGGGGGGTCCAGGCCTTCTTCATGAAGCTCGCCAATCGAAGCATGCGAGCGGAGAGCATCTTCTTCTACATGACACTCGCCGCGCTGGCGCTGGTGCCGGTGGCTCTGTGGATGACGGACTTCTCGCAGCCCATCAACTACGGCGTCGGCGGTCCGTGGCTCGCGGCCGTCACCCAGATCCTGAACGCGATCGGTGCGTTGACGATCGTGTACGCGTTTCGTTACGGCAAGGCGATGGTCGTGTCGCCACTCACCAATGCCGGTGCGCCGCTCATCACTGCTGTCATCGCGCTCGCCGTTCTCGGCATCATGCCGCAGCCGCTCAAGTTGACTGCCATCGGGCTCGCCTTCCTCGCCGCGGTGCTGCTCGCCATCGAGCCGGAGGACGGGAAATGAAAGCCCTGCTCGAGCTGCTGCGGCGGCACCGCGCGGGCCAACCGGCCGGCATCTATTCGGTCTGCTCGGCGCATCCGCTCGTGCTGCGCGCGGCCTTGCAACATGCACACGATCTCGGCGGCTACGCACTGATCGAAGCCACTTCCAACCAGGTGAACCAGGACGGGGGCTACACCGGACTGCGTCCCGCACAGTTTCGTGACGTGGTCTGCCGTATGGCGGATCAGATCGGGCTGGCGCGCGAGCGCGTGCTGCTCGGCGGCGACCATCTCGGACCTAACTGCTGGCAGGCGCTGCCATCCGAATCTGCCCTGGAGCGCGCCGGCATCATGGTCACTGAGTACGTGCGTGCAGGGTTCCGCAAGATCCATCTCGACTGCTCCATGTCCTGCAGCGACGACCCACGCGGATTGACCGACGAGCTCATCGCCGAGCGCGCAGCGAAGCTCTGCGCGCAGGCCGAGCAGGCGTGGCAGAGCTCCGGGGGCGAGGCGCCTGTGTATGTCATCGGCTCCGAGGTGCCGGTCCCCGGCGGAGCCCAGGAGGCGCTGCATGAGCTCGCCGTCACCGCACCTGAGGTGGCGCTGGCGAGCATTGCATCGCACCGCGCGGCCTTCCTGCGCCGCGGGCTCGAGTCGGCCTGGGAGCGCGTCATCGCTCTCGTAGTCCAGCCGGGTGTGGAATTCGACCAGGAGCAGGTCCTCGAGTACACGCCATCCAAAGCACAGCGACTCAGCGCCTGCCTCGAAGCGATTCCGCGGCTGGTGTTCGAGGCTCATTCGACCGATTACCAGCCACCCCAGGCGCTCGCTGCGCTGGTGCGCGATCACTTCGCGATACTCAAGGTCGGCCCGGCACTCACTTTCGCACTGCGCGAGGCGGTGTGGGCACTCGATCATATCGAGCGCGAATGGTTGGGGGAGGAGAAGAGCTCACGCGTGCGCGACACCCTGCTCGCCGCCATGCGCAGCGATCCGGAGCATTGGCGCAAGTACTACCAGGGAACTGGGCGCACGCTGGAACTGCAGCTCGCGTACAGCCTGAGCGACCGCATCCGTTACAGCTGGCC
>DASYFL010000026.1:0-47763 GCA_036498445.1 Steroidobacteraceae bacterium
CAAGGAGGTCCGTTCGGAGCCGCGCGGCCCGCAGCTGTTCCTCACCCGCACGGCGCCGGAGTTCCTCATCGAGCTCTTCAGGCTCGAAGTGCCGGAAGTTGGTCAGGGCCTGATCCAGATCCTCGGCGCCGCGCGCGATCCTGGCGTGCGCGCCAAGATCGCAGTGAAGAGCAACGACCCGCGCATCGATCCGGTTGGCGCCTGCGTCGGCATGCGCGGCTCGCGCGTCCAGGCAGTGTCGAACGAGATCGCCGGCGAGCGCGTCGATATCATTCCGTATGTCGACAACCCGGCGCAGTTCGTCATCAATGCGATGTCGCCGGCTGAAGTGATGTCGATCGTGGTGGATGAGGACGCCCACAGCATGGACATCGCGGTGTCCGAGGAGAAGCTGTCGCAGGCGATCGGCCGCGGCGGGCAAAACATCCGGCTCGCGAGCCAGCTCACCGGCTGGGATCTGAACGTCATGACCGAGTCCGACGCCGAGGCGAAGAGTGAGACCGAGGCGAAGGAGCTGGTGGCGAATTTCATGAAGCAGCTGGATGTGGACGAGGATGTCGCGACGATCCTTGCGCAGGAAGGTTTCTCCACCATCGAGGAGATCGCCTACGTGCCGCAGGCCGAGCTTGCCGCGATCGATGAATTCGACGAGGACATCGTGAAGGAGCTCCGCAATCGCGCGCGTGACGTGTTGCTCACCCAGGCGATCGCGAGCGAGGAGACGCTCGACCAGTCGATGCCCGCGGAAGACCTGTTGCTGCTCGAGGGCATGAGCCCGGACCTGGCGCTCACCCTCGCACGGCGTGGAGTCCGCACGCGGGAGGATCTCGCCGAGCAGTCGGTGGACGAGCTCGCCGATATCGAGGGGCTCGCGGCCGAGAAGGCTGCACAGCTCATCATGACCGCCCGTGCCCCCTGGTTCGAAGCGGGTAACTGAGGCGACGAGGAAACGAAGTTTATGGCGGAAGTGACGGTTACGCAGTTTGCCGAGGTGCTCAAGGTGCCGGTCGATCGGCTGCTGGCGCAGCTCGACCAGGCGGGCATCAAGGTGTCCGGGCCGGACGCGCGCATTACCGATGATGCGAAGCTGGAGCTCCTCACTCACCTGCGCCGCGCGCATGGGAGCGAGGATGCCGGCGGCGACGGTGCACCACGCAAGATCACGCTCAAGCGCAAGACCCAGAGCGAGTTGAAGCTCGCGAGCACCCAGGGGCGCGCGCGCACCGTGAGCGTGGAGGTACGCCGCACACGCAACTACATCAAGCGCGATGTGCTCCAGGAGCAGGCGCGCGCGCAGCAGGACGAGATCGATCATCGCCGCCGCGAGGCCGAGGAGGCGGCGCGCGCCGAGAGTGAGCGCGCCGAGAACGAGCGGCGTGAGCGCGAGCGCCTGGAGGCGGAGAACCGCCGGCGCGTCGAGGAAGAGGATGCACGGCGCCGTGCCCAGGAAGAGGCGCGCCGCGTCGCCGAGCAACGCAGTCGCGATGATGAGGCCCGCCGCCGGGCGGAGCGTGAAGACCACGAGCGCCGCGCGAGTGAGCGCGAGCGTGAGCGCACCACCGGTCCGGCTCCCGCGGCCGCGCCCCGCGAGCGGGTGGTGGCTGCGCCGGCTGCGCCCGCGGCCGATGACAAGCAACACACCCGCTACGGGCGGCAGGAGCTGCACGTCGCTACCGACGTCAGCTCCCGCTACAAGAAGAAGCGTCGGGTGAAGGCACGTCCGGTGCCGAGCGCCGCCGACGGTAAACACGGCTTCGAGATGCCGACGGCACCGGTGGTGCGCGAGGTGGGCATCGGCGAGACGGTCACGGTGGCCGAGCTCGCGCAGAAGATGGCGGTCAAGGCGACGGAAGTCATCAAGGTGCTCATGAACATGGGCGTGATGGCCACCATCAATCAGCCGATCGACCAGGACACCGCCGTGCTGGTGGTCGAAGAAATGGGCCACACCCCCAAGGTTCTCAAGGAGAACCAGATCGAGGCGGATCTGCAGGGCGCACAGGCGGAAGCCGAGCTCGAGCCGCGACCGCCGGTGGTCACGGTGATGGGTCACGTCGATCACGGCAAGACCTCGCTCCTCGACTACATCCGCCGCACCAAGGTGGCGGCAGGCGAGGCGGGCGGGATCACCCAACACATCGGCGCTTATCACGTGGAGACACCGCGCGGCGTCATCACCTTCCTCGATACCCCCGGTCACGCTGCCTTCACGGCCATGCGTGCGCGCGGCGCCAAGGCGACCGACGTCGTCGTGCTCGTGGTGGCCGCTGACGATGGCGTCATGCCGCAGACGATCGAAGCGATCCAGCATGCACGTGCGGCCGGCGTGCCCATCGTCGTCGCGGTCAACAAGATCGACAAGAGCGACGCCGATCCCGAGCGTGTGCGCACCGAGCTCTCGAAGCACGAGGTCATCTCTGAGGAGTGGGGCGGCGAGAATATCTTCGTCCCGGTTTCGGCCCGCACCGGCCAGGGGATCGAGCAGCTCCTGGAAGCGATCCTGTTACAGGCGGAAGTGCTGGAGCTGCGCGCACCGCGCACCGGACTCGCCGCAGGCGTCGTCATCGAATCCAGCATCGAGAAGGGCCGTGGTGCGGTCGCGACCGTGCTGGTGAAGCGCGGCACGCTGCACATGGGCGACCCGATCATCGCGGGCTCGGAGTTCGGGCGCGTGCGCGCCATGTTCGATGAGAACGGGAAGCCCGTGACCGAGGCGCCGCCGTCGATGCCGGTGGTGGTGCTGGGCCTGTCCACTGCCCCCAATGCGGGGGATGAGCTGCTCGCGGCCGAGAGCGAGCGCAAGGCGCGCGAAGTCGCGCTCTATCGCCAGGGCAAGTTCCGCGACGTGAAGCTCGCGCGTCAGACTACCCGCGCGGAAGACGTGTTCTCCCAGATGGGCGAGGAGAAGGCGGGTGTCGTCTCCGTGCTCATCAAGGGGGATGTGCAGGGCAGCGTCGAGGCGCTGCGCGAGGCCCTCACCAAGCTCTCGACCGAAGAGGTGCAGGTGAAGGTGATTGCGAGCGGCCTGGGCGGCATCACCGTTTCGGATGTGCAGCTGGCAGCGGCCTCGCGTGCGCTCATCATCGGCTTCAACGTGCGTGCCGATGCCGGCGCACGCGATGCGGTCAAGGAGACCGGCGTCGAAGTGCGTTACTACAGCATCATCTACGAGGCCATCGACGATGTGAAACAGATGATGACCGGCATGCTGCAGCCGGAGATCAAGGAGCAGATCGTCGGCGTAGCGCAGGTACGCGAAGTGTTCCGCTCGAGCAAATTCGGCGTGGTGGCGGGGTGCCTGGTCACCGAGGGCCTGGTGCGCCGCAACAACCCCATCCGGGTGCTGCGCGACAACGTAGTCATCTTCGAGGGCGCGCTCGAGTCGTTGCGGCGTTTCAAGGACGATGTTAACGAAGTCCGTGCCGGCACCGAGTGCGGTATCGGCGTGAAGAACTACCAGGACGTGCGCGTGAACGACCAGATCGAGTGCTTTGCGCGAGTCGAAGTGGCGCGAACCCTGCAGTAATGCCACACGGCCGCGCACAGCGTATCGAGTCCGAGCTGCAGCGCGTGCTGTCGGCGCTGATCACGCGCGAGGTCAAGGATCCGCGCGTAGGCAACGTGACCGTGATCGCAGTCAGCGTGTCCCCGGACATGGGAAGTGCACGGGTATTCTTCACGCCCTTCGCATCGCTCCATCCCCCCGATGAGGTGCGCGCCGGCCTGACCCGCGCCGCCGGGTTCTTGCGCGGTGAGCTCGGGCGGCGTCTTGGACTGCGTCATGCTCCGCGGCTCGAGTTCGTGTTCGATGAGAGTGTCGAGGGTGCGGCACGGCTTACCCACCTGATCGATCAGGCGGTGGCCGGCGATCGCGCCGGCGCAGCGCCGCACCCGGGCGATTCAGCATCGCCGGCCGCGCCGGCTGCGGCATCGTCAACCGCGCCCGCGCCGAACGACAGCAGCGATCCGCCGCGGCGCTGACGAGCGCCGCCATGGCCAGCGGCATCCTGCTGCTCGACAAGCCGCGCGGCCTCAGCTCCAACGCGGCACTGCAGCGCGTGCGCGCACTGCTCGGGGGCGAGAAGGCGGGCCACGTCGGCAGCCTCGATCCGCTCGCAACGGGCATGCTGCCGATCTGCATCGGCGAAGCGACCAAGGTCGCCGGCGAGATCCTCGCCGGCCGCAAGTGCTATCGCTTCAGCGCGAAGCTCGGTGCGCTCACCGCCACGGGCGATGCCGAGGGAGCGGTGACTGAGTCCGCTCCGGTGCCCGCGCTCGAGCGCTCGCAGGTGGAATCGATGCTTGCGCGCTTCATCGGGCCGAGCCAGCAGGTTCCGCCGATGTACTCAGCGCTCAAGCGTGACGGTCAGCCGCTTTATCGGCTCGCCCGGGCGGGAGTGACGGTCGAGCGTCCGCCACGGCTCATCGAGATCTCCCACCTGCGCCTGCTCGCGCTCGAACCAAACGCCCTCGAGCTCGAGCTACTGTGCTCGAAGGGCACGTATGTGCGGGTTCTGGCGGAGGACATTGCCCGCGCGCTCGGCACGCTCGGCCACGTGAGCCTGCTGCGGCGGGAGTATGTCGAGCCCTTCGCGGGCGCAGCGATGCTCACCTTGGAGTCGCTGGAGAAAACGCGCGCCCGTGGCGAATGGCCGACGCTGTTGCCACCCGATGCGCCGCTCGGCCACCTGCCGGCGGTGCATCTCGAGCCGGAAAATGCGTGCCGGCTGCGCCAGGGGCAGGCGGTGCCGGCGGCGGGTGCGCCTGCTGCGAGCCGCGTACGCCTGTACGATGAGGAAAGATTCTTTGGCATCGGTGAGAGCGATGTGGCGGGTAGAGTGCACCCGCGCCGGCTCCTCAGGCTGGAGCTGAGGGGGGCCGATGGCAGTCGCGCGGGAGCGAGCTCAGGTTTCGTTACGGATGAACCGTGACTGAAGGATCGAGCGACGCAGCGCATCCACGCGCAACCGTGCTCTGCTTTTTGGCTTGTGGCGAGGCCACGGGCGCAGGTAGAATGCGCGGCTCACAAAAGGGCTCTTGAGACAAGTAGTTAGGACAATCGCGCAATGGCTTTAACCAGCGAGAAGAAAGGCGGGATCCTCGCGCAGTTCCGCCGCGGTCCGGCCGACACCGGCTCTCCCGAAGTGCAGGTCGCGCTGCTCTCCGAGCGAATCAACGGCCTCGGCGAGCATTTCACCGCACACAAGCGTGACCACGCCTCGCGGCGCGGGCTGGTGAAGCTCGTGAACCAGCGTCGCAAGCTCCTCGATTACCTCAAGTCCACACAACCCGAGAAGTACCAGGAGCTCGTCGAGCGCCTGGGACTTCGTCGCTGAGACCCGAGGGCCGCCCGCTGCGCGGCCTTTGCGTTTCTGGCCCCAGGGTTTCCACCTTTTTTCGAGGATTCAAGCTTTGAGCGTCGTCAGCAAGTCATTTCCCTACGGCCCCCATTCGGTAACCATCGAGACGGGGGAACTCGCCCGTCAGGCCGATGGTGCCGTGAAGGTCTCCATGGGCGAGACCGTGGTGCTCGTGACCGCGGTCGCCAAGCAGACTCCGACCCCGGGGCGGGATTTCTTCCCGCTCACCGTGAATTACGTCGAGAAGACCTATGCCGCCGGCCGCATACCCGGCGGCTTCTTCAAGCGCGAGGGGCGCCCGAGTGAGAAAGAGACACTCACTTCGCGCCTCATCGATCGCCCGATCCGGCCGCTGTTTCCCGATGGCTTCTACAACGATGTACAGGTCGTGGCCACGGTACTGTCGATGGATCCCGAGATCGATGCGGATGTCCCATCGCTCATCGGCGCCTCGGCAGCGCTCACGCTCTCGGGCATTCCCTTCAACGGCCCGGTGGGTGGGGCGCGCGTCGGCTGGAAGGACGGGCGTTATCTGCTCAACCCGGCGGCCAAGGACCTCGGCGAGTCGCAGCTGCATCTGGTGGTCGCGGGCACCGAGCACGCCGTGCTGATGGTGGAGTCCGAGGCCAAGGGCCTGTCGGAAGAGATCATGCTGGGAGCGGTCGTGTACGGCCACGAGCAGATGCAGATCGCGATTCGGGCGATCCGCGAGCTCGCGAGCGAAGCGGGCAAGCCGCGCTGGAGCTGGCAGCCTGCGGCGGACAATGCCGAGCTCAACAGTGCGGTGTCGCTGCACGCACAGGCAGCTCTCGCTCAGGCGTACAGCATCACCGAAAAACAGCAGCGCCATGCGCGTATCGCGGAGATCAAGGCGCAGACGCTGGTCACGCTCGCCGCGGGCGAGCAGCCGAAGTTCACCTCCGAGCAGGTTGACAGCGCGCTCTTCAAGCTCGAAAGCAACATCGTGCGCCAGCGCATCCTCAATGGCGAGCCGCGCATCGACGGTCGCGACACGCGCACGGTGCGCCCGATCACCGTCAAGGTGGGCGTGCTGCCGCGCACGCACGGCTCGGCGCTGTTCACGCGCGGCGAGACGCAGGCAATAGTGGTGACCACGCTCGGTACCACGCGCGATGCGCAGATCATCGATGCGCTCGAGGGCGAGCGCCGCGAGCCTTTCATGCTGCACTACAACTTCCCGCCGTTCTCCGTGGGCGAGACGGGGATGCTGGGTTCACCCAAGCGCCGCGAGATCGGCCATGGAAATCTCGCGCGGCGCGGCGTGAATGCCGTGATGCCCGATATGAGCACCTTCCCCTATGTGATCCGCGTGGTGTCGGAGATCCTCGAATCCAACGGCTCCTCCTCGATGGCGAGCGTATGCGGCACCTCCCTTGCGCTCATGGATGCGGGTGTGCCGATCAAGGCGCCGGTCGCCGGAGTGGCGATGGGACTCGTGCTCGAGGGCAGCCGCTATCAGGTGCTCACCGACATCCTCGGCGATGAGGATCACCTCGGCGATATGGATTTCAAGGTGGCAGGGACTCGCGATGGAGTTACCGCGCTGCAGATGGACATCAAGGTCGAGGGTGTGACGCCCGAGATCATGCGCATCGCGCTCGATCAGGCCCGCGCCGGGCGGTTGCACATCCTCGAAGAGATGAACAAGGTGATCCGCGAGCCGCGCGAAAAGATGTCCGAGTGGGCGCCCTCGATCATCACGCTCAAGATCGATCCGGAGAAGATCCGCGACGTCATCGGCAAGGGCGGTGCGGTCATCCGTCAGATCACTGAGGAGACTGGCACCACCATCGACATCGAGAGCGATGGCACGGTGAAGGTCGCCTCCGTCTCAGGTGCCGCCGGGCGTGAGGCACAGCGGCGTATCGAGCTGATCACCGCCGATGTCGAGGTCGGCCGGATATATGAAGGCAAGGTGGCGCGGCTGATGGACTTCGGCGCATTCGTCACCATCCTTCCCGGTCGCGATGGCCTGGTGCACATCTCGCAGATCTCCAACGAGCGCGTCGAGCGTGTCAGCGACAAGCTGCGCGAGGGCGATGTGATTCGCGTGAAGGTGCTCGAGGTCGACCGCCAGGGACGCATCCGCCTCTCGATGCGCGACGTCGACGCTTGAGGGTGTGCGCGCCGCCCGGCGCGCGGGAGAGCTTCAGCCCTGTGGCCCGCGGCCGGCGTCGTGGCCGGCGAACAGCTTCAGGCTTTGCTCCAGGTAGGTGCCCATGGCGCCGCGCAGCCCGCCGTAAGAGCGGATCACCTGCGAGAGGAAGTCGCGGCTCATGAGCGGTTCGCCGCCGTGCTCCTGCTCGGCAATCACTTGCAGCAGGATGGAGCGCGTGATGTCCTCCTGCGACTTCTTGTCGACGACCACGAAGTCGATGCGCTCGAGCACCAGTCGACGGATGTCGGCCAAGGTGATGTAGCGGCTCTCAACCGTGTCGTACAACCGCCTGTTCGGATACTTCTTTATAGTGCGCGGTTCGTTCATCGCACCTTCCCTCACTATGGGCCTGCACCTTCCATAGTGCGCATGCGTTTCGGTGACATACCTTATTACATTAATCCGGCGAACCCAACTCAGACCGTGGTCCCATAGGCATCCGCGCGGACTTCGCGTACTCCGCGCAGTCGATCAGGCCGCCAGTTCTGGCAAGCCCAGCTGACAATGGTGCGGGCCGACTCGGACTCGAGCTCGGCAGGTGGGTGCTGTTTGAGGAGAGCGAGTGCCTGCCAAAGCTGGCGACCGACAATCTGCGGATCAATAGCTACGGAACGCCTTGATTTAGCAAGCTTTTGACCACCCGGCTCGAGCACGAGCGGCAGGTGCGAGTAACGCGGGGTAGGAAGCTGCAAAGCCTGTTGCAGTGCGATCTGCCACGGCGTGCTCTCGAGGAGGTCGGCTCCGCGTACGACGTCGGTGATATTTTGCAGCGCATCATCGACGACCACCGCGAGTTGGTAGGCGAAGGCACCATCGCGGCGGCGAATGATCACGTCTCCACATTCACGTAGCCGGAACTCACACGTGCCCTGCAAGCGATCCTCGATCGAGAGGACCGTGTCATCGACGCGAAAGCGCGTCGCCGTCGGGCCACTGCGCGTCGGCCGCGCGCGGCAGGTCCCGGGGTAACCTCCCTCCCGATCGCGCTCGCGGCGCGAGCAGCTGCACTCGAAGGTCGCGCCGAGCGCTCGCAACATCTCGAGCGCTTGCGTGTAATGTGCCGTGCGCGCGCTCTGGTACTCGATCGCACCGTCCCAGCTGAGACCGCAGAGCTCCAGTGTCCGCAGCATTGCCGCTGCGGAGCCTTTCACCTCGCGTGCGCGATCGAGATCTTCCATGCGCACGAGCCAGCGGCCGCCGCGGCTGCGCGCGTCAGCGTAGCTGCCGAGCGCCGCGACTAGAGATCCGAGATGCAGTGATCCGGTGGGCGAGGGCGCAAAACGCCCGATATACGCCTGCGTCGATTGCGGATTCATCCGCCCGGGGTCCCAGGCGGGGTGACATCGTCAACGGTAGCGGTCGTCGCGATCGCCGTACTGCCGCTCGCGCCGCTCGCGCCGCTCCTGTGCCTCGATGCTGAGGGTCGCCACCGGGCGCGCTTCCAGGCGCTTGATGCCGATCTCCTCTCCGGTCTCGAGGCAGTAGCCGTACGAGCCATCTTCGATACGCTTGAGCGCATCGTCGATCTTGCGGATGAGTTTGCGTTCGCGGTCGCGGGTGCGCAGCTCGAGGCTGAATTCCTCTTCCTGCGTCGCACGGTCATTGGGATCGGGGAAGTTCGCCGCCTCGTCCTTCATGTGTGTAACGGTGCGATCCACCTCCACCATGAGATCGCGCTTCCAGCCGTTGAGGATGCTGCGGAAGTGCTCGAGCTGCTCCTTGCTCATGTACAGTTCGCCGCGCTTGGCGATGTACGGCTTGACGTCGCGTGGCCCCGCGAGGAGGCTCCCGGGCTCGATGCCGTCGGCCTCATCACCGTCGGCATTCATTGCGGGCGGTGCCGCGCGCGTGGCAGTGAGCGGGGGCGTGGGCGCCGGGGCACTCGTCGCCACAGGCGCCGGTCGTGCGGGCTTCTTCAGGTCTGCAGGCGGCTCCGCGAGTGTCTCCGCCGCGTGCGCAACGGCCGGCTTGCGGGGCACAGCCGTGGGGGTGCTCTTGCGGATATGTGCAGCCACGACCCGGGCACGGGCAGCGTCGGGTTTACGAGCCGCCGACTTGCGTGCCGCGGGCCGGCTGGCCGTCTTCTTGCCCTTGGGGGACTTCGGGGCAGGTCTTTTGCCCGGCATCAATCGCTCCTCAAAAACGGGGGTCAGCCCCGTGAAGAACGCGCGATTATACCGGCCGACCCCGGCCTGTACAGGGAGCCCGTGCCAGGGTTTGCGGGGGCCCTCCGGCGCGGCGCCGAGCGGCCGAACCGTGCGCTGCGGCAGATTCAGCGGGTTCCCGGAATGCTTCGCCGCTGGAATGCGGCTATGGCAGGGGCACTGGCGATGCCGGCTGCCAGCTCGACTGTCGCCGCTCCACGACGACGCTGGTGGAAATCCCACCGCGCACGTTAAAGCGTGCCGTGAGGCGCAGAAACCGTGGTCGCAGCGTCGAGTCGAGATGATCGGCAATCTCGTTGGTGACCGCCTCGTGAAACGCACCGCGCTCGCGAAAGGACCAGATGTAGAGCTTCAGTGATTTCAACTCGACGCACAGCCGATCGGGGACGAGCTCCAGATCGAGCGTGGCGAAGTCCGGCTGCCCGGTGCGCGGGCACAGGCAGGTGAACTCCGGTATCTGCATGCGGATCGTGTAGTCGCGCGTGAGCTCGGGATTGGCGAAGGTCTCGAGCTCATCGGTGGGCGTCGTCGGCATATTGCACTACACTACACCACCATCTTCGAGAGGCTAGGGCGCGACGGAAGAAATCATCAGATGCGGCTGACCAAGATCAAGCTCGCCGGCTTCAAATCCTTCGTCGATCCGACCCAAATCAACCTCCCCAGCAATCTTACCGGCGTCGTAGGTCCCAACGGCTGCGGCAAGTCGAACGTCATCGATGCGGTGCGCTGGGTGATGGGCGAGCTGTCCGCCAAGCACCTGCGTGGCGACAGCATGACCGATGTGGTGTTCAACGGCTCCGCCGCGCGCAAGCCGGTCGGCAGCGCCTCGGTCGAGCTGATCTTCGACAATGCCGATGGCAAGATCGGCGGCGCCTATGCGAGCTTCACGGAGATCTCCCTGCGCCGCCAGGTGGGGCGCGATGGCAGCTCCGCGTACTTCATCAACGGCACCCGCTGCCGCCGCAAGGACATCACCAACCTGTTCCTCGGTACCGGGCTCGGCTCGCGCAGCTACGCCATCATCGAGCAGGGCATGATCACGCGCGTCATCGACGCGAAGGCAGATGACATGCGTGCCTTCGTCGAGGAGGCCGCCGGAATCTCGCGCTACAAGGAGCGGCGCAAGGAGACCGAGGTGCGCATCGCGGAGACCCGCGAGAACCTCGAGCGGCTGCAGGACGTGCGCGATGAGGTCGAGAAGCAGATCCGGCATCTGCAGCGTCAGGCCGCGACCGCGCGCCGCTATCAGGCACTCAAGGAGGAGGAGCGGCGCCTGGCCGCGGAGGTCCTCGCGTTGCGCCTGCGCGATCTCGACAGCGGAGCTGAGGTGCACGATGCCGCGCTGCGCGCGCGCGAGCTCCTCATGCAGGGCGAGCTCGCAGCCCAGCGCGCCGCCGAGGCCGCCATCGAGAAGCAGCGTGCGGTGCACACCGCGCACAGCGACAGTCTCTCCGCGGTGCAGGCGCGCTACTACGAGGTCGGCGCGGACATCTCGCGCCTCGAGCAATCTATCGAGCACACCCGCGAGCTGCGCGAACGGCAGAGCGACGATCTGGCGCAGACGCAGGCGGCGCTCGCTGAGCTTTCTGCGCACATCGAGCGCGACGAAGCCGAGCTCGCCGCGGTGCGCGAGGAGCTTGCGCGGCTCGCGCCCGAGCGCGCCGCGGCCCAGCAGGCCGAGGCGGACGGCGCGAGCTCGCTCGAGCTCGCCGAGCGGGCGCTGCAGCAGTGGCAGGAGCGCTGGGAAGCACACACCGCCGCACTCAGCGCGGCGGATCGCAGTGCGCAGGTGGAGCGCGCCCGCCTCGAGCAGCTCGATGCTCAGTTGCGCCGCCTCGAGAGCCAGGCGGCACGGCTGGCGGCGGAGAGCGCCGATCTCGGATCGCAGGGCGTAGCCGGGCACCTCGCGCAGCTCCAGTGCGAGGAGTCGCAGGCGCGTGCACACAGTGAGGCGCTCTCGGGCGCGCTCACCGCGGCGCAGGGAGGCGTGCAGGCGGCGCGCGCCACACAGCTCGCCGCCGAGGAAAGCCTCGAGCGCTCGCGCGGCGCACGCGAAGCGGCGCGCGCGGAGCTCACCTCGCTCGCCGCGCTACAGGCCGCGGCGCTGTCCGATCACTCCGGGCAAGCGAACGAGTGGCTGCGCGGCACCGGCCTCGCTGCGCGCCCGCGCCTCGCGGCAACACTCGAAGTCGAGCCGGGCTGGGAGCGCGCGGTGGAAACCGCGCTCGGTGACTACCTCGAAGCGGTGTGCGTCGAGCAGCTCGATGAGCTTTCCGCGTCTCTCGGCACGCTCGCGACGGGCAGCGTCACTCTGGTGGAAGGTGAGCCGCAGGCCTCCACGGCAGGCCGGCACACACTGGCTAGCCACGTCCGTGGCCCCGCCGCTGTGCTCGCCCCGCTGACCCGGGTGCTGACCGCAGCCACACTGGCTGAGGCACTGCACGCCCGCGCCGCTCTCGCCGAGGGACAATCCCGCATCACGCCCGATGGCGAATGGCTCGGCCGCGACTGGCTGCGCATCAGCCGCGGCGCAGATCCGCGCGCCGGCGTACTCGTGCGCGAGCAGCGCCTCAAGAGTTTGCGCTCGGCTGCCGGGCAGGCCGAGGAGGGCGTGCGCAACCACGAACAGGCGCTGGCGGTGGCGCGTGAGGCACTGCAACGCGCCGAAACCGCGCGCGAGTCGCTGCAGGCACAGCTGCAGCGCTCACACGAGCAGCAGGCTGATCTCACCGGTGCGCTGCAGGCAGCGCGTGCCCGCGCCGAGGAAACCAGCTTGCGGGGGGAGCGGCTGCAGCAGGATGCCGGCGAAGTGGCGCGCGAGCGTGCCACGGCCGCGACGGCCCATGCCGCGGCCACGAGTGAGCTGGCGCGGGCCCTCGAAGCGCGCCGCACGCTCGAGGCTCTCGAGACCGCCCTGGTACAGGAACGCGATGAGCGCCGCACGACGCTCGCCGCGGCGCGCGCGCAGATGCAGGCGGTGCAGCTCACTTCGCGCGATCTGCACGTGCAGGTGGAAGCGCGGCGGTCCACCGAGACTTCGGTGGCGCAGGCCGTGCGCCGCATGCTCGAGCAGCGCGAGCAGTTGACGCGGCGCCGCGCGGAGCTCGAGCAGGAGCTCGCCTCGGGCGATGAGCCGATCCTGCGCCTGCAGTCGCGACTCGATGCGACCCTCACGCTGCGGCTCACCGTGGAAACCGAGCTGGGCGTGGCGCGCACCGCACTGGAAGAGGCGGAGAGCGCCTTGCGTGCCCTCGACGAGCAGCGCCTCGCCGCCGAGCAGCGCGTGCAGAGCGCGCGCGAGGCGGTGGAGCAGGCGCGGCTCGCGGCGCAGGAAACGCACGTGCGGCGTGCGGCGCTCGCCGAGCAGTTCGCGCAGACCGGCTGTGAGCTCAGCCAGGTGCAGGCGCAACTCGCCGCGGATGCGAATGTTCTTGCCTGGGAGGAGAAGCTCGCCGAGACCCGCGCCGACACCGAGCGGCTCGGTTCGGTGAATCTCGCCGCGATCGATGAGTTGCGCGACCAGAGCCAGCGCAAGGAGTACCTCGATAGCCAGTTCGCCGATCTCTCCTCGGCGCTCGATACCCTCGCCGAAGCGATGCGGCGTATCGATCGCGAGACGCGCACACGCTTCGAGGACACCTTCGAGCGCATCAACGCCGGCTTGCGCGAGAAGTTCCCACGGCTCTTTGGCGGCGGACACGCCTATCTCGAGCTCGTGGGCGAGGACAAGCTCACCGCGGGCGTTGCCGTGATGGCGCGGCCGCCCGGCAAGAAGAACAGCACCATTCATCTGCTCTCGGGCGGCGAGAAGGCCCTGACCGCTGTGGCGCTCGTGTTCTCGATATTCGATCTGAACCCGGCGCCTTTCTGCCTGCTCGATGAGGTCGACGCACCGCTCGATGAGCACAATGTCGGCCGCTTCTGCGATATCGTGCGCGAGATGTCGAGCCGCGTGCAGTTCGTATTCATTACCCACAACAAGGGGACCATGGAGCTCGCCTCGCAGTTGATCGGCGTGACCATGAACGAGCCGGGAGTGTCGCGCCTCGTCACCGTGGATGTGGATGAGGCCGTGCGGCTCGCGGCGGTGTAGTGCGGAAGGTCGGGCCATGATGTCCGAGCTGCGTTGGGCGTTGCTGATCCTCGGGCTGCTCTTCATCGTCGCACTCACCTTCTGGGAGCGGCGGCGCCCACGCCAGGCGAGCGGTGCCTTCGGGCGGAGGGCGCCGCAGGAGAGTGCCGGGGAGCCGCCACGTGCCGTGCGCGAGCCGCCGCTCACCCTTCCGGAGGTGCACGTGCACGAGCCGTTGGCCGCCGCTCAGCTGCCCGTGGTCGAGACGAGCGAGGAGACGGCACTCCCGGTGCTCGGGCCCGCCGCGGAGGAGCTCGCGGACAACTCCCCTGGGGCGAATAGCGGCCACAAGTTCCTGCCGGAGGAGTCGCCGCTCACGGAGGCGCAGCCTCACCGGGCGGAAGACGAAGACACGATCGATGACCTGCCGATCATCGTCATGAGTGCCGAGCATGCGATCGCCGAGCATGCGGTCGCCGAGGATGCGGTCGCCGAGCATGCGGATGCCGACTATCCGGTCGAGGACGCTGCGATCGGCCGCGCGCCTGGCCCGCCGGTCCTTCGCGAGGCACTGCCGGAGCTTCCGCCGCCAACGCCGCTCCTGGTCGAATGGCCTGCGGAGCACGAGCGGCGCATTCTCGCGCTGCGGCTGGTCGCACCGCAGCGCGAGCGCTTCGCCGGCCGCTCGCTCCGGCAGGCACTCGCGGCCGAGGGTTTCCTCCTCGGCCAGTTTGCAATCTTCCACAAGCCGGACGATGAGCACCGCGCGGTGCTTTCCGCGGCCAGCCTCACCCGGCCGGGGACCTTCGATATGGAGACCATGGACTCGGAGCATTATGGCGGGCTGTCGCTGTTCGCGGTGCTCCCCGGTCCCAAGCCCGCGCGCCAGGCGTTCGATGAGCTCGTGTTCGCGGCGCGCAATCTCAACGAGCGCCTGCATGGCGTGCTGCAGGATGAGCAGGGCACTCCGCTCACGCCGGCGCGCATCGAGCAGCTGCGCGAGCAGTTCCGGGCCGGAGCCGCATCGTGACAGAGCAGGCGGCTGCGCGCGCCGCGCAGCTGCGAGCAGAGATCGCGCAGCACGATTACCGCTACTACGTCCTCGACGATCCGCTCCTGTCCGACGCCGATTACGACCACCTGATGCAGGAGCTGCGGGCGCTCGAAGCAGCGCACCCCGAGCTCGTCTCGCCTGATTCACCGACGCAGCGCGTCGCCGGCACTCCCCGGGCGGGTTTCGGCGCGGTGGTGCACCAGGTGCCGATGCTGTCGCTCGATAACGCTTTCAGCGAGGAGGACGTGCGCGCCTTCGATCGCCGCATCCACGAACGGCTCGCTCACAGCGGCGAGCTCGAATACGTGGCGGAACCCAAGCTCGATGGACTCGCGGTGAGCGTGATCTATCGTGAAGGCCGTCTCGAGCGCGCGGCAACCCGCGGCGATGGCATCACCGGCGAGGACGTGACCGCCAACGTGCGCACCATTCGTGCGGTGCCCCAGCGGCTGCGCGGCGCGGCGCCCGCCCTGTTCGAGGCTCGCGGCGAGGTGTTCATGACGCTGGCGGGTTTCGAGCGCATGAACCAGCTCGCGCGCGAGCGCGGTGAGAAGGTGTTCGTCAATCCGCGCAATGCGGCGGCTGGAAGCCTGCGGCAGCTCGATGCGCGCATTACCGCCACGCGCCCGCTGAGTGCCTTTTTCTACGGTATCGGCGTGCTCGATGGTCTCGTTGCCCCAGCGGAGCAGAGCGCACTGCTCGAGCTGCTGCGTGCGCAGGGGCTGCCGGTGTCGCCGGAGGCACGCACGGTGCGCGGCGTCGAGGGTTGCCTCGCGTATTACCGCAATATCGGCGAGCGGCGCAGCTCGCTGCCCTACCAGATCGATGGCGTGGTGTACAAGCTCAACTCGCGCAGCGCTCAGGAGCGGCTCGGATTCATCTCGCGCGCCCCGCGCTGGGCGATTGCACACAAGTTCCCGCCCGATGAAGCGTTCACCGTCGTGAAGGACATCGGCTTCCAGGTCGGTCGCACCGGCGCACTGACACCCGTGGCGCGCCTCGAGCCGGTGTTCGTCAGCGGGGTGACGGTGAGCAGCGTGACGCTCCACAACATCGACGAGGTGCATCGCAAGGACGTGCGTGTCGGCGATACCGTGGTGGTGCGCCGTGCGGGGGATGTGATTCCCGAGGTGGTGAGTGTCGTGCTCGACAAGCGCCCGCCGGGCGCGCAGCCGGTCGAGCTGCCCAAGCGTTGTCCGGTGTGCCAGTCACAGGTGCTGCGCGCAGCGGGCGAGGCGGTGGCGCGCTGCACCGGAGGCTTCACCTGCCGTGCGCAGCGGCAGGAATCGCTGCGGCACTTCGCGAGCCGTCGGGCGCTCGATATCGATGGGCTCGGCGATAAGCTCATCGAGCAGCTCATCGAGCAGGATGCGGTGCGCACTCCGGCGGATCTCTACGCGCTCACCGCCGCGCAGTTCGCGCAGCTCGAGCGCATGGGCGAGAAGTCCGCCGCGAATCTCATCGCGGCCATAGACCGCAGCCGCCATACGACGCTGCCGCGGCTGCTCTACGGGCTCGGCATCCGCGAGGTGGGCGAGGCGACCGCTCTCGCTCTCGCCCAGCATTTCCGCACGCTCGAGCGGCTCATGGAGGCGAATGAGGCGTCCATCCGGCAGGTACCGGATGTCGGTCCCGTGGTCGCGGCGCACTTAGCAGCGTTCTTCGCCTCGGAAGCTCACCGCAGCGTGATCAAGGCGTTACGTGAACAAGGTGTGACGTGGCCTGAGATGGCGGCGCCCCCTGGCGGCGGCGAGTTCCTCGCGGGGCGCACCTTCGTCATCACTGGAACGCTCGAGTCGATGACCCGCGAGCAGGCGCAGGAGGCCCTCGAGGCGCGGGGTGCGAAGGTTTCGGGCAGCGTCTCGAAGAAAACCGGCTATCTGGTTGCCGGAAGCGATGCGGGCTCGAAGTTGGCACGGGCGCGGGAGTTGAACGTGCCGGTGCTCGATGAGCGGCAATTCCTCGAGTTGCTCGAGCGCGGGAGTCCGCAATAGCTCTCGCGCGGTGACGGAAATGTCTACATCGCCGACCGATGGCTTCAATCGGCGATGTAGACCTGCAGGTCAGTCCTTCTTCGGGTTGGCCGGCGGCGCGGGCGGCGTTGCCGGGGGCGGAGTTCCAGCCGCACCGGGCGCAGCAGGGGGTGCCGCGGGCGGCGCGGCGGGCGGTGCGCCCTTCGGCGCGGCCGGCGCGGCGGCGCCTCCGGCGGCAGGAGCCGACGTGATCTTGTCGGGGAACTTCTCGACCTTGGCGTTGCGCAGCAACTCATCGGTGTACTGCTTGAATTTCTTCGCCTGCACGACCTGCACGAGCCGCTGACGCACCTGATCGAAGGGTGGCGCCGTGACCTCGCGCGTCTCGAGCAGCTGGATCACATGCCAGCCGTACTGAGTCTGCACCGCCTTGTGGGTGTACTCATTGGGCTTGAGCGTCATCACCGCGGCAGCAAACTCCGGCACCATGCGATTGGCGGTGAACCAGCCGAGATCCCCGCCATTGTTCTTGGAGGAATCCATCGACTCGACCTTGGCGAGTGCGTCGAACTTCTCACCCTTGTCCAGACGATCGATGATCTTCTGGGCGAAGGGCTCGGTCGCCACCAGGATGTGGCGCGCATGATATTCGGTCTTCGGCATGGCACTGAGCTGTGCCTCGTACTCCGCGCGCAGTTCCTGCTCGCTCGGCTGGCGGTCCTTCAGGTAACGCTCCTGCATCGCCTGCTCCAGCACGTTCAGACGTGCGAGCTGCAGCATGTAGGCCGCTTCCCCGCTCTTATCGACGCCTTCCTTAACGGCCTGCTCGGCGACCAGTTGCGCACGGATGAGGTTGTCGAGCGCGAGGCCGCGTTGCTCGGCGGTGAGATCCGCAGGCGCTTTTCCGCCGGTGATGCCCTTGATGTAGAAGTCGTAGAAGTTAACGCTGATCGGCGCGCCATTCACCGTGGCGACCGGCGGCGAGTTGTCATTCACCGCGGCGGTCTTGGGCTGGCAGGCCGCAAGTCCGGCCAGCATCAGAAGAAGCAGAGCGAGTCGCGAATGATTCATACGGATGTTCCGTTGTTACCTTGGGCGGAAGTGGGGAAGCTCACAGAGGTTCGTCGGGGGCGCGCGCTACGATGTTAAGTGCATGCACCGAGCCGCTCAGCAGCGGAGCGACCGCCGCATACACCATACGGTGCCGCTCGAGCGGTGAGTGGCCGCGGAAGGCTGCAGCGACGAGCTTCACCCGGAAGTGACCACCGCTGCGGCTGCCCTCGTGGCCGGCGTGCGCGGCGCTGTCATCGATGATCTCGAGTGTAGTCGGCGCAAACGCCTGCTCGAGCGCGCTGCGCAGCTGCGCCATCGCCTGCGCGCTCATTGCGGCGCGTCGGAGGCGGGAGCGGGCAGAGCACCCGCGGCGCGGCTCAACCACAGTACCTGCAGGGCGACGAATGCGAAGGTGAGAAGTCCCAGGCCGAAGAGCTTGAAGTACACCCAGGTGCGCTCGCTCGCACCATAGGCTACGGCGAGATTGAGCGCACCGAGCGCAAGATAGAACAGCGCCGACCATACATTGATGCGCCGCCACTGCTGCGGGCTCACCGCCACGCGGCCGCCGAGCGCCGGCTCGAGGAACCGCTGCGTGAGTGTGCGCTCGCCGATCCACGAGCTCGCGACGAAGGCGATGCTCACCACCCAGAACAGCACCGTCGGCTTCCACTGAATGAACAGCCGGTTGTGCAACAGCAGCGTCGCCCCGCCGAGTACCAGCACCAGCAACGCCGACACCGCATGCAACGGCGGGATGCGCCGCAGCCGCAGCCAGTCGAAGACGAGCAGCGCCAGCATCGCGGCCATGAGCACGCCGGTCGCGGCATACAGCCCGCGCAGTGAGTAAGTCACGAAGAACGCCACGAGCGGCGCAAACTCGGCAAGAGCCTGCATGAGAGCGCTGAAACCCGAATATAAGCGGCAAAGGGCCGCGTATATTGTCACGCGCCGCGCCTGGCTGCCACGGGTTTTCACTTGGCCGAATACCTGGAGTTGCATCCGATCAACCCGCAGGCACGCCTCATCCGCCGGGCGGCTGAGCTGGTGCGCGCCGGGGGGTTGATCGCGTATCCGACCGACTCGTGTTATGCGCTCGGCTGGCACATGGGCGACAAGCGTGCCCTCGAGCGCGTGCGCCGCATCCGCCAGGCGGATCGCCATCACCATTTCACGTTGGTATGCGCGAGCCTCGCCGACATCGGGCGCTTCGCCCGGATCGAGACCTGGCAGTTCCGCATGCTACGTGCGAGTCTCCCGGGCCCGTACACTTTCCTGCTGCGTGCCACGCGCGCAACGCCGCGCCGGTTGCAGCACGAGCGGCGGCGGACCATCGGCGTGCGTATCCCGGATCACCCGGTAGCGAGGCTGCTGCTCGCAGAGCTCGGCGAGCCGCTCATGAGCTCGACGCTGCTGCTACCCACGGAGGAGCTGCCGCTCACCTCCGGACGCGAGATCGAAGCGCGCCTCGGCCACGAGATCGACGCGGTGCTCGATGGCGGCGACTGTGGCATCGAGCCCACGACCGTGGTCGATCTGTCGGTCACGCCGCCGGTGATCGTGCGCAAAGGCAAGGGCGCACTCGGTCCGATCACGGGGCGTGCGCTATAATTCGCGGCGTGAGTCATTCTGCCGTTGCACGCACGTGAGTTCCCCCGCGCCGGCGCGGCGCGTCCTTTCCGGCATGCGTCCCACCGGCCCGCTGCACCTCGGCAACTGGCATGGCGCGCTGCGCAACTGGGTCGAGCTGCAGTATCAATACGAATGTTTCTTCTTCGTCGCCGACTGGCACATGCTCACGACCGGCTACGAGGACACCGCGCGCCTGCAGGAAAACATCCGCGAAGTGCTGATCGACTGGCTGGCCGCCGGTTTGAATCCGGGCGTTGCCACGCTCTTCGTGCAGTCGCACGTTCCCGAGCACGCCGAGCTGCACCTGCTGCTCTCGATGATCATGCCGCTCGGCTGGCTCGAGCGCGTGCCGAGCTACAAGGACCAGCAGGAACAGCTGAAAGAGAAGGATCTCGCCACCTACGGGTTTCTCGGTTACCCGCTGCTGCAGAGCGCGGACATACTCGTGTACCGTGCCGCGTATGTGCCGGTCGGTGAGGACCAGGTGGCGCACGTCGAGCTGACGCGCGAGACCGCGCGCCGCTTCAACCATCTGTACGGCCGCGAGCCCGACTTCGAAGCGAAGGCCGAGCGCGCGGTGAAGAGCCTCGGCGGGCGCAACAGCACCACCTACCGGCAGCTGCGCAAGAAATTCCAGGAGAGTGGCGACACCGAAGCACTGCAGCGCGCCCAGGCGCTCGTGCAGAGCAACAACCGTATCACGGTCGCCGATCGCGAGCGGCTGCTCGGCTTTCTCGAGGGAGTTGGGCTCAGCATTCTCCCCGAGCCGCAGGTGTTGCTCACCACGATACCCAAGGTGCCCGGGCTCGATGGCCGCAAGATGTCCAAATCGTACGGCAACACCATCGGTCTGCGCGAGGAGCCCGAGGCGGTCGCACAGAAGCTCCGCGCCATGACCACCGACCCGGCGCGTGTGCGCCGCACCGACCCTGGCGACCCGGAGAAGTGCCCGGTGTGGGATCTGCACAAGATCTATTCCGATGAGGCGACGCGCAAGTGGGTGAACGAGGGTTGCCGTACCGCTGGCATCGGTTGTCTTGATTGCAAGCAGCCGCTCATCGAGCGCATCGTGGAAGAGGTGAGCGCGATGCGTCGCCGCGCGCAGGAGTTCGAGGATAACCCCGAGCTCGTGCGCAACATCATCGCCGAGGGGGCCGACAAGGCGCGTGAGGCGGCGCGGGCGACGCTCGATGACGTGCGCCAGGTCATGCATCTGCGCGCGGGCTGAAGCGTGGCACACATGAAGCAGCGCCCGGAATTGCGCCTCGTGCCGAGCACACCACCGGCGCCCGCACCCGTGCCCGCGCCGGAGGTTGCACCAGAGCAGGTCGAGATGCCCTTCGCGGTGGTGAACGGCGAGCCGATCTCGCAGCTGCCGCGCGATCTGTACATTCCGCCGCAGGCGCTGGAAGTATTTCTCGAGGCCTTCGAGGGGCCGCTCGACCTGCTGCTGTACCTGATCCGCCGCCAGAACCTCAACATCCTCGATATCCCGCTCGCGGAAATTACCCGCCAGTACATGCAGTACATCGAGCTGATGCAGGAGCTGCAGCTCGAGCTCGCGGGCGAATACCTGGTGATGGCCGCAACGCTCGCGGAGATCAAATCACGCATGCTGCTGCCACGGCCGAAACTGGCGGAGGAGAGCGAGGAGGACCCGCGCGCGGAGCTGGTGCGGCGGCTGCAGGAATACGAGCGTTACAAGCGGGCCGCGGAGCGGATCGATGCCCTGCCGCGCCTGGAGCGCGACGTCTGGGGCGCATCGGCGGAGCTCAAGGATCGGCGCGTCGTGCGCACGCTGCCGCAGATCACGCTGCAGGAGCTGCTGATCGCCTTCAAGGAGGTCGTGGCACGCGCGGAGATGTTTGCCCACCATCACGTGCAACGCGAGCGGCTCTCGGTCGGTGAGCGCATGAGCGACATCCTCGCCGCGCTCGGCACAGGCGGCTTCCTGCCATTCACGCAGCTGTTCCGCCCCGCGGAGGGACGCATGGGTGTCACGGTCACCTTCGTCGCCATCCTCGAGCTGATGCGCGAGGGGCTGATCGACATCGTGCAGGCACAGGCCTACGCGCCGCTGCACGTGCGCGCCACAGGTCCCGCGCGGATGCTGCATGTCGTCGCCGACAACCCGCCCGATGAGGATCCTTCATGAGCGAGACCTACATTCGTAATGTCATCGAGGCCGCGCTGCTCGCCGCGGGCGGCTCGCTGCCGGTAGCGGAGCTGATGCGTCTCTTCGATGAGGGCGTACGTCCTGGCGCGCAGGCGATACGCGCCGCCCTCGACTCGCTCGCCACCGAGTATGCCGGGCGCGGGATCGAGCTCAAGGAGACGGCGAGCGGCTTTCGCATCCAGGTGCGCCCCGGGCTCGCGGCGGAGATCTCGCGCTTGTGGCCGGAGCGAGCCGCGCGTTATTCGCGCGCGCTGCTCGAGACGCTGGCGTTGATCGCCTATCGCCAGCCAGTCACGCGCGCGGAAATCGAGGCGGTGCGCGGGGTCGCGGTGAATCCCAACATCATCCGCACCATGATCGAGCGTAACTGGGTGCGCGTCGTGGGCCACCGCGACGTACCGGGCCACCCGGAGCTTCTTGGCACGACACGTGAGTTCCTCGATTACTTCGGACTCAAGAGCCTCGATGAGCTGCCGCCGCTCGCGGAGTTGAAAGCGATGGGCGATCTCACCCTGCAGCTCGCGCTCGCGGGAGACACGCCGCCGCCGATGCCCGAGCCGCTGCCCGGGCCCCCCGATGCGGACTCGGGGGCTGGCGAAGACCCGCCGGAGGAGGATGAGCTCTCCGCGGAGGGCGGTGGCTCGGCGGAGCTCGTTGCGGGGCCGCGCGCATTGGACGGCTGATGAGGCGCGCGGGCGGCAGCAACCGCCCAGGCGGTCCGCGCGGCGTTAGGCGAGCCAGGGCGCACGGCGAGCGGCAGGCGGGCTCCTCCTCGCACGCTGCGCGTTCGGGAGCCCGGCAGGAGGCCGAGCGCGTGCAGAAGGTGCTCGCGCGTGCCGGTCTCGCATCGCGGCGCGAAGCGGAGGCCTGGATCCGTGCCGGCCGGCTCACGATCAATGGCGCGGTGGCCACACTCGGGGCGCGCTTCGTTCCGGGAGATGAGTTGCGGCTCGATGGGCGCACGGTGCATGCGCGCGCCCCGCAGGGCGCGCAGGTCTTTCTCTGTCACCGCTCTCCCGGTGAGCCGCTCATCGAGCCAGGGCGTCTGCCGCGGCGCCTCGGCAGACGCCTCATCGCGGTGAGTCCCATGCCACGCGCGGATGGAGGACTCGAGCTCCTCAGCACCGATGGCGAGCTCGCCGCGCGGCTGCAGCGCGCGGTGCATGCTCTCGCGAGCGAATTCAGCGTGCGGGTGCGCGGCGAGCTGAGCGACACGCAGATCCGTGGAATACTCGCCGGCGAGCTCGATAGTGGCGCGCAGCTCGCCATCGAGAGCTGCGAGTCAGCGGGCGGCGAGGCGGCCAATCGTTGGTACCGGATCGCGGCCCGTGGTGCGAGTGGGCGGGAGATGCGCCAGCTGCTCGAGCGTCAGGCGGTGCAGGTGAGCCGCCTGTTGCGCACGCGCCTCGGGCCCATTCTCCTCGAGCGCGCGCTCGGCCGGGGACGCTCCCGGGAGCTTTCTCAGGAGGAGCTGCGCGCGCTGCTTCCCGGGGACGAGGCATCGGCCGCGGAGGATGCCCGTGCGGGTGGCTGAGCATCGAATGCACCGCCGCTGACGCCCTGGCTCGCGGGGCCAAGCAGCGCAATGTAGGCCGCGGTCAGCGTCTCAGGCAGCGGCACCTGGCTGAAATCCTCCGCCGGGTAGGCCTGGCGGCGCATGGCCGTACGTGCGCGCCCCGGGTTGAGCGTGTTCACCCGCACATGGCTGATCCCCTCGAGCTCCTCCGACAGGACCTGCGAGAGGCCTTCGAGGGCGAACTTCGATACCGCGTATGCGCCCCAATAGGCGCGGCCGCGGCGGCCGACGCTGCTCGCCGTGAATAAGACCGAAGCGTCCGCGGACTTTTTCAGTGCGGGCAGCAGCACCTGAGTCAGCACGAACGCGGCGGTCAGGTTGACGTGCAGCACGCGGCACCAGGTCGGCACGTCGTAGTGCTCGATCGGCGCGAGCGAACCGAGCAGTCCCGCATTGTGCAATAGCCCATCGAGCCGCCCGTAGCGCTCGAGCACTGCATCGGCAATCTCATCGTAGTCCCGGGCCACTGCCTTCTCGAGATCGAGCAGCGCAATGCTCGGCTCGGGAGAACCCGCCGCAACCACCTCGCCGTGGACGGCTTCGAGTTTCGCGCTATCACGGCCAATCAGCAGCACCGTCGCCTGATGCCGCGCGCAGGCAAGCGCCACCGCGCGGCCGATGCCGGAGCCGGCGCCGGTGATCGCGATTACACGGCCGGCGAGCTCGGCGGGAGCGGCAACGTGATCACGCGGCTCGAACACTACCGCCCTCCGCGGGCAACTTTCCTGGGTATTCTGTCGATGCGGCGTGCCGCGCGCCATGCACGCCAGCCATCGAGGGGTGCATGTTGCTCGCGCGGGCTGCTCTCCCGCGGCAAGCGCGATTGTGCCCGCTGCGAGGCGAGGCACGACATCGTGGCCCAGACCAGCAGGCCGCGCAGCGGCCGGCGCGCCTCCGGTGCGAGCGTCGCGATCGCAGCGCCGAGCGCCGCGCGCAGCTTCTCGTGGCGATCCTGCAGCAGTGCGGCGAGCGCCGGAGCCCACGGCGGCCGCCCGAGGCTCTCGGGCGAGACTTGAGCCTGCTCGAGCTCATCGAGCGGCAGGCGCAGCCGCCCGGCGCGCGCATCGGTAGCGAGCGCGAGCAGCAGCTCGATCTCGCGCAGGTGCGCCCCGAAAGCGGGCTCGTGGGCGGCGGTCTGCTCCGACAGCGCCATGCGCGCAAGCGGCGCGATCACCGCTGCGCTCCAGCGCTCGCAGTAGGCATCGAGCTCGCGGCGCGTGTTGAAAGTTGCGCCGGAGAGGTCCCAGAGGGTGAGGTCAACGAGGCCGGCGAGTCCCTCGAGCGGCCCAGCTCCGAGCGGAGCGAACAGCGCACCGAGCTCGCACGTCAGGGGATGCCTCGGCTGGCCCTGCGCCGCGCGCGCGCATTCCTCGCGCCACCAGGCAAGTCGGGTGTGCGCCACCCGATGGTCGAGCCCCGGCCGCAGACTTGCGGCGATCTCGCGCTCGAGCGCGCTGAGCGCGGTGATCGCCCGCCGCTGTGGTGCGCAGGAGTACAGCCAGGCGAGGCTCCGGCTGGCGGGTAGCTCAGGCTGCGGCATCGCCCGGTGTCGCGCCCGAAGGCGAGGAGGGCGCAGCCGCCGAGGGCTCCGCGGCGCTCGGCGCGCCGGTGTTACGGACCAGCTGCCCTATCGGTTCGAGCGGCGCGAGCGGTGCGTCCGCGGTCACTCCGAGCTCGCCGAAGCGGCGCGCCTGCGGCAGGACGCCGCGCTCGAGCGAGCCCACCGCGGCGTTATAGGCCTCGACCGCCGCCGCGAGCCGCTGTCCCATGCGTCCGAGATGTCCATTGAAAGTACTCAGCCGCCGATACAGCTCCTGGCCGAGGTCACGGATCTGCGCCGCGTTGTGTGCCACCGCCGACTGGCGCCAGCCGTAGGCGACTGCCTTCAGCAACGCGATGAGTGTCGAGGGGGTGGCGATGATCACGCTCTGCGCGAGGGCGGTCTCGAGCAGCTCCGGGCGCTCGGCGAGTGCGGCCGAAAGAAACTGATCGCCCGGCAGGAAGAGCACCGCGAACTCGGGACTGCGCTCGAACTGTGACCAATACCCCTTGGAGGCCAGCTCGCGTACGCGCGTTTCGACTTGTTGTGCGTGACGGCGCAGTGCCTGAGTCCGTTCATCGTCGCTCGCAGCATCGAGTGCTGCAAGGTACGCCTCGAGTGGGGTCTTGGCGTCGATGACCAGGTCGCGCGCATCGGGCATATGCACGACCAGGTCCGGACGCAGCGCGCCTTCCTCACCGACCAGCTGTAACTGCTCGGTGAAGTCGCAGTGCTCTGAGAGGCCGGCGAGCTCGACGAGGCGGCGCAGCGTCAACTCGCCCCACCGGCCGCGCACCTCGGGTCGGCGCAATGCGGTGACGAGGTTGCGCGTCTCGCGCTGCAGCTGCGCCTGTCCGCCGGCCAGCGTCTCGATCTGGGTGCGCAGCGCACTGAAGGCATCGCGCCGCTCGCGCTCGAGCGACTGCACCTGGGCCTCGGTGCGCTCGAGCGCCGTACGCAGCGGCTCTACCAGCTGTGCGATCGCGAGCTCGCGCTCCTTGAGCGCTCCCTGGGCGATCACCTGGTCCCGGCCGAGCGCTTCACGGGCGAGGCGCAGAAAGAGCTCGCTGTTGGTACGCAGCGTCTGCCCTGCGAGCGAATCGAATGCGGCACGCAACCGCGTTTCCGACTGCTCGAAGAGGCTCAGACGGTCGGCCTCCTGCAAGATGCTCGCCTCGAGCCGCGCCTGCGCCGAAGCGAGCTCCACGCGCAGCGCTTCGATGCGCCGGGCGGCGCGCAGCTGCGTAAAGAGCGCGCCGAACAGCACCCCCGCGCAGGTTCCCGCGAGCGTGCACAGAATGATGAGCGCGGGACTCACAGCGTGAAATGCGCCAGGTAGTTCACGGATACATCGCCACTCAGGGCAACGTGACCGGTAAGGGGATTGAACTCGATCCCTGCCAGCTCCCTCAGTGAGAGACCGGCAGCACGTGCCCAGCGCGCAAGCTCCGCCGGACGGATCAGACGCTCGTATTCGTGGGTGCCGCGCGGAATGAGTCGCAGGATGTACTCCGCGCCGACGATCGCGAGGAGAAACGACTTGAGGTTGCGGTTGAGGGTCGAGACGAACAGCGCACCCCCCGGAGCGAGGAGTCGGACGAGGCTCGCCGTCATCGCGGCGGGATCGGGAACGTGCTCTAGCATCTCCATGCAGGTGACCACATCGAACTGACCGGGTCCGGCCTGCGCGAGCTCTTCGGCGGAGGCGACGCGGTAGTCGATCGCAAGGCCGCCCTCGGCGGCATGCAACCGTGCCACCTCGACCATACCGGGTGCCAGGTCGATCCCCGTGACCTGCGCGCCGGCGCGGGCCAGCGACTCCGACAGCAGTCCGCCACCGCAGCCGACATCCAGCACGCGGCGTCCGGAGAGGCTGGTGCGCGCAGCAATGAATTGCGCCCGCACCGGATTCAACAGATGGAGTGGACGAAAATCGCCCTGGCTGTCCCAGAACTGCGCCGCGAGCGCGTCGAACCTCGCAAGCTCGGCCCGATCGGCATTGGCAGCCACAGCGGGAGCCGGTGGTGGCGCGCTGCTCACGCCGCAGCCTCGAGCGCCAGCCGCTGTGTCCAATGAGCCGCGAGACCCGCGAGTTCTGCCTCATCGAAGAGCCGCAACCGGCCCTCGCTCAGCGCGGCACGGCCCGAGCACCACACATCGCTGATCTGTGCACGGGTAGCGCCGAAGAGGATCGCGGCGGCCACATCCGTGACTGGCCGGCACCCGGCGGCATCGAGATCGATACAGGCGAGGTCGGCGGACTTGCCCGTCTCGATCGAGCCGATCTGGCCGCCGAGCCCGAGCGTCATCGCGCCGCCGAGCGTCGCCAGGCGCAGCGCCTCGAGAGGTGTCAGGCCGTAGAGCAGCGCTGCACAGCGCGCTTCCGCCAGCATGTCGAGTGCGCCCGCTGCGGCGGGCGTGTCGGTGCCGAGTGCGCCCGGGCGGCTCGCGGGTAACGACACCCTCTCCCGTTGCAGGCGCAGCTCCGCCTGCGGGCAGGCAATCAGTGCGGCCCCGTGCCGCGAGAGGAGCTGTGCTTCCTCGGCATCGCACCCGAGCGCGCCGATCGCCCCGAAGCCGGCGCGCAGCAGCCCGAGGCTCTGCAAATGCGTAAGGCGCCTTGGGCTCGAGGTCCATCGCAGCCGATGGGTGCCATCCGCGACACTGCCACTCCCATCGCGCGCGGGGTCGCCGTGCCCCTCGATCGAGATCCCATCCGGCAGCTCATCGAGGTGAATGACGACACGGGCATCGAGCTCATCGGCCACCCGGCGCAGCCGCATGAGCGTTCCATCGCTCAGGCCCTGCGCGGGTTGCGGCATAAAATACAGGCCGATGCGCACATGCGTGCGGTACTCGTCCCAGAGCGCCTCGGCTCGGGCGAGGTGGGCGTTGGCATCCTCCGCCCACGCATCGGCGGCATCCGTGACCGGTAAGCCAATGAGCGCGTGCACCTGCGCAGCGGCAGCGACGCGCGCCGCCTCCTCCGGCAGTGGACTGTCGTCCGCGTAGCAGGTGATCCCGGCACGCAGCATCTCCGCGAGTCCCAGCCGCGTGCCATCGCGCACCAGGTCCGCCGTGAGCGCCCGCCGCTCGAGTGGTGTCAGTGTCTCCTCGAGCCAGCGCAGCCGCGGGCCGCGCACGGACAGTCCGCGCAGCAGCGAGTGGCAGGCGCGCGTGTGTGCATTGACCAGCCCGGGCAGCAGCGCGTGCCGCTCGCGCACGATGCGCAGGCACGAGCCGTATCGCAGCCGCAGCTCCGCCGCCGGCCCGACGGCGAGAATGCGCCCGTCACCCACGGCGACGGCGTGTCCCTCGAGCACCGTAGTGCTGGGGGTGAAGGGCAACAGCCAGCGGGGCTCGATCAGAAACTCGGCATTGCCTGAGCTCGACATGGAACGGGAGTATATCGGCGCTCCGCTTTCGATGCGCCTCGCAGGCTGAGCGAGCGCCGCGTGCAGCGACCGGCGCTGCGGCACGCCGCGCCTGCAGGCGTACAATTGCCGGCTCACAGCAGGACCCGCACAAAGGAGCACACCATGCCCAAGTACCTCATCGAAGCGGCCTACACGGCCGAAGGTCTCCGCGGTTTGCAGAAGGACAAGGCGACGGGCCGCCGCCAGGCGCTGGTCAAGGCGGTCGAGAGCCTCGAAGGGAAGGTCGACGCGTTCTACTTCTCGATGGGCGATCGCGATGTGCTGGCGATCGTGGAGGCGCCCGACGCGGTGAGTATTGCGGCACTTTCTCTCGCGGCTTCGGCGACCGGGCTCGTGCGTGTCAGGACAACCGCACTGCTGAGCGTCGAAGAAGTCGATCGCGCGCTCGAGAAGAAGCACAACTACCGCGGCCCGGGCGCCTAGCGCGCACAGTGCCGGCGCACACCCGGGGTATCTCAACTTCCGGTGCTGAGGCCGCGGCACGCTCGCCTGCGGCGGCCTGCATCCACAGGCCGCCGCAGGCTTGGTTCGTGCTAGAATTTCTTCTTTCATCTCTCCGCGCCCAGCCGGGCGCTTGACATTCAAGTTCTTAATTGATGGCTGAGATCGCGCGCGAAATTGTGCCGGTAACTCTCGAAGGGGAGATGCGGCAGTCCTACCTCGACTATGCAATGAGCGTGATCGTCGGCCGCGCCCTGCCCGACGTCCGCGATGGGCTGAAGCCGGTACACCGCCGGGTGCTCTATGCCATGCGCGAGCTGGGAAACGACTGGAACCGTGCCTATAAGAAGTCCGCGCGCGTCGTCGGAGATGTGATCGGCAAGTACCACCCGCACGGCGAAAGCGCGGTATACGACACCATCGTGCGCCTGGCGCAGACCTTCTCCATGCGCTACCTGCTGGTCGATGGCCAGGGCAATTTCGGCTCGGTCGATGGCGACCCGCCCGCCGCGATGCGCTACACCGAAGTGCGCATGTCACGCATTGCGCATGAGCTGCTCGCGGACATCGACAAGGAAACCGTCGACTTCAATCCCAACTACGACGAGTCGGAGACCGAGCCCTCGGTGCTGCCGACGCGCATCCCGAACCTGCTGGTCAACGGACAGACGGGCATCGCGGTCGGCATGGCGACCAACATCCCGCCGCACAACCTCACCGAGGTCGTGAACGCCTGCCTGGCGCTGCTCGATGATCCGGGACTGCCGCTCGCGGCGCTGATGCAGCATGTGCCGGGCCCGGACTTCCCGACCGGCGGCATCATCAACGGTGCCCAGGAGATCGCCACCGCCTATCGCACCGGGCGCGGACGGCTGTCGGTGCGCGCGCGCGTGGTCATCGAGGAGGTGGGCCGCGCCGATCGCCAGGCCATCGTGGTCACCGAGCTTCCTTACCAGGTGAACAAGGCGCGCCTCATCGAGCGCATCGCCGAGCTGGTGCGCGAAAAGCAGCTCGACGGTATCGCCGCCGATGGACTGCGCGATGAGTCCGACAAGGACGGCATGCGCATCGTCATCGAGCTCAAGCGCGGCGAGGTGACGGAGATCGTGCTGAACAATCTGTACGCGCACACCCCGATGGAGACAGTGTTCGGCATCAACATGGTCGCGCTGCAGGATGGCCAGCCGAAGCTGATGTCGTTGAAGGAGATGCTGGAAGCCTTCATCCGTCACCGGCGCGAGGTGGTCACGCGGCGCAGCATCTACGAGCTCGCCAAGGCTCGCGAGCGTGCCCATATCCTCGAGGGCCTCGCGGTCGCGCTCGCCAACATCGACGCGGTGATTGCGCTCATCAAGGCCGCCGCCTCGCCAGCCGAGGCGCGCACTGCGCTGCAGGCACGTACCTGGGCACCGGGCGCGGTGACCGGGCTGCTCGCGCGCGCCGGCGAGATCTCCACGCGACCGCCGGGTCTGAGCGCCGAATCCGGCCTGCACGCCGGCAGCTATCGGCTGTCGGAAACGCAAGCGCAGGCGATCCTCGACATGCGGTTACATCGCCTGACCGGCCTCGAGCAGGACAAGATCATCGCCGAGTACCGCGAGCTGCTGACCAGCATTGCCGATCTCAGCGACATTCTCGGCCGGGCGGAGCGGCTCACCGAGGTCGTGCGCGCCGAGCTCATCGAGGTGCGCGCGAGTTATGGCGATGCGCGCCGTACCGAGATCAACCGCGACCATCTCAATCTCACCACCGAAGACCTGATCGAGCCTCAGGATGTGGTGGTGACGCTCTCGCACGCCGGTTACGCCAAGAGCCAGCCGCTCACCGAGTATCAGACGCAGCGGCGTGGCGGGCGTGGCAAGACTGCGACCGCGGTAAAGGACGAAGACTTCGTCGAGAAGCTGTTCGTGGCGCATACCCATGACACGGTGCTGTGCTTCTCGAACCGCGGCAAGGTCTATTGGCTCAAGGTATACGAGCTGCCTCAGGCGGGCCGTGGCGCGCGCGGCAAGCCGATGGTGAACCTGCTGCCGCTGGAAGAGGGCGAGAAGATCAACGCACTGCTGCCGGTGAAGCAGTACGACGAGCAGCACTTCGTCTTCATGGCGACGCGCGCCGGCACGGTAAAAAAGACCCCGCTCGCCGCCTTCTCACGCCCGCGCACGACCGGGATCATTGCCGTCGACCTCGCGCCCAACGATCAGCTGGTCGGTGTCGCGCTCACCGACGGTGAGCGCGAGATCATGCTGGTGTCGAGCGGCGGCAAGGCCATCCGCTTCCACGAGAGCGAGGTGCGTCCGATGGGACGCGAGGCCGCGGGCGTACGCGGCATAAAACTCGGTGCGGGCCAGGATCTGATCGCACTCATCGTGGCAGGCGAGAGTACCGGCGCCGAAGCACAGGATGCCCCAAGGGTGCTGACCGCCTCCGCAACCGGCTACGGCAAGCTCACGCCGCTCTCGGAATTTCCCTGTCACGGCCGCGGCGGTCAGGGCGTGATCGCGCTGCAAACCTCCGATCGCAACGGCTTCACGGTGGCGGCGCTGCAGGTGATGCCGGGCGAGGAGATCATGCTGATCAGCTCCACCGGCACGCTGGTGCGGACCACGGTGGATGAGATCTCGGTACAGGGTCGGAACACGCAGGGCGTCCGGCTGATCCGCCTCGGCGACGGCGAGCGCCTCGTGGGCATCGAGCGCATCGAGAGCCTCGAAGGGGAAGGGGAGGAGGCGGTCGGCGAGCCGGCGCCGGGCGTAGCACCGCCCGCGGCGGACAGCTAGGCCGCGAGGCTCGTGCGCGTATTCAACTTCGCTGCGGGGCCGGCCACGCTGCCCGTGGAAGTCCTCGAGCAGGTGCGCGATGAGCTCCTCGACTGGCAGGGAAGCGGCGCCTCGGTGATGGAGGTGAGCCACCGCGGCAAGGCATTCATGGCCGTGGCGCAGGAGTCCGAGGCGCTGCTGCGGGAGCTGCTCGCGGTGCCCGCCGATTACCATGTGCTGTTTCTGCAGGGAGGCGCCACCGGTCAGTTCGCCGCCGTGCCGCTCAATCTCGCGCGTGCCGATTCGACCGTCGACTTCCTCAACACCGGTCACTGGTCGCAGAAGGCGCGGCTGGAGGCGCAGCGCTTCACCGCGCGGGTGAACGTCGTGGCGGATGAGGCGGCATCGAGATACACCACGGTCCCGGCGCCCGACGCGCTGCGGCTCACACCCGACGCCGCCTACGTGCACTACACGCCGAATGAGACCATCGGCGGGGTCGAGTTCCCCTACATTCCCGAGACCGGCAGCGTGCCGCTCGTCGCGGACATGTCCTCGACGCTGCTGTCGCGGCCGCTGGAAGTGGCGAGATTCGGGCTGATCTATGCGGGCGCGCAGAAGAACATCGGGCCGGCGGGCCTCGTGGTCGTGATCGTGCGCCGTGACCTCGTTGGCAAGGCGCGAGCTGGCACCCCCGCCGTATGGGACTACCACGCGATGGCACGGGAGGGGTCGCTCCTCAACACCCCTGCGACTTTCGCCTGGTACGTTGCGGGACTGGTGCTTCGCTGGTTGAAGCGCCAGGGCGGGCTTGCTGCGATGGCCGCGCACAATCGCGCCAAGGCCCAGCTGCTCTATGACGCCATCGATGCTTCGGGCTTCTATCGCAATCCGGTCGATGCGCACTGCCGCTCATGGATGAACGTGCCCTTCACGCTTGCGGACGCGCGGCTCGATGAGGCATTTCTCGCCGGTGCGCGCGCTGGCGGCCTCGTCAACCTCGCCGGGCACCGCTCGGTCGGTGGAATGCGCGCGAGTCTCTACAACGCCATGCCCTTCGCTGGGGTGGAGGCGCTGGTGGCGTTCATGCGTGACTTCGCTCGCCGCCACGGCTGAGGACCGCATGGCGTTGCGCATCCTCACCTTTAATCAGATCAGCCCGCGCGGGCTCGCCCGCTTTCCCGCGGATCGTTACCAGGTGGGAGCGGACGTCGCCGAGCCTGATGCGATCCTGGTGCGCTCGGCGGAGCTGACCGGCACCCCCATCGGCGCGGCGGTGCGCGCCATCGGCCGCGCCGGTGTTGGTGTCAACAACATCCCGGTCGCGGAAATGAGCCGCCGCGGCGTCCCGGTGTTCAACACTCCCGGCGCCAATGCCAACGCCGTCAAGGAGCTCGTGCTCGCGGGACTGTTGCTCGCCGCACGCAACATCGGTCCCGCGTGGCTCTTTGCACGCAGCCTGAGTGGTGATGATGCCGCTATCGAAGAGGCGGTGGAGGCGGGCAAGCGGCGTTTCGTCGGCTTCGAGCTCCCGGGACGCACACTCGGGGTGGTGGGACTCGGCGCCGTCGGGGTCGAGGTGGCCAATTCCGCGCTCGCCCTCGGCATGAAGGTGCTCGGCTACGACCCACAGCTCACCGTGCAGCGGGCCTGGCAGCTCTCATCGAGCGCCGAGCAGGCGCTCTCGCTCGATGACCTGTTTGCGCGCTCCGATGTGATCACGGTGCACGTGCCGCTGAATGAGGGCACGCGGGCGCTGGTGAATGCGGCGCGGCTCGAGCTCATGCGCCCGGGCGGCACCATACTCAACTTCGCGCGGGCGGCGATCGTGGACCAGGCGGCGGTGCTCGCCGCGCTCGATGCGGGCAAGCTGCACGCCTACGTGTGCGATTTTCCACGGCGCTCCCTCGGGGACCACCCGCGGGTCATCGCCCTGCCGCACCTGGGAGCGTCCACCGGCGAGGCGGAGGAGAACTGCGCCATCATGGTGGCCGAACAGGTGCGCGATTTCCTCGAGAACGGCAACATCAAAAACAGCGTGAACTACCCGGATATGGTTTTGCCGCGCATGCCGAACACGACGCGCCTTGCCGTAGCCAACCGCAACGTCCCCAACATGGTGGGGCAGATCTCGACCTGCCTTGCCGCACACGGCATCAACATTGCCGATCTCCTCAACAAGTCACGCGGTGAGTACGCGTACACGCTCATCGATGCCGATGGCGTGCTCGGGGAGGAGCTGCTCGCGAGGATCCGCGCCATCGACGGCGTGCTCTCGGCGCGCATTCTCTAGCGCATCACTCGCATGGCGACCCGCCGGCATACATCCAAAAGGCGAGCTCCGCGGCGCGCCGCCCGTACACCGGAGGGAGCGCGGGCGGCGACCCCGCACGGGATGCTCGAGGACGTGCGTACCCGCATCGACGCGGTCGATGAGCAGATCCACCGGCTGCTCAATGAGCGGGCGCGCCTCGCACAGCAGGTGGGCATCTCCAAGGCGCACGACGGCCATACCGTGGACTTCTATCGTCCGGAGCGCGAAGCGCAGGTGCTGCGGCAGGCACGCGCGCGCAATGCAGGTCCGCTGCGGGATGAGGAAGTGCTGCGGCTCTTTCGCGAGATCATGTCGGCGTGCCTCGCACAGCAGGAGCCCCTGAAAGTCGCTTTTCTCGGCCCTGAGGGCACCTTCACCCAGACCGCCGTGCTCAATCACTTCGGGCATTCCGTGCGCGCGCTGCCGCTCGGCTCGATCGATGAGGTTTTTCACGAGGTCGAGGCGGCAAGCGCCGATTTCGGCGTCGTGCCGATCGAGAACTCGACCGAGGGGACCGTCAATAACACCCTCGATCGCTTTCTCACCTCGCCGCTGAAGATCTGCGGCGAGGTGGAGCTGCGCATCCGCCACCAACTGCTCGGCACGATGACTGCGCTGTCGCGCGTGGTACGCGTCTGCTCGCACCCGCAGTCGCTCGCACAATGCCGGCAGTGGCTGGAGGAGCACCTGCCGGGTGTCGAGCAGGTGCCGGTGTCGAGCAACGCGGAAGGCGCGCGCCGCGCCCGCGACGAGCAAGGCAGCGCCGCGATCGCCGGCGAGACCGCGGCGGAAGTCTATGGGCTCAAGGTGCTGGCGGCGGAGATCGAGGATCGGGCCGATAACACCACGCGCTTCCTGGTGCTCGGCCGCAAGCTCTTCGCCGCAAGCGGCGACGATCGCACCACGCTGCTCGTGTCGGTCGGCCACACCGATGCCCCCGGTGCGCTCTACCGGCTGCTCGAGCCGCTCGCGCGCCATCGCGTGAGCCTGACGCGCATCGAGTCGCGTCCCTCGCGGCGGCGCAAGTGGGACTACGTCTTCTTCATGGACCTCGAGGGCCATGCGGACGAGCGGCACGTGGCACGCGCGCTTCTCGCTCTGAAGAAGCGGGCGTCGCTCTATCGGTTGCTCGGCTCCTATCCCCGGGCGGTGCAGTGAGCGTGCCGCTTGCGCGCCGCTGGCGCGTTCTCCCCGGCGGCACCGTCTCGGGCACCTTTACCGTGCCGGGAGACAAGTCGATCTCCCACCGCGCTCTGATGTTGGCGGCTCTTGCCGAGGGGCAAACGCACATCACCGGGTTTCTTGCTGGCGAGGACTGTCTCGCGACGGCGCGGGCTCTTGCGGCGCTCGGGGTGCGCATCGAGCGCCCCGCAGAGACCGAAGTATGGGTCCATGGCCGGGGGGCGGCGGGGCTCGCGGCGCCCACCAAGCCGCTCGATATGGGGAATGCCGGCACCGGTATGCGCCTCATGATGGGGCTGCTCGCGCCGCAGCCCTTCGATTCCACCCTCATCGGCGACGCCTCGCTCATGCGGCGGCCGATGGAACGGGTTGCCGCACCCCTGCGGCGGATGGGTGCACGGATCACGACGCAGGAAGGCCGGCCGCCAATCCGCATCCAGGGCACTCCGAAGCTCAATGGCATCGACTACACACTCCCGGTAGCGAGCGCGCAGGTGAAGTCCGCGCTGCTCCTGGCCGGGCTGGCAGCCAACGGGCGTACCACCGTCAGCGAGCCCGCGCCCTCGAGGGATCACACCGAGCGCATGCTGCGCACCTTTGGCGTACAGGTCAGTCAGCGCGACGGCGTGATCGAGCTCGAGGGCGGACAGACGCTCCAGGGCACCACGCTCACCGTGCCGGCGGACTTCTCCTCGGCGGCCTTCTTTCTCGTGGCCGGAGCACTCGCCGCCGAGCGGGCGCTGAGGCTCACCCATATCGGCATCAATCCGACCCGTACGGGACTTCTCGAGCTGCTGCAGCTGATGGGCGCGGAGATTCGCGTGCTCCCTCGCCCCAGTACGAGTGGACATAATGGGGAACCGGTGGCCGACATCGAGGTGCGCCGCGGTCCGCTCCAGGGCATCACCGTGCCCGAAAGGCTCGTCCCTCTCGCGATTGATGAGCTTCCGATCTTCTTTATCGCGGCCGCCGCCGCGCACGGAGAGACACTCGTGCGGGGCGCGGGGGAGCTGCGGGTGAAGGAGAGCGATCGCCTCGCCGCTGTGGCGGCAGGGCTCGGGACGCTCGGCGTCGAGCATGAGCTCCTCGCCGATGGGCTGCGGATCCGTGGCCGACCCGAGTTCGCGGGAGGACACATCGATAGTCTCGGCGATCACCGAATCGCCATGGCCTTTGCGGTGGCCGCGCTGCGGGCGAGTGCACCGATCGAGATCGATGATGTGTTAAACGTGTCCACCAGCTTTCCCGGCTTCGAGGAGTGCGCGCGTCAGGCCGGCCTCGGGCTGACGGTCCTCTGAGGACACTTTCCGGATGCCGAAATCCCCCGCCTGTCCCATCGTTACCATCGATGGCCCGAGTGGCTCGGGCAAGGGCACGATCAGCCGCGCGGTGGCGCGCAGGCTGGGGTGGCATCTGCTCGACAGCGGTGCGCTCTATCGCCTGGTCGCGCTCGCGGGATCGGACGCGGGGCTGGCGCCGGAGGATGAGCCGCGCCACGCAACCCTTGCCCGCCACATGGACGTGGTCTTCACGGTTGCCCCTGATGGCAGCGAGCGCATATCGCTCGCGGGTAGCGACGCGACCGCGAGGATCCGCTCGGAGGAGGCGGGCCGGGGAGCTTCCCGGGTGGCCGCCTGGCCTACAGTGCGCCGGGAGCTCCTTGCCCGGCAGCGCGCCTTTGCGGTACCCCCCGGCCTGGTGGCGGATGGGCGGGATATGGGCACCGTCGTGTTCCCCGGGGCGGAGCTGAAAATCTTCCTGACGGCCACCCCCGAAGAAAGGGCCTTACGGCGGTATAAGCAGTTGAAAGACAAGGGGTCCGATGTTAGCCTTCCGGCCCTTTCGCGCGAGATAGCCGAGCGGGATTTGAGGGATCAGACCCGTGAGGTCGCCCCGCTGAAGGCCGCGCCCGATGCCTGTCTCATTGATTCGACCGGTCTTTCGGTCGAGGCGGTGGTACAGCGGGTGCTGCAACTGGGAGCCGCTCGTCGCTTGTGGCCTTGAGGGCCGCTCGTCGCGATACGCATGGGAGAAGGAATTCCGAGGAAGGCACGCGCAGGAAGCGGTGCCCGTTACGTTTTCCTGGACCGCAGCGGACGGCGGCTCCAGTACACACACGCCACGCGCGTGGCATTAGTGAGAGTATGACAGAAAGTTTCGCCCAGCTCTTCGAGCAGAGTCTCGCCAACCAACGCATCCGCCCGGGAATGATACTCACCGGGCTCGTCGTCGAAGTCACCAGCGACGTCGTCATCGTCAACGTCGGTCTCAAGTCCGAAGCCGTCATTCCCCTCGAGCAGTTCAAGAACGAGCGCGGGGAGGTGGAGGTCAAGGCCGGCGAGCAGGTGGAGGTCGCACTCGATTCGGTCGAGGACGGCACCGGTGAGACGCGCCTGTCGCGCGAGAAGGCCAAACGCGCGCGCACCTGGACTCGTCTCGAGGAGGCTTTCAACAAGTCCGAGATCGTCACCGGTGTCATCACCGGACGCGTCAAGGGAGGCTTCACCGTCGAGATCGAGAACGTGCGCGCATTCCTGCCGGGCTCGCTCGTCGATGTGCGCCCGGTGCGCGATACCTCTTACCTCGAGGGCAAGCCGCTCGAGTTCAAGGTCATCAAGCTCGATCAGAAGCGCAATAACGTCGTGGTCTCGCGTCGTGCCGTCGTGGAGCAGGAGTTCTCCGCCGAGCGCTCGGCGCTCATGGACAATCTGCAGGAAGGCTCGGTGGTGCGCGGCACGGTCAAGAACCTCACCGACTACGGTGCGTTCGTCGACCTCGGCGGCATTGACGGGCTGCTGCATATCACCGACATGGCCTGGAAGCGCGTCAAGCACCCATCGGAAGTCGTCAAGGTGGGCGATGAGATCGAGGTGCGCATCCTCAAATTCGACCGCGAGCGCTCGCGGGTGAGCCTCGGCCTCAAGCAGCTCGGCGCCGACCCGTGGCAGAACATCGCCCGGCGCTATCCGCCCAGCACGCGCGTGTTCGGTAAGGTCACCAACATCGCCGACTACGGCGCCTTCGTCGAGATCGAGGACGGCGTCGAGGGTCTGGTGCACGTGTCCGAGATGGACTGGACCAACAAGAACGTCAACCCTGCCAAGGTCGTGCACACCGGTCAGGAAGTCGAGGTGATGGTGCTCGATGTCGACGAGGAGCGCAGGCGCATCTCGCTCGGCCTCAAGCAATGCCAGGCGAATCCGTGGAAAGAGTTCGCCGAAAACTACAACCGCGGCGACAAGGTGGCCGGACAGGTGAAATCGATCACCGACTTCGGCATCTTCATCGGGCTCCCGGGCAACATCGATGGCCTGGTGCACCTCTCGGACATCTCCTGGGATCAGCCCGGCGAGGAGGCGGTGCGCAACTACCAGAAGGGTCAGCAGCTCGAGGCCATGGTGCTGTCGATCGATCCCGAGCGCGAGCGCATATCGCTCGGCATCAAGCAGCTCGCCAAGGATCCTTTCTCCGCGTACATCGCCGACAACCCCAAGGGCACCATCGTGCGCGGCATGGTGAAGGAGGTCGATGCACGCGGCGCCATCATCGATCTGGGCAACGGCATCGAGGGTCAGCTGCGTGCCTCCGAGCTCGGCCGGGATCGCGTTGAAGACGCGCGTGCGGTACTGAAAGTGGGCGAGCAGGTCGAGGCCAAGTTCACCGGTGTCGACCGCAAGTCGCGCACCATCTCGCTGTCGATCAAAGCGAAGGAAGCCCACGAGGAAGCGGAGGCAGTGCAGAGCTATCGCTCGGAGACCGCAACCTCCGGCACCAGCCTCGGGGATCTGCTGAAAGAGCAGATCGAATCCGGTGAGAGCCGTTAGTGCGCATGACGAAGTCGGAACTGATCGAGATCATCACCGCCAAGCAGAAGCACCTGCCGGCGAAGGACGTCGAGCTCGCGCTGAAGCAGATTCTGGAGATCATGAGCGACGCACTCTCGCAGGGCGAGCGCATCGAGATCCGTGGCTTCGGCAGCTTCTCGCTGCACTTTCGCCCGCCGCGCCAGGGCCGCAATCCGAAGACCGGCGAGGCGGTGGCGCTCTCGGGCAAGCACGTGCCGCACTTCAAGCCCGGCAAGGACCTGCGCGAGCGGGTGAACGACGGCGCCGGGCGTCCGATCCGCGACTGATGCCGCGCCTCGCCGGCGGGGGCGCGTTCGACACACGGACCTGCTATCGTCAGTAGCCGTGTTCGAGCTGCCTCCACTGCTTCTTGCGCTGGCCTTCATCCTCGTAGGGTTGGCCGCATGGTTTCTCGGCCGCCGCAACGGCTCGGCCCGAACGGTGCGCCTGCCACGCGACTATTACGTCGGCCTCGACCATCTGATCAACGACCGCTTCGACCACGCCGCTGAGATCTTCGCACGCATGGCCGAGGCGGACGGTGACGCTGCTGAGATCCAGTTCGCTCTCGGGAGCCTGTCCCGCCGGCGCGGTGAGGTCGATCGTGCGATTGCCATTCACTCGCGGTTGCGCGAGCACGGCAGCGCTACGCTTGCCGACAAGGCAGCCTTCGCCCTGGCTCTCGACTACCAGAGCGCGGGTCTCATGGACCGCGCCGAGCGGGTGCTGGAGGAGCTTGCGGCCTCGCGCGAATACCGGCCCGCAGCGCTCGATCACCTCGAGCGCATCTACGAGGCGCAAGGCGACTGGGCGAAGGCGCTCAAGGTCTTTCACGAGCTGCCGCAGACCGAACAAGTCGACCGCGCGCGCGTCGCAGCCCATTACCTGTGTGAGCTCGCCGAGCAGGCGCTGGTGCAGGGAGATGCCGGGCGAGCGCACACCCTGCTGCGCCAGGCGCGCACCCACCATCCGGAGCTGCCGCGCGCAGACATGCTGACCGCACGGATTGCGGAGCAGGCGGGCGATCGCGCCAGTGCGCTGCCGCTCTATCTTCACGCCCTCGAGACCTCTCCCGGACTTGCGCTCGAGATCATTCCCGCGGTGCTTGCCATCGCCAGGCAGAGCGATGGCGCGGACCTGCTGAGTGAGCTCAGCCGGCGGTTGCAGCAAAGCGGCGGCGTTACCCCGCGGCAGCTCGCATGGCTCCTGGCCACCGCCGTGCCGGCAGAGCAGGTCGCACGGTTGCCGGACGTGACTGCGCAGTTCGGCGGCGGGGTCGATTCGCTGGCCGAGGCGAGCTCACTCGGGATGCTGCTCACCCGCATCGGCGATGCGGGCGGCCGATACCAGTGTGATGACTGTGGATTGAGCAGCGTGCGCTGGTACTGGCGCTGTCCGAAATGTCACGCCTGGGACAGCCTGCGACCGGCGATCTTCAAGTGGGCCGAGCGCGCCGAGCACAGCGCGCGGGCGTCCTGATGGCCATGGAATTTTGAGGAGAGTGCGATGAAGCCCGCGTCGAGACCGGTGATTCGTACCGCGGTGTTTCCGGTGGCGGGGCGCGGCACGCGCTTCCTGCCGGCCACCAAGGCGAGTCCGAAGGAGATGCTGCCGGTCGTGGACAAGCCACTGATCCAGTATGCGGTCGAGGAGGCGCTCGCCGCGGGTGCACAGCGGCTGGTGTTCATCACCGGAGCCTCCAAGCGCGCGATCGAGGATCATTTCGATTCCGACCAGGAGCTCGAGTTGATGCTGGAGCAGCAGGGGAAGAGCGATCTGCTCAACCAGCTGCGCAGCGTTCTGCCCTCGTACGCTTCCTGCATCTACATCCGCCAGCCGGCCCCGCTCGGACTGGGTCACGCGGTGCTGTGCGCACAGCCAGCTGTGGGCGCGGAGCCTTTCTTCGTACATCTCGCCGATGACCTGATCCGCAGCGAAGTCGTCTGTCTCGCGCAGATGGCCAAGGTGTACGAGGCCAAGCGCGCGAGCATCCTCGGCGTCGAGTCGGTGCCCCGTAACGATACCGACAAGTACGGCATCGTCGCAGTGGAGGCCGACCGCTCCGTCACCAGTCGGGTGCGGAGCATCGTCGAGAAGCCCAAGCCCGCGGCCGCACCGTCGAACCTCGCAGTGGTCGGCCGCTACGTGCTGGCGCCAGCGATCTTCGAGCACCTCGAGCGCATCGGCCACGGTGCCGGTGGGGAGATCCAGCTCACCGACGGTATCGCCTCGCTGATGCGCGAGGAGGCGGTCTATGCCTATCGGTTCGAGGGCAAACGTTACGACTGCGGCAGCAAGCTCGGGTATCTGCAGGCGACGGTGGAATTCGCACTGGGCCATGCGGCGCTCGGCCGGGATTTCCGCCGCTACCTCCAGGGACTCGACATTCCCGCCGTGGCCGCGGCCGCCGCGGCGACGCGTGCGGCGGCGGTGAGCGCAGAGAGCGCGGACCGGGTCGAGGCCAGGCCGCGCACGCGCAAACGCAGCAACGGCAATGGCGGAAAGCGCCAGTCCGCGGCGCCCAAAGCGGCGCTCCGCGCCGGCGCGCGGCGCCGCAGCGCTCCGGGCGCCGGCCCCTCCTGAGCCCGGAACACCAGAACACCTGCCTCAGAGCACCTGCCTCGGAACACCTTCGAGCGTCGCCTGCGCGCGCTGCAGCTCGTTGGTGAGCTCCGGGCTCTCGAGACTCGCGAGCACCTGTTCCTTGTGCACGCAGGAATTTTCTTCAGCTGTGCGAGTTTCATGCGCTCGTTGCCGCGCATCCAGCGTGCCAGCGATCGGCGCTGCGCGCGGCCCGCTTGCGCGCGTGCACTCGACGCGCGCAAAGTGCGCGCTACCGCTTGCAAGGAGGAAACGATGTCCACTCGTCGCTCGCCCGATGCTTTGAGCCCCGCTGATGCCTCTTCTCTCACTGACAGCAGCACGCGCCGTCCCCTACGCGCGCGAAAATCGCCCGAGCCGCCGACGCTGCGGGCGCGGGTCACCGCGGAAACGCGTCGCGCGCTGATCGCCGAAGCCGCTTATCTGCGCGCCGAGCGGCGCGGCTTTTCACCGGGACAGGAGACCGACGACTGGCTGGCAGCCGAGGCCGAGGTGGACGCGCTCCTCAAGGCCGGGCAGAGCCCGCCCCAGTAGCCGCGGGCGCGGCTCCCGGCGGCCGCAGCTCGGGCGGGCGCAGCCCGTTCGAGTACAGCATCCTTCCATCCGGCAGGACGAACACCGCGTCGTACTCGGGCATTCGATTGATGATCTCGAGCGCCTTCTCCGGGCCGAGGACGAAGGCGGTCTTCGACATGCCATCGGTCTGTGTGGCGGTCGGTGCGAGGATGGTGGCGCTGCGCACCTTGCTCGCCGAATGCCCGGTATGCGGGTCGATGATGTGGTGGTAGCGCACCCCGCCCTCATCGAAAAACCGCTCGTAGTCGCCCGAGGTCGATACGGCCGAATCCGCCAAGGGGATGCGCGTCACGACCTTGTTCGGATTATCGGGGTGACGAATGGCGACGAGCCAGGGGTGGCCCATGCGATCGCCGATGATGCGGCTGTCGCCCCCGGCCGTCACCAGCGCGCGAGCGACGCCGCGCGCTTTCAGGATCTCGATGCCGCGATCGACTGCATAGCCCTTGCCGATCCCGCCCAGGTCGATGCGCATGCCGGGGTGCTCGAAGCGCACGCTGTGGTGCTCCTCATCGAGCAGGAGATTGCGCCAGTTGACTGCGGGCAGCTTCGCACGGATCTGCGCTTCGGACGGGCGGATGTGATGCGGATAGTCGTAGAGATAGCCGACACTGGCGTAGGTGATGTCGAAGGCACCTTCTGTGATCTGCGAGAAATGCGTGGAGAGCTTGATGAGGTCGAACAGCTCCTTATCGACCTGCACGGGGCGCTCGTTGGCGTACTGGTTGATCTGCGACAGCTCGCTCTCGGGCTTGTAGTGGCTCATGAGAGCGTCGATGCGCCGCAGCTCGGCCATGACCGCATCGATGGCATCGTTACCCTTGACCGGATCGTCGGCCCACAGCTCCACGTAGCAGCGCGTGCCCATGATGGCTTCGGTGCGCTGCATCCAGTCGGCACGCGCGGGGCTGACGCAAACGAGGAGGAGAACGAAGAGTCCGGCGATTCGGCAGCTCATCGGTGGCGATCCTACTACGTCCGGCCCGCCGTACCTCCGGTTGATTGATTGCGGTATTCTCGCTGGGAGAACGATCGGCGGTGTCTCGGAAGGGGAGAGCTGCACATGAATGTCGCCAGAACAAGACTCGATGCACTCACCGTGACTGCGTGGCTCGCTGCGGCGATGCTCGCTGCGCCCGCGCTCTTATCCGCGCAGGAAGCCTCGAGCACTCCGGTGGTGTGCAACGATGGCACGACCTCGCCGCACGGTGGCCGCGGCGCCTGTAGCGGCCATGGCGGCATCAACAAGTCCGCTGCGGCGAGCTCTGCCGGTGCAGCGGCGGCCGCGCCGGCGGCCGCGCCGCCAGCGGCGCCGTCGGCTGCAAGCTCCTCATCCTCCGCCGGCGGCGGGCCGGTGGTGTGCAACGATGGCACGACCTCACCGCATGGTGGCCGCGGCGCCTGTAGCGGCCATGGTGGGGTGAACAAGGCGGCCTCCGCTGGCGGCTCGGCCCCGGCAGCAGCTCCTGCGGCCGCAGCTCCCACGGCAGCTGCGTCCACGCCGGCTGCGCCTGCCACGAGCGGCGCATCCTCGGGCAGCAGCGGACCCGTCGTCTGCAAGGATGGGACCACATCGCCGCACGGCGGACGTGGCGCCTGCAGTGGGCATGGCGGCATCAACAAGACCGCGAGCGCCGCGGGCGCAGGTGCGGCCGCCCCGGCAGCCGCGGCAACCGGGGCTGCGGCGGCGGGCGCGGCTACGAGCGCTCCGGCAGCCTCTGCGCCGGCGTCCGGACCGAAGTATGTTCCACCCGCACAGCCTGCAGCGGGCGGGGGGGCCGGCAAGGTGTGGGTGAACACGGATAGCAAGGTCTACCACTGCCAGGGAGACCAGTGGTATGGCAAGACCAAGCAGGGCGAGTACATGACGGAGGCGGCCGCGAAGGCCGCTGGTGCGCGTGCCGCCTACGGCAAGAGCTGCTCCTGAGAATGTTGACGCGACGTGATGCCCTGCTTGCGGGGGCGGGGTGGCTCGCCACGCGTGCCGGAGCGAACGAGGGCGCCGCGGGTGCAGTGGGCGGGGAGGAGATCCTCGGCGCGCTTCCCGGGAAAAAGCCCCTCATCCAGCGTGCCTTCCGTCCCCCAAACTTCGAGACGCCGCTCGCGGATCTCCAGCCAACCTACACCGGCAACGCGGTGTTCTTCGTGCGTTATCACCTGCCCAACATCCCCTATATCGATGCAGCGGCGTGGCGGCTCGAGGTCGGAGGACCGAGCGCGCAGCACCCGCTCGTGCTGTCGTTGCGGGAGCTGAAGGGAAACTTCGAGCATGTCAGTATCAATGCGGTGAATCAGTGCGCCGGCAACCGCCGGGGACTTTTCGCCCCACGCGTGCCCGGCGTGCAGTGGGGCAACGGCGCGATGGGCCATGCCCTCTGGGCGGGTGTGCGGCTGCGCGATGTGCTGCACAAGGCGGGCGTCGCCGCCGATGCGCTCGAGGTGGTGTTCAACGGCGCCGATACGCCGTTACTGCCGGGTACGCCGGATTTCGTCAAGAGCCTGCCCATCGATCGAGCGCTCGATGAGAACACCCTCATCGCCTACGAGATGAATGGCGCGCCGCTGCCGCACTGGAACGGCGCCCCCGCACGGCTGGTCGTGCCGGGCTGGACCGGCACGTACTGGCTGAAGCACCTCACCGACATCCGCATTCAACCGGCCGCATTCGATGGCTTCTGGATGAAATCAGCCTACCGGATCCCAACCGGCGCTTTCGCGACACCGCGTTTCGCCAGCCAGGAAACCACCGAAAACACTCCGGTCACGCAGATGGTGGTGAACTCACTCATCACGAGCCCGGCGCCTGCGACAGGTCTGCGGCGCGGGGCGCCCGCACGGCTCGCCGGCAAGGCCTGGGACGGGGGGGCGGGTATTGCCTCCGTTGAGGTGTCCCTCGATGGTCGCCAGAGCTGGCGCCCGGCGAAGCTCGGCCGTGACCTGGGGCGGTTCGCGTGGCGTGAGTTCGAGCTGCCGCTCGATACCTCCCGCAGCGGTCCGATCGAGGTTGCGGTGCGTGCGCGCAGCCGCAACGGCTCGACCCAGCCGGAGAAGCTCACCCCGAATCCTTCGGGCTATCACGACAACATCGTGCAGACCGCGCGGGTGGAGGTGAGCTGATGCGCGGTGAGGGCCATCGCCTTGCCGTCCTGGTCGCCGTGGTTGGAGCAGCCGCCGGTCATGCGATGAGTGGACCTGCCGCGGCCGTGGAAGTGACCGAGCTGCGCGAAGGCGCGGGCCGCGATCTGACCGTCGGCCGCTGCATCATCTGCCACAGCGTCGAGTACATCCCGAGCAACGCCCCAGCCATGAACCGCGCCGCCTGGCAGAAGACCATTCAGAAAATGAAGGAGAAATTCGGCGCGCCCATCACGGACGAGGAAGCGAGACAGATTCTCGACTACCTCGACGCGAACTATTCGGCCAAGACCGGCTGAGCCGGGTGGTAAGCACGATGCGCCCAGCCCTCAGGACGGCGCAGAGAACGTGTCGCAGCTCTCGATCGACCCTTCGGCCAGTCCCCGCTTGAACCAACCGGCCCGCTCGGCCGAGGTACCGTGAGTAAAGGACTCCGGCACCACGTAACCCTGCGAGCGCCGCTGCAGCGTGTCATCACCCACCGCACTGGCGGCACGCAACGCGGATTCGACATCACCCTGCTCGAGGATGTGCTTGGTCTGATCCGCATGGCGCGCCCATACGCCGGCGAAGCAATCGGCCTGCAGCTCGAGCTTCACCGATAACTGGTTGGCCTGAGCGCGCGAGCTGCGCTGCTCAGCCGCGTGCACCCGCTCGGCGATGCCGAGCAGGTTCTGCACGTGATGCCCGACCTCGTGCGCGAGCACGTACGCCTGCGCAAACTCACCGGGTGCCTGGAACTCATCCGCCAGCTGCTGAAAGAAGCCCAGATCGAGATACACCTTGCGGTCGAGGGGGCAATAGAAGGGTCCGGCGGCCGCGCTTCCGGTGCCGCACGCGGTCGGCATCGCATTGCGATAGAGAACGAGCTTCGGTGGAAGATACTGCAAGCCCCGGTCCTGGAAGATGGCGCTCCAGGTGTCCTCCGTCTCGCCCAGCACCGCGGCGATGAAGCGCCCCTGCTCATCCTGCGGCGTGCCGTAGTGCGCCGCGGGGGCCGACTGGTGCGTCGGCACTGCGCTCATCAGGCCGAGCAGCAACCGTGGGTCGATGCCGAGAAAATAAGAGGCGACGAGCGCGAGGAGCGTGCCGCCAACGCCGAGTTTCAGCCCGGCGCCCCCACCGGTGCTCGAGCGCACGTCCTCGACGTTGGTGCTCTCGCGCAGATCGTCCCAGCGCATACCGCTCTCCCGGTGTCCTCTGGCTCATGGCACGCTATACCTGCGCCTCGAGGGCATGCAAGTCGGAGGCCGCCGATGGCAAATCATCCGTTCGCTGTCCGGGAGATCGACCATATCGTGCTGCGGGTGCGCCATCTCCAGCGCTCTCTGGCTTTTTATTGCGCGGTCCTCGGCTGTACCGTCGAGCGTGAGCAGCCGGAGCTCGGGCTGACACAGTTGCGTGCCGGAAGGAGTCTCATCGATCTCGTCACCCTCGACGGCCCGCTCGGGGCGGGCGAGCCGCCGGGCGCCGGGCGCAACCTCGAGCACTTCTGCGTAACCATCGCGCCCTACCAGGAGGCGGCGCTCATCGCGTGGCTCACCGACCGGGGCGTTCCGGTGCGTGAGCCGGCTTCCCGTTACGGCGCGGAGGGCGAGGGCCGCTCTTTTTATATCGAGGATCCCGATGGGAACCACCTCGAATTGAAGGCCTCGCGAGCCGGCGCGTGAGGCGCGCTGAGGGCGCCGCGAAGCCGGACGGCAGTGGTCACGGCGGGTACACTCACCGCAGTTCAGGCGGGGAGGGTGTGCGTGGGCCTGTCAGGGAAAACGCTCTTCATCACGGGCGCGAGCCGCGGCATCGGGCTGGCCATCGCACTGCGCGCCGCACGCGATGGGGCAAATATCGCCATCGCGGCCAAAACCGCCGAGCCTCATCCAAAGCTCCCCGGGACCATATACACGGCTGCAGCCGAGATCGAGCGTGCGGGCGGAGGTGCGTTGCCACTCGCGGTCGACGTCCGCGATGAGAGCGCGGTGCTCGCGGCGGTGCGCGAGTGCGCGGAGCATTTCGGCGGCATCGACATCTGCGTCAACAACGCCTCGGCGATCAACCTTGCCTCGATTCTGCAGATCGACATGCGCCGTTACGATCTCATTCAGCAGATCAACACCCGCGGTACGTTCCTCACCTCGCGTGCCTGCCTGCCGTATCTCGAGAAGGCGGCGAACCCGCACATTCTCACGCTCTCCCCACCGCTCGATCTGCAGCCGAAGTGGTTCGGCGGGCACCTGGCGTATTCGCTGTCGAAGTACGGCATGTCGCTGTGCATGCTCGGACTTGCCGAGGAGTACCGCGCAGCCGGAATCGCCTGCAACTCGCTGTGGCCGCGCACTACGATCGCCACCGCAGCCGTGGAGTTCGCGCTCGGGGGCGGAGAGATGCTGCGCCGCTCGAGAAAGCCCGAGATCGTCGCCGATGCGGCCTACGTGATCCTCAACCGGCCCGCACGCGAGTGCACCGGGCAGTACTTCATCGATGACAGCGTGCTCTACGAAGCGGGCGTGCGTGACTTCGCTGCGTACAGCGTCGAGCCCGGCGGCACGCTGCTCGGGGACCTTTTCATCGATGCCCGGTCCCCGGCGCCACCCGGCGTGCAGGTGGAGTTCATGAGATGACTGCAGCGAGCAGGGTGAACCGCCGTATCGTGCTGGCGCGGCGCCCGCAGGGTGCGCCGGTTCCCGAGGACT
>DASYFL010000027.1:0-3023 GCA_036498445.1 Steroidobacteraceae bacterium
CGCATAGTCAGGATCATCGAAGGCGAAGTACGGCTCGATGAAATTCATCGACAGCCACTGGCCGATGCGCTGTGACGGCGATTCGTTGCGCGCGTAGCGTCCCGCCCCGGCGCGGTACTCGAAACCCGAAAAGAACAGGTCTGGCTCCACCGAGATGAGCAGCCGGCCGGTGAAGTTGGGGTCGGCTGCCAGATCCTCGACCGCGGTAAGTGGCGATGTTCCTTCGAAGGAAAGCTGGATCGGCCGCCGCCCATCGAGGCGCTCCCATACCGGCAGCTGCACATCGAAATACATGCGCGACGCGCCGAGCAGCACCGTTGCGTTGCCCTCCCCCGCATCGATGCGCCGGCGCTGGGTGGCCCACAGCCCGTAGGTGTTGCTGATGCTCGGCTTCACCCCGAAGTCACGCCAGTACCATTCCCACGCGGCGACGAGCAGCAGGAGGAGTGCGAGCATGCCGATCAGGATCTTGCCCCACGGCTGCTCGGGAATCGGGCGCACCGGCACCGGCTGGGCGACACCCGGACGGTCGGCGGCGGTCTGGCGCGCGTAACGGTCGGTCCGGGTCGGCGCGCGAGCGGGCTCGCCCGGGGCCTCGCGCAACAGCCCGGCGCCGCCGGCGCGCAGCGCCTCAGAACTGGAAGTAGATGAAGGCACTTCCCGCCCCCTGCGCGATGATGATTGCGAACGCCATCAGGCCCCACACCCCGCACACCGCCACGGCGGGGGTGCGCGCCACGACCGACTCGAGAGTGCGGCCACGCATCAGCCAGTGCGTGAGCACGAGTGCGCCAATGATCGCGGCCACCGAGATCAGACTGAAAGTCGGCAGGATGGGCCGGGTGGCCGCGTTCTGTCCGAGCATGCCGCGCAGCACGAGCCATGCGCGGCTGAAGGTCTTGGCGCGGAAGAATACCCAGGTGAGATTCACCAGCGTGTAAGTGAGGAGCCCGAGGAGCACGAACACCACCGGCCCCGGCCGGTAGTTGGAGAAGCGTGCGCGCAGCACGCGCTCGACCGAGAGGTAGATGCCGTGCAGGCCACCCCACGCCACGAACGTCCAGTTCGCGCCGTGCCAGAGTCCGCCAAGGAGCATGGTGCCCATGAGCGCAAGGTAGGTGCGGCGCGCGCCGTGCCGGTTGCCGCCGAGCGGTATGTACAGGTAGTCGCGCAGCCAGGACGAGAGCGTGATGTGCCAGCGGCGCCAGAAGTCCGAGAATCCGACCGCCGCGTACGGAAAACGGAAATTGTCCGGCATCGCAAAGCCGAGACACAACGCCGCGCCGATCGCCGTCGTCGAGTAGCCGGCGAAATCGCAGAAGATCTGCCCACTGAAGGCCAGCGTGCCCGCCCAGGCATCGAGCGCGCCTGGAATCTTGTCGCCGTCGTACACGCGCTCGGCCACCCTCGAGAGGAAACTGTCGGCGAGCACGATCTTGTTGAAGAGCCCCAGGGTCATGAGCGCGAGTCCGAAGCGCAGCTGATCCACACTGGCGCGGCGCGGCTGCGCGAACTGCGGCACGAGCTCGGTGGGCCGCATGATCGGGCCCGCGACGAGGTGCGGGAAGAAGGTGACGAACAGCGCGTAATCGAGCAGGTTCTGCGCGGGCGCCGCACGTCGCAGGTACACATCCAGGGTGCACGACATGGTGGCGAACGTGTAGAACGAAATGCCCACCGGCAGCACGATGTCGTAATGCGCCGGGTGGTAGGGAACGCCGAGCGTGCCCATCAACGCGGTGAAGTTATCGAGCAGGAACTGCCCGTACTTGAAGTAGCCGAGCATCCCGAGATTGGCGATCACCGAGAGCAGCATCCATGCGTGCCGCGCCGCCTGGCGGCGTGCCTTCACGAGCCCCTGTGCCGCATACCAGTCGACCACCGTGGATATCCACAGCAGGATGACAAACGGCGGGTTCCAGGCCGCGTAGAAGAGGTAACTCGCGATGAGCAGGTTGATCTTCCTCGTGGTCCAGGGCAGCGGCAGCGAGTGCAGCACGAGGACGCATGCGAAGAACACCACGAAGGTGAGGGAGTTGAAGACCATTTTTTCGCGTCAGGCAGGGCGGCGACGGCCGACGCGCTCCCCGGTTACAGCGCCCTGCTCTTTTCGCCATCATGAATGGCATCGCGGCGGCGCGCAAGCACTCACCGTGCATGCACGCCGCCCCTCGGGTACCTAAGCGCCCGGACGCTGCGCCTTACGAAGTCGCCGGCGGCGTCGTCCTCATTACCGCTTCCGCTCGGCGTTTCAACTCTTCGGGGGGGACATCTTCCACGTGCGTCGCGATCGTCCACACGTGGCCAAAGGGATCCTCTAGCGTCCCCGAGCGATCGCCGTAGAACTGGTCCGCCACCGGACGCAATGCTTTTGCGCCCGCTTTGACGGCACGCTCGAACACCGTGTCGACATCATCGAGATACAGCAGAATGCTGACGCTCGAGCCGCCGAGTGCACGCGGGCCGCGATAACCCATCGCCGGGTGCTCATCCGCCAGCATGATCACGGAGTCGCCGATCCTGATTTCGGCGTGACCGATCCTGCCCTGCGGATCGGCCATGTGCAGCATCTCGGTCGCGCCGAAAGCGCGCTTGTAGAACTCGATCGCCTCCGCCGCTCCCTTCACGATGAGGTACGGGGTCGCGGTGCGGTAGCCTTCCGGAATCGGGGATTTGGTCGCCATGACGTAACTCCTTCCGTGCGGGCGCACAAGCTTACCGCGTCGATCTCGGCAAGTTAATGGCGCATCGCGCTTGGCGCGTCCGCACGTGAACATCCAGTGATCATGCGCTGTCGCTACTGGATACGATCGAGGGAGCTTTGTGGCGATACCGGAGAAGATAGACGAGAACCAGCGCGGCGAGAAACGGCAGGCCGAAGGCGAGCGTCGGGCGAAACGCCGGGGTGAATGCGGTGGTGGCGAGCACCGCGGCCATGAGCGCGGCGCCAAGGACCGTCGTCGCGGGATAACCCGGCATGCGAAACGCGGGCAGCGCGCCGCTGCGCTGCCGTGCACGGCGAA
>DASYFL010000028.1:0-18680 GCA_036498445.1 Steroidobacteraceae bacterium
GCGGCCGGATGAATGAGGGCCCATCCTATGCGCCGCCTGTCGCCCTCGGTGCCGTCATGACCGGCCAGACGGTGAGCGTGGTGGAAACCGCTGCTCCCGGGTTCGAGGTGGGCGAGCTCGTCGTGGCGAATGTGGGTTGGCAGGACTATGGGGTCTCGAATGGGCGCGACCTCGTGAAGATCAACCCGGCGATCCCGCGGCCCTCGTATGCGCTCGGCGTGCTTGGAATGCCCGGGCTCACCGCCTACGTGGGACTTCTCGACATCGGACAGCCTCAGCAGGGGGAGACCGTGGTGGTGGCAGCGGCCACGGGTGCGGTCGGCTCGGTCGTCGGCCAGATCGCAAAGATCAGAGGTTGTCGGGTCATCGGCATCGCCGGCGGTGGAGAGAAGTGCGCCTACGCGCGCGAGGAGCTCGGTTTCGATGAGTGTCTCGACCATCGAGCGCCGGAGTTGCCGCAACGCCTCTCGGCCGCATGCCCGAAGGGGATCGATGTGTATTTCGAGAGTGTCGGCGGGGCGGTGCTCCATGCCGTGATCCCGCTCCTCAACGTCGGTGCGCGCGTGCCGCTGTGTGGACTCATCTCCTGGTACAACCTCGAGAAACTGCCCGCCGGGGTCGATCGCACGCCGCAACTGCTGCTCGCGGCGCTTCGCCAGCGCGTGAAGATCCAGGGGTTCATCATTTTCGATCACTACCGGCGCATGGGCGCATTCCAGCAGGACATGCAGGCATGGCTGCGTGAGGGCCGAGTCCGCTATCGCGAGGAGCTCATCGATGGACTCGAGAGCGCTCCGCGTGGATTCATAGGCATGCTGAAGGGGGACAACTTCGGCAAGCTGGTAGTACGCGTCGCGGAGGACTGATGGCTGAGGAGGTGGAGCCGGCTGCGCGGGTGCAGGTGTCGTGGGTGTTCGATGTGCTTTCCCCCTTCGCTTACCTCGCACTTCCACGCCTGCGCGAGTTGCCGCCCGGTGTGGAGCTGAAGGTGGTGCCGGTGCTGCTCGCCGCGCTGCTGGATCATTTCGGACAGCGTGGGCCTGCCGAGATCCCCTCCAAGCGGCGCTTCACCTACCGTTTCGTACTGTGGCGCGCCCGCAAGCTGGGTCTGCCGTTCCGCATGCCTCCTGCCCACCCGTTCAATCCACTCGCCGCGCTGCGCCTGGTGATTGCCGCGGGCAGCGATCTGCGTGCTGCCGGAACGGTTCTGCAGGCGGCGTTCGGTGAGGGACGGGACCTCACCGACTCCGGGGTCATCGCGGAGCTCGCCGCACAGCTCGGGGTCGCCGATCCGGTGAGAGCGCTCGCTGAGCCGGCGGTGAAGCAGCGCCTGCGCGATAACACGCTCTGGGCGAGCTCGCAGGGAGTGTTCGGGGTGCCGACGCTGGTGATCGGCGCGGAGCTGTTCTGGGGCCACGATGCTGTCGACATGGCATTCGACTACCTCGCACACCCGCAGGGCTTCGCCGATGCGGAGATGCGACGCAGCGAATCGCTCCCCATCGGGGCCGCGCGCGCAGTGACCCGGTAATCGACCGCACCGGTCGATGGATGTCAGTGGCCTTCACACGAGCGGCGCACTGGCGGGCTCCTCGGGCTCGAGCCCTACGTCCGCCGCGCGCACCCGGCGCCATTCGTTTTCGAGGTCGAGCGAGCGGCAGGTGAGAAGATAGATGCCGGCCGATACCGGCAGTCCGATCAGCATCGCGATGTCGGCACCACCGAGTGCGCGGGCGATCGGGCCGGTGTAGAGCGTCGTGCTGAAGAACGGGACCATCGCGATAAAACCGGCGATGTAGGCACTGAGTCCCCGCCAGTTCCACTGGCCGTACATGCCAAGCGGGTTGAAGATCTCGCGAATGGAATAGTGGCCGCGCCGCACCACGTAGAAGTCCACCAGATTGATCGCCGTCCACGGCGTGAACAGGTACAGGAGTATCGCCAGCAGATCCTCGAAGCGGTTGACGAAGTCGCTCGAGGAGCTGACGGCAATCACGCAGCTCGCGACAAACGCCACCAGCAGGCTGGCGAGTCGCTTGCCGACGGTGCACTTGAGCGGCCTGATGGTGTCGGCGACGCTGAGCAATGTCAGCGATGCGCCATAGAAGTTGAGCGAGGAGATGGTGATGAGGCCGAGCAGCGATGCGAGCAGCAGCACCTTCCCGAGGCCGGGCATCACCGCATCGGCGGCGTGCTCCATGGCGGCGGCGACATCGAGCCTGGGCGCCGCGGCGGCGGCGGCGGTGCCCACCAGCATCATCCAGGCGCCGCCGACGAACGCCCCGAGATAGGTCCACCAGAAGGACTCGCGTACCCCGACATCGTGCGGCAGGTAGCGTGAATAGTCGGATACGTAGATTGACCAGGAGAGCTGGTAGGCGGCCGCCGCGAACAACTGCGCGAGGAAGGGCACGCCGCGGAAGCCTGCAGACTGCCACTGCGCCGCGGGTACCCGCAACATAAAGAGTGCGCCGATGGAGAACACGGTCAGGATCACGATCATCAGGTACGCGATGCCACGCTGCGCCACGTGAATCTTGTCGTAGCCCACCACGGCGAGCGCGAGCGCCACGAGGGCGAACAAAACCTGCGCTGCGGCGGAAGTGGCGGGGATCCTTGGGGCGAGCTGGTGCAGCGCCTGTGCGGCGAGTACCTGGTTGAAAGCGTTGTAGCCAATGTAAGCGACGAGCGCGACGCCCCAGACGAGCAGGGCACCCGTGTAACCGAACTGCGGCCGCGACTGGATCATTTGTGGCAAGCCGAGCTGCGGTCCCTGCGTGGAGTGGAACGCCATGAAGAAGGTGCCGAGCAGACAGCCGAGGATCACTGCGAGCGAGGTCCACAGCAGATTGCCGCCAAGGGTGATGCCGAGCACGCCGACCGCGAGAGTGGCGAGGTGGGCATCCCCCGAAAACCATACCGGCCAGAGGTGCCAGACTTTTCCGTGGCGCTCCGCGAGCGGCACGTAATCGATCGAGCGCGTTTCGATGAACGGGCTGCTTCCCATGAATTGATCGCGAGCTCGCCGCCAGAGGGCCTTCAGGCCCGGCGTGGCACGACCTCGTATCCGGGAACTTTGGGCTCGCCGTCCGTCAGCTGTGCAGGGAACCCGCTGCCGAGCACCCGCACGCCGCAGGCTTCTTCGAGCCGCCGGATGATGTTGGGCGAGAGCTCACCGCCGCCGTAACGGCGCGCGCCGTCCTGGAAGATCGCGAGAACCAGCGGGGAGAGCTCGAGCGGCACGCCGAGCTGCCGTGCGAGCGCATCGAACAGACCCACATCCTTGATGACCAGGTCCATGGTGAAGTTGATATCGCGGCTGCCATTGAGGATCACCTGCGACTCGGTCTCGTGCACGAAGGAGTTGCCCGAAGAGATGCGGATCGCCTCGTACGCGGTATTCAGATCGAGCTTCGCGACGCGTGCCACGGTCAGCGCCTCCGCGAGCGCTGCGAGGTGCACGGTGCACAGATAATTGGTGAGCACCTTCAGCTGTGAGGCGGTCCCGAGCGGGCCGGTATGCAGGATGCGCTGGCCAAGGATGGCGAGTACCGGCAGGGCCCGCTCGAAGGCCGAACGCGTGCCGCCAGCGAAGATGGCGATGTTACCGCTCGCTGCGCGATGGCAGCCGCCGGACACCGGGCAGTCGAGCGCCGTGGCGCCGCGCTCCTCGACACGCGCAGCGAGGCGGCGCACCTCAGCATGATCGGTGGTGCTCATCTCGAGCCACAGCGCTCCTGGCTTGAGGCCGGCGAGCACCCCGTCGTGCGCTTCCATGACCGCGGCACAGACGGCCGGCGAGGGGAGGCAGGTAATGACGATATCGACCGCCGCCGCGAGTGCTCGGGGCGACACGGCCGAGCGGGCCCCGCGGGCTACGAGCGGCGCGACGCGCTGCGGGTCGATATCGCGGACCGTCAGGCTCACACCGTGGCGCAAGAGGTTGCCGGCGAGCTGACTGCCGACATTGCCAAGCCCGATGAAACCGATGTTGGGGTCTGCCATCCGGGGGCCCATGGATGATCCGGTCGAGGGCGCAGTATGCCTGCGCGGGTGAGCGCTATGCGGACTTGTTGTCCCAGTACTGCTCCATGCGGCGGCGCACGGACGCATCCGGCAGCCGGCCACGGCCGGCTTGCTGGTTGTCGATGAAGTGACTCAGCTGCGTGGAGCCGGGTATGGCGCAGGTGACTGCAGGGTGCGAGATGACGTACTTGAGGAAGAACTGCGCCCAACTCTTCACGTCGATGTCGGCGGCCCAGGGCGGGAGCGCCCTTCCCGCGGCCTCGTGGAACAGCGAAGCGCGGTCAAAGGGAAGATTCACCAGCACCGCGATGCGCCGCTCTGCGGCGAGCGGCAGGATCGTCGCGGCGGCGTCGCGGTTGGCGATGGAGTAGTCCACCTGGATGAAATCGAGCGGGTGGGCACGCATGCTCGCAATCATCTCCGCGTGTTGACTCACCCGCGAGGTGGTGATGCCGATGTAACGGATCTTCTTCTCCTGCTTCCACTGCTGCATGGCGGGCAGGAGGGTAGCGACGCCGTTCAGGTTGTGGACCTGGAGAAGATCGATGTGGTCGGTCTTCAGCCGCGTGAGCGAGCGCGCCAGGCTTTCCGCCCCGCCCGAGGCTACGAGCTTGGTCGCGACGAACATGCGCGCGCGTGTGCCGAGATCGGCGAGTGCCGCGCCGATCAACGCCTCACTATCGCCATATGCGGCAGCGGTATCGATCACCGTACCGCCGAGGCCGCTCATACGGGCGAGCTGGGCCTGGATTTCGCCGCGCGCGGACTGATCGAAAGAGTCGGTCCCTATACCGATGGCGGGCAGCTGTTCCCCGCTCGAGGGTATCGCTTTGGTAATCAAGGGCCCATCTGCGGCGGCGGGGTCCGCCGCGAGCGCCCGATCCAGCAGCGAGCCGACAGCCGCCGCCGCAGCTCCAGCGACAAAACGTCGCCGGCTGATATCAGCCGCGGGCTTCGAGGACATGCAGGCAGTATAGCGGGGACCGCAAACGCGCAGGCGCTTCACGAAACGCGGGGGCGCGCGGCAGGCATCCGCGGTCTGCGCCGGCCGAGGAACGCGAGCGCGTGCCACAGCGCGAGGAACAGAAGCCATACCGCGGCGGCAAACAGCAGCGCGAACGCGATGCCCTCGGCAGAGAGTGCGAAGGTCGGCACCCAGTCGTGCAGAGTCGCGCGCGCGAGGCCTGGATCGGCGTGCCGCGCGAGGTAGGCACTCTGCCGGAACAGGCTCCCCTGGAGCGCATCGACCGCAGTCTGCAGCTGCTGCACGGTCGCGAGCAGTGAGCGGATGATGGCGCCTTCCGCATGAAACTTCGGATCGCTGCTCTCGAGGTGGTAGCGGATCAGTCGCTCGATATCACCCTGGTAGTACTGCTCAGCCAGGCGCTGCCATGGCTCGAGGTCGAGCCGCGCCTGATCGAGCCGGCCGCCGAGCCGCTGGCGATACTGTGCGATGAAGCCCGGCACGAGCCCGCCTGCGACCACGGCGCATACGAGCAACAATCGATCGAGCAATCCTTTTACGAGCGGCATGGTCTGCACTCACAGCGGGCGCACCTAGCTTGCATCGCAGGCTTGGTAATGCCAACTGCCACGGCGGCAGGCGGCCAGCGGGAAACCACCCTTAGCGCACACTTCGCGGCGCCCGCGCGAGAACTGCGTCACGCCGGCACATATTGCGCTGGCCGGAACGGCGATTTGGCTTCAAATTTGATTCTTCGGCAGCGTTGAGAACTGCATCCCCGAGGCCATGATCCGCCGCGGTTGGCGACAACAAAAAACCCAGGTGGACCCCGGCACCGCACCGGTGCAAGGAGTGCGCTCCGCAGGAGCCCCGCGCTGGGTCGATGTGCTGTTCATCGCGCTCGCGGTCTATGCGGGTACGGTGACGGTCTGGATGCTGTGCGGCCTGGGTGGACCGACGGTCACCCACTACCTGGGACTGGTATCGGATCTTCCGGCCGCGCTCGCCAGCACCGCGATCGCCGCCGCTACGGCCTGGCACAGTGGCCGAGGTGCGCTGCGCCGCGCCTGGATGGCGCTCGCCACCGCCCAGGGGCTGTACTTCATCGGCACCGCGATCGGCGTGAGCTCCTGGCTGCAGGGTCAGGATCCCTTCCCCGGGCCGGCTGACATCTTTTATTGCGCCTTCTACCCGATGCTCGCCCTGGCATCCCTGGCACTGATCCGGGCCTATGCCGTGCGCGTCGCGTGGGTGCAGCTGGCACTCGATGCCACCATCTTCGTGGTCGGCTTCGGCGCGTTCTTCTGGTTCCTGGTGATTTATCCCGTCGCCTCCAGCACTGGGGTCGATTTTCTCAAACAGGCATTGAGCGTCGCCTATGGGGTGCTCGACTGCGTGCAGCTGCTCATGCTCGGGGTGTTGCTCATCACGAGCACCGGAGCGGCGGGCGGGCGGCGCGTTCCCGCACTGCTCCTGACCGGATTCGCGGCCACGTTTCTCGGCGACATCCTCTGGTCGCTCGCCAAGGTGCGTGGCTACTACCTCTCGGGTGGCTTCCAGGACGTGCTGTACCTGGTGTGCTACGTGCCGCTGGCGGCTGCCGGACGCGAGCAAATGCATGCCGCCTCCGCGCCGGCGCGCACCTCTTCGCCCCGCGCGGACGCTTTCGCGCGCTCCCTGCCGTACGCGTCGATGCTGGCTGCTTTCCTGGTGCTGGTGTATTTCGCACGGGGCGACATTGCCGGGCCCACCACCGTCATGACGATGATCGTGTTCGCGCTCACGCTGCTGTTCATGGTGCGTCAGAGCGTCGCGTGGCGCGGCGCGGCCCTGGTGCGCGAGCGGCAGGCGGCACGGCTCGTGGAGGACCGTTATGCCTCGCTGATCGCCAATGCGGCGGACGTCATCATGATCGTCGCCGCGGATGGGACGCTGCGCTTTGCCTCACCCGCCGCCGAGCGCACGCTCGGACTGAAGCCGGAGCTCATCCTCGGTCAGAGCCTGGCGGATCTGTGGTCGGGCGACGATGCCGAGAAGCTGCGTGGGTTCCTCGGCGAACTGGCCGCAACGCCCTCTGGCACTGTCGGCCCGCTCGAGCTGCGCTTCGAGCGAGGTAGCCGGCGCTGCGTGCTGGAGAGCGTCGGCAGTAACCTCACCGAGGATCCGGCGGTACAGGGACTCGCCCTCAATTTCCGCGACATCAGCGAGCGTAAGGCGCTCGAAGAGCAGTTGCGGCAACTCGCCTTCCATGACTCCCTGACGCTCCTTGCCAATCGCAACCTGTTCCGTGACCGGGTGCAGCACGCACTCACGCTCGCGCATCGCAGCCACAACTCCGTCGCAGTCATGTTCCTCGATCTGGATAACTTCAAGAACATCAACGATTCGCTCGGTCATGACGCCGGCGACCGCCTGCTGCAGGCGGTGGCGCAGCGTATCGTCAAGACCACCCGCTCCTCGGACACGGTGGCGCGGCTCGGGGGTGATGAATTTGCGGTGCTGGTGGAAGGCATTGCCTCGCAACGTGCCGTGGAGCGTCTCGCTGATACCCTCATCGATACCCTCGCGCTGCCCCTCACGCTGAACGGCATCGAGGTGCGCGTCACGGCGAGCATCGGGGTAGCGCTCTCTTCAGCCGACGGAAGCGCGGAAACCCTGCTCAGCAACGCCGACATCGCCATGTATCACGCCAAGGCCGCGGGCAAGAATCGCCACGTCAGCTTCCAGCCACAGATGCAGGACATGCTGCAGGAGCGCCTGCGATTGGAAGCGGATATCGGCCGGGCACTCGCTCAGCAGGAGTTCTTTCTCGAATATCAGCCGATCGTCGATCTCGGCACGCGCAGTCTGCTCGGCGTCGAGGCACTGGTGCGCTGGCGCCATCCCGAAGCCGGGGTGCTGATGCCGGCGCGCTTCATTCATGTGCTGGAAGAGTGCGGTCAGATCGGCAAGCTCGGCCGCTGGGTACTCAAGCAGGCCTGCCGGGATTTCTGCGCCTGGCGCGCGAGTGTGGCCGCAAGCGGGGGCCTGCGTCTCGCGGTGAACATCTCCGCGCGTCACCTGCAGCACGGTGAGCTGGTGCCCGATGTCGCGCAGGCACTGCAGGAATCCGGGCTCGAACCCCACAACCTGGTCATCGAGCTCACCGAAAGCACCACCATGTACAACACCGACGCCAACCTCGAGCGTTTCCATCGCGTGAAGTCCCTTGGTGTGCGGCTGGCAATCGATGACTTCGGCACCGGGTACTCCTCGCTTTCCTATCTGCACCGTTTCCCAATCGACATCCTGAAGATCGACCACTCCTTCGTCAGCCGTCTCACCAACTCAGACAACGGGCCGGAGCTGGCGCGCGCGGTGATCACCCTCGGAGAGACCCTCGGCCTGGAAACGGTGGCGGAGGGCATCGAGCTCGAGCCCCAGGTGGGGGCGCTGCTTGCCCTCGGTTGCGTTGCGGGTCAGGGATTCCTGTTTGCGCCCGCGGGCTCACTCGAGCAGCTTTCCCGCAGCTCCTTTGTCGCGCGACGCAATGCACTGTGCAGCGGTCCGGGCCGCGAGGACGCCGCGGAGCGCGGCTGGTTCAAGTCCCCGCGGGTCGGGCGCCGGCGGGCGGGAGCCGCCTGAGGCGACGCGCGCTGACCGCGCGGGGAGGGGACGCCCCGCAGTTGCTCCTGTATTGTTGCATCATGATCGTGGTTACCGGAGGCGCGGGCTTCATCGGCTCGAACATCGTCACCGCGCTCGCCGGCAGTGGCGCGCGGGTAGCGGTGTGCGACCGGCTGCGCCAGGGTGACAAGTGGCGCAATCTCACCCGGGAGCCGCTGGCAGAGATCATTCCCCCGGAGGCACTCGCCGAGTGGCTGCCCGCGCACACCGCGCAGATCGAGGCGATCGTGCACATGGGAGCGATCTCCTCGACTACCGAGCGGGACGCCGACCTGATCGTCGAGGTGAACTTCCGCCTCTCACAGGCGCTGTGGCGCTGGTGTGCGCGGGCCGGCAAGCGCTTCATCTACGCCTCATCGGCCGCCACCTATGGCGGCGGCGAACAGGGCTTCGATGATGATCCGCGCCGCTTGCCGCTGCTGCGCCCGCTCAACGCCTATGGCTGGAGCAAGCACCTCTTCGATCGCTGGATCGCGCAGACGCTCGAGGCGCGCGAGCCCGCCCCGCCGCAGTGGGTCGGGCTGAAATTCTTCAATGTCTACGGACCGAATGAATATCACAAAGGGACCATGCGCAGTGTCGTGGCGCAAAAGTATCCGCTCGCCGCCGCCGAGCGAGCCGTGACGCTATTTCGCTCGCATCGCGCCGATGTCCCTGACGGCGGGCAGAAGCGCGATTTCATTTACGTGCGCGACTGTGTCGAGGTGGTGCAGTGGCTGCTCGCCCACCCCGGGGTGAACGGCCTCTACAATCTCGGCACTGGCCGGGCACGCAGTTTCGCCGAGCTGGCGCAGGCGCTGTTCACGGCGCTGCAGCGGCCTGCGCGCATCGACTACGTGGACACACCCGCCGCGGTGCTTGCGCACTATCAGTATTTCACCGAGGCGCGCATGGAACGCCTGCGCGAGGTCGGGTACACACAGCCCTTCACCTCGCTCGAGGAGGGGGTGGCCGACTACGTACAGCGTTATCTGTCGCAACCGGACCCGTACCTCTAGAGGGACGCGCCGGCATGAGCATGCCCATCCGCCACGTCATCCTCGATCGCGATGGGGTGTTGAACTATGACGCGCCTCCGGGCAGCTACGTGCATCGACCGGCCGATTTTCGCTGGCTGCCCGGTGCGCTCGAGGGATTGGCGCTGTTGCATCAGGCGGGGCTGCGGCTCTCGGTGGCCACCAACCAGGCAGGCGTCGGTCGCGGGGTGATGAGCCTCGAGCAGCTCGCCGCCGTGCATGCGCACATGGAGGCGGAGGCGGCGGCCCATGGCGCTGCGCTCGATGCAGTACTCTATTGTCCGCATGCACCCGAGGAGCACTGCTCCTGTCGCAAGCCGGAGCCGGGGCTGATCCGGGCGGCCGTGGCCCGCTCGGGTATTGCAGCGGGCGAGAGCCTGGTGGTGGGCGATGACCAGCGCGATCTGGAAGCCGCGCACCGTGCGGGAGTAGCGGCAGCGCTCGTGCGTACCGGTAAGGGGCGCCGCACCGAAGAGATCATGGGAGATGGAGCGGTGCCCGCTTACGATGACCTGAAGCAGCTGGCCCGTGCCATCGTTGGGATGAGTCATGAACGTTGCTGAGATCTTCGCCGATCACTCCGCGGTCGTTGCCCGCGCAGCGCGGGAGCTGCCGCCAGTGCTCGAGCACATCGCGCGCGTGATGCACGAGTGCCTGCTTGCCGGCGGCAAGATTCTCGCCTGCGGCAATGGCGGCAGCGCTAGCGATGCACAACACCTGGTCGCCGAGCTCGTCGGACGCTACCGCGAGGAGCGGCGTGCACTGCCTGCCATTGCGCTCACCGCCGACACTGCCACCCTGACGGCTCTCGGCAACGACTACGGCTTCGAGCGTGTGTTCGCCCGGCAGGTCGAGGCATTGGCGCGCCCCGGCGATGTACTGATCGCCATCAGCACGAGCGGCAACTCAGCGAATGTCCTGCAGGCGGTGCACGCTGCGCGCAGGCTCGGTTGCATCGTGGTCGCCTTCACCGGTGCCGGTGGCGGGGCGCTCGCGGGCCAGACGGATCTCGTGCTTCGCGCACCGTCCGATACGGTCGCGCGGATCCAGGAGGTACATTCACTCTGCCTCCATGTCATTTGCGAGGCACTCGATGGCCTGATCCGCGCGCAGGAGAGTTGATGAGCGAGCACGGCAACATCTCCGCGCTGCTCGCCCTTCCCGATCGCTTCGCGGACCTCGAGGTCTGGGTCGTCGGGGATCTGATGCTCGATGAGTACGTGACCGGCACCGTCGAGCGCATCTCGCCGGAGGCACCGGTGCCCGTGGTGTGCGCACAAGCCACCGAGCACCGCCTCGGTGGCGCCGCCAACGTTGCGCGGCAGGTCGCGACTCTCGGAGCGCGTGTCAGCCTTGCCGGGATCTGCGGCGAGGATGCCGCGGGCGATGAGCTGCTGCAGCTGTGTGCGCATGCCGGCATCGACGCGCGCGCGGTACTGAAGCTCCGGGGCCGGCACACGACGCGCAAGCTGCGGGTCGTGAGTCACAGTCAGCAACTCCTGCGGCTCGACTGGGAGGACATCCAACCGTGTGCGGCCGATCTCACGCAACGGCTGCTCGAGAAGCTCGCCTGCGGGCCGCCACCCGCTGCGATCATTGTCAGTGATTACGCCAAGGGCGTGCTGAGCACCGACATGCTCACCGGCATCATGCGCTCACGCGGATCGATTCCGCTCGTCATCGATCCGAAGCATCGGGACTTCGCGCGCTACCGCGGGGCCACCACGGTGACACCGAACCTCCACGAGCTCGAAGTGGCCTGCGGGCGCACGCTGCCAGTCGAGGACACCGCGGCCATCGCCATGGCCGCACGCGCGGTGATGGCGGGTGCAGGTCTCGCATCCATGGTCGTGACGCTCGGCGGCCGCGGCATGCTCGTGGTCACTCCCGAGGCGCCGGAGGTATCCGTGCCGGCGATGCGTCACGAGGTCTACGACGTTACCGGTGCCGGCGATACCGCGATTGCAGTTCTCACGCTCTCGCTGGCCGCCGGGGCGCCGCTGCTCGAGGCCGCGCAGCTCGCCAACGCGGCGGCCGGAGTCGCGGTCTGCCAGGTGGGAGCGGTGGCGGTGTCCGCGGCCAGCATCCGCGATGCGCTGGCCTCCCATCCCGAGGGCAAGCTGCTTTCGCGCGCCGAGCTCGCCACCCGTACCGCCACCTGGCGTTCCGCGGGCAAGCGCATCGTGTTCAGCAATGGCTGCTTCGATCTGCTGCACGCGGGACATCTTGCGCTGCTCAGCCACGCCGCCAAGCTCGGCGATGTGCTGGTTCTGGCCATCAACAGCGACGGCTCGGTCCGGCGCCTGAAGGGACCGGAGCGGCCGCTCGTCCCCCAGGCGGAGCGCGCGGCGCTGCTCGCCGCGCTCAGTTTTGTCGACGCAGTGACGATCTTCGATGAGGATACGCCGCTTGAGGTGTTGCAAACCGTCAGGCCACACGTACTGGTCAAAGGTGGCGACTACCAGCCTGCCGAGGTCATCGGGCGCGAGCTCGTCGAGGCCGCCGGCGGCCGGGTGGTGATCGTGCCACTGACACCCGAGAAATCGACCAGCTCACTGGTGGCGCGCATCCGCGGTGCACGCGGCTGAGCGCGCTCGGACGGGATCCGCGCCCGATTGGAAGCGTTGCTGGTCTCGATCTCCACGGTGGCGATCGCCGAGATGGGCGACCGCACGCAGCTTCTGTCGCTGATGCTCGCCGCGCACTACCGCAGGCCGTGGCCGATTCTCGCGGGTGTGTTGTGCGCAACGCTCGCCAATCACTTCCTCGCGGGTCTGCTCGGCGTGCGGCTCGCCCGCTTCCTCACACCCGCGCTGCTGGACGCAGCAGTCGGCATCAGCCTGATCGGCATGGCGCTCTGGGCGCTGAAGCCCGACACCCTGCGCGCGAGCAGCCGCCCGCAGCCCGCGGGTGCCTTCGTCGCGACGCTGGTGGCATTTTTCATCGCCGAGATTGGCGATAAGACCCAGATCGCTACCATCGCGCTCGCCGCCGCGTATGCCAACCTCGCGGCGGTGGTCGCCGGTACCACCGCCGGGATGCTGCTGGCGAATGCGCCCGTGGTGTTCCTCGGCAAGGCATTCTCCGATCGCCTGCCACTCAGAGCACTGCACCGCGCCGCCAGCGTGCTCTTTCTGCTGCTCGGGACGCTCTTTATCTACCGCGCCATGAGTCACACGCCGTGAGCCACTCTCCGGGGGCCTCAACGGTGCAGATCGTCGATCCAGCGAACGAGCTCGGGCAGCTCGACTGGAGTGATGTCGAGATTGACGACCAGGCCCTGTTGACCGCTGCGGGCGAGCACGCAATGCAGCTCGAGCTCATCGCTGGCGTTGATCTCCTGGTGTGGCACGTACGGCGGAACGTAGATGAAGTCCCCGGGCGCCGCCTCGGCGACGAATTCCAGCCGCTCGCCCCAGCGCATGCGCGCAACTCCGCGCACCACGTAGATGACACTCTCGAGATCGCCGTGGTGATGCGGGCCGGTCTTCGCCTTGGGGTTGATGGTGACGGTCCCGGCCCACAGCTTGCTCGCACCCGTGTTCTGCGTGGTGACCGCAGCCCGCCGGAACATACCGAGGGTCTGCGGGGTGTTGTCGTCGAGCTCATCCGGGCGGATGATCCTTACCCCGCGCGTTCGCCATCGGCTTGCGTTCCCGCTCATGACACCTCCGCGAGTGCCCGGCGAGAAAAGTACCACGAACCTGCTGCGCCGGGTGCGTGAGGAAGAACGTCCGCTGACGCTCGTCATCATCAACGCCGCGGCGGAGATTTACCGCAGCGCGATTCCGCGGGATTGTTGGCATGAGCCCTACATGTCGGAAAGCGAGCTCGATGAGGAGATGCGCGCGGGTGTCGAGTTCTGGGGGTACGAGCAGCAGGGGAGGCTGGTCGGCGTGATGGGCACGCAGGCGGTGCGTGATGTCGATCTGATTCGGCACGCTTACGTGCACCCCTCGTGCCAGGGGCAGGGGGTGGGAGGCGCTCTCATTGGACACCTGCGTGGCTTGAGCGCTCGGCGCATGCTGGTCGGCACCTGGGCTGCGGCGACCTGGGCCATCCGCTTCTACGAGCGCCATTCCTTTAAGCTGCTGGAACCGGATATGACCCGGAGACTCCTCCAGGCGTACTGGCACATCGGTGAGCGGCAGATCGAGACTTCCGTGGTGCTCGCCAATCCGCCGTACCAGTAAGTCCGCTAAGGCGGATCGCGGCGGTGCAGGCGCAGCAGCCGGCACACCTCCTCGTCCTCGAGTTGCTCAAAACGCTCGTACCACTCGCCTATGGCAAACAGTACCGCCGGGGTCTGCAGGATGACGAGCTGATCGGCCTCCGGCGCCAGGAGCTCCGCTGCCTGCGGCGAGCCGACCGGCACCGCGACGATGATGCGAGCGGCGCGGCCGGCGCGCGCAGCGCGCACCGCCGCGAGCATGGTGGAGCCAGTGGCAAGCCCATCATCGACCAACACGACTGACTTGCCCTCGAGTAGCAGCGGAGCTAGGCCGGCGCGATAAACCTGCTCCCGCCGCCGCAGCTCGCGGCGCTCCTGCGTCGCGATCCGCTCGAAAGCCGCCGCGATATCCGGAAAATCCCGTTCGATTCCGGCTTCGCGCACCACGATGTCCCCCGAAGCGACGGCACCGATGGCGAGCTCCGGCTGACCCGGCATACCGACCTTGCGAACGAGCATCACATCGAGCGGTGCGTCGAGCGCGCGTGCGATCTCGTGCGCGACGGGGACCCCGCCGCGCGGCAGCGCGAGGATGAGCACCGGTGGAGGCAGCTTGTGCTGCTGCAGCTCACGCGCGAGTGCGGCACCCGCCGCCGCACGATCCGCAAATACCCGAGCAGTGAACACCATACGACCTACGCCTCGGGCGCGAAGAAGGTGGTCATCACGGCCGTGACGCACAGGACCGTGACCATCAGCGCGTACTCCGCCGCGACCACCGAGCGAAAGCGCCGGCCGGCTGCGGCCTGACCGCTTCGCAGCGCAGGCCCAAATCGCCACCGGTTGAGTGCGGCGAGCAGCATGAGCGCACAGAAGCCGGTCACTTTCGCGAGCAGCAGCAGGCCATAAGGGCGGCGGAGCGCAGCCAGATCCGGCAACAGCCCGGCGGCGAGCACCACGCCTGCCGCAAAAAGTGCCGCCACCAGCCAGAGTGCACGCGCCGAGAATTGCGCAACCACCCGGGCGCCCGTCTCTGCCGGCTCATGCGCGCTGACGAGGTAGAGCGGCACGAGAGCGCCGAACCAGAAAGCCACCATGCATAGATGAGCGAGCAGGACAGGGCTCAGGAGCCAGCGCAGCGCGCTGTTTGCGGTGTGGCCCACCAAGGTGAAGGAAGCCAGCAGGATGACCACCCCGATGGCGCCGGCAAGGCTGCGCTCCGCACCGCGACGGCGCAGAGCCGCAACGATCAGGGACAGCCCAAGGACTCGCCAGGAAAGGGTTACGCTGCCTGCCGAGCGCAAGACCACCCCTTGCAGCGCAGGGTCCAACGCTCCGCCGAGCTCGCCACTCATGCGCGCGGCCTCGAGTGCATATTGTGCGACGAGCACGATCGCCGCGAGCAGCGCCGAGAAGATGCCGATGCGCCGCAACGCCGGCTCGGTCGCCGGCAATTCAGGCTGCCCGAGAGCGAAGAACAGCACGATACCGCCCGCCTGAAGGAGCGCCACGAAGCCGAGGGCGCGCAGGCTCACCGACAGTATGTCGATCGCCATCTTTTAAAGTTGGCGATGGCCGGCGCCGGCCGCCGTCGCGGCGGACTCCACCACCGTGAAGTGCACGGCTCCCGAGGTGATGTGGCCGTCGCCACCCAGGGCGCGCCACTCGAGCGTGTAGCTGCCAGGGGTGAGATTCGACAGCGGAATGGTGTGGCGCGCCGCGGTCGTCGTCGGGAGCGGCAGCTTGCGTGTCTCGGCATCCTTGCGCTGCAGGCTGAGTGCGGTGAGGTGCGCGGGCTCGGAGAAGGTGAGGACGATCTGCCGGGGGGACTTGCCGGTGCTGCCCTCGCCGGGATCGGAGCTGGTGAGATGCGCGTGCGCGTGAGCCGTGGCAGCCGCCAGGAACAGCAGGCTCGCAGCGAGCCAGGTCGAGCTAGTCATGGTGAACTCCTGCGTCATAACCAGAAGCGGATTCCGGCAACAAACTGCACGACGCTCGGGTCTTCGCCCGCCTCGCGCACCAGGTCCGCAGTCTTTCCGAGGCTGCGCAACCAGGCGACCCCGACATAGGGCGCACATTCGCGCCGGATCTCGTAACGCAGCCGCAGCCCGAGCTGCAGATCGGAGACACCCGCCCCTATGTGCCGCTCCGGGTCGTCCTTGCCGTAGGCATTCAGCTCGATCAAGGGCTGCAGAACGATTCGCTGCGTGAAGAGCAGCTCGTATTCTGCCCGGAAGCGGGCGGCGGTGCGGCCCGAATCCCCCACGTAGGCGGTTGCCTCGATGTGGAAGAAGTACGGCGCGAGACCCTGAACGCCGAGAGCGAGCCAGTTGCGCGAGGGCCCCTCGGCGAAGTCATGGCGCACGCCGGCCTGCGCGCTCCACCAGCGGCTGAAGATCCGGTCCCAGAGCAGCTCCGCGCGGGCGTCCTCGGTGACATTCCCGACGCGCACGCCTTCGGTCTTGAACCCGAGCTTGTTGTAATCGGTCCCGTACCACCCCTGGACATCCCATGCCGGGCCGTCTGCACCATCACCCACTCGCCACTCGAACTGGTCCGCGACCAGTTTGCCGAGCGCTGCCGCATCGTCCATCTCCATGATGCGCGCCATCTCCTGCTGCGACATCTCGTGGGTCCCGGCGGGAGAAGTGCCTGGCGCGTTCTCAGCCTGTGCGAGTCCCGTAGCCGCGTACAGCAGAGCGCTTGCCGAGAGGCCAGCCAGGAGCGCGCTGACTCTCACCGATCCTCTCCGCCCGCGGCGCCCGGCGGTTGTGCGACGACCACCTCGCGAAACATTCCGGCCTCCATGTGATAAAGGAGGTGGCAGTGATACGCCCAACGGCCCAGCGCATCGGCCGTTACGAGATAGCTCAACCGCTGCGCCGGCTGCACGCTGACCGTGTGCTTGCGCACGAGGAAGGTACCGTCCTCCGCCACGACCTCGCTCCACATGCCGTGCAGGTGTATCGGATGCGTCATCATCGAGTCATTCACCAGCACGATGCGCAGCCGTTCACCGAACGCGAAGCGCAGGGGCTCGGCCTCGGAGAATTTCTGCCCGTTGAACGACCAGATGAAGCGCGCCATGTGACCCGTGAGATGGAGCTCGATGTCGCGCCCCGGGGGACGGGGATCGATCGGTCCGCCGAGGGTGCGCAGATCCCCGTAGCTGAGGGCGCGGCGGCCGTTGTTGCGTAATCCCGGGCCTGGATCATCGAGACGCGCAGCGGTTTGCGTCGCGACGGCATCGACCGTCGGTCCGAAGTGAGCGGCCGGCGGGGTGACTTCCGCAGGCTTCATGCCGGGCATTTCGGACATGTCATGGGCCATGCCCTCGCCATGCCCCATCCCCATGTCCTGCATGCCGATGAGCGCACGCGGCTCGAGCGGCGGAACTTCGGCGATCATCCCGGGTTGCGGCGCGAGGGTGCCGCGTGCGTAGCCGGAGCGGTCCATCGACTGCGCGAAGATCGTGTACGGCTGCTCTGCACTCGGGATGACGATGACATCGAGAACCTCGGCAGGGCCGATGCGGAACTCATCGACGGAGACCGGCTCGACATCCTGGCCATCCGCTGCGACGACTGTCAGCTTCAGTCCGGGGATCCGTACGTCGAAAAAGCTCATCGAGGAGCCGTTGATGAAACGCAGCCGGATCCGCTCACCCCGTCTGAAGAGTCCCGTCCAGTTGCCCGCAGGGGTCACCCCATTCATGAGGTACGTGTAGGTGGCGCCACCGACGTCGGCGAGATCGGTGGGGTCCATGCGCATTCTTCCCCACATGCCGCGGTCCGAGATGGCTTCCCCGAGGCCACGGGCGCGCGCGTCGGCAAAGAAATTCCCCACCGTACGCTTACCGAAGTTGAAGTAATCGCTTTGCCGTTTGAGCGTGGCGTAGATCCACTCCGGGTCGGCATCGCTCCAGTCCGACAGCAGCAGCACATATTCGCGATCGCTCAGGTGCCGCTCGCCGCCTGCGGGATCGATGATCACCGGGCCGTACAGGCCGGTCTGCTCCTGGAAGCGCGAATGCGAGTGGTACCAATAGGTGCCGGACTGCTTCACCTTGAAGCGATAAACGAATGTGCTGCCCGCATCGATGCCGGCAAAACTCAAGCCCGGAACGCCGTCCATGTCCGCCGGCACGATGAATCCGTGCCAGTGAATGGAGCTGCGCACGCGCAGGCGGTTGGTGACCCGGATGGTCACCGTATCTCCCTGGCGCATGCGCAGCAGCGGCGCCGGCACGCGTCCGTTGACGGCCGTAGCGGTGCGGTGTCGCCCGGTATAGTTGACGGGGGTTTCGCCGATCGTCAGCTCGAATTCCGGTCCAACGAGCACCGAACCATCCCCTGCCGCGGCTCCCCATACCAGGCGGCGCGGGCACGACAGCAGCGCCGCACCGCCAGCCAGGCCTTGCACGAAGTGCCGCCGCGACAGCTTCGGCATGAACGTCCGCGCCGGCGGGAAGGTGTGCATCATCGCTCCGGGATCCAATGTGCCCAATCTGAGAAATGACCCGCCGCAGCACACGTGCGGCTCGGTGAGCTCAACGGTGCAGTCGCAGGTCGCTCACTGCGAGCGGGTCAGATAGGAGGTCGGAACGGAGCCGAGACGGGTTGCAGCACCTCAGGCAGGCGGTCCGCGACCGTTACCGGCAGGTGCAGGGCTGCCGAGGAGGGCGGTGGAGAGAGCACCGCTGCCTGCGCGCAGGCGCACTGACAGAACCCGCAACCACAGGAGTCAGGATGCCCGGAGTGATGAAGGTGGCCCGTGGACCGGGCGACGGGCCGGTCGATATCCCGCGTTTGCGGCGCGGGCTCGGCGCAGTGCCCGA
>DASYFL010000029.1:0-2588 GCA_036498445.1 Steroidobacteraceae bacterium
CAACTCGCGGTTGAGATAGATGTCCGCCCACAGCGTCGCGCCGATCGCGCTGTGCGCGGCCTCCACGATGGCGAGGGCCAGGTTGCGCTTGCAGGTCGGCGACCAGGCCGCCGAAGTCACACTGCCTGCCTGTGTACGGCCAGCCTGGCTGGTGTAGAGCAGCGCGGCCTGCGCGGGCTTCTGCCCGGCCACATCGAGCCCAACCAGCGCGCGGCGCGGGCCGCGCTCTTTTTCGGCGAGCAGGGCGCGGCGGCCGGTGAAGTGCCCCTTGCCGAAGTCGACGAGCCACCCGAGCCCGAGCTCGAGCGGTGAACGCTCGGTGCCCGGATAAATAGTGTGCGCGGCCGAGACGAAATCCACTCGCGGCAGCAGGAAGCCGGCTTCGATGCGTGCAATGTTGAGCGCGCGCGAGCCGACTGGGCGCACCGCCCGTGTACTGCCCGCCTCCATCAGCGCATCCCATACCGCCTCGGCGTCCGCCGGCGCCATCCACAGCTCGTACCCGAGATCCCCGGTGAAGCCGGTGCGCGACACCATGAGCGGAACAGGCGGCTCCGCGCTGCGCGGCATGGTGAACGTATCGTGCTCGAAGGGCTTGAGCCGCTCGACCTCCGTAAGGCCCACGAGCTTCAGAAGCTTGCACGAGGTCGGTCCCTGTACCGCGAGCGCCGCGACCTCTTCGGTGATGTCGTGGATCTCGACCTCGAAGCCGATGGCGGAAGCCCGCAGCCAGTCGAGCTGATGCTCCGCGGTGCACAGACGGTATTCGTTCGCCCCGACACAGAACACGGTGCCATCATCGATGAGGTGTCCCTCATCGTTGCACCACACGGTGTAGGCCACCCGCCCCTGCGCAAGCTTAGCGATGTCCCGCGTCGTGAGGCGGTTGAGGAAACGCCGCGCATCGGGGCCGGCAATGCGGTATTTCAGCATCGGTGTCAGGTCATAGAGTGAGCTCGCATTGCGGATGGCAAAGTATTCCTGCTCGACGCTCGTAAACACATCGACCGTGGTGTAACCGCTCCAGGGTATGAAGCTGTCGAGCTGACTGTAGGCCCGCGAGCGCTCGTGGAAGGGCGTCTTCAGCAGCGGCTGACGGTAATGAGGTTCGCTCTCGGTGAGCATCTATGTAGCCTCTAATGCAGCCTCTAAGCAGCCTCGCGCATGAGGGCCTGCGCGGCATTGCGGCCGGCGAGCCCCATGACGCCGCCACCCGGGTGGCACCCGGCGCCGCACAGGAAGAGTCCGGGCACGGGGGCTAGGTACTGCGTCGCGCCGGGTACCGGCCGCAGCAGGAAAAACTGATCGAGCGCCAGCTCGGCGTGGTGCCAGTGACCGCCGTTGATACGGAATTCGCGCTCGATGTCTGCGGGGGTCAGCAGCTCGCTCCCCACGATGGAGTCACGCAGCGCAGGCGCATAGCCCGCGAGCGTCTCGATGAGCCGCTCCGTGAAGCGCTGCCGTTGCCCCATCCAGCCGCCCGCGAGGGCGTATGGCGCGTACTGCACGACCGCGGAGAGGACATGCCGGCCAGGGGGCGCGAGCGATTCATCGGCGAGGCTTGGGAGGGTGACCTCGAGCACCGGCGACTCCGAGAACTCGTTGTACTTGGCGTGGTTGTACGCCTGCTCGATATAGTCGGACGAGGGTGCGATGAGGAGTCTCCCGCGCAGCGCCTCCGGCGCCAGCCCCGGGAACTCGGGTATGCGCGCCAGGGCGAGGTGCAGCTTTGCGGTGAGCCCTCGGGACCTCAGCTGCGAGACGCGCCGCACGAAGCCCGCATCCAGGTGCTCGCAGCCGAGCAGCCCGAGGAACGTCGTCTTGGGATCCGCGCTCGAGACGATTGTCTCGGCCGAGATCGTCTCGCCGGAGGTGAGCTGCACGCCTGCCGCACGGTCTTCACGCACCAGGATACGCTCGACGGCACTCGCCGTCCGGATCTCGGCGCCCGCCGAGGTTGCCGCCCTTGCGAGCGCCTCGGACAGCGCGCCGAGTCCACCGCGGGGTTGCAGGAATCTCCCCTCGCCCTGCCCGGCGGCCACGCGGTACAGCAAAGACAACACCGTGCCCGGCGAGCGCGGACCGTAATTCGTGCCGAGCACCGCATCGAGTGCCAGCGCACCTTTGAGCAGCGGCAGCTGGAAGCGCTCCTCGAGGACATCGTGCACGCACATGCCGCTGATCCGCAGAAGCTCCCGCAGGTCGCGACGCCCGAGCCGCCGCAAACGCCAGGCAACACCGAGCAGCGCGCTGCGGTCGCGCCATGCATCGGTGCCGAGCCGCGGTGGCGTTGCATCGAGCACCGGATGCAGCGCCGCCGCAAGCCGTGCGAGCAGCGCTCGCCAGTCCGCGTACGCGGCCGCTTCGGCCGCCGAATGTGCGCGCAGGGCGCCCGGCGCCTCGGCTCCGAGCGGCAGGTGCGTGCCCTCCTGCCCAAGCGCGGTGCTCGGCAAGTCCACCGCCGCGAAGGTCAATCCGTGCCGCTCGAGCGCCAGCTCGCGCGCGAGGCCTGGCGGCATGAGGTGAAGCAGGTGCGCACAGGCGGAGACCCGGAAACCGGGAGCGAACTCGCGTGTCGTGGCGGCACC
>DASYFL010000030.1:0-2200 GCA_036498445.1 Steroidobacteraceae bacterium
CCCTCCTGCTTGCCGGCGCCACCGAAGCGCACGAAGGGCTGCCCGGCCCGCGAGCGGTCCTCGGCGGCGATGCCGGGGCCGTTGTCGCTCACCTCGAGACTCACGCGGTCGGTGAGCTTGCGCACCGCAACCTTGATGCGCCCGCCCGCAGGCACGTACTTCAACCCGTTCTCGATCAGGTTGGTCAGCAGCTGCGCGAGCAGCTGCCGGTTGCCCTGCACGATCGCTGCCGGCTCCTGAAGGCAGTCGAGCGTGAGGCCCTGCGCTCCCGCGACCGGCTCGAAGAGCTCGACGAGCTCGGTGGCGAGCTCGCCCACGTCCACCGCCGCGGGCGATGCGAGCGGCGTTCCGGACTCGGCGAGTGCGATCTGCAGCAGCGTGGCCAGGGTCCGTTGCAGATGCTCGACCTCGCGCAACGCCGCATCGATCGACTCGTGCACAGCGGGCTCGAGCGGCGGCGAGCGCAGCAGCAGCGCATCCATGCGCGCCCGCAGGCGCTGCAGCGGGGCGCGCAGATCGTGCGCGGTGCTGTCAAAGGTTGCGCGCAGCGTGCCTGCCTGCTCCTCGAGCCGGTCGAGCACCCGGTTCACCGACGCGGCGAGCGCATCGAACTCGTCGTTGGCACCGGCGAGCGGCAGCCGCCGGCCGGATTCACCGTCCATGATGCGCTGACAGGTGCGGGTCACCTCGCCGACGCGCCGCGCCAGGCGATAGCTGAACCAGAAGCCCGCGAGCGCAGCTGCGAGCGTCGAGAGGCCGATGCCGGTGAGCGTCGCCAAACGGAATTTCTCGGCGAAGCGCCGTCCCTGCGAGATGTCGGTCCCGACGAGCAGCAGGTTGCCATCGGGGAGCGTGCGCACCGCGGCGCGCACCGGGTGCACCGCGCGCCGTCCCGGCTCGATGGTCGCGATGTCGAATTCCGGCCACGTCTCGGTCGGCATGCCATCGAAGGGCCAATGCGCCACGTTGCCGGCAACGCGCTCGAAGTTCGCATCCGCGAGCATGTACACCGCGCCGATGCGCCCCCAACTGTCGATGCGCAGATTGATCTCGTCGGTGACGCCAGGCACGCCGCTGCGCGCGAATTTTTCCTGCAGGCTCCTGAGCTCGGTGTCGATGATCAGGTCGACCTCGTCGGTGATCAGGCTTTCGGTGAGCAGGTAGGCGCTGCCGAGGGTCACACCGACCGCGAGCGTGACCAGCAGCGTGTAGCCGACCGAGAGCCGGAATGCCGTGGTATTGAACAGGTCGAGTCGCACGGCGCTCAGCTGTCGCTGCGCAGCACGTAGCCCGAGCCGCGCACCGTATGGATGAGCGGGTGGTCGCTGCCGCGGTCGATCGCCTGCCGCAGGCGGCTGATGTGCACGTCGATCAGGTTGCTCTGCGGATCGAAGTGCAGGTCCCACACGCCCTCGAGCAGCATGGTACGCGTCACCACCTGCCCGGCCCGCCGCATCAGATACTCGAGCAGTCTCATCTCACGTGCCGTGAGATCGAGCTCGCGGCCGGCACGGGTCACGCGCCGCTCGAGCAGGTCGAACTCGAGATCCTCGACCTTCAGCCGCGTGCTCTGTGGTGCGCCCGGCGCGCGCCGCAACAGCGCCTCGATGCGCGCGAGAAGCTCGGCGAACGCGAATGGCTTGGTGAGGTAATCGTCGCCGCCGGCCTTGAGCCCACGGATGCGGTCGTCCACGCTGCCGAGCGCCGACAGTACCAGCACGGGAGTGCCGCTGCCGCGCGCGCGCAGCCGTTCGATCACCGTGAGGCCATCGAGTTGCGGCAGCATGCGATCAGTGACGATGAGATCGAACTGTCCTTCGAGCGCGAGCGCGAGACCCGCCCGCCCATCGGCAGCGTGCTCGACTGTGTAGCCGCTCTCGCGCAGGCCGCGCACCAGGAGGTTGGCTGCCTCCCTATCGTCTTCGATGAGCAGTACGTGCACCAAGCTCCTCCACAGGCGCCTGCGCCAGCTCCGAGATTAAGCCAACACGGCGAAGAACACGATCTCTGTGGGCGCTGCGACCGTGCCGGGCCGGATCGTCCGCCGCTGCCCGCGGGAATCGCGCCACGCCTTCCGCGTTGGCGATGCTCGCGCTGCTGTGTGCTTTGAACGATGAGATCGACCAGCGGCGCTCTGCGCGCGCAGGCCGGGCGATCAGGCGGCCGGCACAGGACGAGCTTCTGCGCTCTGCAGGCGCGC
>DASYFL010000031.1:0-3037 GCA_036498445.1 Steroidobacteraceae bacterium
CACGGCATCCGCCGCGATGAGATCGCCGGCGCTCACGCTGCGGGCATCACACACTGCGAGCGGCACATCCTGCGGGGGCGCGGAGATGGCGCGCCATACGTTGTAGTGCGCAAACCGCGCGAGTGGGCGGCCGGGGGGCGCAGCCCGATGTGCAAACGCCGCCGCCGTGGGATTGCTCACGTCGACGTGCGCAAAGCGCGCGGGGCGGGAATTGTCGAGGGCCCCGGATTGGGCTGAGCGCTCGCTGAAGCGCAGTATCCCGGGACTGTCGACGCGCACGAGATCTGCACCCGAGAGCTCCTGCACCAGCGCGATGATCTCCGGGCGGTGGACGCTGTCGACTATCGCGCGATCGGCAAAATCTCCCACCGCACTGCGGTGCTCGACCAGCGAGATGCCGGCGCCATCGAGCGTCAGCGCCTGTGCGCGTCCGTCCACGATATCCATCGGCACGGGCGCGATGTCGAGAACATCTCGGGCGTGGTTGTTGGCGTAATAACGCGGGCGGGCAATGCTCCGCCCGGCATAAGCGATGAGCGCGCGTGTATGCATTGGCCTTTCACAGCTCCGATCGTCAATCGCGCGATCCCGCGCCGTCGGGATCGCGCTGCCACAGCGCCTTGAGCACCGGCAACACCATCGGCCGCAGCTCCGCGGGCACCCGCGCGAGCAGCCGCGCCTCGTGAGCGTCCACCACGCGGCGCGCCCGCTCGAGCAGCATATGGCCGCGGCCGGTAAGCTCCAACGCCTGCGAGCGTCCATCGACCTGCCGTCGCCGGATCACGCCGAGCCGCTCCAGGCGGGCGACGAACGGCACCATATTGGCCCGCTGAATATCCAGCATACGGCCGGCCTGACTCTGGGTAATCCCGGGCCGCGCCTCGACCAGCATCAGCATCGCCACCCCGGGATGCCGCAAGCCGAGCGGCGCGAGCCGCCGGTTCAGATCGGCGAGCGCGCGAGCGGCGGCGCGGTGCAGCACGTAACCGCAAAGCTTGATCAGCGGATCTTTCATACGTGCGCGGTACGCGGTTGTCGGCGCGGCCCTCCAAGGATTATACTGCTATACACTATAGCAATACGGCATGATGCAATGAGCGCACGAGCCGAAGCCGACACCGTGGCCGTCCAGGTGAAGGACCGAATCGCCTGGGTGAGGTTCAATCGTCCGGAGAAGCGCAACTGCATGAGCCCGGGGCTCAACCGGCAGATGCTGCGCGTACTCAACGAGCTCGAGTTCCGCGACGATGTTGGAGTTCTGGTGCTGAGCGGAACAGGCGCGGCCTGGTCGGCCGGCATGGACCTCAAGGAGTATTTCCGCGACACCGAGGCGCAGGGACTCCTCGGCGTACGTCACTCACAGCGGGAAGCGTACGCCTGGTGGGAGCGGCTGCGCTGGTACCAGAAGGTCACCATCGCCATGGTGAATGGCTGGTGCTTCGGTGGGGCCTATGGCCCGCTCTTTGCCTGCGACCTCGCGTTCTCCTCGGAGGATGCGCAGTTTGGGCTCTCGGAGATCAACTGGGGGATCCTCCCGGGCGGCGGTGCCAGCAAGGTGGCGGTCGAGCTCATGCCGCTGCGCGTTGCGATGTATCACGCGCTGCTCGGCGAAACGCTCACCGGCAAAGAAGCCCAGGCCGCCGGGCTCGTCAACGAGGCGGTGCCGGCGGAGCGGCTCGAGGCCCGGGTCACGGAAGTGGCTGAGAAACTCCTGAAGAAGAACTGGGACACGCTCAAGGCGACCAAGGACGCCATCCGGCGGGTGCGCGAGATGCCGTACGACAACGCGCAGGACTACCTGATCCGCGCCCAGGAAGCGCTCAACTGGCATGACAAGTCGGACGGTCGCCACCGTGGGATGCAACAGTTTCTCGACGACAAGAGCTACAAACCCGGTCTCGGCGAATACGACAAATCGAAGTGACGGCGCAGCGCATCACCTTGCGCCGCGCGCCGCCGCGGGCCCGGTGCGCCCCAGCTCCTCGCCATCACGCACCTTGAGTGCGAGCAGCACCACCGCCGCGAGCAGTGAGCCACATGCCATGATCACGGCGACGGTCTCGAGCGCAAAGCCCGCGCGAAACAGGTAACCAGCGATCACTGGCGCGAGCGCCGCACCACCGCGGCCAATACCAATGGCAAAGCCGGTGCCGGTCGCGCGCACGTGCGTCGGGAACACCTGCGCGAAGAGCAGGTAGAGACCTGCGATCGCGGCGTTGGTGAAGAGTCCGGCGATGGCGAGCATCTCTTTCAGGCTCGCGAGGTCCGCGGCTCCACGACCGAACCAGACGATCATCAGTGCCCCGCCGAGCAGTGCACAGACCGTCAAGGGCTTCACTCCGGTGCGGGTGGCGATCAGGCCGAAGAGCGCTCCCCCGATCGCGCCGCCGAGGCTCACCCAGGTCAGCGCGCCGGCCGCGGTCTGCGGCGCAAATCCCAGGTCGACGACGATCTTCGGCACCCATTTGATTAGAAAATAGAAGCTGGTGATGTGGGCGAAGTAGGCGAACGTAATCAATACCGTCGTGGCAAGAAGCCCAGGTTTCAGAATGTCCGCGATCGAGTGGCGCATCGCCTGTGACTCTGACTCGCTGAGCGCCTCGGCCGGCGAGTGCCCGAGGCGCGCGAGCACGCGGTTGACTTGCTCGAGCGCTCCCGGTGCGCGCCGCCGGTCGAGAAACGCCACCGATTCGGGCAGCAGCCACCACACGATCGGCAGGAAGGCAGCCGTCACCCAGCCCCCGGCGACGAACACCGCGTGCCAGCTCCCGCTTGCCAGCAGCTTCTGTACGAACACCCCGCCGATCACTCCGCCGATCGGGTAGCCGATCACCATCAGTGCCATGGCGAAGCTGCGGTTGCGGCGATTGGAAAGCTCCGCTGCAGCGGCATTGATCGCGGCGAGCGTGCCGCCGATACCGACCCCGGTGAGCAGCCGCCAGGGCAGAAGACCTGAGACGCTGTGCGCGTAAGCGGCCCCAAACATGCCCGCGGCCATGGCCACCAGACAGCCGAGAATGGTCGGCCGCCGGCCGAT
>DASYFL010000032.1:0-2482 GCA_036498445.1 Steroidobacteraceae bacterium
GATGGCAGCGGCGGTGAGCCCTTCGTCGGCGACGTCGCTATTCAGGGGGACCGCATCGCCTATGTCGGCCGACACGCCCCGAACCCGGCCCGCGAGCGCATCGACGCGCGCGGCAAGGCGGTGGCGCCAGGCTTCGTCAATATGCTCGCGCACCCGGAAGAATCACTGCTCATCGACGGACGTGCGCTGAGTGATCTGCGCCAAGGCGTGACGCTCGAGGTGCTCGGCGAAGACTCGATGGGGCCACTTACGCCGCAGATGAAGGAACGCGCGCTTCAGCGCCAGGGGGACATCCACTACCCGATCGACTGGACGACTCTCGGAGAGTATCTGCAGCACCTCGAACAGCGTCGGATCGCACCGAATGTCGCTTCCTTCGTCGGTGCCGGTACGGTGCGTATCAACGTCCTCGGCGAGCGCGACGTGCAGCCGACCGCGGAACAGCTCGCGCAGATGCGCACGCTGGTGCGTCAGGCCATGGAGCAGGGCGCCGTCGGGGTGACCACCGCGCTCATCTACAGTCCGAATGAATACGCGCACACCCCCGAGTTGATCGCGCTCGCCACCGAGTCCGCCCGCTGTGGCGGGATCTACAGCGCGCACATGCGCAGCGAGGGCGACCGGCTGCTCGAAGCTGTGCAGGAAACCGTCGACATCGCGCGCGCCTCCGGGGGACCGGCGGAGATCTATCACCTGAAAGTCGCGGGACGACGCAACTGGGACAAAATCGGTGCGCTCATCGCGGCGGTGGACAAGGCGCGCGCCGCGGGCACGCGCATCACGGCGGATATGTATGTCTACACCGCCGGCGCTACCGGGCTCGATGCGGCAATGCCGCCCTGGGTGCTCGATGGGGGACTCGAAGCGTGGATCGAGCGGCTACGGGATCCGAAAATGCGCTCACGCGTCATCGCGGACATGCGCGACCCCAAACCTTCGTGGGAAAACCTCTTTGGCGCAGCCGGGCCCGATGGCACGCTGCTGCTCGCATTCAAGAACCCGCAGCTGAAACCCCTCACCGGCAAGACACTTGCGGACGTGGCGCGCATGCGCGGGGTATCACCCGAGGATGCCGCCGTCGATCTCGTGATCGAGGATGGCTCGCGGGTCGGCGTCGCATACTTTCTGATGTCGGAGGACAACATTCGCCGTGAGGTGGTGCTGCCCTGGGTGAGCTTCGATTCCGACGAGGCGGCGCCCGCACCTGAGGGCATTTTCCTCAAGTCCAACTCGCATCCGCGTGCCTATGGAAATTTTGCGCGTGTGCTTGCCAAGTACGTCCGCGAGGAGAAGGTACTGACCCTCCCGCAGGCGATACACAAGCTGGCGGCGCTACCGGCCGCGACCCTGTCGCTCCCCGACCGCGGCCAACTGAAGAACGGCTACTTTGCGGACATCGTCGTGTTTGATCCGGCCACGATTCAGGATCACGCCACCTATGAGCGTCCGCACCAGCTCGCTACCGGCGTCGATGAGGTCTGGGTGAACGGCGTGCGCGCGCTGCGCCAGGGCGTGGCGACCGGCGCTGCGAGCGGCCGCGCGGTTCACGGCCGGGCCTGGACCGGCGGAGGCGGCGGGGGCTGTCGCGCAAGCGCGCACGAGTGGAGCTGGAGTCCCTGAGCACGGCAGCGGCAGGCGATTCCGCCCTCGCCGGGGCCACGAAGGCTGCGCCGCGCGACCGCTGGTACGTGCTCGGCGTGCTGACGGTGGTCTATGCGCTCAACATCGCGGACCGCTTCTCGATCTCCACGGTCATCGAGCCCATCCGGACGGAGCTGCGTCTGAGCGACTCCGGTATCGCGTTCCTCACCGGCGGTGCGCTCGCCGTGTTCTACGTGACGGTGGGGATCCCGGTGGCCGCGCTCGCGGATCGGGCCAATCGGCGCAATATCCTCGTGGTGGCGCTCGCCGCCTGGTCCGTAATGACGGCATTGTGCGGGCTCGCGCAGAATCGCCTGCAACTCACGCTCGCACGCTTCGGAGTCGGAATCGGTGAGGCCGGCGGCACGCCGCCTTCCACCTCGATCCTGGCGGACAAGTTTCCGCCCGCGCGCCGTCCGATGGCGCTCACCATCTTCGCACTCGGCACGTGTCTCGGTGCCTGGCTCGGTTCTTCGGTGGCGGGGACCGCCGCCGAGCGTGGGGGCTGGCGCGCGGCTTTCCTCGTGCTCGGCATTCCGGGAGTGGTGGTCGCGATCATCGTGTGGCTCACCGTGCGCGAGCCGCGCCGGGGTCAGCTGGATGCCGCAGCGGTTGTGCGCAGCACCTTCGGGGCGACGCTGCGCTACATCGCCCGCCAGCGTTCAGCGGTGCATCTTCTCCTCGGCGGCTCGGTGGCGACATTCTGGAGTTGGGGACTGATGTGGTGGACGCCCGCCTTCCTGCAGCGTTCGCATCACCTGAGTGTCGGTGAGGCGGGGCAGCTACTCGGGCCCATGCACCTCATTGCGGGCACCGCCAGCACGCTGCTCGCGGCCTGGCT